>DATEFW010000038.1:0-66773 GCA_035280425.1 Bryobacteraceae bacterium | reverse complement strand
CGGATAGAACGGCGGCAAGCAGTAAGAAAGCCAAACTGATTTTCAGCATGAGGAGAGTTTGTAACAACCCGGGCGCGATCCAACCGCGATCCGGTCTAAGTTCCGCGGCGCTCGAGATAATGCCGGTGGTGCGCGTGCGCGTGGCGATGAATTTCGCCGATGCTCAATCCGGTGAGCAGCACCGCTACGAATCCCACAATCAGCGGAGGCAACGTCATCGCTGCCCACATCAGGACCGAAAGTTCCAACGCCACATTCGGCTCGACGCTGAACATCGTGAGCGCCAACTTGACGACGGATTGAAAGACTCCGAGATTCCCGGGCGCGCTGGGGATCAATGTGCCGACCGACTTGATTATCAGCACGGCCGAAGCCGGCCAGAACGAGAGATCCATATCGTAAGCACGAAATAAGGCCCACACGGGAAGAATCTGCATCAGCCAGTAGAGAAATGTAATGCCGCACGCTTTCGCCAGTGTGCGCCACTGGCCCATCTGGTGGATCTGGTCAAGAACATGAAGAAACTTCCGCCCCCAGTCCCGTTTCGACAAAACCGAATGCGCGTGGTGTTTGCGAAAAAGAATGTAGAGGAACAGCGCGGTCAAGGCGAAAACCGCAAACGCAAGAACCGGCAGGGAATCCACCATGGCGCGCGGCAAGGTCATCACCGTCGCCAGAGCCCAGAACGCGCCGACCAGCCAGATGCCGTCGAGCACGCGCTCGATCGCGGCTGAGGTCAGAGTCAGTGAAATCGGTATTTCGCCCCAAACGGCCAGCAGATAACAGCGAATAATCTCTCCGGGACGCAACGGCAGCACGTCGCTGGCAAACAGGCCGATGTAAATGGCTTGTGCCGTTTCCCAAAGCCCCATGCGTTCGATTGGGCTCAGCAATGTGAGCCAGCGCCAGGCTTGCAGCAGGTACACCGCAAGTTCGAGCACCACGGCCAGCAGAACCCAGCCCCATCTCACTGAAAGGATGGCTACTTGGATCTGGGAAAAATCGTATCCGCTCAGCGCCCAGACCAGACTGGCGATAGAGATCGCATAGGTCGCCAGCAGCACGGCCCAGCGCGGCACCTTGCGGCGAGTCTTTTTTACCGGGGCGGGATCCATTCCTGGCGGGATTTCCAAGAACTTTTATCATAGCAACCGGAGATCAACCTGCCTGGCGGCCGGCCTCCGTGCGATGCCTAACATCGTCACCCGCTCGGACCGTCGATTTCCTCACAGTTTTGGAGGATCCGCGGTGAAAGGCGATCGAGTTGCAATCCCAAGCAGGGAGGAGACGGCACACATGAAAAAAGTAGGACTATTTATGGCAGCAATGTCCCTGATGGTTTGGACGGCTGCCGCGCAACGGCCGCAAACTAATCCACAACCGAATCAGTCGAACTCGCCAGCGAATCAGTCGAACCCGCAATCCACGACACCGGAGACGACACCCTCGAGCCCACAATCGACATATCCGCAATCGACTGAACCCAATTCCCAGTCCACGACTACACCTGGTTCGCAGGTGCAGATGCAGCACTGGAAAGGAACTCTGGCGGACGCAACTTGTCTAGCCACCCAACAGGGCACCGGCAGCACAGCGGGTCTCTACGGGAACGAAACACAGTCCAGCACGCAAAGCTCGAGCTCCAGCAGCCAAAACCCCGCGAGCTCCAGCAGCCAAAGCTCAACTTCTCAGAATTCGACTTCGAGCAGCTCCAGCAGCCAAAGTTCCACCGCTCAGAATTCAACTAGTCACAATCCGAACCAGAGTTCGAGCAGCCAGTCGTCCACCAGCCGGAACCCGGACACTTCCAGCTCCACCGCTCAGAACTCCAACAATCCGAGCTCGACGAGCCAGAATAATTCCAGCTCGACCAGCCAGAATCAGTATCCCAACGGCTCCAGCTCCACTGCTCAAAATTCTTCGCAAGATCCGAATCAAAGCAGCAGCTCAAGCGATATGAATCAGAACCCGGATATGTCCGGTAAAGGCAGCCGCAGCCGCTCAAAGAACATGCAGACCATGAGCTGCCCGGTCACCAGTTCAACGACCGCTTTTGCGCTGATGCTCGACGACGGACGGTCTTTGAAGTTCGACGCCGTCGGGAATAACCGAGCCGCAGAAGAACTGAAGAATAAGCAGAAGTGGACCAAAGAAATGAACGAAGGCAAGCCGATTCACGCCAGAGTTAGTGGCACGATGTCGCCGGACGGCAAAGTTACCGTCACCGACATTCACTAGTCGGTTCTCCCGCAGCGCCGTGGGCCGATGCAGGAATTCCTGCAGGCTCACGGCATTGCTTTTTTCCGGAGCAGATCAAACCTCACCAGCCCATCTCCCGTACTAGCGCCGTTCGCGGTAAACTCCCCTCTGTGAAGCCAATCCAACGGGTTGCCGTCCTCGGGGCGGGCACCATGGGGTCGCGGATCGCGGCTCATTTTGCCAATGCCGGTGTGCCGGCGTTGCTGCTGGATATCGTTGTTCCCGGAAATCCTAAACGGAACGCCGCCGCGCTGGGCGGCATCGAGGCCGCCGCGAAACAAAAACCGGTTGCATTTTTTACCCCGGCCGTGGCGAGCCGCATCACTCCCGGCAATTTTGAAGACCACCTCAAGCAGATCCGCGACTGCGACTGGATCATCGAAGCCGTTACAGAAAACCTGGACATCAAACGCGCACTACTGGCCAAAGTAGCGGTGATGCGCGCACCCGGCTCAATTGTTTCCACCAACACCAGCGGAATTCCCCTCGCCGCAATTTCCGAGGGCTTTGAAACCGAGTTCCGCCGGCATTTTCTCGGCACGCACTTCTTTAATCCACCGCGGTATCTGCATCTGCTGGAACAAATCCCGGGCGCCGAAACGCTTCCGGAAGTTCTGGAGTTCGTAAAAGATTTCTGCGATCACCGCCTGGGAAAGGGCGTGGTGCCGTGCAAGGACACGCCGAATTTCATCGCCAACCGCATCGGCACGTTTTTCGGTTCAACCATCCACAAAATAACCGTCGAGGACGGTTACACGATCGAAGAAGTTGACGCGCTGACCGGACCAGCCATCGGACTGCCGAAAAGCGCCAGTTACCGGCTGCTGGATATCGTCGGGCTGGATGTCTGGGCGCTGGTGACGCGCAATCTCCACGACATGGCGGCTCACGATCCCTGGCGCGACCGCTTCGTGCTCCAGCCGTTCCTTGAGGAGATGGTGAAGCGCGGCATGCTGGGCGAAAAACGCGGCCAAGGCTGCTACAAACGAGTCGGTAAGGGCGCGCAGAAAGAGATCTGGGCGATTGACTGGAAGACCCTGGAATACCACCCGGCGCAAAAGGTGCGTTTCCCTTCCCTGGATGCCGCGAAGAATATCGAAGATCCGGGCGCGCGCCTGCGCATGCTGATATCGCAGCAGGACCGCGCGGGCTCCTTCCTTTGGAAATTATTCAGCGACCTGTTTCTCTATTCGGCCGGCGTCGTGCCCGAGATTTCCGACCGTGTGGTGGAGATCGACCGCGCCATGAGGTGGGGTTACGCCAATAAGCTCGGCCCGTTCGAGCTTTGGGATGCGCTCGACTTTGAAGTTACGGCGCGGCGGATCGAGAGCGAACACCGGACCCTTCCGGAAAACGTGCAGAAGATGCTTTCGTCCGGAGCGAAATCGTTCTACCGCCCCGCCGACGCTGACGGCTGCCCGCGAACGGAGTATTTCGATCTGCCCGGCGCCGCGTACCGCACGCTCGAAGAGCGGCCCGGCATTCTGGTTTTATCCGATATCAAGCGCGCCCGCGGCGTTGTGAAGAAAAACGCCGGCGCTTCGCTCATCGATATCGGCGACGGCGTGCTGTCTCTGGAATTCCACAGCAAGATGAACTCGATCGGCGGCGACCAGGTTTCCATGATTCACGCCGGTATCGAAGAAACGACCCGCAATTTTCAGGCGATGATCATCGCCAACCAGGGCGAAAACTTCAGCGTCGGCGCCAACCTGATGCTGGTGCTGCTGGCCGCGCAGGAGGGCGAATGGGATGAGCTCAATGCCGCCATCAACGCCTTCCAGCAGGCCAACATGGCGATCAAGTACGCGCCCAAGCCGGTAATTGCGGCGCCGTTCGGCATGGCGCTCGGAGGCGGTTGTGAAATCGTGCTGCACGCCGCGCGCGCGCAAGCGTCCGCCGAACTCTACATCGGGATGGTGGAGACGGGGGTCGGTGTGATTCCCGCCGGCGGCGGATGCAAAGAAGCGCTGTTGAGGTTGGAAGACGCCAAAAAAGCCTTCGAGCTGATCGGCTATGCCAAGGTTTCGGCGAGCGCCGAAGATGCGCACCAGCTCGGCTTGTTGCAGCACGGAGACGGAATCTCGATGAATCCGGAGCGGCTGATCGGCGATGCCAAGGCGCAAGCGCTGGCGCTCGCCGAAACATACCTGCCCTCCACGCCGCGGCAGGACATCAAAGTCAGCGGCGAAAGCACATTCGCTCTGTTAAAACTGGGAATTTACCTGGCGCGGCAAGGCGAATACGTCACCGAGTACGATACCGTAGTAGGAGAGAAGCTGGCGTACGTCTTGAGCGGCGGACGCGGCTCCGGCGAGCAGGCCGTCACGGAGCAATACCTGCTCGATCTGGAGCGCGAAGCCTTCCTGAGCCTGTGCGGGCAGCCCAAGACCCAGGAACGCATGCAGCACATGCTCAAGACCGGCAAGCCGCTGCGTAATTAAGCCGGCTCCTGCCGCGAGCGGCCAGGCTCTCGAAACGGCACACGGTTGTGCCGGGAGGTATTGATGCCGGAAGCAGTCATTGTCGATTGTTTGCGTACCGCCGTCGGGAAAGCGCCGCGAGGCACGCTGCGCAATTCCCGTCCGGATGATCTGGCGGGGTCCGTGATCCGCACGCTGCTCGAAAAATATCCGCAAGTCCCCAAGGACGAAGTGGACGACGTGATCCTGGGCTGTGCCATGCCCGAAGCCGAATCCGGCATGAACATGGCGCGCCAGGCCGCGTTGCGCGCGGGACTGCCGGACATCGTGCCGGGCGTGACCATCAACCGCTTTTGCAGTTCGGGACTGCAAGCCATCGCCATGGCCGCGGACCGCATCCGCTCCGGCGGAGCCCATACCATCGTGGCCGGCGGCAGCGAATCCATGAGCCTGATCCCGCGCGGCGGAAACAAGCTCGCGCCTAACCCGTGGTTCGTTGACCACCGCCCCGAAATTTACATGAGTATGGGGCTTACCGCAGAGCAACTGCAGCACAAATACGGAATCCGCCGCGAGGAGCAGGACGCCTTTTCGCTGCGCAGCCATCAGAACGCGCTGCGCGCCCAGGCTGAGGGAAAATTCGATAACGAGATCGTGCCGTTCGAAGTCGAAACCGTAACGCTGAACGGCGCGAAGCCGAAGGTTTCGAAAGCCGTATTCGACCGCGACGAGGGCCCGCGTGAGGACACCTCCATGGAGGCACTCGGGAAACTCAAGCCGGTTTTTCACGCCAATGGAACGGTGACCGCGGGCAACTCTTCGCAGACCAGCGACGGCGCGGCAGCGGCTTTGGTGATGTCAGACCGCCGCGCGCACGAGCTCGGCTTGAAACCGATCGCGCGCTTTCTGAGCTTCGCGGCAGGAGGCGTGCCGCCCGAGATCATGGGGATCGGCCCCGTGGTCGCGATTCCCAAGGCGCTCGCCATAGCCGGATTGCAGCTTGACGATATCGATCTCATCGAGCTCAACGAAGCCTTCGCCGTGCAGGCGCTGGCGGTGATCCGGCAGGTGGCCCTCGATATCGATAAGGTCAATGTCAACGGCGGCGCCATCGCGCTCGGCCATCCGTTGGGATGCACCGGGGCCAAGCTGACAGCCACGATTTTGCGTGAGCTGGCGCGCCGCAACGCCAAATACGGCATGGTGACCATGTGCGTTGGCGGCGGCCAGGGCGCGGCCGGTATTTTCGAACGAATTCAGTAGGAGACGAACATGGCGACAGCAGCGGCTACACTTCCGAAGACCACCGGCGGCGCATTTCTGATTGAAGAGCGCACGCCCGACGAGATCTTCACGCCCGAAGACCTCACCGAAGAACATCGCGCGATTGCGCGCACCGCCGACGAGTTCTGGAAAAAAGAAGTCGAGCCGAATCTCGAAGACATCTGGCAGCATAAGCCCGGTGTTGCGGTTTCGGTGCTGCGCAAGTCGGCCGAACTGGGCCTCACCGCCATTGTGATTCCCGAAAAATTCGGCGGCATGGAAATGGACCTGGCTTCCAGCATGGTGGTGGCCGAGCAGATGTCGCGCGACGGCTCCTATTCCGGCTGGCACGGCGCGCATTCGGGCATCGGCACGCTGCCCATCCTCTACTTCGGCACCGAAGAGCAGAAGCAGCGCTACCTGCCGAAGCTGGCCAAAGCCGAAATGGTCGCCGCCTACGCGCTGAGCGAGCCGCATGCCGGCTCCGACGCGCTCGCCGCCAAAACCCGCGCCGACCTCAGTCCCGATGGCAAGCATTACATCCTCAACGGCCAGAAAATGTGGATCACCAACGGCGGCGCCGCGGACCTTTTCACCATCTTCGCCAAAGTGGGCGGCGAAAAATTTACTGCATTTCTCGTCGAACGCGCTTTTTCCGGACTGAGCTCCGGCCACGAAGAAAAAAAGATGGGGATCAAAGGCAGCTCGACTACGGCTGTCTACCTCGATAACGTCCACGTTCCGGTTGAGAACGTCCTCGGCGAGATCGGACGCGGCCACATCATCGCTTTCAACATTTTGAACATGGGCCGTCTCAAGCTCGGGCCTTTCGCCGTCGGCGGCTCAAAAAACGTGCTGGCTCTTTCGATCAAGTACGCCAAAGAACGCAAGGCTTTCGGCACCACCATTTCTCAATTCGGCATGATCCAGCACAAGCTGGCCGAAATGGCGATCCGCATATTCGCCGCCGAAAGCATGACCTATCGCGTGGTGGGCCAGATCGAATCGCAGCTCGAAGGTTTTTCCTGGGATCAGCCCAATGCATCGCAGACCATGCTCAAAGCCGTCGAAGAGTACGCCGCCGAGTGCTCCATCATCAAGGTATATGCGTCGGAAGTGCTCGATTACGTGGTCGACGAGGGCGTGCAGGTTCACGGAGGCTACGGCTACCATCAGGACTACGCCGTCGAGCGCGCCTATCGCGACTCGCGCATCAACCGCATTTTCGAAGGCACCAACGAGATCAACCGGATGCTGGTCACCGGCATGCTGCTCAAGCGCGCCGCGCGCGGCCAGTTGGGCCTGGTGAAAGCCGCCCAGGGCGTCATGGCCGAAGTGCTGGCCGGCCCGAGCTTGGGCAACGGCGCCGGCAGCGGCCCGTTCGCCGAAGAGCACAAGCTGGTGGCGAATGGAAAAAAAATCGCGCTGCTGCTTATGGGCGTCGCGTACCAGAAATTTCTCGCGGATCTCGAGAAGCAGCAGGAAGTCCTGGCCGGAATCACCGACGTCATCATGGATGTTTTCGCCATGGAATCCGCCATGCTCCGCACCGAAAAGCTGGCGTCGCGCGGGAAAGGCGCACAGGCGTCCGACATGTGCGCGGTGCTCACCCGCGACGCCATGGCGCACATCGAGACCACGGCGCGCACGGTGCTCGCCGCCTGCTCGGAAGGCGATGGCCTGCGCACGAATTTATCGGTCCTGCGGCGCTTCGCCAAATACGAGCCCGTGAACTCGATCGAGCTGCGTCGCCGCATCGCCGGCCGCCTGCTCGACGCCGAACGATACATTGCCTGAAGCTTCCGGCGCCGCGCCGAAGCTGCGCATCGTGGTGCTGGTGGGGCTGCCCGGTTCCGGCAAATCCACCTATGTGGAGCGGCTGGGCGCGACGTCCATTTCTTCCGACGCCATCCGCCGGCTTCTCGCCGACGATCCCACCGACCAGTCCATCCACGTCCGCGTCTTCACCACCATGCGTTATCTGCTGCGGCAGCGCCTCGCTATCGGCCGGCCCATCACTTACATGGATGCCACGCATCTCACACCCGACGAGCGCCGCCCGTACATCAAAATCGCCGCATGGTACGGCTGTGAAATTGAAGCCGTATTTTTCGACGCGCCGCTGGAAATTTGCATCGCGCGCAATCGCGGACGCGAGCGCGTCGTTCCCGAAGAAGCCGTGCGCACGATGGCCGCCAAACTCGTGCCGCCGGCAACCTCAGAAGGCTTCAGCCGCGTGACCGTGGTGAGATAATTGAGAGGAATCGATGCTGACGCTCACTGCCTACGATACGTTCATGGAACAGCTTTTTCAGGTTATGAAGCGCTTCACGGATGCGCTCTCCCAGGCAGGAATCGAGTATCGCATCATCGGCGGCATGGCTGTCTTCCTTCATGTCCGCGACCGCCAACCAATGGCAGCCCGCCTCACCAACGACGTGGATGTCGCAGTGCGGCGAACGGATCTCCAGGCAATCGTTCGCGCTGTTGAGCCGTTCGGGTTCAAGCATCGGCATGCCGCCGGGGTCGACATGTTAGTAGATAAGGCGGCGCCGACGGCTCGAAGCGCTGTTCATCTGGTCTTCGCCGAAGAAAAAGTGCGTAAGGAGTACCTGGAACCGGTGCCCGGCTTCTCACCGCCAGCCAAGACCGTGGAAGGCGCTCTCGTCGCTCCCGTCGCCGACCTGGTCCGCATGAAGCTCACCAGCTTCCGGTTGAAAGACCGTGTTCACATCCAGGATCTGGACTCCGTCCACCTCATCACTCCCGAAATCGAAGCCGGCCTCCCCGAAATCCTGCGCTCCCGTCTCGCCGAAATCCGCTCGACCGAATAATCAGAACCCGCTGGTCTCGATCCAAAAACTCTCGTGCCAGGTTCCACCCGGTGGAATGCTTTGCAGCTCTTTGTAAACTCCGCTGTGCGCCAGGTTGAACGCGTCGGTGATGGCCGACATAGGCTCGAAGCAGATGAAATTCTGCCCGGGCGGAGCATAGATCACGGCAACCGTGTATTTCGGCCCGTAGATCACCGAAATCTTCTTGCCGCCGCCCTCTACCCAGAAGCTCGCGCGGTTGTCCGCGCCCCGCACGAGATTCGAAAACACGTCGTCGAGCTGCGTGGTCGCGAGCGACACCGGATCCGGCAGCTTCACCGGCGTGCGCTCGCCGGTCGGAATCAGCAGTTGCGATAATTCCAGATGCTCGCGCGCCGCCACGTGCACCCGGCACTGGTCTCGCTGAATGTCCGGCACCTGAAAATACGGATGAAATCCCACCCCCACCGGCATCGGTTCGCTCGCCTGGTTCTCCAAAACCGTTTCCACTTCGAGCACACCGTTCGCCAGCCGGTAAGTCATCTCCACCGTGTGCGCAAACGGAAACTGCGCCATCAGATCCGGATAGCGCCAGAATTCCAGCCGGCTGGTTACGCGCGCCGAGCGGCCGTCTGCCTCGAGCTTCACCACTTTCCAGTACGGCGAAAACATCAGCAGCCCGTGGATCGGCTTCTGATTCGGGTCGCGCCGGATATTGCCGAGATCCGGATTCAGCAAATACTTTTTGCCGTTCGCGTAAAACGCATCCTGATCCAGCCGGTTGGCCCACGGCTCGAGCAACGGCACCCCGCATAACGCCGGCTTGGCTTTGAATTCCGAAAGATTGTGAAACGGAACCCAAAGCGCATTTTTCCCGCGCACTTTGAATTCATAGGCCAGGTTCCCGATCGACGGCACAACGGAAACTTCGGCGGCGTGTGCGGAATCGCTCAACCGCACCACCTCGATGCCGTCCACTACCGCGCGCTTGGCGGTGTAATTGGCGGCTTCAGAAATCATGGGGAGTAGGAGCGCCCAGGCGAGGCTCTTCATTGCTCTTCCGGGTGTAGGTCGAGCTTGGTTTCGCGCTGGCAGCACCAGCAGGGGCCGGGCTCATATTGCCGGATCGAGCACACATCGCACCAATACGTGACCTGAAAACGCTTGCCGTCTTTAATCACATGCAGTGGGTGCGTATAAAATGCGTCAACCTGAAAATGGTCCGCTGTGGTGAAGTGACCCTTCGCCTCCAGATCCATCCCGGCGAGCCGCTTGTCGTGCAGGACGTGTTCGGTCGATCCATCGCCTTCGAGCGTAACCAGTTTGTGATCGGTGGTTTCGATCGCCGGCGTCTGCCCCTGTTGCTGCACGAGCTTGCCGCGCACGGTCGTCGCATCAGTTGTCTTGACGGTTTGGGCAAAACACGCGATGGTAAAAATCGCACAAATTGTGGCCCGTGCAAACAGCATCGATTTCATTCTAGCGTGGTTCGGGTGCAATTGACCGGAGCAGGCTCATCGCCGCCCGAATCCTCAGACCCTCAATGCTCCCGGTGCTACAATCTCTCTTTCTCCTCATGGCGGCCCGTATTTCCCTGTTTGCCACTTGCATTGTCGACCAGCTATTTCCCAAAGTCGGAATGGCTGTCGCAGAGGTTCTCGAGCGCCTCGGATATCGCGTGGATTTTCCCGAGCGCCAGACCTGCTGCGGCCAGCCGGCGTTCAACAGCGGATATCGCGAGGAGGCGCGCTCCGTCGCCCGCCACTTCCTGAATGTCTTCGCAGACGCCGACTACATCGTCGTGCCCTCGGGCTCCTGCTGCTCCATGGTCGCGCACCACTTCACAGACCTGTTCGATAAAGATCCCGAAACGCTCGAAAAAGCGCGCGCTCGCGCGCCCAAAGTCTACGAGTTTTCGCAATTTCTGCTGCAGGTCGCCAATGTCGAAGACGTCGGCGCGCGGTTCGATGAAATCGTGACCTATCACGATAGCTGCCACGCGCTGCGCGAATTTGGCATCAAAGACGGCCCGCGCCGCCTGCTGGCGAACGTCCGCGGGCTCGAATTGCACGAAATGGACGCGGCCGAGGAATGTTGCGGGTTCGGCGGAACGTTTTCGGTGAAATTCGCCGAAGTCTCCGGCGGCATGGCGCGCGCCAAGATCGATTCCATTATGCGCACCGGGGCTTCGACCGTTGTCTCCATCGACTCCAGTTGCCTCATGCAGCTTCAGGGAGCTTTATCGCGCGCCGGCCTGCCCATTCGCACCCTGCATCTGGCCGAAGTGCTCGCGAGCCGCTGATCCATGTCCGCCGCCTTTGACCAAAAAATCCACTCGACGCTGGCCGATTCCAAACTCCAACTCGCCATTTACACCGCCACCGGCCGCCTGATCGAAAAGCGCCGCAAGGCCATCGCCCCGGATCGCTGCCCCGATTACCAGGAACTGCGCACGCACGCCAACGCGGTCAAGCGCCATACCGTCGAGAATCTGGATCATTACCTCGAACTGTTCGCCCGCAACGTGGAGGCGCACGGCGGCAAAGCCGTCTTCGCCAAGGACGCCGAAGAGGTCGCCGATTTCATCCTCAATCTGGCCAAGGACCGCGGCGCGGAGCTGATCGTCAAATCCAAGTCCATGACCACCGAAGAAGTGGACCTGAACGAGCGGCTCTCGCATCATCACCTGGAAAGCGTCGAAACCGATCTCGGCGAATATCTGATTCAGCTTGCGCACGAGCGCCCGTATCACATCGTGGCGCCCGCCTTGCACAAGACTCGCGAGCAGGTAGCCGATCTTCTGACCGACCGGCTGGGCGTGCCGCGCGAAACCGTGATCGAAAAGCAAACCATGATCGCCCGCTCGGTTCTGCGCGAAAAATTTCTCTCGGCGGATATCGGCATCAGCGGTGCGAATTTTCTGGTCGCGGATTCGGGCGCCGTGGTTCTGGTCGAAAACGAAGGCAACGCGCGCCTCACGACCTCGGCTCCCAAAATTCACATCGCCATTGCCGGCATCGAGAAGTTGATCCCGCGCGCGCAGGATTTAGCCGTCTTTCTGCAATTGCTGGGTCGCAGCGCTACCGGCCAGCCGCTCACCGTCTACACCTCGTTTCTCTCCGGCCCGCGGCGCGGCGCTGAAATCGACGGCCCGGATGAATTCTACGTCGTGCTGCTCGATAACGGCCGCACCAAAGTTCTGGCCGATCGCGAAAAGCGCCAGTCGCTTTATTGCATCCGCTGCGGCGCATGCCTCAATCACTGCCCCGTCTACCGTAAAATCGGCGGCCACAGCTATCCCTGGATCTATTCCGGACCCATCGGCGCCATCCTGACCCCGCAGTTTCTGGGCGTCAACCACGAGCCGGGACTGCCTTTCGCATCGAGCCTGTGCGGAGCCTGCGCCGAAGTCTGCCCGGTCAAGATCGATATCCCAAAAATTCTGCTCGACCTCCGTTCGGAAGTGACCAGGGCGCAACAGCGTGAGGGGTCGAAGCGCCTGGAACGGATGGCCTTCCGGTTTTGGGCATGGGTGATGCGGCATCCGCGCATTTATGAGCTGGCCGGCATGGCGGCAGCTTCTCTGGCGCCCCCATCCGGAGGCGGTTCCTGGCTGCGCAGCCTGCCCTCGGCGATCAGTGCGCCGCCAGTGCGTGCCTGGCTCAGCCAGCGCGATCTGCCGCCTCCGCCGGCGAAGAGTTTCCGGCAGATGTGGCGGGAGCGCTGATGTCGCGCGAGCACGTGCTGCACAAAGTCCGGAACGCGCTCGCGCGCAGCGCCGGGCAGCCGGTCGAAGAACCGCCGCCGGTGCGGCTTACCATTCCGCACATCGATCTCGAATTGCGGATTGCGACCTTTCGGGAACGCATCGAGGCTCTGGCGGGCAAGACGCATCGCGCGGCCTCTGCGGATGACGCCCGCCGCTACGTGGAATCCGTGCTCGCCGGCCGCCAGGCCGTCGCTTCCAATGCGCCGATCCTCCAGGAGTGCGGCATCACGTCGCTCGCCGGCGTCGAATCCGGAATAGCCGATCGCGAGCGCCTGCGCTCATTGTGCGCAAGCGCACCATGCGGCATCACAGGCGCCGATTATGCTCTCGCCGAAACCGGCACCCTGGTCATGCTCTCGAGCGCCCAGGAAGCCCGCATGATTTCCCTGCTGCCGCCGGTGCACATCGCGCTTGTCTCGCACGACCGCCTGCTGACCGGCCTCGACGAGCTGCTCTCGGTTCTTCCACGCCCCGCGGAGCAATCCAGCTCCATGGTCTTCATCACCGGACCCAGCCGCACCGCCGATATCGAGCAGATTCTTGTTCGCGGCGTGCACGGCCCAGGAGAAATTCACGTCGTGGTCGTCTGACCCGCGCCCGCCAGGCCTAGATCCGCGGCGCGAGATTGCATCGCCCGGATGCAGAACCCGATGTGTTCGTCGAGCTCGATCCCCAGGTCCTGCGCGCCGTTGATGATATCTTCGCGGCTGACCGACCGTGCGAACGCTTTGTCTTTCATCTTTTTCCGCACCGATTTTGTATCTACCTCATGAACGCTGCGGCCGGGCTTGACCAGCGAGACGGCGGTGATGAATCCGGCCAATTCATCGCAGGCGAATAAAGTTTTTTCGAGACGGGATACGCGTGGCACGCCACTATAGTTGGCGTGAGAAAGGATGGCGCGGCGAACGTCCTCCGGGACTCCCCGTTCGGCCAGCAGCGGTTCCCCCTTCATGGGGTGATCCGGGGCATTGGGATGCATTTCATAATCGAAATCATGCAGCAACGCGGTCACCGACCACGTGATTTCGTCCTCGCCGAATTTCCCGGCGTAAGCCGCCACACAACTTTCAACCGCCAGGGCGTGCTTGCGCAGGTTTTCTGATTTCGTAAACTCGTGCAGAATGGTGAGCGCCTCATCTCTGGTAAGCATGGGAATAACGCCGTCTACTATTACCACAAGCTGTGGCTTTGCGGGAAATTCCAAAACTGGAAGAATCGTGAAAAAGATTTAACATGCGGAACCGTAGCCAAACCTCTGTAACACGTACCGTCCAAAGACGCTATGTTGTGGTACACTCGCACTGGAGCCTTGTGCGCCCAGTTTCCAAAACCTGTAACGGCCAGGAGGAAACCTGCGTCCAAGGCAAGTAGTAGCAATGCGAACTCCGGTGGGTTCTGATGTCTGATTTGCCTCAAAACATTCCAACTGGCGGCGACGATCATTTAGCCAGGCTGCTGGCGCCGTCCGTCGAAGAGCCTTGGTTCCGGTCCCTGACTCGCAACATCCGCGAGATGGTCCATCCCCCGCAACTGCCGCCTCTACAGGTTACTTCACGGCCGGTGGCGGTCAAAGAAATTTGGGGGCTGTACGGCAAGGACAAGAAATCCAACGTAATGTCCCTGGTCATTCACGCCAGCGTGGTGACCCTTTTGTTTACGGTGGCTTCGAGCAGCGCGGTCCAGGAAAAGGCTAAGCAGGTGGTGGCGATCGTTGCCCCTGATCTCGCGCCCTACATCCCCAAAATGGCCGAGCAGAAGCAACAGATGGGCGGTGGAGGCGGTGGCGGAGACCGTTCTCCGACTCCGGCCAGCAAGGGCAAGCTGCCCAAGCCGTCTTTGAAACAGTTCACCCCGCCGATGGCGGTCGTGAATAACCCCAATCCCAAGTTAGTGATGGACCCGACGATCATCGCTCCGCCGGATACCCCCCTGCCTAACGTCAACCTGCCGCAATTCGGCGATCCGCTGGCCAAGATCGGTCCGCCGTCCAACGGGCCGGGTTCAGGGGCCGGCATCGGTAGCGGTTCAGGCGGCGGCGTTGGCTCGGGCCATGGCGGTGGCTTCGGCCCTGGTGAAGGCGGCGGCGTGGGCGGCGGTGTATTCCGTGTGGGGGGCGGCGTTTCTGCCCCTGTCGTACTCTACAAAGTCGATCCGGAATACTCGGAAGAGGCCCGCAAGGCCAAATACTCCGGCACCGTGGTGCTGCAACTGGTTGTAGATTCTACAGGTCGCGCCCGTGACATCCGGGTGGTCCGCAGTCTGGGTTTAGGCCTGGACGAAAAGGCCATCGAAGCGGTCAATAAGTGGAAATTCCGGCCGGGTTACCGCAACGGCCAGCCGGTGGCGGTGCAGGCCACGATCGAAGTGAATTTCCGGCTGCTCTAAATCATTTCTTGGTCGCGGTAAAGGTTCCTTTACCGACATCGCCATATTCGCATTCGCCTTTCATTCGCGTGGGGCTTTCTAGCGTTCCTCTATAGCTGGCTTTGCCAACGTTCCCGGCTTCGAAGCTGAACTCGACCTTATCGCCCTTCACGGTTCCGCTGAGGTCGGCTTTGCCGAACATGCCGGAATAGGTGCCGGTCAGCTTTTCGCCATCCTGTTTGAAGGTGAACGAGGGGCTGCCGCTGCCCTGCGCGGTATCCACGGTAAATTCCCAGGTTCCAGAAATGTCCGAGGCCAGGGCGGCACACGCCAGCGCGAGGACCATCAGGGCCGTCCGGTAAACGCGATTGAGCATGATATTTCTCCTTCAGCGCTGGGCACGCAGGTAAGCATCTTCGCCGCGAATCCAATCTTCGCGGACCGGGGAGAACAGGTCGGTAGCGACCGAATCCTCGAGGGCTTCGACCATGTGCGGGGCGTTGGGCGGGATGTCCAGCGTTTCACCGGCATTTAGGATCCGCTCCTCGCCGCCAATCCTAAACCGAAGTTTTCCACGTTCCAGCATGGTGATCTGCTCGTTAACATGCTGGTGGAGGGGCACAATCGCGCCTTTCGTTATTTTCAAGCGCGCGACGGTCATGGTTTCGCCGTGCACCACCTGGCGGGACAGCATGGCATTCATCTGCTCTTCGGGAATCTGGCTCCAGTTGTAAACTTTCACGGCGACCCGGTATTCTATCATGAGGATCATGAAAGGCATTGTCTTAGCCGGCGGCAGC
This sequence comes from Bryobacteraceae bacterium, assembly GCA_035280425.1. Classification (GTDB taxonomy): domain Bacteria; phylum Acidobacteriota; class Terriglobia; order Bryobacterales; family Bryobacteraceae; genus QHXW01. The sequence goes on along the minus strand of DATEFW010000038.1, from coordinate 51,079 downwards.
GGAAGCAGGTTATATCCACTGACCAAGATCACCAACAAGCACCTGCTGCCGATCTATGACAAGCCGATGATTTACTACCCCATCCAGACGCTGGTGGACGCGGGAATCCGGGACATCCTGATTGTCACGGGCGGCAAGAATGCTGGTGATTTCCTTCGCCTGCTGGCCAACGGAAAACATTTCGGGCTGAAGCATATCGGCTACACCTATCAGGAAGGCGAAGGCGGGATTGCCGACGCGCTGGCGCTTGCCGAACATTTCGCCGACGGCGACAAGATCTGCGTTATTTTGGGCGACAACATCATTCAGGAATCGATTCGGGAAGCGGCAGATGCATTCAAAGCTCAGTCACGCGGCGCGCGGATTCTTTTAAAGAAGGTTCCGGACGCCGAGCGGTTTGGTGTCGCGGAGATCGCCGGCAACCGTATCGTGAATATCGAAGAGAAACCCAAACGGCCGAAATCGGATTTCGCCGTCACCGGAATCTACATGTACGATGCCACGGTATTCGATAAGATCCGGACGCTGGTGCCATCGGGGCGCGGCGAACTCGAGATCACCGACGTGAATAACGCGTACATTCGAGAAGGCACGATGACCTTTTCCTTTCTCGAGGGCTGGTGGACCGACGCGGGGACATTCGATTCCCTGCTGCGCGCGGGCAGCCTGGTGGCGGAAAGCCGCCGGAAAGCGGCGGACGCCCCGGTGCTCGAAGAGGCGGGAGTTTAGCGGATGGCGACCAAGGCAACGGCCATCACGGAATCGCGCAAGATCGCGCAATCGGAGAAGCTGGAGCTGGTTTTTCCGCAATGCGAAAAGGGCATCGGAACGGTAATCTCGACGGTGGATTCGGCGCATTTGATCCAGGGCGTGCGCATCGCGCCGCTGGCCTTGTGGCCGGACGACCGAGGTTATTTCCTCGAAGTGCAGCGCCTGGGCCAGGGTCTGGCGGCGGAATTTCCGGCGGAGACGACGCAGATTTCGGCGGCGCTCAATTATCCCGGGGCCGTCAAAGCTTTCCATTACCATCTGCACCAGACGGATTGCTGGACGCCGGCGGCTGGGCTGCTGCAAGTGGCCCTGGCGGACCTGCGAACCGGCTCGCCGACATACGGCGCCCGCAATACGATGTACGTCGGAGCGCTGCGCCCGTGGCAGATTCTGATTCCGCCGGGCATAGCGCATGGCTACAAGGTGGTCGGCACCGAACCCGCGATTCTGGTCTATCTCACGGACCGGTTATACGATCCCGCGGACGAGGGCCGCATTCCCTATAATGATCCGCACATCCACTACGACTGGGAAACCCAGCACAAGTAAACGGCACCGGCAATCCTGCCTGTGCGTGCATGTCCTGAGACGACTGTGAAGATTCTCGTCACGGGAGGAGCTGGATTTATCGGGTCGGCGTTTGTGCGGTTCATGCTCGAATGTCCGGACGCGCCCCACATCGTGAATCTGGACTGCCTTACTTACGCGGGAAACCTGGAAAATCTGGAATCGGTGGCCACACATGCGCGCTACCGCTTTGTCCGCGGCGATATTTGCGACGGCAAGCTGGTCAATCAGGTCGTGGCGGAGGAAAAGCCGGACGCGATCGTCCATTTCGCAGCAGAATCGCACGTAGACCGGAGCATTTTTTCGCCGAGCCCGGTGTTTGAAACCAACCTGCGGGGCACGTTCACACTGCTCGAAGCCGCGCGGAGCGGAAAAGTCGCGCGCTTTCTGCATGTTTCGACCGACGAAGTGTACGGCAGCCTGGAGGCGCCGCGCGAAGCGGACGAAAATTTCCCGCTAAATCCCAGCAGCCCTTACGCGGCGTCAAAAGCGGGGTCGGACCTGCTGGCGCGATCTTATTTCACGACCTACCGCGTACCGGTGGTGATTACGCGGGCGTCGAACAATTATGGGCCGTACCAGTTTCCGGAAAAGCTGATCCCGCTGATGGTTTCCAATGCCTTGGAGCGGCGCCCGCTGCCGGTTTACGGAGACGGCATGCAGGTGCGCGACTGGCTGTATGTGGAAGACCACTGCCGCGCGCTTCGCGCCGTGCTCGAAAAAGGACGGGACGGAGAGATTTACAATATCGGCGGCAACCGCTCGCTGGCGAATCTGGAAGTAGTGCGGGCGATTGTGCGGGCGACTGGGGCGCCGGAGACATTGATCCGTTCCGTGGAGGACCGGCCGGGGCACGACCGGCGGTATGCGCTAAAAAGCGCAAAAATTTTGAAAGAAACCGGCTGGTCGCCGGCAGTAAGTTTTGAGGAAGGCCTGGCGTGGACGATCGCGTGGTATCGCGAGCACACCGGGTGGGTCGAACGGGTCAAGTCCGCCGAATATCGCGAATATTACGCGCGCAACTACGAAAACCGCGGAAGCGAGCTACGCCAGACCGCCGGTGTGCCCGTGCGCCCGAAAGCGTAAGGATGCGGGTGGCCCTGGACGCCACACCGCTGACGTTATCGAGCGGCGGGCTGAAGCGGTATGTGTGGGAGCTCAGCCGCGCGCTTGCGGAGAATTACCCGGACAGTGAATTTTTTCTGATGAGCGACCAGGCGTTCCGGGCGCCGCAACCCGGCAGGCGGAATCTCCAGTGCGGCGCCCTTCCACGAACCATCTTCGAGCGGCGGTGGTGGCTGTGGGGGCTCGATCGGGAAATGCGCCAGTTGAACTGCGAAATTTTTCACGGAACCAATTTTGAAGTGCCGTATCTGCCGCTTCGGCCGAGCGTCATGACGGTGCACGACCTTTCGCCGTGGATGAATCCGGAATGGCATGGGGATGCGGGCCGCGTGCGACGCCGTACACCGGTGGCGCTGGGGATGGGGCTCGGGACCATGGCGATCACGCCGACAGAAGCGGTCAGGCGGCAGGTGATCGAACGATTCCGCGTGTCCGCGGGACGCGTGATTGCCGTGCCGCATGGAGCTTCGGAGGTTTTTCGGCCGGTCGAAGGGCCGCAGGCTGCGCCCTATTTTCTCTACGTAGGCGCGCTTGAACCGCGGAAGAATCTGGCTGCGGTGGTGGATGCGTGGCGGAGCGTCCGCGCGAGGCATGACGTGGATCTGGTGCTGGTGGGCCGGCGGCGCGAGGATTTTCCCGAATTTTCGCCGGAGCCGGGCCTGCACGTGCCGGGCGAGGTGGAGGACGCAGACCTGGCGAAGCTTTATTCCGGCGCGCTGGCGTTCGTTTACCCATCGCATTACGAGGGGTTCGGCCTACCGGTGCTGGAGGCCATGCAATGCGGCGCGTGCGTTCTCATTTCGAACGACGCCGCCCTGCGGGAAGTGGCGGGCGATGCCGGAGTAGCGCTCGACGGCGCGGCAGCGTGGGCGGAAGCGATGGGCGCGGCGGCGGAAAACCCGGCGTGGGTCGAGGAACACCGGAGAAAATCGCTGGCGCGTGCGCACCAGTTTTCTTGGAAAAACACCGCGCGCCAAACATGGGAAGTGTACGAGGAGGCCGGCAGGCGGTTTGGCGACTGATATGCCCCGAGGCCGAGCCCTTTTTCTGGTCCCTGAAGCACCATACCCGATGCACGGCGGCGGGGCGCTACGTTCGGCATCGCTGCTGGAATACCTGGCGCGACGATATGACGTCGATGTGGTCGTGTTTCGAGAGCCGGGCGCGGCGGACCCAGCGCCGTTCTTCCCGGGCGGAGTGGCCCTGGAAATCTGCACGATCGATTTGCCATACCACGCAAAGAGCCCTCTGGCACGCACGCTGCGCAACGCGGAGCGGCTGGTGCGCGGAGTTCCACCGCTGATGGACCGATTCAGCGGCTTTGCAGACCGAGTCGGTGGTTTCGTGCGCGGGCGCACGTACGACGTAGCTGTGGTGGAGCACTTCTGGTGTGCACCGTATTGGGAGCAGGTGGCGCCGGTGAGCGCCAGGACGGTGCTCGATCTGCACAACATCGAGTCGGTTTTGCACAATCGGTGCGCGCGCTCGGAGCACGGCCCGCAGGCGCTGGCACAAGCCATGTTTCAGGAATCCTGCCGTGAACTGGAGCGCAAGTGGTTTGCACGTTATGACACTCTATTAACTTCTTCGGCCGCCGATGCAGAACTGGCTTGTGGCATTTCGCCGCATTCGCGGATTCTTCCGTATCCCAATGCGATTCCGCGCGTAGAGCAGCCTGACGCCGCCGAACGGGACATGATTGCCTTTTCGGGCAACCTGGAATATCACCCGAACGTTTCCGCGGTCCGCTATTTTCACGACGAAATCTGGCCGCGGCTGAGAGAGCGCTGGCCTGGCCTGGTTTGGCGCTTGATCGGGAAAAACCCGCAGGCGGTTGCGCGGCACACCAATGGCGACGCGCGCATCGAGTTTTCCGGGCCGGTGGGCAATGCCGTTCGGGAACTGGCTTCGGCGAAAGTCGTGGTGGTCCCGTTGCTGGCCGGCAGCGGCACTAGATTTAAAGTGATCGAAGCTTGGGCGGCGGGACGTGCGGTAGTGGCGACGGGGATCGGGGCGGAAGGCTTGCCGGCGCGGCACGGCGAGAATATGCTGGTGGCCGATGACGCCCGCAGTTTCGCGGCTGCGGTCACGCAGTTGTTAACTAATGCTGATCTCCGCCGGGCGCTCGGCAGAGCGGGCCGGGCGATGTACGAGGCAGAGTTTACATGGGATGCCGCCTGGAAGACGCTGGATTTATGAGAAACTTGCTATTGAAAATCTGGCCGGATCAGTATACTGGTTAAGTCGGAATGCGCTTCGCAGTTGATGCACACGCCATCGGCCGCCATCTCACCGGCAACGAAGTCTACGTCCGGAGCCTACTGAACGGCTTCGCGGCTCTCGATCGCGAGTCGGAGTTTATCGCATACCTGTCGACGGACGATGCGGAAGCGTGGGTTCCAGCCCGCTTTCCGGTGCGGCGCATCGCCGGGAACCCGTTCGTACGGTTGGGCTGTGATCTGGCTTACAAAGTGCGGCAGGACCGGCCGCAACTGCTGCACGTGCAGTACACGGCACCGCTCGGGTGCCCGGTGCCGGTGGTGGTGAGCGTGCACGACGTCAGCTTCATCGAGCACCCGGATTATTTTCCGTTCTTCCGGTCATTGCAATTGCGTCTGACAGTGCGGCGGACGATTCAGCGGGCGGCTCGCATTCTGACGGGCAGCGAGTTTTCCCGGGACTCGATCGCGCGCGCGTACGATCTCGACCCGGAGCGGATTACGGTAGTGCACAATGCCTCGGCGGCCGGCTACCATCAGGTGAGGCGGGAGGCGGCGCTGGCGGCCGTCGAGGAGCGGTTCAAAATTACGTCGCCGTACATTCTTTCGGTCGGCGATTTGCAGCCCCGGAAAAACCATGTCGGCTTGATCGAAGCCTTTGCCGCTCTGCTGCGAACCCAGCCGGGCCTGACGCACGAACTGGTGCTGGCGGGCAAGGAGACGTGGTTTTCGCCGCGCGTGCGGGAGGCGGCGAAGCGTTCGGGAGTGGCAGACCGGATCCGGTTCCTGGGCTTCGTGACGGATGAGGATCTGCTTCACTTATACAACGCCTGCGAGCTGTTCTGCTTTCCGTCCTTCTACGAGGGCTTCGGATTGCCGGTGCTCGAAGCCATGGCGTGTGGAGCGGCGGTGGCGTGCTCGAACACGTCGGCGATTCCCGAGGTGGCGGACGGAGCGGCGCTGCTGTTTAATCCATACAATGCGGACGAAATCGCACGCGCGATGGTGGACCTTATCCTGCTTCCGGATCTGCGGGCGCGCATGCGGAGACTGGGCTTGCAGCGCTCGACGTATTTCAGTTGGCAGAAGACGGCTCAGAAGACGCTGGAAGTTTATTGTGAGGTGGCCGCGCAGCACCGGCCGGCTGCTTCGAAGGCGATCCCCGCTTCGATTTCCCGGCGATGATTGGTACGTTTCGCGACCGGCGGATGGTGCTGGCCGGCGCCGCCGGTTGCTGGCTGCTGCTGTTCTGCAAACCGTTTGATGGCGCTCCGAAGCCCGTCACATCGTTAACCGGTTTTCCTTTCACCAATGAGACATTGCGATACGCGGTAAACTGGCCGACTGGCGTGAGCCTGGGGGAAGCGCGTATGACGGCGACCCGAACCCGGGGAAGCAACGGCAACAGCGACGAGTGGACATTCGAAATGTCGCTGGACGCCTCCGTGCCGGGATTCACGGTAGCGGACCGCTACCATGCAACCGCGTCGCCCGATCTTTGCTCCGCGACATTCGACAAAGAATTTTCGCACGGCGCGCACAAATCGCACGAACGGATCACATTCGATCAGCATGCCGGGACGGCGCATCGCGAGACGGTGGGAGCGGGTAAATCGGATGTAGACGTATCCGGCTGCGCGCGGGACGCCCTGACATTTCTCTATTTTGCGCGACGCGAACTGGGGCAAGGGCACATCCCGCCGCAGGAAAAGATCCTGTTTGGCGCGCCGTATCAAGCGCGCCTGGAATATACGGGGCCGCAGTGGATCGGCGCGAACGGCAAGAAGTCCGAAACCGACCGCGTCGTCGCGACACTGAAAGGGCCGGCTTCGGAGATCAGTTTCGAGATATTTTTCGCGCGTGACGCGGCGCGCACTCCGTTATTGATCCGGGTTCCCCTGAGCCTCGGGATGTTCTCGATGGAGCTGGCGCGCTGAGCTCGGCCATGCGCGTGGCATTTTTCTCCCCGATGCCGCCTTCGCCGAGCGGCATTGCCGATTATTCGCAAGCGCTGGTGGAGCCGCTGAAGCAATTAGCTGAGGTCGAGGTTTTTGCTTCGGCGGAGCGGGAGTTTCGGGCCGGCGAATTCGACATTGCGCTTTACCAGATCGGCAACAATCAGCATCACGATTTTGTTTACGAGGCCGCTCTGAAGCATCCAGGCGTGGTGGTGATGCACGAGTCGAATCTGCATCATCTGATCGCGGATATTACGATCAAGCGTGGCGATTGGGATGCTTATCTGGCGGAGGTCGAATATAACGGCGGCGCGGCGGCGCTCGATTATGCGCAGCGCGTAAGGGCGCTCGAGGTCGGGCCGGATTACGAAGGGCTGGCGATGACACGGAGACTGCTGGAACGGTCGAAAGCGCTCATCGTGCACAGCCGGTTCATGCTGGACCAGATGCGGCAGGCGGGCTTTGAAGGCCCGGTGGCGCAGATTCCGCACGGCGCGTGGATTCCCGATGCGGACCGCATGCATTACCGCGAGCGGCTGGGAGTGGATGAAGCGACGCCATTGATCGGGATGTTCGGCTATCTCAAGCCCTACAAACGCATCGCGGAATCGCTGCGCGCTTTCCGCCGACTGCTGCGGGTCGAGCCTCGCGCGAAGATGATTCTGGTTGGAGAACGGCATCCGGATTTTCCAATCGACTCGCTGATCCGCACGCTGGATCTCGGCCAGCAGGTTCGCGTGGTGGGCTTCACACCCATCGAGGATTTCACTGGCTACATCGCGGCGAGCGACATTGTGCTCAACCTGCGTTATCCGACGGTTGGCGAAACCTCGGGGAGCCTGCTGCGGGCGTTGGGCCTGGGCCGGGCAGTGATCGTTTCCGATGTCGGAGCATTTGGTGAACTTCCGGACGAAATCTGCCTGAAGGCGCCGGTTGGAGCGGGCGAAGAAGACATCCTTTTCGAATATCTGAATCTTCTGGTCTCGCGGCCGGACCTCGCGCAGGCGCTGGGCGCGCGTGCGCGGTGTTACGTACAACGGGAATGCAACTGGCACAGCGCAGCGCGCCGATACGCCGAATTTCTGTGCGCGGTCAAAGAAAACCGGGAATGGCGCGAGGACGTTCCAACACAAGCTCCCGAGACGCCGGCCGAGACCACGCCGGTGCCGCCCGAGTACATCACCGTTTGGGCCGAGGGCGATGCCGCGCACGAGTACGTTCGAACGCACGCGAGCCGGCTGGCGCGAACGCTCGAGATCACTCCGCCCGGCGGACCTGAGGACCGCATTCTCGAGATGGGCGCGTATCTGCAAATCACGCCCGCCTTGCACACCAAGCTGGGTTACGGCGTGGTGCGGGGCTGTTATTACGGCGCCGCAGGCGGCGTCGACCACCGAACCGTCGATTCCGCAGAGGGCGAGCGGTTCGAGTGCGACATTGATCTTTTCGACGCCGAAAAGGATGCGTTCCCGTACCCGGATGAGTATTTCTCGACGGTTCTGTGCTGCGAACTGGTCGAGCACCTATTCCACGATCCAATGCACATGATGTCGGAGATCAACCGCATTCTGAAAACCGGCGGGCATCTGGTGCTGACCACGCCGAACATCACGTCCCTGCGGGCCCTTTCGGCCATATTGCAGGGCTATCATCCGGGATTCTTCACGGCGTATCTTCGACCATCGGCCAATGGTTACACCGACGCCCGCCACAACCGGGAGTACACGCCGGGCGAGATTCACAAGCTGCTTGAAAATTCTGGATTCTCGATTGCGCGGCTGGAGACCGGGCCTTTTCGCGAGGAGCCGAAGCCTGAGCACGCATGGGTGCAGCATCTGCTGGAGCGATATCGGCTGGACACCGGTTTACATGGTGACGGAATTTACGCGGTCGGCTGCAAGACGGGGCGTGTCCGGGAGCGCTATCCTGCCTGGCTGTACGTATGATGGCGCGCGTGGAAAATCCGGCAGTGCACGCGGGCAACGAGCGCTCGATTCAGGCGAGCTTCACCATTCGCAACACCGGCCGCGAGGCCTGGAAACCGTCCGAGGGATTTGCCGTGGGCTTTCACGTCTTCGATCCCGCCACCGATACGCTGGTGGTGGACGGTCCGCGCAGATCGCCCGATTCCGAAATTGCACCGGGTGAAGCGCAGCATTTCGAATTGCGATTCGACCTGCCGCCGGAGCCTGGCCGGTACCGGGTCTTCATCTCGCCCATGCAGGAAAACGTGTGCTGGTTTTACGAACGCGGGGCGGAATTTTTGCTGATCGAGGGCGCCGTGTCCGACGGCCGGGCTAAGATCGATCGCTATCGCGTGGCCACGGAAAAGCTGATGCGCCGGGAGAGGCTCTTTCGATCGTTGAAGCGTGCGGTTGCCTTGCCGTTAGAAACGATCGCCCGCAATCGCAGCCTGATCCGCACCATGGTGCGGCGTGACGTTCTGGGCCGGTATCGCGGCTCGTTCGGCGGCGTCTTCTGGGCGGTGCTCAATCCGCTGATCCTGATGCTGACGTATTTTTTTGTCTTTGGAATCGTTCTCCGCACGCGCTTTCCCAACGATCCCAGCCGTTCTGGATTTGCGCTCTATTTCCTCGCAGCGATGCTGCCCTGGCTGGCGATCAGCGAAGCGGCGGGCCGCGCGCCGACGGTCATGCTGGAGCATCGCAATTTCGTCAAAAAGCTGGTTTTTCCGGTGGAGACGCTGCCGGTGAACCTGGTGATCTCGGGGCTGGTCAGCGAGGTCTTCGGCGTGGCGCTGTTTCTCGGCGGCTGCTACCTGGCGCGCGGCGCTGTGCCGTTCTCGATCGTTTGGCTGCCCCTGCTGGTTGTGCCGCAGATCCTGCTGACCGCGGGAATCTGCTGGTTTCTGGCGGCGCTCGGCGTGTTTGTGCGCGATCTGGCGCAGGTGAACGGATTTCTGCTGACGTTGTGGTTTTTCCTGACGCCGATCTGCTATCCGGAAACTTCCCTACCCCAGGACGCCATAGGGATTCTGGCGAAGAATCCGATGTTCGTGCTGGCTCGCGGTTACCGCGCGGCGCTGCTCGACGGGCACGCGCCGGCTTTCGCGCCCTTGTGGAAACTCTGGGTGGTTTCGGCCGTCATTTTCTTCGCGGGCTACGCCTGGTTTCACAAGCTGCGCAAATCGTTCGCGGATATCATTTAGGCAAGGTCCATGACTTCCCGGATCGCTTCGCCCACGCGCGCCATCATGAACCCGTTCAAGCGAGTCACCGGACCGCTCCGCAGCCGGCGGTTGTCAATAGCCCGAAGCTGATCGATCAATAGATCGGACGTTCGCCGCAGATGGCCGGACGGAGCCACACGGATTCGTAACGGTTCGGCAGAATCGGTCAGATTGGTAGTGAGCGGCACAATCAGCGTCGAAGGGTGGTTTACATCCAGCAGAGCTTGAGCCTGGACAATCAGCACCGGCCGGGTTTTGCCTGGTTCGGTCCGCCGCCGAGGATTGAGCTCCGCCAGCCAGACTTCCCCGCGGTTAGGCACCAGGACCTCTTTCGATGGCGGCGAACTCGGCGTTCACCCGCATGCTTTCGGCTCTGCATTTCATAGATGCGCTGGCCAGCCTTTCGGATCGCAACCGGGCAGCCATTTCCCGGTTCATCCGTTCAATCGCCTCACGAATGTAAGCAGCACGCGAAAGGCGCAGAGTTTTTGCGGCCCGGCCACTATCTTCAATCAGTTCTTCCGGAAGATTCAAGGATATAGTTTTCATATCGATGATTGATATCATTTTATCATATATACTAATGATATTTACAGATACATGCTTTCTTGGAGCGCCCTCATCGTGCTTCTGCTCTCGTGGATTTTGTGGCTGGCGGTATTTATCCGGCGCCATATGCGGACCTCGGGACCACAGGCGGTCGTAGTCGCTCCCGTCGCACGCTGGGGCATCTTGCTCGAAGGTCTCGGCTTTTTTCTGGTGTGGAGCTTTCCGGCGGCCCGCTGGAGCGGCGCGTTGATTACAGGCCCATCCTGGCGCGGACCCTGGCCGGCGCCGTTCCTGGCGCTGTCGATGGTTCTGGGGCCGGCAGCGGTTTTGCTCGCATGGTCTGCGCTGCGGCATCTCGGCAAGCAATGGCGCATTCAGGCAGGCCTCAGCGCGGATCACGTCCTCGTCAAGACCGGGCCGTACCGCTTCGTCCGCCATCCGGTCTATGCATCAATGCTGCTGATGCTGCTGGCGACGGCGTTTGCCATCTCCTGGTGGCCGATATTGTTCCCCGCGCTCGCTTTATTCGTTGCCGGCACGGAAATTCGCATCCGCGCGGAAGACGGGCTTCTGGCGTCGCGTTTCCAAGAAGAATTCCGCGATTATCGGTCTCGCGTGGCGGCCTATATTCCGTTTCTCCGCTGATCTCGCGGGGAAGGCTCAACGTGCACCAGAACATCGGCCACCCAGTGGAGATCCTGGCGGATGCGTTCCCGGACCTGCTCAGCGATATGGTGCGAAGAGCGGACCGTGATTTCCGGATCGACTTCCAGGTGCAGATCGACGTGGTATTGCAACCCGGTTTTCCGCGCGAAGCACTTCTCGACGCCTTCGACACCGGAGACCCGATGCGCCACTTCCCGAATATTGTTCATCAGGCGCTCGTCCGGCATCGTATCCATTAGCTGGAGAACCGTGTCCCGCGACACACGCAGTCCGGTAAAGATTACGATCAGGCCGACGGCAAACCCGCCGTAATGATCGGCGGCGAGAAAGCGCGAGGGATCGTAAATAGTCAGGCTGACGGCCACCAGGGCGGCGAGGCCGGAAACGATATCGACGGCATCGTTCCAGGCATCCGCCGCCAGAGCCGCGCTTCCAATCTTTTTTCCGAGGTGATGTTTCGTACCGGCCATAAAGGTTTTGATGATCACGGCTGCGATCACCGGCCAGACCGCGTAGCTGGCGGGCGGAGTGTGGATTTCTCCTACCTGAAGCAGCGCATGGAGAGAAATGATAAGGCCGGCAACGATGAGCAGGAGACCGACCAACAACCCGGTCAGAGTTTCGGCGCGCCCGTGGCCATAAGGGTGATTGGAATCCGCCGGCTTCGCGGCTAACGTCAGGCCAAGAAATACGAGGCCGGAAGCAAAGACATCGCCGGCAGACTCCAGTCCATCCGCCACGACCGAAGTCGACCCGGCCATCACGCCGGCAAGGATTTTGACCGCCGCCAGGCCGCCGCTCACCGCCATACCAGCGAGTGCGACCTTCTGGCCGACCTGCATGCTTCCAGTTTAGCCAGTCGCGGCCCGGCAGCGGCGCCGTTAGGTCAGGCGCGCCGGAGGTAGCGCGCAGCGGCCTGCGCCGTGCCGGTTCGCGAGCCGGCCGGAGGGGACGGCCGGAAGCTCAAAAACAAATCAACGGATCATTCGCTCGCCGAAAGGTGCGCGCGACGGTTTTTCTGCCAGCATTCTTCGTTATGCTCGGTGCACTGCGGATGCTCTTTGCCGTAGCTGATGGTCGCCAGTTGAGCGGATGGAACCCCGAACTCGACCAGGAAATCTCTGGCTTCGCGGGCGCGGCGGTCGCCCAGCGCCAGGTTGTACTCGGCTGAGCCGCGTTCGTCACAGTGTCCCTCCACCGTGACTTTGGCCGTCGAAAAATCTTTCAAGATTTCCTTTAGCGCTGTGGCATCTTGCGTCAGGTTGGCCCGTGCATCGGGACGCAGGTTTGACTTGTCGTAATCGAAGTAGGCGTCCTTGGTTTGTGCGGCCAGCAGGTCCCCCAAAGACTTCCTGGGTGCGGCGGCAACGGCCGGCGCGGGAATAGTAACACTAACCGAGGCCGTTTCGTCTGCGGTCCCGCCGGGGCCCTTTGCGGTCAGCGTGTACGTCGTGTTGCTGCTCGGAAATATCTGGCGGCTGCCGTCGGATTGCACGGATCCGATACTCGGTTCAATGGTGATGTTATTGGCGTTGCTTACCGACCATCGCAAATTCGAGGATTGGCCGCGATCGATCGATGATGGCGTAGCCGCAAACACCGAAATCACCGGCTTGGGCGGAGCCGGCGGCGCTTCCTTGGTGACCGGCGGCGGTGGTGGAGGTGGCACGGCAGCGACCTTCTTCTTGCAAGCCGCCGACAGAAAAAGAAGGCCGAATCCCAACAGAATCAAAGTGGCTTTTAGTTTGTTCATACAATCTCAACTCCTGACTCATCGAATCACTCGCCGCGACGCCAGTGGCGCTGGGCATCGCGGCGCCAGAAATTTTCTGCTATATGAGTCCCTCAATGGCGGTCCCGGCGTGGGACGGCCGCTGACACGCACCTTGCAGCGGCCGAAGTTCCCACGCAGGTATTCGCTTACATCCAGTAAGACCGAGTTTTGACGGTTCGGGTATACCGTTCGGGCGGTATTTTGAATGCGGATTCGGCAGGAGCCGGCTACGACTGAAAGCCGTGGCGGCGGATTAACCGTCCTGTTCGCCCAAAATACCGGACCGGCGGTATACCAACCTTGCGGCCGTGCCCGTAATCTGAAGGCTCAGCGCAGGAAACGCGCCCGGCCCGGCCGTTTGTCCTCTCATAGGAGAGTTTTTATAGACTGGGTTTATAGGCGAAGATTTCACAGCGAGCATGGGACCCATGGAGCCGGCGTTTCGCTCCGGCACGCGGCTGGTGTTGCTTGCCGGGTTTGGAGGGCTGTTAGCCCTTATGGCGGTCGGCGGTTTCGATGCCATCCGCGTGCTGCGGCAAATTGAGACGCGCAACGTGCAGATCCGGCAAACCTATCTAACCCGCAATCGAGCCCTCGAGCAGATTCGGGGGGCGCTCTATCTTTCCGGAACGTTTGTGCGTGACTACCTGCTGGACACCGAGCCGGCCGGCGCGGAGGTGCAGCGCGTCAACCTGGCGAGGCTGCGCGGCGACATCGAGGCGTCGATTGACAGTTATTCGCGTTCGCTGAGTCGGCAGGAGGAAAATCCGGTGCGGGCTCTGCGGGCGGAGCTGAATGGGTATTGGAAGGTTGTGGATCCGATCCTGGCATGGTCTCCGGCGGAGCGGCACCGGAGTGGCTATGCGTTCATCCAGGCGGAGCTCCTACCCCGGCGAGCCACGGTATTGGGCATCGCGGATAAAATCGCCGCCGTCAACGAGCAGGAGCTGAACGGCGGCGACGAGCGGCTGGAAGAAACGTTCGGCAGCTTCCGGCGGCGGCTATTCGCGATGCTGGCTGCAACCCTGAGCATCGGGCTGCTGCTGGCGGCGGTCGCGGCTTCGCACATTCTGCGGCTGGAAAGGCAATCGGCTTGGCGCTACCAGCAGGCGGCAAACGCACAAACCGAACTGAAGGAACTCTCAGCCCGCCTGGTGAAGGCACAGGAGGAGGAACGCCGGGCGATCTCACGCGAGCTGCACGATGAAGTGGGGCAGTCGCTCAGCGCGCTGCTAATGGAGCTGGGAAATCTGGCAGCGGTGGCGCCGAAAAATCTAGAACCGCTGCAGCGGCATCTGGAGTCCATCCGGAAGCTGGGTGAGTCCAGCGTCAATGTGGTGCGCAACATGGCGCTGCTGTTACGGCCGTCGATGCTCGACGATTTCGGGCTCGTGCCGGCGCTCGAATGGCAGGCGCGCGAGATTTCCAAGCGCACTGGAATGGCTGTCAGTGTGGAGGCGGATACGGTTTCCGACGATCTGCCGGACGACCATAACACCTGCGTCTACCGCGTGGTTCAGGAAGCGCTGCACAACTGCGCCCGGCACGCGGACGCGCGCACGGTGAGGATTCGTGTCCGCCAGGCGAACAACCGGATCGTGCTTTCCATTCAGGACGATGGGCGCGGTTTCGACGCACGGCATGTGCGTGGCCTGGGCTTGGTCGGCATGGAAGAGCGCGTCAATCACCTGGGAGGCACGTTCCAAGTGAAATCTGAGCCGGGTAAAGGTACGACGCTGGTGGCGGAGCTCCCGCTCGCCACGCATACTCCGAACCCGCAAACCACCGTGATGACCTCGTAACGGCAAGCCATGATGGACAAAGTGCGAATTCTCCTCGCTGACGACCACAATGTGATGCGCAACGGCCTGCGTCTGCTGCTCGAGCGCCAGCCGAATCTTGCGGTCGTCGGAGAAGCGGCGGATGGACGCGAAACCGTGCGGCTTGCTGAAGCTTTGCACCCTGACGTTGTGGTGATGGATATCGGCATGCCCAATCTGAACGGCATAGAAGCCACGCGGCAGATCGTAGGCTCGAAGCCCGAGACCGCCATTGTCATTCTGAGCATGCACTCCGATGAAAGCTACGTGATTCGCGCGCTCAAGGCCGGCGCGCGCGCCTACCTGCTGAAAGATTCGGCGGAAGGGGATCTCATCGCCGCGATTCACGCCATCTCCGATGGAAAATCGTTTTTCAGCCCGGCCATCAGCCGGATTTTAGTGGAAGATTACATGCGGCAGCTCGAGCAAAAAAACGTGGAAGATACTTACGAGCTGCTGACCGCGCGAGAGCGCGAAATCCTGCAGTTGCTCGCCGAAGGAAAGACCAACAAAGAAGCGGCGGCGATGCTGAACCTGAGTGTCTATACCGTCGAAACCCACCGCACCCATATTTTGCAGAAGCTGAACCTGCACAATGTTCCCGAGCTCATTCTCTATGCCGTGCGCAAGGGAATCATTGCGTAGATTATTCCCGGAGCAACTTTACTTCATCACCGAGGCCAGCCAGTAGCCCGGGCGCGTGCGCACGCTCTTGGCCTCCGGGCTCGTCACCTCCACATTGATTTCGTGGAAGCCGCCCTCGTCTTTGTTGTTCGGGTTGTAACTGATGAGATATTGGCTGTGAATTTCCTGGCCGATTTTGGAGACCGCTTCTTCGAGAGCTTTCTGCTTGGCGAACGTGTACTGCGTGCCGCCGGTTCCCCTGCTGAACACTTCCAGCGGATTGTCCACGAAGATGGCTTTGGTGCTCTTGAAAATCTCGACCATCATGGGAATAAACTGCGCCGATCCGCCCTGACTGCCGGTGGTCTGCATCACGGTGTTGGGAGTCGCCGGAACATTGGGCGGCAGCGGATGCATAGCCGGTGGCAACGTGTCCGGCCGAGGATCGGCGGGCCGCGAAGTGAGGCTCGCCATTGCGCGCGATATATCCACCGAATAGACGCTGACGTTGTTCATCTGAATGTCGGTGAGCGCATCCCGCACCTTGCCTTCGCTGCCCTTGTCGCGAACTTCCGAAATCAGCAGCAGGATTCGCCGCCGGTTGGCAGGCCGCGAGCGCAACATCCGCACGGACTCGATCACGGCGTCGATCATGCGGCTCGAGGAACTGCCGGGGTTGATTTTTTTTATAGCGTTCTCGATTTTTGTCGAGTCGGATGTGAAGTCCTGCATGACGCGGAAGCGATGATCGAACGCCATCACCGCGGCTTCGCCTTGATCGCCAATAAGCAGCGGCCCGATCATCGATCCGATCTTGTTGATCTTCGGAAGTATGCCTTCGACGTGATCGTTGGCCTGGATAGCGATCACCATGGAGATGGGCTGAAACGCCACATCCACGTGAATGTTCTGCTCTTTGTTGTTATCGAACAGCCTGAAATTATCCGGCTGCAAGCCATCGACATAATTGCCGTGCTTGTCCAGCACGGTCACCGGCGCCATCACCACATTGACTTCGGTGCGCACCAGGGGCTGTTCAACGGAATCCTGCTGGGTCTGGCTCAACACAGGCCCGGCGGCCGGGAGCAGCAGGGCGAGGACGATTAGAGGACGCACCATGTTGTTTTGACGTCAAGGCGCAACGTCACGTTCCGTGGCTGCCGTATGTTCGGTCTGGCCGCTCAACAACTCAAGCACGTGCGGCACCAACCCCACAATAGCATCCAGAGACTCCACCGCGCCTCTGGGCGAGCCGGGCAAGTTCACGATGAGGACCCGCCCGCGAGTTCCGGCCGTTGCGCGGGAGAGCGATGCGAACGGCGTGGATTCGCGGCCGCGCTCGCGCATCAGCTCGCCGAGACCTTGAATTTCGCGTTCAATGACTGCGCGCGTGGCTTCCGGAGTGACATCGCGCAAAGCCACGCCCGTGCCTCCCGTCGTGAAAATCGCGCACACCTGGCCCGCATCCGCCACGGATTCGAGGCGTTCCGCAATGACGCGCACATCATCCGGAACCGACGCATTCACCGGCACGCTCCAGCCAAGCTGCTCCAGGCGCGCGCGCACGGCCGGCCCTGAGGCATCGGTACGCTTGCCCGCGTGAACCGAATCGCTGACTGTAATCACCGCCGCAATTTTCAAGAAGATTTTCCCGTTCGCTTGCGCCGGTAAGCGCCGCTCTTTCCTCCCGTTTTCTCGACGAGGTACAGCTTATCGATCGAAATGGATTTATCGAGCGCCTTGGTCATGTCATAAACCGTTAATGCCGCAACCGCAGCCGCCGTCAGCGCCTCCATCTCGACTCCGGTCTGCGCCGTCGTGGCGGCTGTGGCGATGATCCGCACGCCGCCTGCTTCGACATTCACGTCAACATCCACATGGGAGAGCATGAGCGGATGGCACAGCGGAATCAGTTCGGATGTTTTCTTGGCCGCTGCAATCCCGGCGATGCGGGCGATCTCCAGCGGGTTGCCCTTGGGATTCGCGGGGAGTTGCGCGATCACATCCCGCGCCATCCGCACGAAAACATGCGCGCGCGCCGTGCGTTTCGTCTCAGGCTTGGCCGACACATCCACCATGCGCACGCCGCCTGCTGAATCGTAGTGCGAAAGTTTCTTCATTTGAGCAGCACGCGTATCAGATCGCCGGCCTTCCACTCCGGGCGGTCGGCATCCGCCACCAAAAATGCATTGGCGCGAGTGAGCGCCGGCACATCGCCCGACCCATGCCACGCTACCGGCGTCAATTGCGGCCCGGCAGGAGTGGAACAAACCTGCGCCGGCAGGAATCGCGTGAGCCCGGTTTTATGCCGGAATTCGCGCGTGAGCCGCGCCAGCATCACCGGCAGATGCGTGTTCGCCTGGCCGCCGATCAATTCCAGCGCCGCGCGCGCAAAAATCTCGAACGTGACCATGGTCGAGGCCGGGTTGCCCGGAAGCCCGAAAAAGAAACGCTCGCGGGCCCGGCCGAATACCAGCGGCTGTCCCGGCTGAATCAGCACCCGGTCGAAAAAGAACTCCGCGCCAAGATCGCCCAGCACCCGCTCGACCAGGTCGTACTTGCCCGCCGATACGCCGCCCGAAATCAGCAGCAGATCGGTCTCGAGACCGCGCTCGATCAGCGTTCGCGTGTCCTGATACTCATCTTTGGCCGTCGGCAGCAGGATGGGAATGCCGCCTGCTCGCGCCACCTGCGCCGCCAGGGAATAAACGTTGCTGTTGCGGATCTGAAACGGGCGCGGCGTCCCGGTAATCGGCACGATTTCGTCGCCCGTCGCCAGCAGCGCGACACGCGGCTTCGGGCACACTGCTACCCGCGTCTTCCCAACTGTGGCCAGCATCGCGACATCGGTAAAATCGAGCCGCTTGCCGGGCTGCAGCAGCACCTCGCCTTCGCGCGCTTCGCATCCCTGCGGGTTGATGAACTGGCCCCGCTCGGCCGCGCGATCGGTTGCGATCGTGGCGTCAGTCCCGCGAGTCACGTGCTCGACCATCACAATCGCATCGGCTCCGCGCGGCACCGGCGCGCCCGTCATAATCTCCACCGCTTCGCCGCGGTGAACTTCTCCGTCGAATGTCCCGCCCGCGCGAACCTCGCCCACCACGCGCAATGTCCCCGGAACATCCCGGGAATCGACCGCGAAACCATCGCGTACCGATCGCGCCGTCGCCGGATAGTCCCGATCCGCCGTAACTTGTTCGGCCAGCACACGTCCCGCCGCACTCTCGAGCTCGATTTCATCCGCCCGAGCGAACAGGCGGAGCGATGTAACGCGATTGATCACACAATCGCGCGCCTCTTCGAAGCTCATCGTGGGCACAAAGTTATTCTACATGCTGTCCGGCGCGTGCCCTTTTGCACGCTTGCATGTGGCCGCCGGCAGCCGGAAAATGGAGCCATAGGAGGGCGGCGGGCTTGACTACCATAGCCCCCGTACCGAGGCCATGCAGGACCTCCCGTTTCGCGACCGTCCGCAGGCCGGTCGAATTCTTTCCCGCAAGCTTAGCGCTTACGCCGGCCGTGGCGATGTCCTGGTGCTCGGGTTGCCGCGCGGCGGTGTACCCGTGGCAGTCGAAGTAGCTCGCGCGCTGCATGCGCCTCTCGACGTATTCCTGGTCCGCAAATTGGGCGCTCCCGGACAGGAAGAGCTCGCCATGGGTGCGATAGCCACCGGAGGCGTGCGCATTATCAATGAAGATGTGGTGCGCTCGCTCGATATCTCACCGCGCACGATCGATTCGGTCGCTGCAAAAGAATCTCGGGAGCTGGCGCGGCGCGAACGCCTTTATCGCGGCGACAAACCCCTGCCGGATATAGCGGGCCGCACCATTATTCTGGTCGACGACGGTCTGGCTACCGGCGCTACGATGCGCGCTGCCATGGCAGCCGTACGCGCGAAAAAACCTCGCCGGATTGTGGTTGCCGTTCCCGTGGCCGCCGCTCCCACCGAGGCGGAGTTTCGCGCGGAAGCCGACGAGATCGTTTGTATCGCCACGCCCGAACCGTTTTTTTCCGTCGGTTTCTGGTACGAAGACTTCTCACAAACGTCCGACGAAGAAATCCGCGACCTGCTCGAGCGTGCTGCAAAAGAGCCTTCGCCGGCCGCATAACGCGTGCCCTTGGACCACCCGGCAACCCCCGCGATTTTCGAAATCCCTTAGCGTATACTTACATTAATCGGAGGTGGCTTTCATGTTCACGCGACTGCCGGCGCTTGGCGCCCTGGCTGCTGGGCTTGCCGCTGCTGCTACCGCTCCTTCACCCGTCACTTTCAACAAAGACGTCCTGCCTGTGATGCAGAAACGCTGCCAGACGTGCCATCGCCCGGGCGAGGTCGCACCGATGTCCTTTCTGACTTACAGCGACGTGCGTCCTTGGGCCAAGGCCATTCGCGAAGCCGTGCTCACGCGCAAGATGCCGCCATGGTTCGCCGATCCGCATTACGGAAAGTTCTCTAACGACCGGTCGCTATCCAAGCCGGAAATGGACACGCTGGTCTCCTGGGTCGATGGCGGCGCACTCGAGGGGGATGCCAAGAATGCCCCGCCGCCGGTCGAGTGGGTGGATGGCTGGTCGATCGGAAAGCCCGACCAGGTTTTCGAAATGCCGCACGATTTCGACGTTCCCGCCGCCGGAACCATTGACTACCAGTACATCGTGATTCCCAGCGGCTTCACCAAAGACATGTGGGTCGAGGCCGCCGAAGCGCGCCCCGGCAATCGCAAACTGGTGCATCACATCATCGCGTTCGTGCGGCCTCCGGGATCCAAATGGCTTCAGGAAGCCAAGCCCGGTATTCCGTTCGTTCCGGTTGCAAAGAAAGAAGAAGGTAATAAGAACGAAAAAAAGAGTACCGGCCAGAGAAGAAGGCGCGATGACGAGGACGATAACGCCGCGTCTCCGGAACTGCTGATCGGTTTCGCTCCGGGCCTGGTGCCCATGAACCTGCCGCCCGGCCAGGCCAAGCTCGTCCCCGCCGGCTCCGACTTCGTTTTTCAGTTGCATTACACCGCTAACGGTAAATCCGGTACCGACCGCAGCCGCGTCGGCGTGATCTACGCCAAAGAACCGCCCAAGGAGCGCATCTTCACCGCTAACGCGACCAATTCGAAATTTGTGATTCCTCCCGGCGATCCGGCGTATCGAGTCGATTCCAGTATCACGCTGCAGCAGGCCGCCTACCTGGTGGATCTAATGCCGCACATGCACTATCGCGGCAAAGATTTCGAGTACCGGCTGGTTTATCCTACCGGCGAAACCGAAACCGTGCTGAACGTGCCGCATTATGATTTCAACTGGCAGCTCTTCTATTACCTCTCGAAACCCATTCTGCTGCCCAAAGGCACGAAAATTGAATGCACCGCGCACTTCGATAATTCGCCCAATAATCGCTATAATCCCGACCCCAAGGCCGAAGTCCGCTGGGGCGATCAGACCTGGGAAGAAATGATGATCGGCTGGTTCGATGTCGCCGTGGATGCCGATAAAAACCCGACCGACGTATTTCGCGAGAAGAAAAAGAAAACCGAAGCCGCAGGATTATAACTGCGCCGCGATGCGCTCGACGCCGCGCCGGAAGATTTCGGCTGGCGTGAGCAGGCTCAAAACCAGAAACGCCTCGGATTCGAAGTCGTAGAAATATCCCGGCTGCACCAGCACGCCGTCGCGCTCGAGCAGTTCCAGGCACCACTCCTCTTCGGGGCGAGTGCGCGGGACGCGCAGCGTCGCATACCACCCGCCTTCCAGATCCAGAATCTGGCCGGAAGAATTTTTCCCAATCGCCGCACGAAGCTGGTCCAGATTACCGCGCACGCGAACCGCGATCTGGCGCTGCACGCTCGCGCCGGCGTTCAAAAGTTGCGGCAATGCGTGCTGGACGGGCGTGGCCACCGAAAGATACGTATCCGCGATCAGTTCCAGCCGCCCCTTCGCTTGTCTACGTCCGGCCGCCGGACCGCTCATTACCATCCAGCCCAGCTTCAACTGCGGCAGGCCGGCGATTTTCGAGAGCCCACTCAAGGAAAACGTCAGCGCCTCGCTGACTCCGATGAGCGACCGCACGCGCTCTGTGTCCTCGCCGAACGAATAATCCGCGAAGACTTCGTCGGCAATGAGCGCCAGGCCGCGCTCTGCGCTCAGAGCCACAAGCCTCGCCAGCTCCCCGCGCTTCACGAATGAGCCCGTCGGATTATTCGGATTCACAAGCACGATCGCCCGCGTGCGCGCCGTCAATGCGCGGGCGAGCGCATCGAAATCGATCGACCAGCCGCCATGGCTTGCCAGCGGGTATTGAACCACCTTCACCGACTCCATCTGCGCCAGAAATTCGAAAAGCGGATACGAAGGCCGTGGCACAAGGATCTCATCTCCGGGATCGGCCAGGAGCTTAAACATCCACGCATAAGACTCGCTGGTGCTGCTGGTCAGCAGAATATCGTCAGGGTCGACCGCGTAACCGCGGGCCTTATAGTACGCCGCCACCGCTTCCCGGGCCGCCGGCAATCCCGCCGGTGTTGGCTCATAAATCAGCGAGCGCCGGTCAGCCAGAGCGGCCACGATGTCCTCACCCGGGTAGTCGAATCCTGCGCGGGTCGGGTTGGATTCCGTCAGATCGAGAATCTTCGCACCGGCTGCGCGCATTTCTTCAACCGCCTGCGAAAGCCGGTTGGGCCTCAAATCCCAATGCAAGCGCGAAGAAAAGGTGGAGCGCACCTCTACATGTTAGTTTGGGTGGATGCCTCATCGCTCTTCGCTCGGCCAAATGGCTGCGATGGTGCGCGAGCGCCGGATTTCTCCGGTCGAGCTGGTCGACGCTCATCTGCGGCAGATTGCGGCGCAGAATCCCCGCCTCAATGCGTTCGTAGTCGTTCTCGACGCGCAGGCGCGCCAAGCCGCCAAACTCGCGGAGCGGGAAGTCATGAGCGGAGCGACGCTCGGGCCGCTGCACGGCGTGCCCGTCACTATCAAAGACAGCTTCGACATCGCAGGCTTGCCGACACTGTGCGGCAGCAAGTTCCGGCTGGATCACCGCGCCGGCGAGGATGCCGCCGCAACCGCCCGTCTGCGCGCGGCCGGCGCAATCATTCTCGGCAAAACCAATTGCCCGGAATTTCTCTCGAATTATGAGACCGACAATTACATCACCGGCCGCACCAACAATCCCTGGGATCTCACGCGCACACCCGGCGGCTCGAGCGGCGGAGAATCCGCGGCCATCTCGTCGTTCTGCTCGGCCGGCGGAATCGGCAGTGATGGCGGCGGCTCCGTCCGCATCCCCGCGCATTTTTGCGGCATCGCCGGCCTCAAGCCCACTCCCGGCCGCGTCTCCGCCGCGGGACATTTCCCGGCAATCTGCCATCCGGGAGGTTTGCTCGGTGTTGCCGGGCCCATGGCGCGCTCGGCTGAAGATGTGCGCCTGCTATTTTCCGTTCTCGTCGGCTACGATTCCCAAGATCCGTTTTCCGCTCCGATCCCGCTTCAGACACCCGCTGTGTCCGGCATTCGCATCGGTGTGATGGAACAGTTCTACAAGGTCCCGGTAACGGACGAAACGCGCGAGACCGTTCGGAAAGCCGCAAAAACGCTCGGCCAGATCGGTTTTCATGTCGAGCCATTCGAGCCGCGCGGCCTCGAGCGCGCGCCTAACCTCTGGTTTTTCTTCGGGCAGCTTCCCGCGCCGATCACCAAGAAACTCATCGAAGGCCGCGAGCAGGACGCTCACTGGACCGGAACCGAGTTCCTCACGCAAGCCCTCGAAGAGCCGCCGCCCACCGCCGAAGACGTCCTGCATAAATTGGCAGCGCGGGATCGTATGCGCGCCGCGCTGCTCCGGCAGATGGAAGATCTGCCGCTGATTCTCGCGCCGGCCTGCGGCGTTCCGGCATTCCATCATCGCGAGCGCCGCTGGCCCGCCGGCGGCAAAACCATCGGACTGTTCGAGGCCATGATGCCCGCGACGCCGGTCAATCTTCTGGGACTCCCCGCGGCCGTGATCCCTTTCGACGTGTGCAACGGCTTGCCGGTCGGCGTGCAACTCATCGGCCGGCCGTGGGAAGAAGAACTGATTCTCGAAATCGCCGTGCGCCTCGAGCAAGCGCGCGGTCCGTCCCCTGCCCCGCCTGGCGTTTCAAACTGAAGCGACCAGCGCGCTCCAGTTGCCCTTCGTGTGCCTCGACCCGATCTTGAGGCCTATCTTCGACAACGCCGTTTCGACCTCCGGCATTTCAGCAGCTTCGAAACCGCTCACGATCGTGACGCCGCCCGTTTGCAGGCACCGCGCCATCTCAGGCGCCAGCAGGATAATCGCTTCCGGACTGATATTGGCCGTGATCAGATCCACGCTCGCGGATCGAACGGCTTCCACCGAACCAACGAAGCACAACTTCTCGCGCGCCAGTTCGATGGCCACCGGATCGACATCGCATGCGATCACCTGGCGCGCTCCCAATAGCGCCGCAGCCTTCGCCAGAATGCCCGATCCTGTCCCCACATCCAGAACCGCCATGCCAGGCTTCAGTTCGGTCTCCAGCGCTTCCAGGCACAACTGCGTGGATTCATGCGCGCCCGTGCCAAACGCCATTCCCGGATTCACTTCGATGCGAAACCGGCCGGGCGGCGTAGGATCGCTGCGCCATTCCGGCGCCAGGAAAAATCGCGAGCCGATGCACTGCGGCGCAAGCCGGCTGCGCGCCTCGACCACCCAATCGCGCGCTTCCACTGTTTCGACCACCGGCGCCCACACCGCAAATTCATCATTCAGGCTCGGGGCGTTCGCATCGTCGGAGAAAAATGCCCGCAGACCCGCACGCCCTCCGGCAATGTCCGATTCCGTTATGCCCTCCGACCCTCGCTCCCACAACTCGGCCACAAGCCGGTCTTTTTCCTCTTGCCTGCATTCCAGATACAGAGAGAACATGGTTGGCGGATGAAACTTCAAGGCATCTTCGCCGAGATCACGACTCCATTCGACCACAAGGGCGACATCTACAAAGCCAAAGTACAGCACAACGTGGAGAAATGGAATCGCACCACGCTCGCCGGCTATGTCGTCTGCGGCTCGGCCGGCGAAGGCGGGATGCTTTCGAGCGAAGAGAAAATCGCGGTCTGGCAGATGGCAGCGTCATTCGCTGCAAACGAAAAGCTGCTGATCGCCGCCGCCGGAATGCCGGGCGTCCGCGAAACCGTTGCGCTCGCGAATCGCGCTGCCGAATTGGGCTACAAGGCCGCGCTCGTCCATTCGCGCCATCCGCATCCGGAAGTCCAATTGCTTTATTTCCGCGCTGTGGCGGATCAATCCAGGATTCCGGTCATCGCCGCCGGAGCCGTGCCGGACATCGCTCGACCCGCCGCCGGGCACCCGAACATCATTGCCGTTTGCGACCGGACCTGCTCAAAAGTTTTACCGGACATACAGATGCTGGTCGGTTCCGCCGCCCATCTCTGGCCCGCGCTCGAAGCCGGCGCCTCGGGTGCAATCCTGGATTTTGCCGCCGCCGCTCCCTACGCGGCCATCGCCATCTGGGAAGCGCACCGCACCCGCGAGCACGAGGCCGGAGTCGATTGGCAGAATCGAATCGCGCGCGCCGCCGAACTGGTGAACGAGTGCCATCATGGCGTCCCCTCGCTCAAGCACGCCATGGATCTTACGGGTTATTACGGCGGCCCTCCGCGGTTGCCGCTTGCCGTCCCGCGGCCCGAAGTCAAGCGCGAAATCGAAGACGCATTTCGCGATCTACCCGCCGACCGGTGATTTCAGAAACTCGCGCATGTACTGAATCACCAGCCCCGGCTTTTCGTGCACCACCCAGTGCGATCCGTCGGGCACGCGTTTGATCGTCAGCGTCTTTACCTGCTGATCGAGCCCATCCAGATTCCCCGTGAGCAGCGCCGTGTCTTTCTCGCCCCAGATGACGAGCGTCGGCGTTGTGATCGGCGCAAGCGGAGCGACTGCCGGCGGTTGTGCGCCCTGTCCCGAAGCGCCGCTCACCGGTGACCGCAGTTGCGCCGCCCGGTAGTAATTCAACCCGCCGGTCAATCCGCCCGGCTGGTTCCAAGCCGCCAGGTACTGCTTGCGATCTTCCTCGTTCAGCGCGGAACCGAACGCCTGCAACATTCCCGCATAGTTGTTCTGGCTCAGGAACTGCTCCGCCTGCGGCGAGGTGAACAGATTGAAATAGCTGCTGGCCTTCTGCTGTGCCGGATTGGATGCCAGCTCCCGCGCAAACACCGTCGGATGCGGCGCGTTGATGATCACCAGTCTTTCGAGCATCTCCGGATGCTGCGCCGCAAAGGCCCAGGCGATCACGCCGCCCCAATCATGACCCACCAGCACAAACTTGCGAGCCTTCAATTTCACCGCCAGCGCGCGCACATCTTCTACAATCAGCGGCACGCGGTACGCCTCCACCGGCTCCGGCTTCGCCGATAGATTGTAACCGCGCATGTCGAGCGCCACGGCGTGATGATCGCGGCCGAAATCCGCCAGCAGGTCTTTCCAGGAGTACCAGAATTCCGGAAATCCGTGGAGGAACAGAATCACGTGCCCCTTGCCCTGCTGAACGTAGTGCAGCCGCACGCCGTTGACCTCGGCATAGCGGTCTTTCCAGCGGGGCGCCGCGGCGAGTGACATGGTCAAAAGCGCCGCAGCCATCGCTGCGCCATTAAAGCTTCTCCAAAACCGCATCCGTCACCTCCGCAGTGCTGCTGTGGCCGCCCAGATCCGGCGTGCGCACGCGCCCTTCGGCCAGCACATTCGCCACGGCGCTTTCAATTGACCGGGCCGCCTCTCCAGCCTTCAAATGATCCAGCATCATGGCCGCGCTCAGAATCGCCGCCAGCGGATTCACCACGCCTTTGCCCGCGATGTCCGGCGCCGACCCGTGCACCGGCTCGAACATCGAAGGATGCCGCTTCATCGGATCGAGATTCGCGCTGGGCGCCAGGCCCATGCTGCCCACGATGATCGCCGAAATGTCGCTCAGAATGTCGCCGAACAGATTCGACCCCACCACTACGTCGAAACTCTCCGGCCGCCGGATGAAATTCATCGCCGCCGCATCAACCAGCAGGGATTCGGTCGACACGTCCGAAAATTCCGCGGCCACGCTCTGAAACGTCCGGTCCCACAACACCATGCCGAAGCCCTGCGCGTTGGACTTCGTGATCGAAGTCACGCGCTTTTTGCCGTTGCGCCTCCGCGCCAGCTCGAACGCAAATCGCACAATGCGCTCGATGCCCCGCCGCGTAAACACCGCCGACTGGATCGCGACCTCTTCCGGCTGCTCGTGGTACACAAATCCGCCCACCTGCGCGTATTCGCCTTCCGTGTTTTCGCGCACCACCACAAAATCGATCTGCTCGTTTTTTCGCAGGGCGAGCGGCGATTCCACACCGCGATACAACACCGCCGGCCGCACGTTCGCGTACTGGTCGAAAGCACGGCGAATCGGCAGCAGCAGGCCGTTGAGCGTGACATGATCCGGAATCTCCGGATGACCCACGGCCCCCAGCAGGATCGCGTCAAACGGGCGCAACAACTCCAGCGCCTCGGCGGGCATCATCCGGCCGTGGCGGAAATAGTAGTCCGATCCCCACTCGAAATCGTGAAACGAAAACTGCATTTCCTTCTTGCGCCCCGCCTTTTCGAGCACGCGCTTGGCCTGCGGAACCACCTCCCGGCCGACCCCATCGCCGGCGATCACCGCTATTTGAAATGACGGCATGAATTTTCGATCGTACCGCAAAGTGACACACGAATCGGCACAGCGGACTCGGCTGATTTCAGTGCATTTCGCCGGCGCTGCCGACCGGTACTCCGCAGCCGGCGGTCTTTTTGGTAGATCCCCTTGAAACGCATGCCTCGCACGCGGCACTATCAACCATGGGTTCCTGGCGGCAGCATGCAGGATCCCTGGTTGCAGCCCGCGACGGCGCGCCGCAATCGCATGCAGGAAAGGATGGCTACCAAGATGAAAAAACGTGAAACCCGAGTACGCCCCATGAGAGTGTACGTTCGCCCGAAGTCCCAGGCCGAGCGGGGACATCGCTCGCGCATGGTGATGCCGAAACCCAAGGAACTCGCTCCCGGCCTGCAACCGACCCCGGAACACGACCTGCAGTTCAACGGCGGCAAGACTATTGCCAATCTCGCGTATGCCAATTTTTACGTCGGCGGTTCCGATGCCTGGAATCCGGCCGATATGCAATCCATCGACACCGCACTCGCCGCCGCCATGTCCGATCAGAATCTCAACAATGTCATGGTGCAGTATTATCCCAGCGGCCAGATTTCGACGAATTTCCTCGGCTCCCAGGTTCTCTCCGGCCCGCCGCCTGCCGTTGTTTCACAAGGCGACGTCGAAAACCTCGTCCGCTCTCTGTTCAGCGGAGGCCAGCTCGACAAATTCGACGCGTCGTCCACGGTAGTCAACTTTCTTCTGCCCAGCGGAACCATCCTCAACACCAATGAGGCGCCCACGAACGCCGTCATCAATGCGCGGATCGAGGGAGCCGCGCCGCCCGAAGACAAAAAAGTTGCCGCCGCGGCCATTCCGCACGACGAAGAAGAAGACTCCACCCAGGGACTGGGCGGTTATCACGGGTCCGTGCACGTCGGCACCCCGGAAACCATCGTCTATTACGCCGTGGGTGTATTTTCCGAACAACTGCCGGACGGCACCACCAACGGCATCCCCGTCTTCGACCAGCCCTGGAAAAACGTCGTCGGGACCTTCTATCACGAACTCAACGAAGCCCGCACCGATCCCGATGTCGAAGACGCCATCCGCGCCGGCAACGACCCGAGCGCCGTTAAATTCCTTGGCTGGACTTCACAGCAGGGCGAGGAGTGCGGCGATTTTCCGGTCTTCGAGGCCAACCCGCTGACTCAGGTTTTCCAGGAAGTGCCCTTGACCAATGGACCGAATACCGTGCCCGTGCAGTTCCAGTATTCCAACGCCGTGCACGGTCCCGAAGGGCCCACGCCCAACCCCGAGCGCATGAAACAGGCGGCCAGCAGGAAGTAAACGCGAACCGGCGCGCACATAATTAACAAGCCGGAATGGCCATTTAGTACTTTTTGGTTATTTGATTCCACGGCGCGCTCCCGTAGAATACGGCGACATGCCGAAAATCGCTGTACTTGTTCTTTGTGCCTGGTGCAATATCGCACTTTTCGCGCAAAGTAACTTCGCCACCCTGAACGGAAGCGTCAACGATCAGCAGAAACGGCCCGTAATAGCCGCCAAAATTTCGCTGAGATCCACGCTGACCGATGCGGTGCGTGCCACGTCGGTGAACGACGCCGGCTTGTTTGAAATTGCCGGCCTCGCCCCTGGGGAGTATTCGCTCACCGTGCAGGCCACCGGTTTCAGCGCGCTCGAACGAACGGTCGTGCTCGAGGTTGGCCAGCAGATGCGGCTGGACTTGACGCTTAGCGTCGGCGAAAAGCGCGAGTCCGTTGACGTCGTCGCCCGGGCCGAGGTTCTCAAAACTTCCGACGCGAGCCTGGGCGAGGTTGTGGAAACCAAGTCGGTCGAAGAGCTGCCGCTCAACGGCCGCATGCTGCTCGACCTGGCCATTACAGTGCCCGGCTCGCACATCAGCCACGGCGCACAAGCCGGCGACGTGAATCCTCTATACTGGCGTCCCGGGCAGCGCTCCGCCATCAGCATCAGCGGCAGCCGTCCTAATGCCAATTATTTCCTGGTCGACGGTGTCACTAACACCGATCCCACCTTCAACACCCAGAACATCGGCCTGTCGCCGGACATGGTGCAGGAATTTCGCGTGCAAACCGGAAGTTATGCGGCCGAGCTGGGCGGAGCGGGCGGCGGCCAGATCAACATCGTCACCCGCGCCGGCACCAGCCAGTTCCACGGCACCATGTACGAGTTCCTGAGAAACAACGCTATGGACGCCGTCAGTTTCGGCGAGATGTCCGGCAACAATCACCTGGTGCGAAATAATTTCGGCGCGTCAGTCGGTGGGCCGCTGGTTGGCAAGAAAACTTTCTTCTTCGCCAATTACGAAGGTTTGCGATTGGCTCAGGCCATGACCATGACCGACACGGTTCCTACGGCGCTCGAAGCTGCGGGAGATTTCACGGGAAGCGGAGCGAACATTTTTGATCCGTCTTCGGCGCATGCCAATCCGGCCTTCGATCCGTCCAAGCCGGTCGGGCCGAAAAATCCGAAGATCATCCGCGATCCCTTTCCCGGTAACACCATCCCCGCCAATCGGCTCAACGCCGCGTCGGCTACATTCCTCAAGCAGTACGTGCCGCAGCCGAACATGATGGGCGGCATCGGGATGAACATGTCATCGAGTATGGGCCTGGGAATCGGCGGCGCCATGGGAACGCCTTCGGTCTTCAATGCCGGCACCGACGCCAACAATTACCTCGACGTCCGCAATATGGAGCACCACCAGGATCAGGGCTCGCTGCGCGTCGACCGTGTTTTCGACAGTGGCGACAGCGTGTTTGCGCGCTTTTCGATGAGCAGCGAAGCCGGCTTCATGCCGCAGAATCTGCCGGGATTCGGCGCGTTTCACGACAACCTGTCGCAGAACTCCAATATCACGTGGAACCGTGTCATCTCGCCGAATGTCTTGAACACCGCCAGCATCGCGATGTCGCGGCTGGCCATGCACCGGTATTCCGAGAACAACTACACGCGCGACATCGTCTCCGAGCTCGGCATTCAGGGCGTGGGCTTCGGCGGATACGGCGCTTATGGTGCGCCGTTCTTCAACGTGCAGGGTTACTCGGCACTTGGCGACAGCTTTCTCGCTACTCCCATGCATGCCTGGGACACCATCGTCGAAGGTCGCGACACGCTGAGCTGGCAGCACGGACGCCACAGTCTCAAATTCGGCGCCAGTTACCGCTGGTTCATTTGGCCGATGTGGGGGTTTTTCCAGAATCGCGGTTATTACCAGTTCACCAACGGCTTCACCACGCGAACCGCAACCGGCGATGGCACCGGTTCCGCGCTGGCCAGCTACCTTCTCGGCCTTCCCGCCGTGCGCCAGCGGCAGGCCGGAATTCCGAGCATGGATCTGCGCCAGTGGTACGCCGATTCGTTCGCACAGGACACCTGGCGGATCACTCCCCGAACCACCATCGACTTCGGCTTGCGCTACGAGTTCATGAGCCCGCTCACCGATGTCAAACGCCAGTGGTCCAACCTGCTGGTCGAAGACGGCCGGCTCAAAGTCTTCATCGGCGGCCAGAACGGCATGCCGCGCGGCCTGCTTTATCCCAACAAGCTGCGCTTCGCGCCGCGCGTCGGCCTGGCTCACCAGTTCGGCGACTCCGGTTTCGTCTGGCGCATGGCCTACGGCATCTTCTACACGCCCGTGGACATGAACACCTGGTGCAACCAGTTGCACAACCCGCCGCTCGTGTTTGCCGAGACCAACCAGAGCGACAACTTTATCCCTTCGCTCGACGGTTTCAACTTCAAGCCGCCGGTGCTGGGCAAAACCGTGGTCAGCTACTCGACATTCGATCCCCACTCGCCCGCGCAGTACATCCAGCAGTGGAGCGCTTCGCTCGAGAAAAGCCTCGGCCACGCGACCGTTCTCGAGATCGGTTACCTGGGAGACCGCGGCTATCACTTGCAGCGCGCGCATCTGATCAATAACGCGCCTCCCGGTCCCGGCCCGGTCCAGCCGCGCCGTCCTTACAAGACCGCCAGCTTCGTCGATGGCACCGTGTTCCCGCCGGGCATCACCATCGCCAGCACCACATTCCCGGTAAGCACCGTCAACCTGCTCGAAAACACCGCGCGGAGCTGGTATGACGCCGGCTACGTCAACATCCGACGCCGCTATTCGCATGGTCTCAGCCTGCTCGCCAATTACACCTTCGGCAAGAATCTAACCGATGCGCCGGACTTCCGCTCCCCGATGTTCGAATCGAGCGTCGCGCAGAACAACAACGATCTCGCCGCCGAAAAAGGGCCCGGCTGCGATATCCGCCACCGCTTCTCGTTGAGCGCCGTCTATGCGATTCCCGCATATCGCCGCTCTAACCTGACCCGCCTGGCAACGCAGAACTGGCAGCTCTCTTCCATTTATCAGGTGCAAAGCGGATTTCCCTTCACCGTCTCGGTTTTCGGCGATACCGCCAACGCCGGCACGGTGCTTGGCGAGAACCCGATCCGCGCCAACTACGACGGCCTGCCGCTCTACGGCGCCGGCACTCACACCGCGCAGGAATGGTTCAACACCGCGGCCTTCCTGACGCCGCCGGCCTACACGTTCGGCGACGTCGGCCGCAACACGCTCTATGGCCCCAGCATGCAAACCATGGACCTGGCGCTCGTCCGCCAGTTCACTCTGACCGAAAAGTGGCGCTTCCAGATCCGCGGCGAGTTCTTTAACGCCCTCAATCACGTGAACCTCGGAACGCCCAACCGGTTCGTCAACACGCCCCAGTTCGGAACTATCACCGAAGCCGCCACACCCGGCCGCGAAGTGCAGTTGAGCGCGCGGCTGAGCTTCTAGACCGGCAGGCCTGACGCGAGTACCGGGTGCCCTGTATAGTGGAAGTTCCATGCGGTCGCATGCCCTACTTGCGCTGACTCTGGCTTTCGCTGCGGTGTTCGCAACACGTGCCGCTGAACTCGAACGCCGCGCTCCCGCGAACGGCTATCGCGGATGGCCCTCCTACGGCGGCGGCTCCGACGACATCCGTTATTCCAGCCTCGATCAGATCAACCGCGACAACGTGCAGAAGCTCGACGTCGCCTGGACCTTCGACACCGGCGACGCCTTTTCCGGCTCCGAGATGCAGTGCAATCCCATCGTGGCTCACGGCCTGCTCTTCGCCACCACCCCGAAACTCCGTGTGATCGCGCTCGATGCGGCCACCGGCAAGCTTCGCTGGACCTATGATCCCAACGGCGGCGTCAAAACCATCCGCCACGTGCGCAACCGCGGCGTCACGTATTGGGAAAACGGCAGCGACCGCCGCATCCTGTTCGCCTCGCGCCACTACCTCTACGCGCTCGACGCCATGACCGGCAAGCTCATTCCCGGCTTTGGTGACGAAGGCCGCGTCGATCTCCGCCAGGGCCTCGGCCGCGATCCGCAGGAAGTCTCCATCGAGATGACCACGCCGGGCGTGATCTATCGCGATCTCTTCATCGCCGGCAGCATCATGAGCGAAGATCTTCCCGCTCCTCCCGGCGACATCCGCGCGTACGATGTGCGCACCGGCAAGCTCCGCTGGAGTTTCCATACCATTCCGCATCCCGGCGAGTTCGGCTACGACACATGGCCGAAGGCCGCCTGGAAATACAGCGGCGCCGCCAATAACTGGACCGGAATGGCCGTCGACCAAAAGCGCGGCCTCGTTTTCGCGCCGACCGGCTCGGCTTCCTTCGATTTCTACGGCTCCAACCGCATCGGCGACGATCTGTTCGCCAACTCGCTCATCGCGTTGAATGCCCAAACCGGCGAGCGTGTCTGGCATTTCCAGGCTGTGAAGCACGATCTATGGGACCGCGACTTCCCCGCCCCGCCGAATCTCGTCGCCGTGAAGCGCGATGGCCGGATGGTGGATGCCGTCGCGCAGATCACCAAGTCCGGCTACGTTTTCGTATTCGACCGTGAAACCGGCAAGCCGCTTTTTCCCATCGAATACCGCAAGGTCCCGCAGACCGACGTCGATGGCGAAGCGACCGCCGCCACGCAGCCCTTTCCGCTCGCGCCTCCGCCTTTCGCGCGCCAGGTGCTGACCGAAGACATGCTGACCCGCCGCACCCCGGAAGCGCACCAGGCGGCCGTCGAGCAATTTCGCAAGCTCCGCAGCGCCGGCCAGTTTGTGCCGCCTAGTTTTCAGGGCACCGTGATCTTCCCGGGTTTCGATGGCGGCGGCGAATGGGGCGGCGCGGCATTCGATCCCGCATCCGGCCTGCTCTACGTCAATGCCAACGAAATGGCCTGGATTCTCCGCCTGATCGACCGGCCGAAGTTGAAGGAAAAGACCAGCGGCCGCGAGCTTTACCTGACGGATTGCGCCAGTTGCCATCGCACCGACCTGCGCGGCACGCCGCCCGAGTTTCCTTCGCTCGTTGCGATCGGCGACCGTCGCACCGAATCCGAAATCCGCACCGTCATCCGTGAAGGCAGCGGCCGCATGCCGGAATTCTCGAGCCTTTCGCGCCAGGCTATGGCCGCGCTCGTTCATTACCTGCGCACCGGCGAAGATTCTCCCGTCCAGGTCGAAACGCTCGGCAGTCCCTGGCCCTTCGGCCTGAAGTACACAATGGACGGCTACAACAAGTTCCTCGATCCCGACGGTTATCCCGCGGTCGAGCCTCCCTGGGGCACGCTCAACGCCATCAATCTCGACACCGGCGAGATCGCGTGGAAGATTCCGTTCGGCGAATTTCCCGCGCTCGCGGCAAAAGGGATGCGGAACACCGGCAGCGAAAATTACGGCGGCCCGGTGGTCACTGCGGGCGGCCTGCTGTTTATCGGCGCCACCAATCACGACCGCAAGTTTCACGCCTTCGACAAAACCACCGGCAAGCTGCTCTGGGAAGCGACGCTGCCCGCAGGCGGCAACGCCACCCCTGCGGTCTACGAAGCGAACGGACGCGAGTTCATCGTGATCGCGGCAGGCGGCGGCAAATCCGGCGAGCCCTCCGGCGGCAGCTACGTGGCTTTTGCGCTGCCTGAAAAAGAACTCGCGAAAAAGTAGGCTTATTTCACCGAAGCCAGCGCCCCCACCTGGTCCACATCCAGCACGATGTCGCCCACCGGGTCGATCTGAAAAGCCGGCGTGAAGCGCGCGTCCCACACAATCTCGTCGTAGCGGTAGGAATAGCGCGCGTGCACCGTCTGGCTGAAAGTGTCGTCAAAGCCCTTGATCAGGATCAGCAACTCGGCTTGCATCTTTTGGAGTTCCTCCGGCGCTCGCCCGCGCAGCGGGCTCTGATCGTCGATCGGGTGCACGATGGTCCAGGTCAGCGGAAAAAAGTAGACCGACTCGCGCTCAAGTTTGAGCGCCGTATAACGGCGCGTGAGCGGCGTGCCTTCCACGGTCATCAGCAGCACGCTCGCCTGGAGTTCCATCAGGTTGTTCGGTCGCTTGTTGACGATGCGAAACTGCAGGCTCGTGCCGCCCTGGTAAGGCGCCACCAGCATTTTCTCGCTGAATCCGATCCGGGCGGAAGGGCGCGACACGCGGCCGAACAGCAGTCCCGTAGCCAGCGCGAAACCCATCAATCCCACCATGGCCTCGATCGCCGCGACGATGTTTGCCGCCGTACCCTTCGGCGAGATGCTGCCGTAGCCCACGGTGGTCAGGGTATGCGCGCTGAAGAAGAAGGAATTCAGGAAATGATCGAGCGCCGTCGCGCCGTTGGCGCCCTGCAGTTCTCCGGGTCCGAGCGAGAAATACACCAGCGCGAACAGCGTGTTCACGATCACATAAGCGACAAAGATGATCGCCAGGAATTTCCCCCACCCCATGTTGATCAGGTGCAGGTACGGATGCACGTCGCGCCACGTCGTGCCGCGGCGATGCACGTTGAAACTGCCGTCTTTGTTGATGGCCCGCCGCAGCGGAGAATAGAACTGTTGGGTTAAGCCCGGATCGAAATTCGGCGTTTCCATAAAGTGATCTTATGCTAGTATCAGCACGGCATTCGCATGCGGCCTGATTCTCCGACTTATCGCGTCATCCGCAAACTGCTGCCTTACACCACGGCGGCGCTGGCGCTGGTGGTGATCTACGTACTCTGGATCTTCGTTTCGCGCTGGAACGAGAATCGCCAGATCGAGCACCAGGCGGAGCAGCAGCAGGCGGCGAAGGACCAGGAGTTCGCCAAAACCTACGGCGGCACCGAGGTCAGGATTCTGAACTTCTATGTAACGCCGGGCATCGTTGCGCGCGGCAAAACCGCGCTGCTCTGCTACGGCGTGGTGAACGCCAAGACCGTCCGCGTCGATCCCGATGTCGAGCGCCTTTCCCCGGCGGTGAGCTACTGCTTCGAAGTGAAGCCGGCCCGCCAGACGCGCTATACGCTTACCGCGGAGGACGGAAAGGGACACACCGCGACTGAATCGGTGGTGCTTCAGGTAAAGTAAGCGGCGCCTGGGCCGCGAGCGCACCGCGCCATTAAGACTCGGTTAGCATATCGGCCAGCTTCGGCACGAGCACCCGCACCGGCTCCGCGATGCCCACGCGCCGGGCGAAGGCGCGCAGCCGGCTGAGAACCGAGGGCGTGACTTCCTGTCCTTTCGCCAGCAGGAGCAGGCCATCTTTGGTGCGAACGTCCTGATCGACGACCATCGCCGGGCGCAGCTCGCCCGTCTTCAGGATCTGCACCTCCATCCCGGCTTCCGGCGCGACAAACCTGCCCAGCGCTTCCAGGCAGCGCGGATGGTAGTCTTCCTTCCGCTTACGCATCTGCGCAAGCGCGTCATCTGCCAGCCGGCCGCGTGCGATCAGACGGTCGAAGTCGATCGCCGCGCGGAGCATCCCTTGGCCCAGTGTGACCGCTTCGGACGCATGCGTTTCCGCGGCCTGCTGCGCATGCGTGCGATTCTGGCCGGCGATCATCTGTCCCACCGGCTCCAGGCGCGGGATGTTCACCACCAGGTCGCGGCCGGCCGCTGGATGCGCCTCGAACATCTTCCGCTCTTCGTCCGACAGTTCCTCGCCTGTGTAGATGCGGTCCAGCGTGTCCGGCGGCATGGTGATGCAGCCGATCTGCGAGAGCATGGCGGCGACGTCAAATTGCCAGGCGCTGGCCAGCTTCAATTCCTGCGCCATGTGGCGCACGTAGCGCCGGATGCGCGTGGCGCGGCTGAATGCGGCCGGATGCACCAGGCTCAGGATTTCGGTGAGCACTTTCACGCTGCCGCTCAGCGTGTCTTCGAGCAGATGGCGCTCCGCGGTGATCAGGCGGTACTGCTCGACCGCCGCCGCGAGCGTATGCGCCAGCTCTTCAGCCGAGCAGGGTTTGGTGAGGAAGCGGAAGATGTTGCCTTGGTTGACCGCGGCGATGGCGGTAGCGAGGTCGGCCTGGCCGGTCAGCATGATGCGCACGCTGTCCGGCGACATCTCCTTCGCTTTCGCCAGAAACTCGAGGCCGTTCATGCCGGGCATCTGGAGATCCGACACGATGGCCGCGAACGGGCCGTCGCGGCTGATCGTGGCCAGCGCTTTCTCCGCGCCCAGCGCGCTTTCCAGGTGAAACTGCTTGCGCAACTGCCGCTGCAGCGCCAGCAGGATGTTCAGCTCGTCATCCACGCAGAGGATCTTCTCATCCACAGGCGACTTCCTCCGCGGGAATTTGGGCGCTGAGCGAGCGCCATTCGTCGAGCCGTCCTGCGGCGCCGGCGCCCGCAAGATACACGAGGTCCGGTCCGGTATGGAGCGATTCCGGATCCTTCGGCTGTGCCGCGGATTCGAGCGCGTCCGCGACGTGCAAAGCGGTGAGCATGGCGGAAGCCGGATGCGGGCAATTGCCGGGCGCGTGATGATAGGCTACAGCTTCGACAATCGGCTCCGGTAGCCCCCACAGCCCGAGAAGATAAGCGCCCACTTCGGCGTGACTCGCGCCGAACACCTGCCGCTCGGCTTCCCAGTGTGCGATGCCCTCTTGCCGGGCGAGCCGGTGCGCCTGCTCGTAACCCTCCGGAAGATTCGCCGCCAGCACCAGCCGCCCGATATCGTGCAGCAGTCCCACCATGCGCATCTGATCGTGCTCCGCGGCGGTGGCCGAAGGCAGCGAACGGATGATCCGCTCCGCCAGCGCGCCGGTCGCGAGGCTGTGCCGCCACAGCGCCTCGATCGAGAAATTCGCCGCGCCGCCCGCCTGAAACCCCGAGAAGGCGTGCAGCGTCAGCACCAGCGCGCGGATGGTATCGAGCCCGAGATAGGCAACAGCGTCGGCGGCGCTCGTAATTCTGCCGCTCGCTCCCAGCGACGAGTTCACCAGTTGCAGCACCTTGGCGGTCATGCCCATGTCTTTGCGGACGAGCGCGCTGACTTTTTCGATCGAAGCGTCTTGAGACTTGAGGCACTGCATGAGCTCGAGGTAGACCGGCGGCACGCTGGGAATCGATCCCAGCCGCGACACCAGTTGCTGGAGCGGGCTGGAAGCCAGCAGATCGCGCAACGCCACCGCTCGGTTGACGGCGTTTTTCAAGGTGTCGATGGCGCAGGGTTTCGCGAGGTATTGATGGGTGACGCCCGCCGAGCGCACGACGGATTCGAGATCCGACTGCCCCGAGAGCACCATGCGCAGCACATCCGGATGCCGCAGGCTCACCTGCGCGAGCAGCGCCGCGCCGTCCATGCCCGGCATGCGCATGTCGGTCACGATCACATCGAACGGTTCGGCAGCCAGCATAGCCAGCGCCTCTTCGCCGCCCGGAGCAAACGCCGTGCTCCACTCTTTTCGTAGCGGCCGCAGCGAGCGCTGCAAACCCTCGAGCAGGCGCGGCTCATCGTCGACGAAAAGAATCCGCAGGCTCATGCGTTTTTCGGCGGAAGACCGTCGATGGGCAGCCGGACGATGAACGTCGTGCCCTTTCCCACCTCGGTCTCGAAATCGAGCGTGCCGCCGTGCTTGGCGACCACCACAGTGTGGGCGATGGCCAGGCCCTGGCCGGTCCCGCGGCCGACTTCCTTGGTGGTGAAAAACGGCGTGAAGATGTGGGCGCGGACATTTTCCGGAATTCCGGTGCCGGTGTCGCCGATGCGGATCTCCGCCCAGTCGCCGTCGCGCCGCGTTTGGATCGAGATCTTGCCTTTGGCGCTGCCGCGCGTCTTGACGTCCGCGACAGCGTGCGCCGCGTTGACCACCAGGTTAAGAATCACCTGGTTGAATTCCCCTGCCAGGCAGCGCACCACGGGGAGCTGCGGATCGAAATCCGTCTCCACGTCGGCGACGTACTTCCACTCGTTGCGCGAGATCGTCAAGGTGCTTTCGATGGCGTGATTCAGATCGATGGCCTTCATCTCGGCCGTGCCCGGGTGGGAGAACTCCTTCATAGCGCGGACGATGGTGGCGACGCGATCGACGCCTTCGCCGGATTGCTGGATGGCGCGCGGGATTTCTTCGTTGAGGTACTCGAGATCGGCTTCTTCGGCGGCGGCGAGCACCTGCCGGATCTCCTCCTGGAGCACACCGGCCTCTTCGGCGGCATTGACAAGGGTGCCGTAGCTTTTCAGCACGCGGTCGAGATTGCGGAACGATTCGTCCAGAAACCGCGTGTTGTCGCCGACGTACTGGATGGGCGTGTTGATCTCGTGCGCCACGCCGGCGGCCAGATGGCCGATGGATTCGAGCTTCTGCGCCTGCGTGAGCTGCGCTTCGAGCGCGCGGCGCTCGCTGGTGTCGCGAATGAAGCTGGTAAAGAAAGCGCGCCTTTTGGTGGTCCAGCCGGCGATGGTCAGCTCCAGCGGAAATTCGGCACGGTCGCGCCGCAATCCGGCGAGTTCCAGCAGCTTGCCGGTTCCACCCTCACGCACGCGGTCCAGTTCATCGCTGTAGGGCTTGCGCGATGCCTCGGCCAAGAACGGCGCGAGCGGGCGGCCCGCGGCTTCGGCCTCGGTCGAACCGAACATCCGCTCCGCGCCTTTGTTCCAGGAAGTAATGCGGCCGTCGCACGAGACCGTGACGATGGCGTCGATGGCCGAGTCGTAGATCGAGCGCAGCTCGGCCGCGTGCTCGCCTAATTGTGAGAGCATCTCGTTGAAGGAATCGACCAGCAGGCCGAGCTCGTCTTCTCCGGATTTCACCGCGCGCAGCGAGTAATTCCGGCCGAGCGCTACTTCCTTGGCGGTGCGCGCCAGGCGCAGAATCGGAAAGGCAATGGCCTGCTGGAGCCTGGAAGACAGCAGCACCGCGAAAATGAAGCACACCGCCATCGCCAGGCTGACCATCGAGATATCGTGGCGCAGGGTGTCGAGCGATACGTGGCTGTCGAATCGCATCCACAGGGTTCCGATCGTTTTGCCGCGGTCTAGAATCGGGCGCGACACCAGCAGATCGCCGTTCCGCAATTCGATTCCGGAGACAGCCAGCTTCGCCGGGAAGACCGACTCCGCCCAGCGCTCGCGCGCATAACAGGCCAGCGCGTTCCGGTCCGCGCCGTAAACGCAGGCGGCTAGAATACGCGGCTCGAGAGCGAGACCTTGGAGCACCGCGCCGATCCCCGCGCCGTCACCTGCTGCGAGCGGAGCGCGTACATTCGCGCCCACCACATCCGCCACGGTGCCTAACTGGCGGGCGATGTCCTCCTGAAAGCGCATGCGCTCGTACGTGATGAAGGCCGTCGAAGCCATGACCAGCGCGGTCGAAGTGGTGAGCACGTTGATCAGCAGCAGCTTGCGCCGGATGGAGATGTCCCGGAAGCGGACCATGCACTCTGTCTATCGGCGGAACCTGGGTGTTACTTGAGACCGTGTTGCCGACGTCACACGGTTGTGGTGCTTCGCACCAAAGTTACGTAACACTTGATAACTCTCTCGGACAAGCGCGCGAACGCACTTGTCGGTCAACAAGCGGCTCCTACAATCAGATACCATGAGGCAAATAATCATCCTGTCGCTCACGTTACTGATCGGCTTTACTTTTCGGCCCGCCTTTGCAGACGAGCACCAGTCGATCATTCGCAGTCTTCCCCCAAGCCCAACGATTTCGGTATCCACGGTTCCTCCGAACGGCGATGTGAATCCTTACGGAGTAGCATTCGTGCCGAAGGGTTTCCCGAGCGGTGGAATGCTGAACCGCGGAGATGTGATCGTTTCGAATTTCAACAACGCAAAAAATCTGCAAGGCACCGGCACCACCATCGTGCGCGTGACGCCTGGCGGAAGCATGTCCGTCTTCTTCCAGGGCAGCAAGGGGCTCGGATTGACCACCGCGCTCGGCGTGCTCAAGCAGGGGTTCGTGCTGGTCGGCAATGTGCCGACAATGGACGGCTCTTGCGCCACAGTCCAGCAAGGCTCGCTGATCGCTCTCGATCGCAACGGGGCCGTGGTCGAAACCCTGACCGACTCGGCGCTGCTCGACGGGCCATGGGATCTGACCATTCATGATGGCGAGGACCGAGCACAGGTGTTTGTATCGAACGTGCTCAACGGCACCGTTACCCGGATTGACCTCGGGGTGGAAGGCGGCGCTCCGAAGGTACGGAGCATGACGCGAATCGCCTCAGGCTACTTACACCGCTGCGATCCGAACGCGCTGGTGGTAGGGCCAACCGGCCTGGCTTTCGACGCGCAGACGGGCATTCTATACGTCGCATCCACCGGCGATAACGCCATCTTCACGATCCCCAATGCCGCTAGAACGAAACGGGATCACGGCATGGGGAGGCTGGTCTACGCGGACAACGCGCACTTGCGCGGCCCTCTGGCATTGGCCCTTGCTTCCGACGGCCACTTGCTCACGGCCAACGGCGATGCAGTAAACGGAGATCCCAACCAGCCGAGCGAGATCGTCGAGTTTACCAAGTCCGGCAAATTCGTAGCGCAGTTCCCGGTGGATACCGGCGGGCAGGGCGGAGCTTTCGGCCTCGCGTTCGCGGAATCGGATGACGAGGGATTCCGGTTCGCCGCGGTAGACGATATCGTCAACGCGCTCGACATCTGGATGGTGCCGGAGTAACGGTTGCGGTTTTGGCGCGCGCGAACCCTACGTGCGATTCGCAGTCCAGCGCGCGCTTCCGAATTCGCCGAGCCCGACTTCGCCGGACATGCGGTTGCCCTCGACTGCACCTGTGAACGAATAGGTGACCGGCGCGCCTTCGTAGGGCATGGAACTGCGGAAGCGCACGCGCGCGCCATCGATGACACCATGGAGATTGCCTGCAAGCTTCCGGCCGTGATGCGTGCCGGTCAGGCGATTGCCGTCCGCTTTCAAGGTCAGGTGATGCTGCGCGGAGCCGGTGGCGTATTGGACGTTCACGGTCCAATCGCCTGAGAGATCGCTTGCAGGCGCGGCGAGCTTCGGCGCGCCGCCTTTGGGGGCCTGGCTGAGGACTTCGTAGAGCCGTTTCGCGACCGGCTGGTAATGCTCGGGCTTCATGGCCGCGGGGCGGATGACGAAGGAGTGGCCTTCGCCTTCGGCGTGCGACATGATGCGCGGCTCGCCATCGAGAAGCAGGCGGCCGAGCTCGCCGGCGGTGATGCCGACGCGCGCAGGGTCCCAATCGACCTGCATGGTGGGGAACGGACCGCCGCCCGCGGGCGGCAGCATTTTGGTGGTCACACCGGGAACGCGCGTGATTTCCTCCGAAATGGAAGTCATCCAGGATGTCCAGGTGCGGTATTCGGATTGAAGATCGCGTTTGAGGGCCCAGGCTTCGACGGCGGCCAGCATGCCGGAGATTTCCTCTTTCCCGACTTTCATGGCGCGGCCGAAGGAATGGTGCGGGGAGCTGTTGGCGCGCGCGGCGACGATCAGATCTTTTCGGCCCATGAGCAGGCCGGCGCATTGCGGGCCGCGCAGGATTTTTCCGCCGCTATAAGCCACCAGATCGGCGCCGCGGGAAAGGCAAGGATCGCGCCTGCCCGGTAATTCGGCGGCTGCATCCACGAGCAACGGAACGCCGAGCTTGTGCGCGGCCTCCGCCATTTCTTCGAGGCGAATTTTGCCTTCGGATTCGCCTTTAGCGAGCAGCGCAACCATGGCGGTGCGCGGCCCTAGCGCGGCGTGGAATTCTTCGGGAGTCTCGACGTTGATGATTTTGACGCCGACCGAGCGGATGGCGTGATCGTACTCGTTGCGCGACTGGGCGGGCATGATGACTTCGCTTTTCAATCCGTCGAGATTGGGCAACTGGGCGATGTTTTCCGGATCGGCGCCCGCGACGCAGGCGGCGGTGGCGTGGGCGAGGGCCCCGGCGCAGCCCGAAGTGACCATGGCGGACTCGGCGCCGAACAGCTCGGCGATGCGCTGGCCGGCCTTGTCCATGAGCTCATCGATGCTGACGGAGAAGCGCGAGGCTTCATCCATTGCGGCCTTCACTTCCGGCAGCGTGAGCGTGCCGCCGTTGATGGTGTAGGTGGCGGTGAGGTTGATGAACGGGCGGACGCCGATGCGGGTGTAGACATTGGCGTCGTCGGCGCGCGCGGGCGCGGGGGCAGCGGCCAAACTCGACGCGGCGGCGGAGGTGAGGGCGCCGGCCTGGAACAACTCGCGGCGGCTCGGGCGGAAAGCGGAAGGTCTCATGGCTGCTCAGTCTAGCGCAATTCGAGGATGAGGGCGAAGCCACAGCTTGTTGCGGCCGAGGCGCGGAAGC
The DNA here is from genome assembly GCA_035280425.1 of Bryobacteraceae bacterium. Classification (GTDB taxonomy): domain Bacteria; phylum Acidobacteriota; class Terriglobia; order Bryobacterales; family Bryobacteraceae; genus QHXW01. The sequence goes on along the minus strand of DATEFW010000038.1, from coordinate 8,537 downwards.
TACTAAATTTGGGGTTGCGCATGTCAGAAAGTGTCCGGTTTTGGGAATTGGCTTTGATTGGCAATTTTAGTTATTAGCCTCTATATGCATGAAAGGGAAGGAGCAATGATGTCAAGAGCTCTCTTATCGATTATCCCCCTCGCTGCAATGGTTCTTCCGTGCCGGGCGCAGCTTTTCACGTTCTCGCGGGAGGAAATGACGGCTTACACGGCGAAGAACCCGTTCGGGCGATTTGAGAACGGGCGGCCGAAGGTGCCGGATCGGCTGCTCGAAAAGGTGAAGGGACTGTCGGCGGAAGAAGTGTGGGCGGTGCTGGACCGGGCTGGATACAAGAACCAGTACGAGGGCAACTGGGAGATTCTGCATCCGGATATAAAACTCGTGGGGCGGGCGGTGACGGCGCAGTACATGCCGGCGCGGCCGGATTTGAGCGAGGTGATCAACGGCAGAGCGCGCGCGAACGGAATGCCGTCGAGTCTGCCGGAGCGGGTGATCGATCAACTGCTGCCGGGCGATGTGGTGGTGGTGGACATGTTCGGCAAAATCACGGACGGAACGTTCGGCGGGGACAACCTGCACACCGCGATCTATGCAGCGACCAAGACGGGATTCGTGATCGACGGCTCCGTGCGGGATTTGAGCGGGGTGATCCGGACGGGATCGGCGGGATATATTCGCGGCTCGACGCCGACGACGTATCGCGAGGTGATGCTGACGGGGATTAATATTCCGATTCGCATCGGGCAGGCGACGGTGATGCCGGGAGACGTGGTTTTTGGCGACCGCGAGGGCGTGTATTTCATTCCGCCGCACTTAGTTGAGGAAGTGGTGCGGCGGGCGGAGATCACGCACATCCACGATGAATGGACGAAGGCGAAACTGCTTACGGGGAAATACAAATCGAGCGAGATCTATCCGACGCCGAGCGATCCGGCGCTGAAGAAAGAATACGAGGAGTATTTGAAGAAACGGCTGGGGAAGTGAAAGGCGCTATTCGGAGCGCAGGGCGGCCATGGGGTCGACCTGGGTGGCACGGCGCGCGGGGAGCCACGCGGCAAAAAGAGCGACGATCACGGCGGCGGCGGTGCTGGTGAGATAGGTAACGGGATCGAGCGGCGTGACGCCGAGAACGAACGAGCGGACGCTCCACTGGGCGGCGGCCAGGAGCAGCAGACCAGCGGGGATTCCCCAGACGGTGAGGCGGAGCGATTCGGCGAGAACCATTTTCTGGATTGCAGCGAACTGCGCGCCGAGCGACATGCGGAGTCCGATTTCGCGAGTCCGGCGGTTGACGGCGTATTGGATGACGCCGAACAGACCGGCGGCGGTCAGCAGGAAGCCGAAGGCGCCGAGGCCGGTGCTGAAGGCGGCCATCAACTGGTCCATGGTGAGCGCCTGCTGCATGTGGCGGCGCAAGGTGGTGGTGGAGAAAACGATGGCGCCGGGATCGAAGCGCTTCAACTCGCTGCGGACGGCGTGCGTGAGAGAGGCGGGGTCGCCCGCGGTTTCGACCATCAGGGTGATGTCACCCGAAGGCGCCTGCGCGAAGGGCAGGTAGAGGAACGGCTGAGGGTCTTCGTGAAGATAGTTGGACGGGCCGTCTTCGGAGATGCCGACGATCTCGCGCATCTTGCCTTCGACGGAAATCCACTGGCCAAGCGGATTACGGGTGCCAAAGACCTGGCGGGCGAAGTGCTGCGAGACGACGACGGCCAGATGGCTCGTTGCGCGATCGTTGGCGTCAATCGCGCGGCCGGCGAGCACGCGCGTTCCCATGACTGAAAAATAGTTTCCGGCGACGTTGTTCAAGTGAACGCCGAGCGGGGCCTGGCCGGGGATTTCGACGCGAGCGGTCATGCCGCCGCCCGAATCGGCCAACGGAATACGGCGGGCGAAGGTGGCGGCGCGGACGCCGGGCAGCGCGGAGAGCCGGCCGCTGATTTCTTCACACCAGAGAATATGGGAAATCTCGCGGCCCGGCGAAACCCCGAGAACGAGCAGTTTTTTTTGCGGATCAATCCCCGGGTGGATGGCCGCGGCGTTGCGGAGGCTTTCGAAAAACAGAACGGCCATGCCGAACAGCGCCACACTGACCGCGACCTGGCCGATGATCAGGAATCTCTTTTGCCAGGTGCTGCGCGCGCCGGTTGCGCCTTGCTCGGATTTGAGGATTTCCGCGAGATTCAGGCGCACGGAGTGCCGCGACGGGGCGAGACCTGCCACGAACACCGCGGCGATCGCAGCGGCGAGGGCAAAGCCGAGGACACGGCTGTCCAGACGAAGGCCGAGATCGGCATAGGCGTAGCGCGCGGCGATGAACTCTGAGGTTTTTTCCATCAGGGTCTGGGCCAGGAGAATGCCGAGCGCCGCGCCCGCGAAGCTGACGAGCGCAGTTTCGACGAGCAACTGCCGCATGATGCGCCAGGAGCCGCCGCCTAATGCGAGGCGGATGCTCAATTCCTTTTTGCGCGATTCGGCCTGCGCGAGGCGCAACTGGGCGACGTTGGCGCAAGCGACGAACAGGACCAGGCCGAGCATCAGAAGCAATCCGCCGCCGCCGAACAAAGTGGCGCGCCATCCGGGTGCGAATGCGGCTTCGAGAAACGTTCCGGCGGCGTTTTTGGGAGCGGGTTTGTGCTTGGCGGCCCCGCGAATTGCGGCATCGAACTGAGCGGCGGCGCGCTCGGCAGTGATGCCGGGCTTCAGACGCGCGATCATTTCGAACTGGCCGTCGCGGGATTGGCGCTCGTCGCGGTTTCCCATGACATCGAACCAGGCGCCGGCGCTGACCCAGACGTCGTTGACGATTCCGCGGCCGAGGCCGGTGAACTCGGGCGGCAGAACGCCCGCGACGGTGAATGCCTCGCCGCGCAGCAGGATGGTTTTGCCGACGATCGCCGGGTCACCCGCGAACTGGCGCTGCCAGACGCGGTAGCCGAGGACCGCAGCCGGCCGTCCCGAGACCGGATCGAACGACGCCCGGCCGAGCAGCGGCTTAACGCCGAGCAGCGGGAAAAAGTTGGGGCTGGCGGCGTAGGCGAGGAGAAGGGAACGTTCGTCGCCCTGGGTGAGCATGGCACCGCGACGCTCGTAGGCGGCAATTTCCGCTATGCTGTTCGCGTTGTGCGCCATGTCTTCGTAGTCAGGCCAGCCGTAGAGGAAGACGCGGCCATCGTCGCCGGTGGACCAGACCTGGAAGACCTCGGAGGGGCGCGGGAAAGCGAAAGGCCGGAGCAGCATGGCGTCACCCACGCTGAAGATGCCGGTGGTGAGCCCGATGCCCAGAGCGAGAGAGAGCACGCACAGAGCGGTGGTGCTGGGGCTTTTGGACAGGACGCGGAGAGCGGTGCGGGCGTCCTGCCAGAGCGATTCGGCGAATCTCATGGCTCGGCTTACAGCAATTCAAGAGCCATCGAAAGCCATTGCTATATAAAAGGATGCGAAAATCCGGTTGTCCGGTTTTGAGACGCCCCGTCCCGCGAGCGGAACCGTCGTTCTTAATCGATTTCGGCTATTGACGGGCTTTCGGATCGGCTATGTAATTGAGCCGGGCGATCGTACGAGATAGAGCGGAGGTTATCGGCATGGCGCAATCTGCGATTCGACTGGTGTACTGGGCGCCGCGGGCTTTAGGAATCGCGCTTGTGATTTTCCTGAGCCTGTTTGCGCTGGACGTTTTTGACGAGGGCCTGGGCTTCCGGCAAACCCTGGCTGCGCTCGGGATGCACCTGATTCCATCAGGCGTCCTGGTAATTACGCTGGTTCTGGCATGGCGGTGGGAATGGATCGGCGCGGCGGTTTTCGGCGCGGCGGGAACTCTTTATACGATCTGGGCGTGGAGGCACCCGAACTGGGTGATGCTGATCGGTGGGCCGCTATTCGTGGTGGCTGCGCTTTTCATCATGAGCTGGATCAACCGCGCGCAGTTCCGGGCTGTCACCCACCACTAACACTGGAAAATCTACGCGTATTTGTGGCGCGTAGCGCTGAAGCGCGCCTTGCCGTACTCGCCAAGGTTCACGGCGCCGCTCATGGTGTCGCCTTCGACTTTGCCGGTGAAATCGTAGAACAGGCGCGTGCCCTCGCATTTCTGAGAGCCGCGGAAGTTTACTTCGTTTCCGGCAACCGTGCCGTGGAGGTCGCCAACGAGGATCTCGCCATGGTGTGTGCCGACGAGGTCCGAGCCTTTCTGCTCGAGCACGAGCGTGTGCTGCGCCGCGCCGCGGAGAAATTCGATATGGGCTTCCCACTGGCCGTCCACATTGACCGGCTCGGCTGTGGGCACCGGCGGTGTTTCGATTTTCGGAGGCTTGGATAGAACGGCGTAGAGGCGTTCGGCGGCGATCTTTTCGTCGCCGGGCATCATCATGTAGGGCATGATCGAGGCCGAACTTTCCATCTGCTTAGGCCGCGAGCCGCGCGCACCGGCCAGGACGATGCGCGGTTCAGTATCGAGCAGGTGCTTGGCGACTTCCTGGCCGGTGATGCCCAGACGCGCGCCATCCCAGTGAATGACGAGATGCGGCGCGTGATTGGAGAGGCCTTGGGGCTGCTGGACCTCAGTGGTAACGCCGGCGACCTGGGTGACGCGCTTAGAGATGTGGTCGAGCCAGGCCTGCCACTGGTTCCATTCGGCCTTGTGATCGCGCCGGGTCCAGGCTTCGACGGCGGCGAGCATGCCCATGATTTCTTCTTTCCCGACTTTGAGCGAACGCCCGAAAGCATGATGCGGCGCGCTGTTGGCCCAGGCGGCCTGGAGCAGATTCTTGTCGCCGAGTGCGAGGCCGGCGCACTGGGGCCCGCGAATACATTTTCCGCCGCTATAGGCGACGACGGTTGCGCCGCGGCCAAGGTGCAGATTGGGAATGGTCAGTTCTTCGGCGGCAGCGTCCACCAGGAGCGGCACGCCTTTGCGGCGGGCGATGGGCGCCACGGCTTCGGTGCCCATGGGACCGGTGTCGCCGCGGCCGGCGAGGATGTAGACCATGGCCGTGCGCTCGTTGAACGCGGCTTCAAATTCCGCGGGAGTCTGCGGAGTGATGACCTTCACGCCGAGCATGCGGATGGCGTGGTCGTAAACATTGCGCGAGTATTGCGGGATGATGACTTCGCTCTTCAGGCCTTCGAGATACGGCAGGCGCTGCATTTTTTCCGGATCGCAGCCGGCGATGCAGGCCGAAGTCATATGCGTCATGGCGGCGGCGCATCCGGCGGTGACGATGCCCCACTCGGCGCCGGTCAGCTCGGCGAGGCGCTTGCCGACGCCATCCATTAACTCGTCGAGATCGACGTAATGGCGCGAGGCTTCATCCATGGCGCGCTTGACCTCGGGCAAAGTGAGGGAGCCGCTGATGATGGTGAAGGTGCCTTTGCAGTTGACCAGAGGGCGCACGCCGATGGACTGATAAATATTGCTGCCGATTTCGAGGGTAGCGGGGGCGGCGGGCGCCACATCGGCGCGAACGGCGCCCAGCGCGGCCAATGCGCCTCCGCGGCGGAAGAGATCGCGGCGGCTGAAGCCAGCGAATTTTTCGAACAAGCGGTTTTGCATGATTAGAATCTCCGGTGGCGCGTGCACAAGGGCGTGGGCCACGCTTATTATCATAAGTCCATGCCTCATGGTGAGTTTGACCTGGTTCAGGCGGCGCGGCAGGAAATGATCGAGCGCGGGTTCGAGCCGGATTTTCCCCCGGCGGTCGCACAACAGCTAGCGGCCATCGGCGATGGTGCGGCGACGGATGCGGGCGGGGATGTGCGGGATCTGCGGGAGCTGCTGTGGTCGTCCATCGACAACGATTCGTCGCGAGATCTCGATCAGATAGAAGTGGCCGAACGGGTGAGCGGAGGGATTCGCATCCGGGTCGGGATTGCGGACGTGGACCGGGATGTGAAAGCCGGCACGCCGATCGACAAGCATGCCGCGGTCGAAACGACGTCGGTCTATACCGGAGTGAAAACGTTTTCGATGCTGCCGGAGCGGCTGTCGACGGACCTGACGTCGCTGAACGAAAACGTGGACCGGGCGGCGGTGGTGGTGGAGGCGGTGATCGGCGGCGATGGTGCGATTTCGGCGCCGGCGGTTTATCGAGCGATGGTCCACAACCGCGCGCAGTTGACGTATAACGGCGTGGGGCCGTGGCTGGAAGGCAAGGCGGCGGCTCCGGCGAAAGTGGCGGCATCGGGCGACCTGGCGGCGCAACTGAAATTGCAGGATGAAGCGGCGCAGGCGCTGCGGCAGGCGCGGCACGAGTGCGGCGCGCTGAATTTCGACCGCGCGGAGCCGGAAGCCGTAATTTCCGACGGCAAGGTCACGGGCGTTGTTGTGCGGCAAAAGAACCGGGCGAGCGAATTGATCGAGGATTTCATGATCGCGGCCAACGAGGTGATGGCGCGCACGCTAATGAGCGCGGGTGTTTCCGCAATCCGGCGCGTGGTGAAGACGCCGGAGCGGTGGCCGCGCATTGTCGAGCTGGCGAAACGCTACGGCGAGAATCTGCCGGCGGAGCCGGACGCGCGGGCGCTCAACCAGTTTCTCGAAAAACAAAAGACCGCCGATGCGGTGCACTATGCGGATCTATCGCTGGCGGTGGTGAAGCTGATGGGGCCGGGCGAGTATGTGCTGGTGCGGCCGGGCGACGCGGGGCCGGGACATTTCGGGCTGGCGGTTCACGATTACACGCATTCGACGGCGCCCAACCGGAGATTCGCGGACCTGGTGACGCAGCGCGTGATCAAGGCGGTGATGGGACGGACGGCCGCGCCTTATGCGGATGATGCGCTGGCCGGAATCGCGCAAAACTGCACGATGAAAGAAGACGCGGCGCGCGCGGTCGAACGCGCGATGCATAAGCGGATCGCGGCGGTGGCGCTGGAGCACAAGATCGGCAGCATGTTCGACGCGGTGGTGACGGGAGTGACGCCGAAAGGCGTTTTCGTGCGGGCGCTTCATCCGCCGGTCGAGGGGATGCTGGTGCGGGGCGAGAAAGGCGTGGATGTAGGGGACCGGATCCAGGTGAAGCTGTTGAGCACGGACCCGCGACGCGGGTACATCGACTTCGGCCGGTAGCGCGGCCATTGAAAACAGGCAGGAGGAATAGATGCGGCATTCGAGAACGTGGCAGTGGTTTTGGGTAGCGATGCTGGCACTGACGGCGGAATTGTGGGGCGCACCGCGCGAGGTTTCGTTCGTGGCGCCGGCGGCGAGCGTCGAGGCTTACGATTTTGCCGAGGTCACCGTGAAAGTGGCGGGACCGGACGCGCCGAATCCTTTCACGGACATCGCGCTGAGCGGGTCGTTTGGAAGATCCGGCGCAGGGTCGCGTACCGCGGTGGAAGGTTTTTGCGATTCCGCGGACGGCAGCGTGTTCCGCATCCGCTTCATGCCGTCGTCACCGGGAGATTACGCGTACTCGGTCAAATACCGGCAGGGCGATTTCGAGAAGACGTACGACGGAACGTTTCATGCGACAGACGGACACCGGCGCGGGCCGATCCGGGTGGATCCGAAATATCCGTGGCATTTCATCTGGGAAGGCACGGGCGAGCATTATTTCTTCAACGGCACGACGGCGTTCTGGCTGTTGGGATGGCGCGACGAAAGCACGATTCAGTATTCCATCGGGCGGCTGCAGCGGATGAAGATCAACCGGCTGCGGGTGCTGGTGGCGGGTAATGCCGACATTTTCTGGGGCGAGCCGGTGATGACGGGCGAAAATTTCACGATGGCGCTGCGGCCGTGGCTCGCGAAGGCGCCGGGAAGTTTCGACAATCCAGGCATCGACTTCACGCGTTTCAACACGCCTTACTGGCAGAAGTGGGAGCGCATGCTGCGCTTCGCGCGCGAGCGGGACGTGATCATCTCGGTGATTCAGGATATTTCCACGCACAAGGCGCAGCCGGTGGAATATAGCGACGACGAGCGCCGGTATTTGCATTACCTGGTCACGCGGCTGAGCGCTTTTTCGAACATCACGTACGATCTGGGCGACGACATGGACAGCTTTCGCGACGAAAAGTGGGTGCACGCGACCGGCACCCTGATGGAGAGCTGGGATCCATACAAGCATCTCGCCACCAGCCACCCGGTGCATCGCGAGCATCAGGACCGCGCATCGCCGTGGTTCGGGTTCACTTCGATTCAGGACTGGCGGAGGCCGCAGCACGCGCTGATGCTCGAGGAGCGGGAGATCCAGAAGAAGACGGGGCGCATCATTCCGCAGACCAACGAAGAATACGGATACGAGGACCATTATCCGCACTGGGCGCCGGGACCGGGATCGGATTCCTCGGAAACTTTGCGGCACATGGCGTGGGAGATTGCGATGGCGGGAGCCTACGGAACCGCGGGAGAAACGTGCCGGCGCGGCACCAACATCTGGCCGGACACGGGCGGCGGCTGGATCAACGGGCGGAGCGACGACACGACCACCATGCTCAAAGGCTACGAGCACATGGTGGATTTCTTCACCAGCTTCGAATGGTGGAAAACCGAGCCGCACGACGAGTTGGTAAACAACGGCGCGTTTTGCCTGGCGAAG
>DATEFW010000037.1:0-5171 GCA_035280425.1 Bryobacteraceae bacterium | reverse complement strand
ATGGTGCCGGGGGGCAGAGTTGAACTGCCTACGCCGGCCTTTTCAGGGCCGCGCTCTACCGGTGAGCTACCCCGGCACCGTAGGAATCCAAAAATTGTAGCGGCGTAAACCTGCGATGTCGAGGCCGAATCCGTTCGTTCTCTCAGCGCCCCGGAGGCGAATCCCTGTGGGAATGCGGGTGGTTACTTCAGAGACTCGTCGAATTCCCGCATCCAGTCTTTTTTCTTGAGCACTTCGCGCGGCTTGGTGCCTTCGGCGGGACCGACAATGCCGTCTTTTTCCATGATGTCAATCAGCCGCGCCGCGCGGCCATAACCGATGCGCAGCCGGCGTTGTAGGGTAGAAGTGGAAGCGCGCCCCATCTCGCAGACCACGCGCACGGCTTCCTGATAGAGCTCGTCGTCAACCTCATCCTCGCCCCCCTCGGCGCCGGCTTCAGCGTTGGTCTCTTCCTTCGGCGTCTCGAGGAGTTTCTCGTTGTAGACGGCCTTGGCCTGCGATCTCCAGAAATCGCAGAGCGACACGATCTCCTCCTCGGTGACGAGCGGCCCATGAATCCGGTGCAGCCGCGATGACCCCGCCGGCAGGTAGAGCATGTCGCCGCGCCCGAGCAGAGATTCCGCGCCGTTTGCGTCGAGAATCGTTCGCGAATCCACTTTGCTCGCCACGCGGAACGATATGCGCGCGGGGAAGTTCGCTTTGATCAGCCCGGTGATGACGTCCACGGATGGCCGCTGCGTGGCAAGAATCAAGTGGATGCCCACGGCGCGAGCCATTTGCGCGAGGCGCGTGATCGATTCCTCCACGTTGTTCGTATCTACCATCATCAGGTCGGCCAATTCGTCGATGACGATGACGATCAGCGGCAGCGGCTTGTGTTCTTCCTCTTCGACATTTTCAAATAGCGAGAGCGGTTGCCCTTTCGCAAACGTGCGATTGTATTGATCGATATTGCGCACGCCGCGATGCGCCAGAAGCTTCAACCGCCGTTCCATCTCGCGCGTAGCGTTGCGCAGCACATTCGACGCTACCTTAGGATCGGTAACAACGGGCGCCAGCAGATGCGGAATATCCTCGTATAAGCCCAGCTCCAGCCGCTTTGGATCGACCATTACGAGCTTGAGTTCTTCCGGCGTCGCCTTGTAAAGCATCGAGACGATCAGCGAATTCAGAAAGACGCTTTTGCCCGTTCCCGTCGAACCGGCAATCAGCAAGTGTGGCATCTGCGCTAGATCAGAAACCCGCACCCGCCCGATCAGGTCCTTCCCGAGCGACAATGTCATCTTCGAGGGCGAATTAACGAAATCCGGCGACTCGATCACTTCGCGCAGCGTAATCGTCTGCCGGCGATGATTGGGGACTTCGATTCCGACCGTCGATTTTCCCGGAATGCGCTCGATCAAAATGGATTCCGCGCGCAGCGCCAGGCACAAGTCATCCGCCAGCCCGGTGATGCGGCTGTATTTGATGCCCGCTTCCGGCTTGAATTCGTATGTCGTCACCACCGGCCCGGGATTGATCTGCGTGACGTGCCCGCCCACGTCGAATTCGCGGCATTTCTCCTCAATCGCCCGCGCGCACTCCTTCAGCTCGTCTTCTTGAACTTTCTCGCTGCGCTCGGCCATGCGCAGCAACCCCGGCGATGGCAGGCGATAGCCTGTCGCCCCGTGCGAAATTTTAGGCTCGCCGGCCGATCTCTTTGTCGCGGCTGGAGCGACGGCGGGAGCAATTTCGGGAAGCGCGAGCACTTTTCGAGCTACAGCCGTCTCCTCATCGTCTTCTATCGGCTCCGCCGCCTCTTTTTCCACTTCCGCGGTTAACTTGCGCTCCTTCGCCCCCAGCGTTTGCGGCGGAACAGGCGCGCGCCCGCTCACTTTGTTAGCCTCCACGCGCTTGCGCAGCCTCTCTTGTTCGCGCTTCTCTCGCCAGGCCGACCAGCGCGCCTTGATGCGCCCAACGGGGTCGAGTTTTTTCACCGGCGCCCGCAATAGCGCATGCGTCGCGCTAAACGAAAACGGCGTGGTCAGGAAGAGTGCTGCAATCAGCGATGCTACGGCTACGACGTGTGCGCCTACGGAATTAAATGCGTGCTGCAGGCCGGAGGCGCTTAATTCGCCCACGAAACCGCCCGGCGGAATCGCCTCGCGCACATCCGGAATACGCCACAAGCTCAGCATCGCCGGAACCGAAAGGATCAGCAGCGCGTAGCCAACCACTCCTCCGATGGCGGAATCCAGCGGACGGCTCCGAAACCAGCGCACGCCTAGCGCGAAAACACCCATCGGGAGCAGAAACGCCGCATAGCCAAATGCCTGAAACAGGAAATCCGCCGTGTAGGCTCCCGCGGGCCCAATCCAGTTCTGCGCCGGATGCACCCCAGGGGTTTCCGCGGAGACATTGAACGAGGCGTCCCGCGGACTATAAGAAAGCAGGGCCAGCGCCACCAAAACGGCCAGTGTGATGCCCAGAAAACCGATCAGCTCGTTGAATCGGCGGTTTTCCGTCGGAGTCAGTAAGCGCACACGAATCTCCCGAACTCTGGGGAAGGGCAGGACCGTATCGCACAGGAAGCGCGGGCGCTGGTCGCGCGGTTCACCTGTGGAGGAACATCAAGACCAGGATGAATATACCAAATACAATGCGGTAAACAACAAAGATCTTCAGCGTGCGCGTTTGCAAATAACGCAGCAAAAAGCCGATCACGGCATAGCCCACCACCGCCGACACGGCGATGGCGATCAGCAACGTCGAGAGCGGCAGTTCCACGCTGCCCGACCGCTGCATCCGCATCAGTTGCGGCACTTCCTTCAGCGCCGCGCCCGCAATCAGCGGCGTCGCCAGCAGGAAGGAAAACCGCGCCGCCATCTCCCGCGTCATCTTGCGCCAAAGCCCCGCGATAATCGTAATTCCCGAACGCGACACGCCCGGAAAAAGGGCCAGCGCCTGCGCCGAGCCAATTCCGATCGCGTCCCCCAGATTCGCGTGCTCCAGCACGCGCCGCAGTCCCTGGGTTGAGTCCGCGATCCACATCAGCAGCGCCACCGCAATCGTCGCCGCGGCAATGGGTCCCGGATTGCGCCAGGTCTCCTCGATAAATCGTTCGAAGAGAAATCCTACGATGCCGCCCGGAATCGTGCCGATCACCAGCAGCCAAAAGAGCCGCCGGTTGGTCTGCACTTGCTCGCTTGTGGCTCGCGCCGGGTAGTGGATTCCAAAACCATTCAGGATCAGCTCGATCCACGTGCCCAGGAAAAAGAGGACCACCGCGATCAGCGTCCCGGCATGCAGCGCCACGTCGAACGGCAGGCCGCCATCGGGCCAGTGCAGCGCCCACGGAAAAAACCAAAGGTGAGCGCTGCTGCTGATGGGAAGGAATTCGGTGAGTCCCTGAACGATGGCCAAAACCACCGCATGGAATAGGCTCATGCGGTCGCCGGCCTCCCGGGCTGGTGCAGTTCCTTGAACATTTCGTAGGCGTCGATGCGCCCGAGATAATATCCCCGGGTCACAGCGGAGCTACGATAGCCGTGGCGCTTCCAGAAGGCAACGCCTGCTTCGTTGGTTGTTGCCGTTTGCAGCCCTACGCAGCGCACACCCATTTTCGCCAGTCGCCGCTCGGTCTCCTGCAGCAGCGCCGTGCCGATGCCGGCGCGCCGGTGCGCCTCCAGCACGTCGATGGTGATGATGTAGCCCTCCTCGCCCCGTGCATGCGCAATCAGAAATCCCACGACGGCGGATTCGGCCGCCGCCGCGCCCGCAGCCTCCGCCACGATGCAGAACGATCTGGGCTGCCCGAGATACCAGCGCAGCATCCGCCTCGAATACGCAATTCCGCGCACATAGCACGCCTGATCGATCTCGTACAGCGTGTCGAGATCGGAAGAGGAGTAGTCGCGCAGCGTGAATTGCATGGTGTTGAGATGAATGTACAGGCGAAAGCCATTACTTGTCATTCCGAGGAGTCCGCCACCGGCGGACGTGCCGAGGGATCTGCTTTTTGACTTTAACGTAGCGCCGGGCTTCAGCCCGGCATTCTTTTCATTGCCACGCGGTCAGAACTGCTTACGGCCAATCCCAAGTCCCGAGAATGACCTTCGCAGTTCCCTTCACACTTCGAGGATCACCGGCAAAATCAGCGGCCGCTTGGCCGTCTGCTTATTCAGGTAGCGCTTCAGATCCACGCGAATCTTCTCCTTGATCACGCTCCAGTCGCGCTTCTCCTCCTCGTTCGATTGCTCGATCGTCCGCAGAATCACCTCTCTCGCCGCCGCCAGCACCTCGGTCCCGTTTTCCGGAGGCAAAAAGCCGCGCGTGACCATCTCCGGCCGCGACTCCATCCGCCCGGTGTGTTTGTCAATCGCGATGATCGGCACAACGATGCCGTCTTCAGCCAAGTGCTGACGGTCGCGGATCACCACCTGTTCGATCTCCTCGAGTGATCCCGAGTCCACGCACACGCGCCCCACCGGCACCGGCTCCCGCCGGTAAGCGCCGTCTTCGGTGAATTCGATCGGATGGCCGTCTTCCAGCAGCAGAATTTCGCCCGAAACCGCCCCTACCTGCTGCGCCAGCGCGGCATGCCGGAAGAGTTGCCGGTATTCGCCGTGCAGTGGAACGAAATACCGCGGCCGCACCAGATTGAGAATGAGCTTCTGTTCCTCCTGGCTGGCGTGACCGGAAACGTGCAGCATTCCGCCATTATTGTCGTAATAGACCAGCGCCCGCCGCCGGAACATATGATCCAGCATGCGGAAGATGGCTTTCTCGTTTCCGGGGATGATGCGCGCCGAGAGGATCACCGTGTCTTCCGGATCCACGCTCATCAGGCGGTGGTTGTCCACCGCCACGCGCGAAAGCGAAGACATCGGCTCCGCCTGGCTCCCGCTCACCAGCACCACCATTTTTTCCGGGTCGAACGTCCGCAAATCTTGCGGCCGTATCACCAAACCGTCGGGAATGCGCAGTCGTCCCAATTCGTGCGCGATTTCCACGTTGTCCACCATGCTCCGCCCGACGAACCCGACCTTCCGCCCCACCAGCGCGGCAATGTCCACCACTTGCTGAATGCGGTGAATCGAGCTGGCAAAGCACGAAACCAGCACTTTGCGCGGCGCCGCCCGAAAGAGCTCTTCCAGGCGATTCCACACCGCGCGTTCCGAAGGCGTGTAGCC
>DATEFW010000036.1:0-12212 GCA_035280425.1 Bryobacteraceae bacterium | reverse complement strand
GGGAATTCTGGAGACGCCGGTGTTCCGGAGGCTGGTGGCGGAGAGGCGGATCGAGCGGGCGCCGGTGATCGAAGTGCTGCGACGGCAGCCGCGGGAGATCGTGCTGACGGCGCTGTGCCGCACGGCGGAGCAGGCGCCGTTTTATTTGTTCACGGCGTTTGTGTTTGCGTACGGAACGGGGATGCTGCATCTCGATCGCGATTTTCTGCTGGTGGCGGTGCTGGCGGGATCGGTGGTGTCGTTCGTTTCGATTCCATTTTTCGGACATTTGTCGGATCGGGTGGGGCGGAAGCGGGTGTATACGGCGGGGGCGGCGCTGATCGGGATTTACGGGTTTGTTTATTTCGCGCTGCTGGATACGAGGGCGCCGGCGCTGGTGGTGCTGGCGATTGTGCTGTCACTCGTGCCGCACGACATGATGTACGGGCCGCAGGCGGCGCTGATTGCGGAGTCATTCACGGGTAGGCTGCGGTATAGCGGGGCGTCGCTGGGATATCAATTGTCGTCGCTGATTGCGGGAGGGCCGGCGCCGCTGATTGCGTCGGCACTGATGCGCGAGTACCGATCGGCCACGCCGATTGCGATTTTCATTCTGGTATGCGCGGTGGTGTCGCTGGCGGCGACGGCGATGCTGAAGGACAGCGCGAACAAAGACATTTCGAACGATTGAGGTCGGCGCACGGTTCGGGTGCGGGCGTGTGATGATGGCGGGATGGAACTTTGGACGCTGAGCGATCTGGCGACGCCGTGGTGCGTGCATGTAGTGGCGACGCTACGGATCGCGGAACATATTCAGGCCGGAAAGCAGGAAATCGAAGAACTGGCGCGGGCAGCGGGCGCGGATTGCGATGCGCTGGATCGCGTGATGCGGCATCTGGTTGAGAAGGGAGTGTTCGAGCAGCCGTCGCGCGGGCGTTTTGCGCTGAATGATGTGGCACGCGGCCTGCTTGAACCGGGATTGCAGCTGGGGCTCGATCTCGAAGGGTTCGGCGGCAGGATGGCGCATGCGTGGGGAACGCTGCTTCAGGCGGTGCGGACGGGGAAGCCGGCGTATCACGAATATTTCGGGCGTGAATATTGGGAAGACCTGGAGGCGCATCCGGAGATTGCGGCCGAGTTTGACCGGATGATGGGGCCGGAGGGGCACGGGACGCCCGATCCGGAAGTGCTGATCGATCCGGCGGGCTGGGACTCGGTGCGCACGGTGGTGGATGTGGGCGGCGGGACGGGGGCGCTGCTCGCGGAGATTTTGCGCGCCCATCCGGAAGTACGAGGAGTTTTAGTCGATTTGCCAAGGACGGTGGCGCGGTCGGGCGCAATTTTTCGCGAGGCGGGCGTGGCGGACCGGGTGAAGGCGGTGGGGCAGAGCTTTTTCGATCCACTGCCGCCTGGGGCGGATCTTTATGTGCTGAAGAGCGTGCTGAACGACTGGCCGGACCGGGAAGCGACGGCGATTCTGAAGCGATGCGCGGAAGCGGCGCGGCCGTCGGGACGCGTTGTGTTCTTCAGCGGAGCGGGCGAAGGAGAAGAAGCCTCGCCGGAACTGCTGATGCTGGTCCTGGTGGGCGGGAAGGCGCGGACGGTGGAGGAATTCCGCAAGATGACGCGCGAGGCGGGGCTCGAGCTCAAAAAAGTCGGACGGCAGAAATCGGGGCGCGTGCTGATCGAGTGCCGGCCGGCGTGAACGGCGCGGCGAGTCGCGGCATTACAATGTGACCATCGAAGGAGGGAACAGATGGAATCCGCGAAACCGGCGAACGATCCGACGAGACGCAATTTTCTTCAAGCGGCAGGCGTTTTGCCATCACTGGCGTTATTGATGCCCGCGGCGGGGCAGGCGCAGGCAGCGCCGGCTGAGAAATTCACGGGAGTGGATCTCAGCTCGTATTTCAATATTTCACCGCGCGAGTTTGCGGAAACGCTGACGGCGGCGGTGAGGCGGGACCTCGAAGGCATTCCGACGGGGCGCGCGACGTTGCATGGCATTCCGTTCGAGCTGGGCGCAGGCGGCGAGGCGAAGTCGTGGCTGGCACTGCGCGGGCAGACGGTGGACGTCACGCTGGGCGAGGAGAAGGCCGGATTCATCTGTCTGGCGCAATTCTGCGATTGGGCGGAATCGTGCGCGGACGATGCCACCTGCGAGAACTTCATCCGTCCGGGCGAGGAAGATGCGGAAACGCTGGGAGTGAAACTGGCGGACGCGGTGCTGGTATACGCGGACAACACGGAGGCGAGTTTCCCGGTCCGGCGGCGGTTCGAGGTGAGCGCACCATCGGTGCCGTGGGGGCAGTTGTGTTTCGGGGCGGCAGCGCGCCGCGCAGATGCGCCGATGGGGTTGAACGATCCGCTGCGGAGCGCGATGCAGTGGGGCGATTTGCAGACGGTGGTTGCGGAGAACGCGTACGGGCGCGGGACGCTGTGGATCTGGGCGCTCCAGAATCCGCATCCGGAAAAGCAATTGAAGTCGCTGCGGCTGCGCAGTGCGGGCGGCCTGCTGATGGTGTGCGGGCTCACGCTGTTTCACGGCGACGAGCACCCGCTGCGGTACGAGCGGCTGAATCTTTACCGCGTTACGCTGCCGGAGAGCGGCGCGGAAGAGAATGGCCGCTGGCAAACTTCGATTGATCTGGGAATCGTGGCGCGAACGTACACGCTCCCGGAGTTTCAGGCGGACTCCTGGCTGGCGGCGCCGGATGCGGGAATCGGAGGCCGGGACACACCGCCGACGGGCGCGCAGAATTTGTACGTGGAGCTGACGGCCGCGCGCAATGCGACGCTCACGCTGCGGGATGCGAAGAAAGGCACGACTTATTCATTCGATCTTGCGCGCGTGGAGCCGGGCAAGGAGATGGCAGCACGCGAGCAGCAGGCACAGATCGAAGTGCTCGAGGCGCACAAGGTCTGGCTGCACGGAAAGATCACGGATGCGGCCAGCGGGAAACCAACGGCGGCGCGCATCGCGTTCCGATCGCCGGAAGGCCGCTACATTCCGCCTTACGGGCACAGGACCGAGATCAACGACGGGTGGTTTCAGGATTACGGCGGCGACGTAAAGCTGATGGACGCTTCATTCGCCTACGTGGACGGCACGTTTCAGGTTGAGCTACCAGTCGGCGATGTGTTCGTCGAGGTGAACAAAGGTTTTGAATACGGGCCGTTGCGGCGGCGGATGAAGATCGAAGCCGACCAGCGCGAACTGAACCTCGAAATTTCGCGCTTCACGGATTTGCGCGCGCAAGGTTGGATGACGGCCGACACGCACGTGCATTTTCTGTCGCCCTCGACGGCGGTGCTCGAAGGGCAGGCGGAAGGGCTGAACCTGATCAACCTGCTGGCGGCGCAGTGGGGCGATTTATTTACCAACGTGGCGGACATGGCACATGGGCCGCTGACGTCGCGCGATGGTGAAACTACTGTTTGGGTCGGAACGGAAAACCGGCAGCATTTGCTGGGACATCTGGGGCTGCTGGGCGGGCACGGCGAGCCGGTGTTTCCCATGTCGGCATCGGGGCCGAGCGAAAGTTATCTGGGCGATCCGGTGTGGACCAGCCTGGCGGACTGGACGGATGCATGCCGCAAGCGCGAAGGGCTGGTAGTGGCGGTGCATTTCCCCTATCCGACAGCGGAACTGGCGGCAGACATGGTGCTGGGGAAGATCGACGCGGTGGAGATTTATCCGTACGGCCAGAACTTCAATACGCTGCGCATTCGGGACTGGTATCGCTATTTGAATTGCGGCTATCGCGTGCCGTGCGTCGGCGGAACGGACAAGATGGGCGCGTACATGGCGGTGGGCGCGAACCGCACTTACGCGTACGTCGGCAAAGAGGAACTGAATTTTACCAACTGGGCGAAGGCGGTGCGCAGGGGCAACACGTTCGCGACAACGGGGCCGCTGGTGCTGATGGAAGTGGACGGGCACGTGCCGGGCGATGAGATTCAGATAGGCTCGGGCGGCGGCACGGTGGAGGTCAAAGTGGAAGCGCGCGGGTTCGTGCCGTTCCATCGTGTGGAAATCGTTCAGAACGGGAAGGTGGTGGCTTCGCGGGAGGAATCCGGCGGAACGAAAGAGATGAAGCTCGCGGAGAAAGTGAAGGTCGAAGGGCCGGCGTGGATCGCGGCGCGATGCGTGTCGAAATACGGGCCAACGACCGGATGGGCCCTGGGCATTCAGGGGCACACGTCGCCGGTCTACATCCGGGCTCCAGGACCGGAGCTGTTTTCGCCGGGCGCGGCGTCGTATATGCTGACGCTGATCGACGGAAGCAGGACCTGGCTGGATACTCTGGCAACACGTCCCGACAAGGAGCAGTTCGAGCGGGTGCACCGTGTGCTGGATGAGGCGGCGCGGCACCTGCACGAGCGGATGCATAAGCACGGTGCGTAGGAGTGATGGCGGGAGCAGCGCTTATCGAGGGCGCTGTTTTTTCCGGACCGGTTTTTTTCCGCGAGGCGACGTTTTACTGACGAACTGCCACGCCAGAGTCAGCAGTCCATGTAAAGCATCGGGACTAATGCGCGCCAGCCGGACGAGCACGATGGGATAGGCCGCGTAGTGCTCCTTGACGTAGTAAATATCGGGAGCGCTGGCTAACAGCTCCACGCGGCGTTCGAAATCGACGCTGACCGCAAGCGAGCCGGGCTCAGCGGATTTGTGGACGGGGATGCAGGCCAGCAGCTTACCCCGAAATTTGAGTGCGGGCGAGCCGTAGGCGGTAGACTCCTGGACGCCTGCGAGACCCAGGGCCATTTCTCGAACGGTGTTGAAGTCAATTTTAGTCGCGGACACAGATGCAGCACTTAGTATATCGGTAGTTGAGTAATCGCTACTGATGCGTTGATTCCCGCTTTGAACCAGGAGCCGTTTGCGCTAGGATTGTTCGAACGGAGGAGGCTGTATGCGCACATTCCTGTTGATTCTGCTGAGTGCATTGATAGCGCCGGCAGCGGAAGTTACCAGCGAAGAATTCTACAAAGTAATCCGGACGAACGATCTGACCACGCTCCGGAACATGATCGGCGACGCGGCAAACGTCAATGTAAAAGATCGCCACGGCGCGACGCCGCTGATGTATGCAGCGGAAATGGGCAGCGTGGATGCCGTCAAGATGCTGCTGGCGGCGGGCGCGGATGCGAAAGCGAAGAACGCGTTCGATGCAACGGCTCTGATGTGGGGCGTGGCGAATCCCGAAAAAGTGCGGCTGCTGGTGGAAGCGGGCGCGGATGTCAACGCGAGATCCAAGCAGGGAATGACGCCGCTGCTGATCGCGGCGTCGAATGCCGGGTCGATTGATATCGTGCGGTATTTGATTTCGAAAGGCGCGAATGCCAAGGATATGGGCAATGCGACACCGGCCCCTGCACCCACCGGTGATCGCGGCGGCAACGTGAAGCAGCCGCGCAGGGGACAGGGACAACTCGGATTTACAGCGCTGCTGGCGGCGGCGTACGCGAACGATCTCGACATGGCGCGGCTATTCATCGAACAGGGCATCGATGTAAATTCCGCAAGTGCTCGTGGCGATACGCCGCTGCAATTTGCCGCCGGCGCCGGGAACCTCGCGTTAGTGAAATTGCTGCTGGCCAAGGGCGCGAACATCAATGCGGCGACGACAGGCGCGGTCATGGTCAAGAAAGGTCCAGTCGGGCTGAATCACCTTACGCCACTGATGTATGCAGCGCCTTATGGCTCGCCGGAATTGATCCAGACGCTGCTGGAGGCAGGCGCGAAAGTGAACGCCAGGGACATCCGGGACATGACGCCGCTGATGCTCGCAGTCTCTTCAGAAACGCAGAATCCGGAAGTGGTGCGGATGCTGCTCACAAAAGGCGCGGATGTAAAAGCCAAGAGCAACATGGGGGAGACGGCGCTCGACTGGGCGAAGAAGTTCGGAAATCCGGCGGTGATCGGGATGCTCGAAAAGGCGGCGGGAGTAGCTTCATCGGCGGCTCAGGCGGCGCCGGAGGCTGCGGTACTGCATGCGGTGAACACAAAACCGGAAAAAGCGATGGAAAACAGCGTGGCACTGCTGCAAAAGAGCAGCACGCAATTTTTCCTGGAAAGCGGATGCGTAGGGTGCCATCACCAGAATTTCACGGCGATGGCGGTGGGCGCGGCAAGAAAATCGCGCGTGCGCGTGGACGAATCGCAGGCGGAAGAGCAATTGAAGGTCGTGACGACGCAATGGATGGGGGCCCAGGAGATGCTGCTGCAAAGGCTGGATCCGCCGGGCGCCTCCGATACTCTGGGCTATTCACTGTTGGGCCTTGCTGGAGTGGACTATCCGGCGGATGCCATTACAGACGCTATGATTGTTAATTTCGCGTCAGAACAGACCCCGGAAGGTTCGTGGTGCGTGGGCGGAATCGCGCGGTCGCCCATTGAAGAGGGCTGCATCGCGCGGGCGGCGATGGGAATTCGGATATTGCAGCGCTACGGACCTCCCGGACTTCATGCGGATTTTGAGAAGCGCATTGCGCGGGCGCGCGATTATCTGCTGGAAGCGCGGCCTAAAACCACGGATGACCGCATCGCGCTGGTGTTGGGGCTCAAGCGGTCGGGCGGAGGCGCGGACCGGATTGAAGCAGCAGCGCGGGAATTGTTGAAGACGCAGCGTTCGGATGGCGGATGGGCCGGGAATCAGTATCTGGAAAGCGATGCGTTTTCGACAGGTCAGGCGCTCTATGCTCTGCATGAAGCCGGGGCGCTCAAGGCAAGCGATGCGGCGTACAAACGCGGCGTGGATTTTCTGTTGAGCACGCAGCAGGAGGACGGCTCCTGGCACGTGAAAAGCCGAGCCGTGAAGTTCCAGCCGTACTTCGAGAGCGGGTTTCCCTACTCGCATGATCAGTGGATCTCGGCTTCGGCTACGGCGTGGGCGACGGTCGCGCTGGCGAACGTAGCGAGCGCCGGGGAAGAGCGGGCGGCGAAATAACGGCTGGCTGGAAGAACTTAACGGCGGCGGCGGGAGCGGCGCTTCTCCATCCGGCGTTGCTCCTTGAGTTTCTTCTCGGCAATTCGGCCTTTCACAATTTTTTTCAATAAGGCGGCGGGAAGAGGCTTGTCCAGAGGGAAGCGGATAGTGCCCTTTGACGTCTCGTATTTCGCGAGGTCGCCTTTGCATGCGGCGATGACCGCCATGCTCATCGGAAACAGACTGCAATGATTTTTGAATGCGGCGAAGGCCACCAGCGACCCTTTGTACTTGAACGTGGGGATGCGGTAGCTGATGGCTTCGGTGGCATCCTTCGGAGCGACCGAGCGAATTACGGCGCGCACCCTTTTTAGCGTGCTGCGGGCGGGTTCGGGAACGGTTGAAAGGTATTCGTCGATGGTTTTCGGGACTGCGGCTGGGTTCATGAGCGTTCTAAAGGTTGTAGCCGCAGCTCGCGGATGCGGATCATTCCGCCTGCCCAGGCAGATGGCAGAGCGGCGACGATGAGGCCAACGGGGTACCAGTGGGGGCCGAACGCGGGCCCGCGGTTCCAGGTGGCCACTGCGCCAATGGTGGCCAACCCCAATCCGATCGCGCCGCCGACCAGGGCATGCTGCATGGGACTGTACGGCGCGAGCCTCGCTGTTATGTAGCTGCCGGCGACGCTATACACGAGGCGGTAAGCCGTGGCCAGCACAAAAAGCGCGCCGGACATTGGCTCGCCGAGCGGCGGGAAGACGCGCGCGGCATGGAGCACAACGTCGGTGGCGATCGAGAGAACGACCACCAGGACAAATCCCGCGGCCAAGGCGGCGATGCTTCGGCGTAACTGACGAGGGTGACGCGAATCTGTCATATGCGACCCCGGTTCCGTCAAGCTCTCACATTGGATCCGGTGCGCGCAAGTAGCCGTGGGGACAGCCGGCAAAAAACGTTACGAAACGTGAAATTCCTGGCCGATCTGGTGGACGGGGACGCGGTGGTCGGTGCGGCCCGCGACGGTCAGGAAACGCTCGATGGGCTCGTAAACGGGCTCGCGGCTCAGACGGAAGGTCTGGTGATGCACGGGAATGAAGAACTCGGCGCGGGCGTCATTACCCATTTTCCAGGCTTGTTCTGGCGTGCAATGGCAGTAAATCCAGGGGTTGTAAGCGCCGATGGGCATGATGGCGAGATCGGCGGAATGCGAATCGCGCAGCGCGCGGAACGAGTCGGTCATGGCGGTGTCGCCGCCGAATAGAATGCGGTAGCGGCCGGCTTGGATGAGGTAGCCGTTGTAGCCACGGTAAGTATCGCTACGCATGCGCGCGCCCCAGTGATTTACTTCAAAAGCCCGGATCTCGGCGGCTCCAACGCGCGTGCGCTGCCCCCAGCCCAGCTCGTGAACAGCGCGATAACGGCCCACGCGGAGAAGATCCGAAGTCTTCGCAGCGGTAATGACACTCGTATCGCGATTCTCGAGCGCGCGGAGGCTGGGAATATCGAGGTGGTCCATGTGGGCATGGGAGAGCAGGATCAGATCGATGTGAGGCAGCTTCACTTCTTCGAGCGCGGGCGCGGTCAGGCGCTTGAGGCCGAGCGTCATGATCCCGAGGTTCAGACCGACGCGGTCGCTGAAGACCGGATCGGTGAGGATGGTCATGCCGTCGACTTTTACCAGCACGGTCGAGTGGCCCAGCCAGGCGGCGTGCAGGCCGTGATCGGGCCAAAGCCCGGGAGATGGATAGGAGGGCGGCGGCAGGATGGGCCGCTTCAACTCCCGTGGATATTGTTGCCAGAAACCGGGCGCCGCGCGATAGACTGCCGCTCCGACGCCGGCAAAACCGATGGCGCTGGTGATTAGGGCCCGACGAAACATTCTACTCCTATGATGATGGGTTTGGAGGCGCTGTTGCAATAATCCGAACGTTAATTGGTTTTCACGTTGAAGCGGCTGGACTAAGGACTCATAGCCGTGTCGAATTGACCCGGAGAGATGGGGAATTTGTTGAGCCGGCGGGCGGAAATCGTGGAATGGGACGTGCACTATTCAAGGAAAATGTCCGCTGTGCAGCGCACGGCTTTCGTTGGGCTGATCGTTTTGACGAGCCAGCCGCTCGCGCTGCCGGCGGGGCTGAATTATTTCGGCATTTTCGGTGACGCGCCGTTTTCCGGCGTGACGGATGCGGCGGGCAACGTGTACGTGGCCGGAAGTACTAGCGTGCCGAACTTGCCCGCCACCGCAGGGGCATTCCAAACAACGGTTTCTCAGGCGACATGCGGATTCCTTCCGTCACCGTTCGGAGGGCCACCGGGAACGCAGCCGTGCTTCCATGGTTTCGTCGCCAAAATAGATCCGACCGGCACGCGACTGATCTATCTGACGTATTTAGGCGGAGAGCAGGAGGACTGGGTTGGCGGGATTTCGGTGGATGCTGAGGGTAACGCCTATATAACGGGCGCTACGGGCTCCTTGACTTTTCCGGTCACCGCGGGCGCCTGGCAGACGACTGTTGGAAATCACCAGTTCAACGGTTTTCTTACAAAATTAAAGCCCGATGGAAGCGGGCTGGTGTACTCGACCTTCATACCAGGCGGGCAAGGATCGCAAACTGCGGTCGATGCTGCTGGGAATGTTTTTGTAGTGGGGACGGCGTACGATGCGGACTTTCCTACCACCGCCGGCGCTTTCCAGACCAAGCGAATCGTGGGACATGAAGATGTATTTGTACTGAAGCTCAACGCGGCAGGCAGCGGTTTGGTTTATTCGACGCTGATCGGCGGTACCTTCACGGATGTGGGACGCGCGCTGGCGATCGATGCTTCGGGAAATGCGTATGTCGGCGGGTATACGGCATCCATTCCAGCGTACGCGGGTTTAGCCGGTTCGAGCTTCAAACCCTTTCCGACCACGCCGGGAGCAGTCAACCGGCCCGGCTTCGGCGCAGATGCTTTCATCGCGAAAGTCAATCCGTCCGGCACGGCGCTCGTTTATTCGACGGTATTCGGCGGCCATGAGAATGATGAGGTCGGGGGCCTCACGATCGGTTCAGACGGTGCGGCCTATTTCGGTGGGAGCACTGGGTCGGCCGATTTTCCGGCGACGCCAGACGCGTTCGGGACTCGCCCAGGGCTGGGCTTTGCCGGCAAATTGAGTGCCGATGGCTCGCACCTTTTGTATTCGACGTACTTACCTGGCGCCGGCAGTCCGGTCAGCGTAGATGCAGCCGGAAACGCGGTTATCACGGGCATGACGTACAATTCAAATCTGCCAACAACG
Organism: Bryobacteraceae bacterium; assembly: GCA_035280425.1. GTDB lineage: Bacteria > Acidobacteriota > Terriglobia > Bryobacterales > Bryobacteraceae > QHXW01. The sequence goes on along the minus strand of DATEFW010000036.1, from coordinate 2,018 downwards.
ACAAACGCCTTGTTGCCGTGCTTTCCGGCTTATACGACCGGCGATTATTCGGCGAAGTCGTTCGTCATAGAGCTGAACGCGCTCGGGACGGCGGCGCTTTATTCAAGCTTCGTCAAGCAAAACATTGTCGCAACGGATGGCAGCGGGAGGCTGTACCTCGCAAGCGACACGGCCATCCTCGATCAGTTCGATATATTTGCGCCGGCCGAACCCGGGATCCGGTGCATCGTGAATGCGGCGAGTTTTCGCGGCCAGGCGATCGCTCCAGGCGAGATCGTTTCGCTATTTGGGGCCAATATCGGGCCCAAACAGGCGGCAGGCGCGGTGGTGGATTCATCGGGTAAAATCGCCACGAACCTGAATAACACCCGCGTGCTGATCGGCGGCATTGCGGCACCGCTCCTTTACGTTTCCGAGCACCAGATTAACGCAGTGGTCCCGTTTGGAGTTTCAGGATTGACCAACACGACTGTTCAGGTGGAGACAAAAGGGCAGAGCCTGCCGCCGTTCGTGGAAACGGTGACGGATGCCGACCCGGGCATCTTCACGCTGGACGGTTCGGGGCACGGCCAGGCGGCGGCACTGAACGAGGACGGAACCGTGAACTCGCCCGCGCACCCCGCGGCTCAGGGATCGGTGGTCTCGCTGTTTGTGACCGGAATGGGAGTTATGCAACCGGTCCCGGCCGATGGATTCATTCCTGCCCAGCCGTTTGCAAAACCGGTGCTTCCGGTGAAAGTGCAGTTTGCGGCCGGTCCCCCCACGACGGATTTCGCATATATCGGAGATGCTCCGAGGCTGGTGGAGGGAGCCGTGCAGATCAACATACGCGTGCCCCAACTGTACGGGACCGGCAAGCAGGCATTCGACATTATTGCGGGCAACGAGATTGACTGGGGCAACCTGCAAGTTACGATCTTCGTGCAATAGATCTAGGCGGGTCTGCGCTCCTCGCCGCGGTAATAAATGATGTAGGCAAGGCCGACGCCGATGGGAATCAGGCCGATCAGCGAAATGCCGGCCGGAAAGTCGCTTCGGACCGGCTCTTTGCTATTGAGGAATTCCTTAATCTGGTCGTCAGGGACGTTTTCGCGCCGGAGTTGCGCCGCGCGCCACAACCGGTTTTCATAAGTCTGTGGGCGGCTTCCGATGCTGACCGAGAGGCCGAAGAGAAACACGGCGAGGCCGACGCCGGAGAACAGCCAGACCAGGCCCCGGAGCAGGTAAACGCGTGGACTCCAGGGCGCGCGCGGCGTTTCGGAGGGCTGATCGGGGACAGGCACGCCCTTTTCCAGCGCCGCCATACGCTCGCGGTGCAAGAGTTCCTGACGCTTATAGCGAAAGCTGAGCGACCATATAATGATGACCGCCGCAGCGGCCACCATCGAAAACAGTATTACGGCTGCCTTGTCCACTGATGTTTCTCCTCTGCCATTGAGACTCACGGGGACCGGCCGAATGTTTCAAAGCCTGCTGAAACATTTGGACCGCGCGGTGAGGTCTAAAACCTGGATGGTGTGTGCCCATAGTTGACCGGCATGGAAGAGGAGATCCGCGCCTGCATCCGTCAGAAACGCTACAAGGAAGCGTTCGACCTGATCCTGCCGGAGTTTCGGGACAAGGTTTTCCGGCTGGCCTATGGCATGCTGGGCGACGCAGCGATGGCCGAGGATACTGCGCAAGAAGTTTTCATCCGGATCTGGAAAGCGCTGCCGGGTTATCGCGGGGAGTCGTCGGTTTCCACCTGGATTTACGCAATCGCGCGCAATACGGGATTGAGCGCACTCCGGAAGGTGGCGGCCAGACCGGAAGTTTCGATGGAAGAACCGGGTGTTGGTAGAGTGCTCGAACATCTGGGCACAAGACCGGGGCCCGCGGAGCATGGCAGCGTCGACCTTCGTTCGCTGATCGCGCGGCTGCCTCAGAAGCACCAGCAGGCACTCCGGCTTTATTATCTCGAGGAGAAATCTTACGAAGAAGTGGCACGGCTGCTCGGAATTCCGATGGGAACGGTGAAA
>DATEFW010000035.1:0-128403 GCA_035280425.1 Bryobacteraceae bacterium | reverse complement strand
TCCCTGCCGAAAGAGCTTTACACCCCGAAGGGCTTCATCGCTCACGCGGCGTCGCTGCATCAGGGTTTCCCCCATTGTGCAAGATTCCCCACTGCTGCCTCCCGTAGGAGTCTGGCCCGTGTTTCAGTGCCAGTGTGGCCGTGTGCCCTCTCAGGCCGGCTACCGATCACAGCCTTGGTAGGCTTTTACCCTGCCAACAAGCTAATCGGCCGCGGACTCCTCCCGAAGCGCATTGCTGCTTTCCCCTCTCGGGAATATGCGGTATTAGCGCCGGTTTCCCAGCGTTATTCCCCACTTCGGGGTAGATGATCCACGTGTTACTCACCCGTACGCCACTGTACTTGCGAGATTGCTCCCGCTTTCTCGTTCGACTTGCATGTGTTAGGCGCGCCGCCAGCGTTGATTCTGAGCCGGGATCAAACTCTCGTTTGAATTTGTGAGAATTCGCTCCGGTTAAACTCAGAGTTCTGACGAAGTTCCAATATTTGCGTCCAACCAGATTGTCAAAGATCTGTGCGATTCATTACGGACATCTTGCGATACCCGCCGAACCACAGGCCTCGAAACTTGTTTCGCCGGCGGTCCCCAAGAAAAACACGCAGGCGCACAACCGGCACAAAAATGAAAAAATTCCAGAAAGAACTGCCAGGAAGGCCGTATTCCGCCCGATGCGAAGGCTCGCACCGGGTTTTGTTACCTTTCCTTACAAGGATCTCTAGCTCACTATATCACCGCCCAGACGCTCGGGCAACCCACCCGACCCCTGAAATCCCTGCGAGATCCTAATTTTTGGCGGCTTGAACAGAATAACAGAACAGGCTGAGGCGCGCAACCCACCCAGACAAGAAATTTCGGCTGAAACCGGCCATAATAGTCCAAACCCATGCGCATCATCTACTTGCACGGCTTCGCCTCCGGCCCGGCCTCGAAGAAGGCGGGCTTCTTCCGCGAGCGAATCCCGCAACTCGAGGTTCCGGACCTCGCCCAAGAAAATTTTGAGCATTTGACTGTGACCGGGCAGCTCGGCGTGATCGAGAAACTGGCGGCGGGGGAGCCGGTGGCGCTGATCGGGTCGAGCATGGGCGGATACCTGGCGGCGCTTTACGCTTCGTGGCACGCGGAAGTCGAGCGGTTGGTTTTGCTGGCGCCGGCGTTCGGATTCGTGCGGCGGTGGATGGAATCTCCGGCTGCGGGCGAGTGGCGGCGCACCGGGTTTCTCGATGTTTATCATTACGGCGAGAAGCGCAACCGGAAACTCAGTTATCGGTTGATCGAAGACGGATTGCAATACGAAGATGATCCGGACTTCGGCCAGCCGGCGCTGATTTTTCACGGGATTCGCGACGAGGTCGTGCCGCCGCAGTTTTCGCAGGCGTTTGCGCGGGCGCACGCGAATGCGGAATTGCATTTGCTCGATTCGGATCATGAGCTGATCGATGTGCTGGATGCGATCTGGCTGAAGGCCGGTCCCTTCCTGCTAGGATAATTTCTTGCCGGAAATCAACTTCAACCACTATCTGGGATTGCGCGTGGTGCGGCGGCACCGCGATGGCGTGACGCTCGAGTGCGCTTTGCGGAAGGAACTGCTGAATTTCTCGGGCGTGCTGCACGGCGGGGTGACCGCGACGCTGGCGGACGTGGCGGCGGGCCAGGCGCTGGGGCATTTGCTGAAGCGGCATTCGACGACGGTTGAGCTGAAGATCAATTATCTGCGACCGATCACCGGCCGCAAGGCCATTGCGCGCTCGCATTTCGTGCGCATCGGGAAGACGCTGTGTATCGCGCGCGTGGATGTGTTCGATGACAAAAAGAATCTGGCGGCAGTGGCGCTGGTGACGTATATGATTCTGGACGCGGCGCTGGGAAAATCGCAGGCGGTTGCGGATGCGGAGTGATTGGGGCGGGTTGATCCGAGCGCGTGGACCGGGGTGAACTACGATCTGGTGGGCAATCAGAAGAGCCTGGGGAGCGTCGGGATCACTTACGACGCCGAAAGCCGGCAGACGTCAACGACGCTTAACAGCGCGACAGCCCAGTACGCGTATGATGGAGACGGGCGGCGGGTGAAGAAGGTGTCGGGCGGAGTGACGACGGTGTACGTTTACGACGCGCAGGGGCGGCTGGCGGCGGAATACACGACGGCGGCGAGCACGCAGCCGCCGTGCGCGACGTGTTATCTGACGGCGGACCCATTGGGAAGCACGCGGCTGGTGTCGGACGGGCACGCGGCGGTCACGAAGCGGTACGATTACCGGCCGTTCGGTCAGGACATTCCGGTGGGGATCGGGGACCGGAGCACGAGTCTGGGCTACGGCGTGGCGGATCCGACCACGATTCGGTTCACGGGCAAAGAGCGGGATACGGAGACGGTCAGCTCGGCGACGGAGGGGCTGGATTACTTCGGAGCGCGGTACCTCTCGGGGGCGGAGGGGAGGTTCACCAGCCCGGACCCGTCGAATCTGAGCGTTGACTCCTGGGTTCCTCAGACGTGGAACCGTTACGCATACGTCGGCAACAATCCGTTGAAGTACATCGACGAAAACGGCCTGTGGTGGAAGAGCACTCACGACAAGATCTATACTGAGGCGTTTCCAGGGCTGAGCGCGGCAGACTTGAAGAGCATAAAAGATGCGAGCGCTCAGGCAGATGTGAGCGTCAACGGAATGGACTCTCAAGATCAGGGGATGTCCTTTGTTCATCACATGGCCAACGCTGATGACACCGACCCGCTACACGCGGTTACAGTTGCCGCCGGGGCAGAGAGCAACTTTATTCAGCAAAATCAGGCTGCGGCTCGACAGGCGGAGGCGGAGTGGATCGCGTCCGGCCATACTGGAATTTCACCAAATGCATTGACGGCATTTGGAAATGCAGTGCATCCGGTTGCGGACTCCACTTCTCCTTCTCATGAGGACTATCAGTCTTGGGGCGGGTGTGGGGTTAGGCTTCTTTGCGCCAGCCCAAGTTCTGTTTGGCACACCGCCCGGGAACTCCCGATCTTTTACAGCGGGCAAAGAAGAGCGCTCACATTGCAACTGGTTCGTCAAATGTTCCTCGACACTTTTGGGTGGGAGCTCTACATGATGGCGACAAAGAAGGCCGATCCCGAGCCCGATAGGCAGCCTCCGCACAAGCGTTGTCTCCAGCGCCGAGACGGAACCTGTGTGGAGTAGCTAGGCAAGCCGGACGGCAACGTCGAATGAGGCGGAAGGCATTCGTCAAATCGGCGATAGTAGGATGCGTGGTTGGTGTGCTTCCGGCATTACCAATCTGGCCGTCCATGGGACGGCCATTCGAAGTTGCGATCAGTGTGGTATCGATTCCCGGCGTGATTGCGGCACTGATCGTGGGTGGTGGAAGGGTACACGACGTAAACCTCGCCGTGCTGATCGCCGCAGGGTGCGCATTTTACACAGCAGTCACTTATGCAGTCTTGCGGTTCCGAAACGAAAGGAAGTGACCATATGAGCTTGAGAACGGGCGTTGCAGCGGGTTGCATTGCGATACTTTGGATCTCCGGTACGTGCTTCGGCCAAGATGCGAGTGCCAAGGACGATCCGTTGTCCGATCGGGGAGAAACCAGGGAGAAACCAGGGACAGACCGCCAGTTTCCGCATTTCGTCCGTCGTTGATCCTGGACGAATTCTTATGGCGTGGGAGATTCAACCACGACGATTCAATTCACCGGAAAGGAACGGAATGCCGAGACGGTCAGCGCCGCGACTGAAAACCTCGATTACTTCGGAGCCCAACCGCGGCAGACAGGAGCTGAGGCCGTGAGCGATGGCGGCTGCTTCGGTCTGGCCGCAAATCCGGCGGGTGAGTTTTTCCGCGTCGCAATCCTCATGCAGACTGATGCGTGTTGCGATCCGGTGAGCGGTCCCGTGCAGTTCGCCGCGTCCAAAATCCTCTGGGCATGAACGAGATGTGGCCTTCTTCTGGCCGAGGGGACCGCCGAGGCATGGTTTCAGAAGCGCCGGCGGCCGCCTTCTTCGCAGTGGTGACGACGCTGGCGGCTCGGTTCGCCGAGGTGCAGTATCAGTGGGACCGGATGGCGCACCGGTATCGGACCGGACTATTGATGGACTGCGTCAGGCGACGTTTCGGCATCAGCCGTGCTCCGGCTTCAGAAATGCCTGGGCATATTTAAGATGTGCATGCCCCACTTATTCGATGCGCATCCGCGCAGTGCCTGCGGAGCCGCCGTCAGGCAAACTGGCCTGTATCCACGCAGGCCTGCCGCATCACCGTCCACCAGTCGACCGCCAGCACCTGAGTCACGTACTGGTGGCGACAGCATGTTTCCTGTCTCACCGCAGAAGAGCCGGCTGAGCCGGGGGAGACGCCCACGAGTGAGAGCTGGTTCGATACCAAAAACCGTCTGACGGGGGCGGGCTACGATCTGGCGGGCAATCAGAAGAGCCTGGGGAGCGTCGGGATCACGTACGACGCTGAAAACCGGCAGACGACAACGACGCTTAGCGGCGCGACGGCGCAGTACGCGTATGATGGAGACGGGCGGCGGGTGAAGAAGGTGTCGGGCGGAGTGACGACGGTGTACGTTTACGATGCGCAGGGGCGGCTGGCGGCGGACCCACTGGGGAGCACGCGGCTGGTGTCGGACGCAGAGTGATCGAGCGGGGTTTGACCGCTATTTTGGTTTGGGCGCGAAGGCCATGGCGGTGACTGGATGCAGTTCCCAGAGAGTCGCGGCGGGCATGTGTTTTTTGCCGCGGGGCGGATCTCCGACGTGGGAATCGTCGTAAAAGAGCTGGCCGGTGACGGTCACGAACGGCGGATGCGCCATGACCGATCCGGTGGGCGACGGATCTTTGTTCGCCAGGGTTTTGGCCTTGAGAAAGGCGCGCACGTTTTCGAAAGCCGGGCGCAGGGAGGTGTCCGCCACGAATGCCGGATCGGGGTTGGGAACCTCGACGATGAGGCAGTTGCTGCCGTCGGTGGGGCTGGCGCTGATCTGGATGTGATAATCGCCATCGTTTTCACCGGCGACGAGGTGCAGCCAGCCGGTGGTGGTGATGAGATCGCCTTCATTGAGATGAAAAGTGTTGGAGAAAGCGGGGATACGGGCGCTCTGGAAGCGATGGTCGTTTTTGTTGACTTTGGGGTTGATGGCGGGATCGCCGAAACTGAGCAGATCGGCGAGCGCGACGGTTTTGGCTTTGCCGGGCGGCCCAGGAAGGCTGGTTTTGACAGACCAGCGTTCGACACCGGGATGGGCCGCGTGCTGGCCCGAGGCGACCGACAGGGCGAGGGTGAAAAGGACAGCCGAGATGTAGCGCATGCGCGCACCTCCGTGGTGTGAAGAATAGCACGGAACTGAAGCCACAAATCCGTCCGAATTAATCAGGAATATTTGGCCAGGCGACTGAATTGCGCAGAGAGAATTCGTTTAAAGACGACTTGCGGCTGAACCGGTGGGCAGGAGTTGAAATCGACGGCCGCGGGCGAGGGACTAAACGCGTCGAGGTGTTGAGCTCACTGGACGATGATGGTGTCCCGCATACAAGACTATTTTAGTCTAGTGCGGGCGGCACGTCAACCCCGGCACACCGTAACTCTTTTCTAGTCCGGCACTTGCCACGAGATACTATAACGGTGCTGCAGCAGCGGGCCGCGCACGACGAGCGAAAAGCGATTCGCCACCGTGTCCGGCTGAAAGCTGAAAGAAGCCCCTTTCGTGCTGACCTCCACTCCATTCTGGTCAACGGCAAGAGGACGAGGTTGCACTTTGTATTTACGAGGAAACTCCACAACCAGCATCAACTCGTCGGAGGGATGAATGACGGCCAGACTCACGCTTTCCAGATAACCATCGCGACCGGGGTAGAAGTTGGGATATTGGGACCGCCGCATGCAGAAGCCGCCCTTCAGTTCATAGGTGAACCACAAATCAATCGGCTCAGAACCCTGTTTAAGAGGCTGGCGAAGCAAGAAATAGCCGTCTTTTTTGGCCTTATGATTGGCGGGATCATATTTCACGCTTTCGATGTTCTCGCGATCGTAGTCGAAGTCAGCGACCTCTGCAAACTGGCTTGACCCTCCCATGCTGAAAGCGATACTGCGCAATTCGTAGTCCTTCCGGTCGACCGCGACGCCGAGCCGCTGTGACGTGGTCAAGCAGGTGCCGGTATCATCGAGGATTTGATTGATGGCCCGGGACTGGGCGATTCTATAGCCGCTGGGGCTGGCCGGAAAGATGGGATGGACGATCGGCTCGGGGAATACCGGAACGTATTTCTTGTCGTTATTGGCTTTCCATCTCTGTATGGACAGGTGATTGGCGCCCGGCTTGAGTTTCAACACATTAAAACTATTGCCCTCGCCGCTCTGCTCGTCGACGAACGGGCAGGTTGCCGTGCCTGCACCGATCACCGTATAGTGGCGTTCCCCGGTGTTGCCGTGATGATGCAACAACACATGAGGAAAATGTTTGTGACCGTGCAAAACTATATTCACACCGTATGCTTCGAACAGACTGATCGCCGTTCCGGCGTCGAGCAACTGCATAAAGCGATCGCGGCCACCGGCTTCGATCGGGTGCGGATGATGGTGCAGCGCGACGATCTTCACATACTGATGGTGATCCGGATGCAGCTTCATCAGCGTTTCAAATTTGTTTCTGAACCATTCCCATTGACCGACACCGATTTCGCCTTCGGCAAACTGGTATTGATCCTTTAGCGTAGAGTTGAGGCAGAAGAACCAGATTTTCCGCTCGGCATCAACGGTCACGAAATTGGGTTCTCGAGAGCGATAATCCGTTTCGTCGAAGAACAGCCTCAGAAAGTAGTGGAAGCTTGCCAGCCGGCCCCAGTATTCGTGTTCCTTAGCCAGGATTTTGACATCGTGGTTGCCCGGAATTATCAGGACGCTCTTTTTAACATCGATGCCGGCATTTCCGAACAGCGAACGCAGGCGTGCTGCTGCGCGAGTGAAATTGGACTTGCTGGCTTTATTTACGATGTCTCCGGTGTGGATTACAAAATCGGGGTGAATCTCGCGGAGGGCATTTTCCAAGCTACGGAGGAGGGCGCCGTCTTCTGTCCTCCAAAACAATCTCTTGCGGAATAGGCTTCGGGCAACATAATCGTTACCGAGATGCGAGTCAGAAAGATGAACAATTGTAACCGCCTTTTCCATTTTCGGGTGTCGATTTGGATCAGTATACACCCCGCGCTGAGTCGAGAAATTCCAGAAAAGGGCGAGGGATAGAGCCTGATGCGGAGGCTTATGCGCGGAGCAGGCCGCGGAATTTTTCGGGGCCGGCGGGGTAGTTGGGGAAAACCTCGCGGAGATCGCGATTGCCGAGGTGGCGGACGACCAGCTCGCCCAGGACGGCGCGGAAATCGGTGGTGAGCGCGAGGTCGCGGCCTTCGTAGAGCTGGTGATCGGAGAGGCCGGGCCAATCGCCGTAAACCTTGCCGCCTTGAACGGGGCCGCCCATGACGAACATGACGTTGGCGTGGCCGTGGTCGGTGCCGCGGTTGCCGTTCTCGCGGGCGGTGCGGCCGAATTCCGACATGGTGACGACGGCGACATCGGCCATGCGGTCGCCCAGATCCTGCCAGAACGCCGCGAGGCTCCGGCCGAATTCCGAGAGGCGCTGCGCGAGCTGGCCTTGCGAGGCCTCGCGGCCGACTTCGTTGACATGATGATCCCAACCGCCGACATCGGCGAAGGCGACTTCGAGACCGACGTTGGATTTGATGAGGCGGGCGATCTGGCGGAGGCTCTCGGCCAGGCGGCCGGGCGGATATTCGGCAGCGGACTGGTAGGGCTGCTGCTCGATGGATTTGAGCAACGCGACGGCGTCGAAAGTTTCGCGGCCGGCGCCGCCGAGGACGGTGTCGGGAGTGGAACCGTACATGGCTTGAAAAATTTTGGAAGCGCCGTCGTTGCGCACCTGGAACGAGTTTAGATTTTCGATGGCGACCGCGTTAGCACGGCCGCGCATGGCGCGAGGCAGCACGGGGCCCATGGCGACGGCGCGCACGGGCGAAAGAGTGCCGCGTTCATCGGGGAGCGCGCGATTGAGCCAGCCGTCATTAGTGGATTTAAAGCCGGGCGTGCCGGATTCCATGTAGTCCTGCGCGTCGAAGTGGGAGCGCGTGGGATCGGGGGATCCGGCGGCGTGGACGATGGCGAGGTGCTGCCGATCGTAGATGGGCTTGAGCGGCGCGAGCGCGGGATGCAGGCCGAAGAAGCCATCGAGATCGACGGCGGCGTTTTCCTGATCTGAGCGCGAGGGGCGCGGGATGGCGATCGAGGGGCGCATCTGGTAGTAATGCTTCTCGGCATGAGGAACGACGATGTTCAAGCCGTCCGCCGCGCCGCGCTGAAAGATGGCGACCAGGACTTTCTTTCGCGGGGACGGCGCGCCGGCGGCATAGAGCGTGCGCGCGAGCCACAAGGGCGCGGCGCCGGTGCCGATCATGGCGAGGCCGGCGTTTCGCAAAAAGATTCTGCGGGTGGTCATGGGTTATCTTCTTTGGAAATCCGGGGAGCCGAGCGTGAGGCCGGCGATGATGAGCGGCCTGGGCACGGGCTGCGGGGGCAAGATTCCGGGCATGAAGACGCGGCGCTTGGGCTTGCCGGTATCGAGCGCGGCGGGTTCGGTTGGCGCGCTGGAATGTGTCTCCGCGGTCTCGCCATTCCGGGCGTTCAATCCGAGTTCGATGGCGTGGCGGGTTTCGTCGGAGAGATCGGTTCCGAGCAGGTCTTTGGCAACCTGTTCGATGCCGGCGTCGCCGGGGAAACGCTGCGGATCCACTTTTACGCCGGGAATGCGGTTGGCGGCGAGGGCGATTGAGAAATTCATGCGCGCGAGAAGCGACGCCGAGTTGACCCAGTCGCGGCCGGCGTTGGTGTAGCCGGTGGGCTCCTGCTTGCGGTAGAGCGGCTGGCCCAACTGCACGAGCTGCTGGCTGAGAGCGAAGGTGAAATCGACATCGGCATCGAGAGCGCGCACGGCGCTGGCGACCATTTCGAGCGGGGATTTCAATTTCGAGCGGTAAGCGCCTTCGGACCAGAATTCGGGCGCATTCAGCATGGTTTCCATAACAGCGCGCAGATCGCCGTCTTTCTCGCGGAATGTGCGGGCCATTTTATCGATCAAAGATTCGGGCGGATTATCGGCGACGAAGCGGATGGCGAGCTTGCGGGAAATGAAACGGGCGGTCGAGGGATGGTGGGCGAGGATGTCGAGGACTCTGAGGCCGTCCTCGATGCCGCCGCCGGCGCGAATTTTGACGCCCAGCACGGTTTTCGAGCCGTTATCGTGCAGGCGCTCGCGGAACTCAAAGCCGGCGCCCTGGCGCGGGGCGCGGATACTCCAGCCGGTGAAGCAGCGGGCGACTTCGGTGACATCGCGCTGCGTATAGCCGCCGTCGACGCCGAGGGTGTGCAACTCCATCAACTCGCGCGCGTAATTTTCGTTGAGGCCCTGGCGGTTTTTGGCGGGCATGCGGCGGCGAGCCTGGAGACGCTCGGCAGCGCGGGGATCGACGGACTGGACGTTATCCAGATAAAAAAGCATTGCCGGGCTTTGGGCGGTCGAGAGGAGCAGATCTTTGAACTTGCCGAGCACGTGGGGACGGATGACGTCGCGCTCGTAGGAGGTGACGAGGAAACGGTCGGCGCCTTTGTCGAGGAAGACGTTGAAGTGGTTGTACCAGAAATCGGTGAGCACTTCTTCGAGCTGGCGGTTGCCGTAGATGGCGCGCAGGAGCTTGGCTTCGGTGAGGTCCTGGGTGATGACGGCCTGCGGGCCGGCGGATTTCTGAATTCTTCGGCGGAGGTCGGGTGGAGCAGCGGAGAAAAGGCCGATGCGGGCGCCGAGCGGCATGGCTTCGAGGACTTCATCTTTTTGCTCGTCGAGGAGGCCGTCGAAGACTTTCAGCTTTTCTTCGGGCGTGCCGCGGCGCAGAGTACGCTGCTGTTCTTCGGTGAGGCCGACGTTTTCGAGCGTGGGTTTTTCGCCGGCATCTTTTCCTTGTTTCTGCTGGATGCGGCGGACGGCGGCATCGATCATGAGGCGCTCTTCGGGATCGGAGGGAAAAGGCACGCGGCCCTCGGCCATGGCTTTGATCAATTGCGGCGGCGGGTAATGGCGGGCGAGCTCGGCGGGAGTCATGCGGAGCGTATCGAGCGGATCGAGTTTGGATTCGAGCAAGGGATTTTCAGAAATGCGGTTGGGGTGCAACTGGATGTCGATCCATTTCTTCAGGCCGAGCTTGCGGACCTGGTCGAAATCGCCGGGGCGCGGGCCAAAGGTCAGGCGGTTGAGCGCGTGAAGAATTTTCTGATCGTTGTTAAGAGGCGTGAGAAATGATGGATCGGTCCGCCCGGCACAATAGAGCACACCGGCCGCGAAAGGCAGCGCAAGCGCCAAGACGGGTTTCCGCCGCATACCAGTATGTTAAACGCGGTTCCGACCAAGGAGTTGTGGAAATTTTAGTAGAAGCGGTAAATGCTAACGGATGTTAGGGTTGTGGCAGGCAGATCGGGTGTCGACGACCGGTAACCTGCCGGAATCGCTAGTTCCCTCCGCATGGACGCCGATCGCCGAAGTGCGCAGCATTTTGCTGCTGTTCGGGATGGAGGCGCCATGTGAACATGCGATTCCGGCGAGGTAGCGGTCGCGAATCAGACTGCGCGCCGGCCGAGAAAGAATGCGAGAATCCAGATGACCAGGAAGACGAAGAACAGGATTTTGGCGATACCGGCCGCGGCGCCGGCGATTCCAGCGAATCCCAGAATTGCCGCGATAATCGCGATGACTAAGAAGATCAGCGACCAATGGAGCATGGTGTAATCCCTCCAGTGGAGTTGTAGCAGTTGGGGTGCCAAGCTTCCGGACTGAGGGCAGCGAGCCTTATTTTTCAAGGGGCCTGAAAGTGCAGAAGAACACCAGCTTGGAAAAGCGTGCGATCAAGCAGCTAAGGTTCGCGGCCGCCGCGCGATTTTACCGGGGCCGCGAGCAGATTCTGCCTTTCCTGGGTACTTGGAAATCAGCGCGAGGACAATGTGTTCTTCCGCCCGCAGGCCATTGGCAGACCTTGCGTGCACGCGGCGCGGGCGAACGGCATCGAATAACGAACCATCGGAGTAAGCGCTAATGATCCGGGGATGAATGTAGTACTTGCGGCAGGTGGCGGGGCGGTTGCCCAATTGTTCTGCGACCCGCGTGACGGCCTGGGCGATGCGGGATTTTTCATCTTTGCGGCCGCGATGCGGGCCCACGGCGACCAACTCACGAAACGCGAGAACCGTTCCGACCCAAGTACGAAAATCCTTGGCGGTGAAATCCTGGCCGGTAATTTCGCGGAGGTAGCGATTCACATCGCCCGAATCTACATTGCAAGGGCGGCCATCGGCTCCGAGATATTGAAGCAGACGGTGGCCGGGAAGCTCGTGGCAGCGGCGGACGATACATGCGACTTTGTGATCCTCGAGCCGGATGGAATGATGAATGCCGCTCTTTCCATTGAACTCGAAACGAAGCACGCGGCCCTCGGAACGCAAGTGGCGGTTGCGCAGAGTGGTGAGACCGAAGGAATGATTTGCCCGCGCATATTCGCTGTTGCCGACGCGGATTGCCGTGGTTTCGAGGAGGCGCACGACGGCGGCCAGAACCTTTTCGCGGGGGAGCTGGGAGCGCTGCAAGTCGCGGGAAACCCGGGCGCGGATTTTTGACAGAACAGCGCCGAAGGCCTGCATGCGATCGAACTTCGTGCGATCGCGCACGGCGCGATACAGCTTGTGATAGCGATATTGTTTTCGCCCCCTGGCATCCCAGCCGACGGCCTGAATATGTCCGGAGGGGCTGGGGCAGATCCAGACGTCCGTCCAAGCGGGCGGGATGGCGAGAGATTTAATGCGGGCGAGAGCGCGGCGATTGCGGATGGTTGCATGGTTGGGACCGAAGTATCGGAAACCACGGCCGCTACGCCGGCGTTCAATTCCGGGGCCCCGGTCGTCTACATAGCGCAGACCGGCGGCTCGAGCGGCATCGCGGGAAGCGGGAGACAGTGGAACGGAAGAGTGGGCGCGAGTGGCCATCCAAAAGCCAGTTGAGCAATTAGACCTCCATGAGGCGGGTTATGGTGTGTTGCGGCACACGGTGCGGGGCGGCAGGCGGGGCTAGTTGAGCAGGATCTTGCGAATCAGGTCGGCGGCACCTTGTTTTTCATCCGCGGCTTCCTGGTAGCGGCGGGCGGCGATATCGTGATGGGCAGCGTGAGAATGATCGGCGAGACGGCGCAGCAGCTTGACGCTGTCATCCATGCTGCGCAAGGCGATCCACATGGCGCGCTCCAGGTCTTCATTCTGTTCGGCAAGCATACTTGTGGGAGAGAATGCGTGACCGACGTGACACTGGAAACGCAACAGATCTCCGTCCTGAACCTCCCAAATGGCGCCATGGCAGGTCGGGCAGGTGAAGACAGAAGGCGGCCCGAGTTCCCGTTCGTGGGTTGTCAGATCTTCATTCTGAGCGTCCATAAGATCCGAGGCGCGGTCGAGTTCGGTTTTGGGAGCTTGTTGAACCTTTTCGGGCGCCGGGGAATTTGTGAGCGAGATCAGAAGGGGTCCAATTTTCGAAGCGGGGAGCCGGTAATCGATTTGAACATTTTGGATTGCATTGCAGGGCATGTCGGGCGATGAGGCGTCGTTGGGGTCCTGCACGACCGTGATGCCGCCGCGTTTCTTGATGAGCTTCAAACCCGCAGTGCCGTCGTCCAATCCTCCGGAGAGGACGACACCGACAACGCGAGATCCGAACCAGCGGGCGGCGCTGCGGAACAGGGGATCGATGGCCGGCCGGTGAAGGTTCTCCTTGGGCCCGTGCGCGACGCGCAGAGCACCATCGATGAACGAAAGATGGTAATCGGGCGGGGCAACGTAGATGTGGCCGTGACGGATACGCTGGCCATCGATGGCAGGTACTGCCGGAAGGTTGCCAGCTTTAGAGAGGATGTCAGGCAGAACACTGCGAGTCTCAGCGGCGATGTGGACGACGACGAACAGGGCGGCGGGAAGATTCTGGGGCAACTCTGCAACAATTTTGCGAAGAGCTTCGATGCCGCCCGATGAACCGCCGAGGACGATGATATCCCGGCCCAAATGTGTTTCAGTGGTTGGCACTTAATTCCGTTGGAGACGAGCCGCCGTTTCAGCCCCTTCTTGCATGGTAGCGCGGGCGGTTTTAAGGCTTAAAACCGGAGATGGACTAAATCGGACGGGCCAGCGGACGGCCGGTATCGTGGAAGACAAAGTGGGCAGATGAATGCTCGCCGCAATTAAAACAGAACGTGGCTTCAGTTCTTCAACCGCATCAAAAACCAAACCATTCCGATGGCGGTGAGAGCGGAGGCGGAGACCTGAACCGGGCGGAGCGCTGCGGCGGCGCGGCCGATACGGAAAAAAATGAACGCGAATAGGGCAATGAGAGCCAGTTCGGCCAGGGCGGCGCCGAGCAGAACAAAGCCGGGCGGGTATCCGGTGCTTTGCAGGAACAGGTGGAAGTAGAGACCGTGAAACGCGCCTAAAATCGCCGCAATCAACCAGCGGCCTCCTGCGGCTGGCAATAGAAGGATCTCGACTCCGAGATATGCCAAAGCTAATGCAGCCGCGGCTTCGACGAAGCGCGCGGGCGGCTGCCAAGCGGTGTGCGGCACGATAAGAACCGAGGCGACCTGGCCGAGGAGGAACATTCCGGCGACAGCCAGGAGTTCGCGGCGGCTGCGCGCAGCGAGCACCAGGCTGGCAAGAAACAGAATCTGCACCATTCCGCCCAGCGCGCGCAAAGCTCCGGCGCCCAATTCGGTGGCGGCGACTTCGGCAGCGGTGGGCGGGCGGAAGCGGAGAGTGGCTTTGGGGAATGAAAAATCGAAAATAGCCTGATCGCGCCGGCCGGCTTTGACGGCCCGCAGCAGGTGGACGTGGTTTGGGACGGTGACGGCATGGAAGGTGCACTCGACGTCCAGATTATCGACCGGCTCGGCGAATTCATATTCGACGGCGCAGAAGTAAACAGCCAGAGCTGAGTCCGGATGGCAGTCTCTGGCGATGATTTTGGGCGCGCGGCCGGCGGCGGAAAAACGGATGTGATCGAGCAGCGTCTGATCGGCGCCGGGGACGTGCGACATTTCGTAGAGCGGCATGCGCAGCTCGTAATGGGCGCGGCGGCCGTCGATAGTCAGGTCGCCGGTAGACATGCTCATCACGTGCGCGAGTGCGAGTGGCGCTGCGACGAGTGCGATTGGCAGAACTCTCACGACGGCACCTTGGTCAACAAAGCTTCGCGGTGCGCTCTTTCGATGCGGAGGTAGAGAATGCGCACGAACGCCAGAACGGGAACGGAAAGAAAGGTGCCGGGGATGCCGCCGAGCTCTCCGCCGGCAAAAACGCCGAACATAACCAGCAAAGGATTCAGCTCCATGCCTGCGCTCATGAGCCGCGGCGACACAATGTAATCCTGGAACAAACGGTAGATGGCCAAGAAGACCAGGATCCAGAGAATATGCGGATAGCCGCTAAAACCGGCTACGAATAAGATGGCCACAGCCGCGGTGAGCGGACCGATTATGGGAATGAATTCGAGCAGAGCCGCCGTGGCCGCGAGCAAAAGCCCGTAAGGCACATGGGTGACGGTCAAGTAAAAGCTAAAAAAGGTCAGGGTGAAAAGACTCAGCAGCAGGAGCGCCCGCATGTATTGGAGTAACAGAACGTTGATGTCGCGCGCGACGTCCTCGATGAGCGCACGATAGGGGCCTTCGTCTACCAGCTCGATCAGGTTCAGCCACATGGCGCGGCCATCTTTCAAAAAGAAAAAGCTCAGGATCGGGATGATGACGATCCACAAGAGGTTGCCGGCGAGACTTATGGCCTTCCGGCTGACCTTCGGCAAGTATCCGACCAGATCACCGGCGTGCTGTGCGATCTGATTCCGAATGTTGTCGATCATATTGTCCAGAACGGATCTTGGGCCGGGCGCCGGCAGAGTTTCCGCCGCGGATTTGATGAGATCAGGGATCTTTGCGATCAGAGCATTGGCTTCGTCCACGATTCGCGAACCGAGCTCGAAACCAGCGAAGATCAGCAAGCCCACCAGGATCAGATAGGCGATGACGAGGGCCAGAGTACGGGTGCGCCTCGCCGGCAAAAGCCGATCCAGAAGGTCTACCAGTGGCGACAGCAGATAAGCAATCAAGACCGCGACAATGAAGGCGAACAGGGTTGTCCGAATGCGGTAGACCGCAACCAGCAGGAGCAGAATGACGGCCGCGGTCCAGGTGTAACGGGCTGCGCGGCGATCAATCCCCAGCATGGCCTTTATCATAACAACGGCCCGGCATTCACCAGATGGCACATCAATCCGGATTCGCCACCAGGTCCGGCCTTCAGATTAAACTTACGGGGATGACGATTCAGCTCACGAGCGTACTGGTCGACGACCAGGAGAAAGCTTTGAAGTTTTACACCGATGTTCTCGGTTTCGTGAAGAAGACCGATGTGCCGATGGGAAAGTACAAATGGCTGACGGTGGTTTCGCCTGAAGGGCCGGGCGAAATCGAGTTACTGCTGGAGCCGAACGAGAATCCGGCGGCCAGGACATTCCAAAAAGCGCTGTTCGACCAGGGAATTCCGCTGACGGCGTTTTTTACGGCGGACATCCACAAAGAGCACGAACGGATGAAAAAGCTGGGCGTGGCTTTTCGTTCGGAACCCATGAAGGCAGGACCGGTGACGATCGCGGTGTTTGAGGACACCTGCGGGAATCTTATCCAGCTGGTCCAGAAGTGAGCGGAATTTCTTTGCAGCACAGCGGGGCTCGTCAATAAGCCCGCGGGTTTAGACCGTTTTCTCGATTCGCACCCTGGCGATCCGGTTCCGATCCATTTCGAGGACGGTGAAACGGTGGCCCTCGTAGTTGAGGCTTTCGCCTTCGTGGGGGATGTTGCCGAACTTCAACAGCAGAAAACCGGCCAGGGTTTCGAATCCACCATCGGCAGGAAGCTCGATGCCGTATTGTGTTTCGAGATCGCGAATTTTCGACGTTCCTTCGAGCTCCAGCTCGTCGGCGGCGATATCGGGAGGCGGCTGCTTGACGTCGTACTCGTCGGCAATCTCACCGACAATCTGCTCGAGAACGTCTTCGACGGTGACCAGACCGACGATGGTGCCGAATTCATCCACCACCATGGCCATATGAGACCAGCCCTGCTGAAATTCGCCGAGAATCTGAGACACGGGCTTGGTTTCGGGAACGACGACAGGCTGGCGCATGACGCGGCGCACGCGAAACAGGCGCTGCGGCCGGCCGGTGCGAATGGCTTCGCGCCGCTCTTCCCAGATAGGCAGCAGATCTTTATAGTGGAGGACGCCGACGATCTGTTCGGGCTGGTCTTCATAGACGGGGAGGCGGGAATGCTGATACTCAATAATGGTCGCGAGCACGAGATCGAGGGTGGCATCGGCCGGCACGGAGATGATGTCGTTGCGCGGCACCATGATTTCGCGGACGGAAACGTTCTCCAGATCGAGAACGCGATGGATGATATCCTCCTGCATTTCCGGCAAGTGCCCTAGACCGCGGCTGGAACTAACAATGAATTTCAACTCTTCGGCCGAGTGACCGCCGCCGTGGTGACTCGATGCGGCGCCGCCCACGGCGTGGGCGATGGCCGTGCTGGATTTTTCGACGATCCAGATGAAGGGCTCCGAGATGCGGTAGAAAATCAATAATACCGGCGCGACGATGACGGCCAGGCGATCGGCCGTATCGATGGCAAGATTTTTTGGGACGACCTCGCCGATGACGACGTGGAAGTAGGTCATCACCAGGAACGCCAGGATGAAACTGCCGATGTGGAGCGCTCTTTCAATAGGGGGCGTGATTACGGGCTGAAACACGGCTACGATGGCGCTGTAAAGCGTATCTTCACCGGCCCAGCCCAAGCCGAGACTGGCAAGGGTGACGCCCATCTGCGTCAACGAGAGCAGGCGGCCGGGATTGGCGAGGAGATTCAGGGCAGCCTGGGCGCCGGCCTGTCCTTCAGCGGCAAGCTGCCGCAGCCGCGATTCGCGCACGGAGACCAGCGCGACTTCGGCGGACGCAAAAAATGCGTTAACCGCGAGAATGAACAGCAGCAGAAGGATGCGCAGTCCGTAGTGCGATTCGGCCATGGCAGCGAGGTGGATTCAGCCGGAAGCAGGTTGAGTTTCAGTACAATTCGTCAGTGCGCCTCAATCGGCTAATCAAATATATCAATATCGCCATCGCGGTTCTGATCGTCGCGGCGGGAGCGGTGATCTACTGGTACGGGTGGAGGGCGCTCCCCCAGATTTCGGGCACAATACGGGCAGCCGTTTCGCAGAAGATCACGGCGCAGTTCGACAACCTGGGCGAGCCCCACATTTCGGCTGCCAACGAAGAGGACCTGTTCTTCGCGCAGGGATATCTGACGGCGCAGGAGCGGCTGTGGCAAATGGACGCGATGCGCCGGCTGGCGGGAGGAGACCTCGCGGAAATCGTCGGCGCGGGCGCTCTGAATTCAGACCGCGAAATGCGGAGGCTACGGCTGCGGCGGATCGCGGAAGGCGATTACGCAACGATGCCGGCCAAAGATCGCGCGGCCATGGCGGCCTACGCACGCGGCGTCAACGCCTTGATTCAGGCGCATCGGGATCGTTTGCCGTTCGAATTCAAGGTTCTGAGCTACGACCCGCGGCCCTGGAGTGTGATCGACTGCATTCTGATCGGGCTGCATATGTTCCGCGAACTGACCACCACGTATCCCGATGAGATCCGCAAGCAGACGATGCTGGCGGGAGGCGACGCCGCGAAGGTGAATTTTTTGTTCCCGGCGCGCACGGGGCGCGAGGTCTCTCCGGGGGCTGCGGGGCCGGTGGGAGGCGGCTTCCAATTGGGATCGAACGCGTGGGCGATCGCCGGATCTCACACGGCATCCGGAAAACCGCTCCTCTCGAACGATATGCACCTGGAATACTCGATTCCCGGCATTTGGTACCTGGTGCATCTCAAAGCGCCCGGCATTAACGTGGCGGGTGTGTCATTGCCGGGCCTTCCCGGCGTGATCGTGGGCCACAATCAACGGATCGCCTGGGGCGTTACGAATCTTCATTACGACGTGCAGGATCTCTACATCGAGAAATTCGACGATCGCAGCGGCCATTACGAATTCCGCGGCCAGCAGCAGCAGGCGCGCCCGGAGCGTGAATTGATCCGTGTAAGAAAGGCGCAGACGGTTGAGATGGTGAACTGGGTGACGGTGCACGGCCCGGTCTTCGCGGAGGGTAACCAGCGGCTAGCGCTGAGATGGACGGCGGCGGAGCCAGGCGCCTTTCAGTTTCCGTTCGTGGAGATCGATCGCGCAGGCAACTGGCAGGAATTCACCAAGGCGATTGCGCGCTTCCCGGGGCCGGGGCAGAATTTTGTTTACGCAGATGTGGACGGCAATATCGGGTATCACGCAGCGGGATTACTGCCGATTCGGAAGAGCTACGCAGGCGACGTGCCGGTGGACGGCGCTTCGGGAAACTACGAGTGGCAGGGTTTCATTCCGTTCGATCAACTTCCGGCATCGTTCAATCCGCCGGGTGGATTGATCGTCACGGCGAATCAGAATCCTTTTTCACGGGTTTACCCTTATCGCGTGAACGGCAATTTCGCTTCGGCTTACCGCTCGCGGCAGATTCGCGACATGCTGATGGGACGGAAAGGTTTGCGGCCGGCGGATACGCTCGCGGTGCAAAAAGACGTTTACTCGGGCTTCAGCCGGTATCTTGCACAGGCAGTGGCCGCAGCTTATGACCGGCGGCGCAGCGGGCGCAAGGACGTCGCTGAGGCAATCGCGCTATTGCGAAACTGGAACGGCCAGATGGAGAAAGACCGCCCTGAGCCGCTGATGATGGCGCTGATGTTCGAGCATTTCCGTAAAGCGATCGCGGAAGTCGCCTCGCCGGGCAAGAGCGCGCTTTACGAGACGCAGATGGCGCCGGCCGTGATCGAGCAATTGCTGCGCACGCGTCCGGAGGGATGGTTCCAAAATTACGACGATGCTCTGCTCGAAAGCTTTACCGAAGCGCTCGAAGAGGGCGAGCGCATGCAGGGCGGCGACGTCAAAAAGTGGATCTATGGCAAGTTTCTGGAACTGACGATCGCGCATCCGATCGGCCATCAGTTACCGCTGGTTGCGAAATATTTCGACGTCGGGCCGGTGGAGATGAGCGGGTCATCGACCACGGTCAAGCAGACGACGCGGCGGCTCGGACCTTCGATGCGGATGAACGCGGACCTCGGCGGGTGGGACCAGTCAATGATGAATCTGCCGATCGGCGAATCGGGACACGTGCTGTCGAGCCATTACAAAGACCAGTGGGACGCATATTACAACGGAACGAGTTTCCCGATGCAGTTCGATAAAGTAGACGCGCGGAGCGTCGTGGAGTTCATGCCAGAGCAATAGTTCGAGCCGCGTGACCTCACGTTTTTTCGCGCCACAATCGCAAGGCCCAGAACCACGCGGCGACGGGCAGCAGCATGGCAACGCCGGTGGAAAAGGCAACCACGCGAACGCCGACGCCTGCATCGATGGCGATGCCAGCAAGAAAGCTGGTTACTGCGATGGCGAGCATGCAAAAGCCCAGGTCTGCGGCGAATATGCGGCCGCGAAATTGGTCTTCGGCATAGCGCTGCAGGAGTGTGGTCGAAAACACCCAGACTACCGAGCCGCCGCCGTGGGCCAAAATGACCGCGGCGCAGGCCAGGGCGAGATTCGGCGCACCGGAAAGCGACATGTAGCCGACGGCGCCTGCAAAAAATGCCGCCAGGATGCCCGCTCTCATGCGGGAGCCGTGCCCGCCGGCCCAGCGCGAAGCAGCCAGCGGCCCGAAAAGCGCGCCAATGCCGCGGGCGCCCATCAGCAGGCTCATCCCCAGAACCGCGGCACGCGCGGCATCGAGGCCTGCCACGCGCACCGGAAAAATGCGCTCGCCCATGATCGGGAAGATCACCCAGTTGGCGCCAAGCACGCCGACGCCGCCCTTTAGCAACACCGTGACAAGCAGGCGTGAGTCGCGCCGGATGTATCGTACGCCTTCGGCGATCGGCGAGAAATCCACCAGTTCACGCAGGCGGAACGGCGCCTTACCTGAAGCGTGCGGCTCGTGAACATGCATCCGGCCGATCAGCAGCGCCGAGGCGAGGAACGAGAGCGCGTTCAGAACAAAAACCGCGTCGCGGCCCAGCAGGACGGCCACCAATCCGCCAAGCCCGGAGCCGATCGCGAAATTGACGGACCAGGTCATCGCGGAGACCGTGTTGGCCGGCAGCACGTCTTTTTCTCCAACCACGTTGGGAAGGAGAGCGTTGCGCGCGGGTTCGAAAAATCCCCACATCACCGTCTCGAGAAAAAGCAGCGGATAGACCAGCCACACGGTCTGCCGCGAGCGCACGAGCATCATGCCCGAAACGATCACCATGCGGAACACATCCGCCGCTATCATGATGCGGCGCCGGCTGACGCGATCGTTGACTACGCCGGCCATCGGGCCGACCAGCGTTGACGGCAAGACTTGCAACACCACCGCGAGTCCGACGGATTGCGCCTTTCCGGTGAGCCCGAGCAGCAGGCTATAGATTGCGAGAATGTAGAACCAGTCGCCAATCTCGCTGACGATCTGAGCCAGCCACAAGCGGCGGAAATTTACGTTACGGCGCAGGAGCTGCACATAGGCCGCAAGCGACAGGCGGTCGGGTTCCATGCGAGAAAGCTAACGGCGCTCGGTGTAGAGACCCATGTGGCTCTTCACAAGATCGACGGTCGAATCGGCAATGGGAGAGACGCGCGCTGCGCCTTCACGCAGAACGCCAGAGACGTAGCCGGGATCGGCGGTGATCTCGCGATAACGCTGCTGAAACGGCTCGAGATGCGAGATCACCATGTCGGCGACCTGCTTTTTGAGGTCTCCGTAGCGCATGCCGGCGAAGTGGGCGCGCATTTTTTCGCTGGGCCATCCACTGAAGGCCTGAAAGACGTTGAGAAGATTTTCGACGCCCGGCCCCAGCGCGGCAAAATCCACCGCCGGATTCGAATCGGTCGTGGCGCGCATGATGGTTTTGCGGATTTTGTCCGGTGGATCGAGCAGAGCGACGGCATGGCCCGACCCGGGGGCAGACTTGCTCATCTTGATTGTCGGATCGTCAAGCCCCATGACACGCGCACCCACGACTGGAAGGCTGGTCTGCGGCACGACGAATGTTTCGCCGTAAAGCGAGTTGAAGCGCTGGGCGATGTCGCGCGTCAACTCGAGATGCTGCGCCTGATCTTCGCCCACAGGCACGATGGCAGCCTGATAGAGCAGGATGTCCGCTGCCATCAGCACCGGATATTGCAGCAGGCCATCGCCGATGGTCTGTTGCGCGGCGGCCTTGGCTTTGTACTGGGTCATGCGCTCCAGCCATCCGACCGGGGTCACGCAGGTGAGCATCCAGGCTAGCTCGGCGTGCGCCGGCACGGCCGACTGCACCATGATGCTCGATTGTTTGGGATCGATGCCGGCGGCGAGAAACAGAGCGGCGGTCTCTTCGATTTTCGACCGTAACTCGTCGGGCGACTGATACACGGTGATTGCGTGCAGATCGACGATACAGAAAATGCTCTCAAATTGCTGCTGATACCCGACCCAAGGGCTCAGCGCTCCCAGATAATTTCCGATATGCAAATTGCCGGACGGTTGGACGCCGGAGAATACCCGTGCTTTCATGGATTGGAGTGGACCAGCCTGCCGTTCCGAAGCGGGCAGGCAGTTCTTTTATCGTACGCGATGGCACAACCACAAACCAACTTTGAGGTCACGATAGAAAAACTGGTGTACGGAGGCGATGGGCTCGCGCGGCTGGATGGCGAAGTGGTGCTGACGCCGTTTGTCTTGCCGGGAGAACGCGCGCTGGTGGAAGCGATCGCGCAAAAACCGGGTCTGGTGCGAGCCAGACTTGCCGGGGTGATCGAGGCGGCGGCAGAGCGCGCAGCTCCGCCGTGCCCGTATTTCGGACGTTGCGGCGGCTGCCATTACCAGCATGCGAATTATGAAGCGCAGCTTGCACTCAAGCGGTCGATTTTGGCCGAGACGATCGAGCGGGTCGGAAAATTCGCGCCGCCGGTAGAGATCCGGACGATTGCGGCAGAGCCATGGAGCTACCGAAACCGCGTGCAGCTTCATCTGCGCGGAGTTGAAATCGGTTATCTCGAGGCGCGATCCAACAGGCTGTGCGCAACCGACCGCTGCCCCATCAGCTCGCCGCGCATTAACCAGGCTATTGCGACCATCCGCGAGATGCTCAAGGACAGGCGCTGGCCGCGGTTCGTGCGCTCGTTAGAATTATTTACAAACGAAGACCAGTTGCAACTGAACGTGCTCGAAACCGACCGGCCGGTGGGGCGGCGCTTCTTCGAATGGTGCGCGGAAAAAATGCCCGATCTTGTGCCCGGCGCGCTCGACTACCCGGCGGCTGGGGCCGTTTATCGCGTCAGCGGCGGTTCATTTTTCCAGGTGAACCGGTTTTTGAGCGGACAGCTGGTAGAAGCCGGGCTGGAGCGAGCGCAGGGCGAAACCGCACTGGATCTGTATGCCGGCGTGGGCCTGTTTTCGTTGCCGCTCGCGCGGCGCATTGGCAAGGTGGTTGCGGTCGAAACCAGTGCAGGCGCGGTCCGCGATCTGCGCTTTAATGCCGAACGCGCGGGCGTGACGGTCGAGGCCGAGCAAAACAATGTGGACGCGTTTCTTACAAGTCTGACGTTGGCGCCGGATTTTGTACTGGCCGATCCTCCGCGGGCCGGGCTTGGCAAGACGGCGGTGGCGCAACTGGCTCGACTCTCACCAGCGCGCATCACGATTGTGGCTTGCGACCCGGCAACGCTGGCGCGCGATCTGGCAGGGCTGATCGCTGCGGGTTACGCGATCGAGACGATGATTTTGATTGATCTCTTCCCGCAGACGTTTCACATCGAGACCGTCGCGCATTTGTCCCTTAGATGAGAGCCGGTCACATCCGGTACAGCATCCAATAGACCACAACACCGGTTACGCTCACGTACAACCAAATCGGAAGCGTCCATCGCGCAATTTTCCGGTGTTTATCGAACCTGCCGGAGAGTGCCCGGCTCAACGTGATGATCGCAAGGGGCGGAACGGCGGCGGCCAGCACTGTGTGTGTGGCCAGAATGGTGAGATAAACGGTGCGGATGGTTCCAGGGCGTGTGAAGCGCACGGAGCCGACCTGCGCGTGATAGATGAGATAAAACGTCAGAAAAGCGCAGGACACCACGAAAGCCGAGATCATCACCCGCTTGTGGGTTTGTTGGCGGCCGCGGCGAATCAGCGTGTAGCCCCACACCAACAGCACTGCCGCGGTTCCATTGAGAAATGCGTTGACAGAAGGTAGGCTGCGGACCCCGATCACGAACGATCTCGTTCGAGACGCCGGATATCCGCAATCAGGTGTGAGGCCGGATCACTCTCGGAAGTTCCATAATAGCCGCGAATGCGGCCGCGGCGGTCGACCAGCACGAATCGAGTGCTGTGCTGGAGGCTGCCATCGACATTGCCCAGCATAAATGCGTGGCGATCGAGCGCATCCAGCGTTTTCGTATCGCCCGTGAGAAAGAACCAGCGGCCGGGTGCGGCGTCGTAGCGGCGCGCATAGTCCGACAGAACTCCAGGCGTGTCACGTTCCGGATCCACGCTGAACGAAACCAGCCGGACATCCGCGAATTCTCCAACCGACGATTGTACCCGGCGCATGGAAGCGCTCATGCGCGGGCACGGGCCGGTGCAGCGCGTGTAGATGAAATCCGCCACCCAGATTTTGCCTGCGAGAGTTTGGCTATCAAACGGCTGGCCGGTTTGGGAGGTCAACTGGAAACCCGGGATCTGCCCGTACACGGGCAATTTCGGAGGCCGGAAACAGCCGGTTGCGGCGATCAGAGCAAAGAAACTAGAAATGAAAAGCGGTTTCAACGGGAATCACAAACCGGCCCGGTCCAAAACCATCAGGCCATAAAGCAGAGGAAGATAGAACACGGAAACCAGCAGCACGGCACGGGCACGCAGAATCGTTCGCTCCACAGCGACGCGAACTCCCGAGTACAGAAACCAGATGCCCAATGCCGCCGCGCCCAGCAAATAAAATTTTCCGGACATGCCGAGCAGCCCGGGAATTAAGCTAACAGGAATCAATAGCGAAGCATAGATGATAATCTGGCGCGCGGTCGAATGGCCGTCCGGCTCGATTACGGGCAGCATCCGGATGCCGGCGCGTCCGTAGTCTTCGCGATACATCCAGGCGATGGCATAGAAGTGGGGGAATTGCCAGAGAAAAAGAATCGCGAATAATACCCACGCCTCAGCGGTGAGCGTGCCGCTGGCTGCGGCGAAACCGATCATGGGCGGCATCGCGCCGGGGACCGCGCCTACGGTGGTCGAAAGCCAGGAGCGCTGCTTGAGGGGCGTGTAGAGAAAGAGGTAACTGATCAGCGTCGCGACTCCGAGAATTCCCGATAGCAGGTTGACGAAAACCGCCAATTCGAGAAAACCTGCAATAGCCAGCGCGATGCCGAAAACCAGCGCGCGGATCGCCGGCAGACGTCCCGACGGAATTGGCCGGCCCGACGTGCGGCGCATTTTTCCGTCGGCTTCGCGCTCATACCACTGGTTGAGCGCCGCAGTTCCAGAAGCAATCAGGCCCGTTCCCAAAACAGTGTTGAGCAACGCCCACCACGGGACTTGCCACAGCGAGCTGCCGTGCCAGCCGAAGAAATAGCCGACGCCTGTGCTCATGAGGATGAGCCAGGTAATGCGCGGTTTGGTGAGACTGATGTAATCCCGCATCAGGATGTCACCGCCACTCCCGCGGGATGCATTTCGTGAACCGGCCGGCCGACGTTTCTGTAAACTTCGATGGCCAGCACGACGCTCGCGGCCATGGTCAGCGCGCCGACAGCCACATGCGCCACCGTAAACCCGACCATCACGGGCATGGGCTGCGGCGCGTCAGCGGTAGCCAACCGGCTCATGTAGGCCGCGATGCCGAGAAAAACCTGCGCGAACGTGATCACCACGAGGGCGATCGCCGAGCGGCGAAGCAGGCTGTGCTCCGCGTGCCTCATCAACACGCGCAGCGCGACCCAGAGCACCATGCCGGTAGCCACCACGGCTCCGCAAACGTGCGGCAGAATGCCGAGGGCTTGATGACGGGCCGCCGCGCCCAGAGCCAGTTGCATGAGCACCGCAGCCGGCGCTGCCAGTGCCAGCGTGTGCAGAGAAGGCGCACCGCCATCATCCACCGGTTGCGCGCCGCGCCTCCAGCTTTCTGAAGTAAACAGAGCCATGGCTACGGTGGTTGAAAAGAAAAGCTGGGCGAGGCAGGCATGGCCGATGCTAACCGGTTTCGGGAGGAGAAAAAGAACAGTCAAGCCGCCGAGCACTCCCTGCGCGACGACAGCGGCGAGCGCGATCCAGCCGAGGTTCCGCATCCAACGGCGTTTCTCCGCTCGCCAAAGCCACAGCGCCATGACGATAGTGAGCAGGCCAACGGCAGTCGCCACCATGCGATGACCGTGCTCATAGAAAATGTTGCCCTCCATGGGTGGCATCAATCGGCCGTAGGAGAGCGGCCAGTCGGGCACGGAGAGGCCGGCGTCGTTGCTGGTAACGAGGCCTCCGGCCACAACGAGAAACAATGTACAGAAGGACCACAGCACCGTAAAACGGTGCAGCCAGATACCGCGCATCCCTAGCTCGATTTCATCTGGGCCGAATCAAAGTCCACCGTTTTGCTTTCTTTCGCACCCACGGTCACTTCGATATCCTGCGTGCCGTACTTCTCCTGCCAGGCCTCGAGCGTGTATTTCCCCGGCGGCAGGCCTTTGATCGTGAAGGTGCCGTCGTCGCCTGTTACTGCAAAGAACGGGTGATTCACCACGCCGATATACGACCGCATCCAGGGATGTACGTTGCACTTTACCGGAATCATGACTTCCTGCCGCGCAAAGTGCTTCTCCAGTGACTCGCCCTTGGGCGGCTGCGACTGGTTCCACTCCTGATTGATCTTGGGCAGCGGGTGGATGTTGTGATTGGTGGGATCGTCGTTGGTGATCTTGATATTCTGGTTCGCCATCACACCGATCACATGCGGACCGTACATACATCCCTTCTGTTCGAGCGACACCGGGGTGGTGGGAACAGGCCACTGCTTGTCGGGAACTCCGGCTTTGACCCAGACGAAAACATTTTTGAGCGTGCCGTTGCCATTGACGACCACTTCTTCCGATTTCTGCGGGGACCCGGCGTGGGCGCGGGCACAGGCAGGCGTGGCCGACATATCGATCGTTTTCTCAACCGGCTTGGTGCCTGAGAAGCTCACTTTTCCGGTGATTGTGGCGGCGGTCGCTTCATCAATGGTAGCGGTCGGCGCCGGTGCGGTAGCGGCTTCCTCTTTCGGCGCGCTTTCCTTGCTGCCGCCGCAGGACGCGAGAAACAGAGCTGAAGCGGTTGCGAAACTGATAAGAATTCGTTTCATCTCGTACTAACTCTCCTCTTTGAGCGCACAAGGCATTTCCGCCTGCGCATCTACTTGCAAAAATCGTCGGCACACTATGCCTGTGCCAATCCGGGTCAACGGCCTCCTCCCGCGCCTGCGCTGGCACTCACGCGCAGGCGATTCAGCTCGTCGGGAGTGAACTGAAACATATAACGGACCAGCAGATCGGCGTGATCTCTCCGGTAATTCTCGAAACTGGAGGGAGTCGGGCCGGCGAACACCCATCGATCGCCATCTCGCCGGAACAATCCCGAGGGCATGGCGGTGCCGGGCGCCATCATTTCCGGATGCACGATCCAGCGCTCGGTCCAGCCGGGCTTCAGGCGCTCCTTAGCCAGCAGGAAATTCGGCGCCGTGGCCTTTTGATCGTGCTTCGCATCGCCGGTGGCGTGGCATTTGAGGCAGGGAGCACCTTCGCTCGAAAACAACTGCCGCGCCATGGTCCGCTCCTGGTCGCTCACCACTTCCATCTTCGGCGCAATGTAAGGCTGTGCCTGCGACGACATGGCGGCGAAGAAGCGCACGATTTTCTGAATCTCGCCATTCGAGAAATAGAACGTTGGCATGCGGGCTTTGAGATATTGTCTCACGCCGTCGCGGTTGGTATCGGTATCGCTCATCGAGGGGTTGGTGAGGAACCGCATCAGCCACGCCGGATTTACGCGAGCGCCCTCGCCGATCAGGCTCGGCGGGCGCTGATCTTTCCAGTCCGGATCCTGGTACCGTGGAAGCGTCATGAAAACCGTGGTCTGCCCGACGTGCACCTGGTGGCAGCCCATGCAGTTGTATTTACGCACCACCCACCAGCCTTCGACGATGTCCTGCCGCTGATCCGAAGGCTCGTAGTGATAGCGCTCCGGCATGGTCGAATCGACTGAGCCGAGCAGGAAGGTGGCCACCGCGTCGATCTCCGGCTTTGAGAGATTGAAATTCGGCATCTTCAGCCGGTCAAGCTTGTTGGGCTTCTCCTTGCCCTGGTCATAAACCGCCGGATTCTGGAGCTTGTGTTCGAAAAAGCCCTTGTGCGTGTACCAGCCTTTACGTTCGGCTTCGTGGCCGAGCAGCGCGAAATCCAAACGCTCGATAGGCTTCGAGCCTTCCTTGGTCAGCTCCGTCCCGATGCGCGCTTCTTCTTCCAGGCCGGCGATTTCGTGGCAGCCGGCGCATCCGTAGTAACGCACCAGGAAGAGGCCGCGCGTTTTGAGCTTGGGATCGTCCAGATAATCCGCGGCCTGGTAGGTGACGCCGTTATGCTTGCGCGTCATCAGATAACTTGCGATGTCGCGCGCTTCCTCGATGCTCAGCCGCAGGCTCGGCATGGGCGTCATCTGTTCGACCTGCAACTGGTGGCCGTCATTCGGGCACTTGTCGTGATCCATATCGAAGACGAACGGCACGCCATTCTTCTTGTAGTCCTCCGCGGTGAGGTCGCGTTTCTCGAACGTACAATAAGGCAGCGTGCGCTCACGCGGATTGTGAATCCAGCGAACCAGGTAATCGTAGTTGTCCTTCTCTCCCACGCGGCTCAGGTTCGCTGCGAACGTGCCGCCCTGCTTCTCGTTGTCCTCCCCCATCGAGTGGCAGGCCATGCAGCCGCGCGTTTCGAATGATTCTTTACCCTTCACCGGATCGCCCGGCGCGTTCTTGGCCAGATTGCCCGTCACTCCCGATTGCCATATGAACGCTGCAATCGCCCGGATCTCTTCGGGATCGAGACGGAAGGTGGGCATTTTGGTTCCGGGCCGCCACTTGTGCGGATCCTGGAGCCACACCGGGACCCACTCTTTGTGCATCTTCATCCGGACTTCTTTGAGGCTCGGCCCGACTTTTTTCACTTCGCGGATCAGATCGCTTGACCGGATATCGGCCTGCTCGATTTTGGCATCGAGACCGCTGATCCGGACTTTCAAATCGTTGGCGTGCTGGTAGAGCCGCTGCGCTTCGTTGTTGTCGCGCGTGCGATCGGCCTGGTCGGTGGAGAAACCGATTTCGCGCGTCCAGTCGGCCTTCTGCTGCTCGAGCTGGCGGATCTGCTGGGTGACCACCGTCATTTCGTCCGGCTCCCGGTCGAAACCTTCATAACGATGGCAGCCCATGCAGCCGCGCAGGCGGAAGATTTCGCGCCCGGCGTTCAGCGTGTCTGCCATCTCGGTCACAATTTCCCTCACATGGCACTGCTGGCACCCGGCATCGAAATTCTCGCGCGCGTGCATGGGCCACAGCCAGTGCTCGTAATACCCGTGAGCCTTCTCGACGCTGTCCACCGCGACGCCGTTGCCGCCGTGGCAGGGGGTGCAACCGAATTTTTCCGGATCGTGAATCTTCAGCAGCTCGCGGTTGGGATGGCTGACGTACACTTCTTCGCCACCCATGGCCGCCTTGGTCAGCGTGACCGGCTCGCGGATTCCCATGTGGCAGGACTCGCAGCGGTCCACCAGGTCGATATCCTTCACGTGAATCTGCCGGATGGTGATATCGAAATTCTGCATCTTGTTCATGAGCCCGGTAAGGACAGTCGCGCTGACGTCCGCAATCCGGTCGGAAAGAAACTTGTCTCGCGCGGTTGCCAGCTCGGTGGCCGGCTTCATCAGCTCGACGCGTTCCTGCAGCAACTGAGCTTTGCGCGCCTTCCAGGCCTGCAGATCGTGGTCCATCTGGTCGAAAGTGTATTGGACCTTCTTGGTCGAGCCATCCGGGTTGGGCAGCTTGACGGTGTGCACTTCCTTCTTGATCTCTTCGATCTCGCGTCGCTTAGACTCTTTGGAGCTCTGGCTATCTGTGGTTTCGATCTGATATGTAAGGGCCCCGATATGGCCGCGCACCTCCTGGAACGGTTCATTGAGCGCCAGCGCCTGTGGCACCAAAATCTCGTTCACTTCACGATCGATGGCAGCAGCCTTGTCGGCCACCGCCTTGCGGGCGTCTTCGGCCTGGCGCGCCAGTTTCTGGTATTCGGGGTCGGCCATGATCTGCTTTTCGACGCCTCTTTCCTGCGGCCGGACCTTGCGCAGGTAGCTCGTATACACCTTTGCAAACCGGCTTTCGTAGGTTTTCCAGGGACGGATGCCGTAAACCTCGTCGTAGAGCGCCCATCCGAGGGAAAGCAGCAGCAACGCCGACCAGATGAACAACGGACGGCTCAGCGACGATTCAACTACCGGGTCTTTGTCTTGTTCTTGGTCGCTCATACGTTGAACCAGGGCGTTACCCAGACGTACTTAATGCGGAACAGCAGGCGCGCAATCATCTTGATCGGCAGCGACAGCATGACGATCAAAAACACCTGCATCACCGCGTACTGCAGCAGGCTCATACGCTTGAAGATTTTTTGATTGAACGCGCTCTCTTTGATCACCTGCCACGGCCCGACCTTCAACCCCACGCCGGAAATCAGCTTGTGAATGAACCAGCCGGCCACGACAAAATAAATGCCAGAGACAATGGCGCCGAAAATGATTTTGCCGATACGGCCCAGCTTAAACCCGATCAGGTTGCTGAACACGTCGGGTAAATCGCGGTTCACGGCGAATTCGAGCCGGTTGTGATCCCAGGTAGTGCCCGGCCAGAACCACATCCACCCCGGGCCGCGAATCAGCGTCCCAATGACAATCATCGTCACCCACAGAACGATGAAGCCGAAAATGAACGTGCTGATCGAGAACCTGCGCTGCTTGAACGTGTAATAGCCGTTGCCCAGCGGGTTAGCGTCAATGTAAGGGATTACCATCAGCCCCACGATAATCAGGGAGGGCATCACGACACCGGCGATCCACGGGTCGAAATACACCAGCATTTCCTGCAAACCGAGGAAGTACCACGGTGCTTTCGCGGGGTTCATGGTGAGCGTCGGATTTGAAGGCTCTTCAAGCGGTGCGTTCAGCGTGATCGACCAGACCATCAGGATCAGCGTCACAATGATCGCGGCAAGAAATTCGATGCGGAGCAGGTAGGGCCAGACATGAACCTCCCGCGCCCAACCCGGCTTCCATGGCTGCGTCTTACGGTGATGGGTCTTGGCCAGCGCCGGATTAGCCTCGAGTTCGGTGATGAGCCGGTCATTAGCAAAGGCCTGACGCATCGCATACCAGGTGTAAAACGGCACCACAATCATGAGCAGCACGATCGGGATGTTGTCCGGCGTGCTGATGATGGTCCAAAGTTGATGGAAGTCCATGGGAGGGTTCCTTAGATTTTTCGCGGCTCTTTGATTTCCGACTCGAGCATCATTGGAGCCGGTCCGGAAATGCCGCCATCTTTGCGCACGCGCCAGAAATGCACAACCATAAAGGCCGAGGCAATGATCGGAATGGCCACGCAATGCCAAATGTACGCGCGTAAAAGCGCGTTCGAATCCACAATCGATCCGCCTAGCAGGCCGAACCTGACGTCATTAAACGGCGTCATGCCAAGCTGGTGTCCGAACGGGCCGTCGTGACCGAGCAGCGGTGTCGCGCGCGCCATATTCGTGCCTACCGTGACGGCCCAAAAACCGAGTTGATCGTCCGGCAACAGGTACCCGGTGAAGCTCAACAATAGCGTCAGCACCAGCAGAAGCACGCCGACGACCCAGTTGAACTGCCGCGGTGATTTATAGGACCCCGTCAAAAAGACGCGGAACATGTGCAACTCCACCATGATCACCATCAGGTGCGCGCCCCAGCGGTGCATGTTCCGCAGCAGCTTCCCGAACGGAACGTCGTGCTCGAGATAGAGAATGTCGCGAAACGCAATGACTTTGGACGGGTGATAGTAGAACATCAGCAGCGTGCCGGTGAACACCAGGGTGATATAGACGTAAAACGTCATGCCGCCCATGCCCCAGGTGTACTTGTAAGCCACTGCGTCACGGTTGATCTTCGCCGGATGCAGGTGTAAAAAGACGTTGCTCAGAACGCCGAGAGCCCTCGAACGCGGCGTTTCATCGTGCTTGACGCGCAGCACCGATTTCCAGAGATCGGTCTTGTCCGGATGCTTGAGCGCTTTGATCTCTTCGGTGGCCTGCGCCTGAATCGCTTTTGCGCCTTCAACCAGAACCGTTACTGGGCTTTTCGCGCCGTTGCTTTTTTCGGGAGGTCCGCCGGCTCCATTCCCTGTCGGCGCCTTGTTTCCGTTTCCGTCGGCCATAGAGTTACCTCGCGTCGCTACACATGCAGGATCGCGCCCGGATCATTGAATTCGGAGCGCTCGCCTTTGGGCCACCGGTAAAGGCGGCTCAGGTCGACTTCGATCTGCCCTTCGGGGGTCAACTCGACGTGCGCGCGATCCATCGGACGCGGCGCCGGGCCTTCGAAGTTGACGCCTTCCGGATCGTAGCCGCTGCCGTGGCACGGGCACTTGAACTTGTTTTCGCTGGGCTTCCAGTCGGGCGTGCAGCCGAGGTGCGTGCAGATCGCGGAGATCACAAAAATACCCTCGGTGTTCCGCACCACCCAGATGCGGTACTGGTTTTGAAACTTGGTGTCCACGCCGAAGCCGAAATCCGACGGATAACCGATCAGGAATTTCGTTTTCGGTTCGTAGAGGGCGCGCGGGAAGAAGAAGCGCAGAAACATCAGGAAATTGACGCCCAGGAATCCGAGCACCCCGGCCATCACAAAACGCCGCCTTCGCGCTATAAGGCGCTGCGGGTCCGGATCGTCGGAAGTGAAAATCTTCTTCAGCGCATCGGCCGGGCTCGGCTTGGATTTCGTTTCCGGCGGCTTGACGCCGGGAGGAGTCTCGACACTAGGATTCGCCATTGGTACCCCATTGACCGGTGTTGGCCGGTCTCTTTACCATCTCGTTACAACAGACTTCGACCGGAGGATCGGACCGGGGTCAGAGGGCGGGAGCGGCAGGCTTCGTTATATAGGTTATCGAAAGCCTGGGTTTAGTAATTCGTGCTGCACTTATAAACGTACGCTTGCGAAAGCCTGCTCCGCTATTCTGCCTTTTGACCGGTTCGGCCCCACCTCCCCGGCTTACAGCTTGTCTCAGTTCGACAGAACATTTTACACCCGCGAAACGGTTTTGCAAGAGCGGTGCGCCAGGCTAACGAGGTTCCCTCGGTCGACACAGGATTAACAACCTTGAATGCGTTTGGATTTGTATCATGGAAATCGAGCGGCGGATATAGAGGCGATAGTGTATGAAAAAATCCAAAAACAGATGGCATTGGTATGGAGCTGTCTTGGCAGCATTTGCGGGCCTGGCGCTGGCTACGTCATTGAACGCGGCTGCGGACCAGACGACTGAAGTCAAAATGACGGCCAAACGTTATGCCTTCGATCCAAACGTCATTAAGGTCAAGCAAGGCGACCATGTGAAACTCGTGATCACGGCGCTCGACCGAGAGCATGGGATCAAGATTGCAGCTTTCAACATCGACGAGAAGCTTCCGAAAGGCGAGCCGGTCACTGTGGAATTCACCGCGGACAAGGCGGGAACCTTCCCGTTCCAGTGTTCGCATGTTTGCGGGCTGGGCCATCATAAGATGAAGGGCCAGCTCATCGTCGAATAGCGGCTGCGAGCGAGCTTCTCACGCCTCCTCCTCGAATTTTTCGTCCTCACTCCGCGAACCCCCGTCGCGTATTTGACTCTCCTCTGCCCGTGTGCTTATGCTATTGATCTTCAGTCGTAAAACAGATGGCCGACGATCCGAATCAGCAAGAGCCGCAGCCTCCCGCACCGGGCGATACCGCTGAGCCTGCGAAACCGGCGGCGCAGCCGCCCAAAGCAACTCCTCCGAAACCTGCCGCCGCGGGGCACGCTGCCGGTGGTCATGCAGCGCCAAAGCCGGCTGCGCCCATGGCGGCCACACCTTGGGACAGCGAACTGGCGAAGCAGTTAAAAGAACGCTTCGGCGATCAGGTCAGCGAGTGCTCCACGTATCTCGGGCAGAATTTCATAGTCGTCAGGCCGGATGCTGTGATCCCGCTCGTCGAATTCCTGAAACTCGAAGCCGATTTCGATTATCTGGTCGACGTTACGGCCGTCGATTACCCGTCGCGTCCGGAACGCTTCGAGCTGGTTTACGTGCTCTATAGTTTTGAGCGCAACGAACGCGTGCGCGTGAAGACCGCGCTTGCCGAGACGGCAAGGCCGGCGACGGCAGTGAACGTCTTCCCCGGGGCCAATTGGCTCGAGCGCGAAGTCTTCGATATGTTCGGCATCCAGTTCGCCGGCCATCCCGACATGCGGCGCATTCTGCTTCCCGAAGAGTGGGACGGTTTCCCCCTTCGCAAAGAAGTCGGCATCATCCAGCAGGACGACCGCTGGGTTAAGGAGAACCTGGGCATCGAAAGCGGCCAGTAATTTTTCCATGCCGGAAACCACTTTTCTCGATTCCACCGAACTCGTCCTGAATATGGGGCCGCAGCACCCTTCGACTCACGGCGTGCTGCGCGTGATCCTCAAGCTCGACGGCGAAAAAGTCAACGGCACCGAGTGCGTCATCGGCTATCTGCACCGCGGCGTAGAAAAGATCGGCGAGAACCGCACGTACCAGCAGTTCGCGCCGTATGTCGACCGCATGGATTACGTGGCCGCGGTTTCGAACGGTCTGGGTTACTGCCTGGCGGTCGAGAAGCTGCTCAACATCGAAGCTCCTCCCCGCGCCCAGGTGACGCGCGTGATCCTCACCGAACTCAACCGCATCGCGAGTCACCTGCTCTGGTTGGGAACACACGCACTCGACATCGGCGCGATCACGCCTGTTTTTTACTGCTTCCGTGAGCGCGAAGAAGTGCTCAAAATCTTCGAAAATTATTGCGGCGCCCGGCTGACCACGCACGCTTTCCGCATCGGCGGCCTGCAATACGAGCTCTACGACGGATTTGAAGAAGAGGTGAAAGCCTTCTGCGACATGTTTCTGCCGAAGGTGGATGAATACGAAGAGCTGCTCACGAACAACCGCATATGGATCAACCGGCTGAAAGGCGTCGGCATTCTCACGGGCGACGAATGTAAAGAATACGGCGTCACCGGGCCGGTCTTACGCGCAGCCGGTGTGAAGTGGGATCTGCGCAAAGCACAGCCGTATTCCGGCTATGAGCAGTATGAATTCGATATCCCTACCGGCCAGAACGGCGACACCTACGACCGGTATCTCGTCCGCATGCAGGAGATGCGCCAATCCGTATGCATCATCCGGCAGGCGGTGGAAAAAATCCCGAGCGGACCCATCGGCAAAACACCCAAAGTGATTAAGCCGGCGACGGGCGAAGTTTACGTATCGATCGAAGCGCCGAAAGGCGAACTCGGCTATTTCGTCGTGAGCGATAATTCCACCCAGCCTTACCGCATGCGCGTGCGCCCCCCGTCATTCGTGAATCTGCAGGCGCTCGACCGCATGGTGCGCGGTGGCCTGGTGGCGGACGTGGTCGCAATTATCGGAACTCTGGATATCGTGCTGGGAGAAGTGGATCGATAAGCTGGACTGTTAGACTATACGGCTATGAAGAAGTTCTTCAGAACGATCTTCCTCGTGGACCTCATTCAGGGGCTGTGGGTAACGTTTCGCAATCAAAATCCCAAATACATCTACACCGAGCAGTACCCCGCCGAGCGTCCCAAGGTCGCCGAGCGCTATCGCGGCGCGCCGCGGCTCAATATCAACCCCGAGAACGGCGAGACCCTTTGCATCGCCTGCAATCTGTGCGCGCTGGCGTGCCCTGAGACTCTGATTGTGGTGACCAGCGAACGTAACGAGCAGACTCGCCGCAAGGAGCTGACAACATTTACCTATGATCTTTCGCGCTGCATGTTCTGCGGGTTATGCGAGGATGCCTGCCCGGTGGATGCGCTCGAGCTGACCCAGGATTTCGAGCTGGCCACCTACACGCGCGAGGGCCAGATCTGGGACCGGCAGATGCTCGAGGAAGGGCCCCGGCCCACGCAATACAAATGTTGATCGACCGCTCTGCTACGGCCGGTACCCTATGACAGACGCGCTCTTCTTTTATTTCTTCGCCGTCCTTGTGCTGGTCGGTGGCATCTTTACCATCACGCGGCGCAGCGCCGTGCATAGCGCCATCAGCCTGATCGTTTCTCTCATCGGTGTCGCGGGCCTTTATCTGCTGCAAAGCGCCGAATTCCTCTTCGCGGTCCAGATCGTTCTGTATGTCGGCGGCATCATGGTCCTGTTTCTGTTCGTCATCATGCTGGTGAATCTGGATCAGGCAGCCAAAGAGCGCCAGTTCAACCGGCAATGGCTGGTCGCGCTCGCCTGCGTGGCTGTCGTTGGCCTGGAAATCATCTACTTCATGCGCAAAGGCGCCGCCACATTCAAGGTTGCCAAAGCGCCGCCTGTCGCGGCCGTAACGGAAGGCAACACCGAGCAGATTGCCGGTGTTCTGTTTTCGCAATATCTGCTGCCGTTCGAGATCGCTTCCGTGCTGCTGCTGGTCGCGGTGGTCGGCTCGGTAGTCATGGCAAAAAAGAGGATCTGACGATGGCGCCCATCACCACGGCACATTACCTGGCGCTAAGCGCCGCTCTGTTACTCATTGGCACCATCGGCGTGCTGGTGCGCCGCAATATCGTCATTATTCTGATGTCCATCGAGCTGATCCTCAACGCGGTGAACATCAATCTGATCGCGTTCTCGCACTATCTGCACAATGTGAACGGCCAGATCTTCGCGATTTTCGTGATCACGGATGCGGTGGCGGAGGCCGCCGTCGGGCTGGGTATTCTGATTGCGCTCTTCCGAAACAAAGAAACCGTGCTGGCGGACGAAGTGGATCTCCTGAAATGGTGACGAGATGAATTTTCTGGACCAGATCTGGCTGATCCCGCTGTTTCCACTGCTCGGCGCGATTGTAATGTTGCTTTTTGGGAAGAAACTCGACCCGCAGCCGCCTTCCGAAGTCGCGCTCGCGCCGGGCGTCGAGCACACCCATGACGATCACGATCATGGCCATTCGCATGACGGTCACGACCATCACAACCACACGCACGATCATTCCCACGCCGCCGGCCACGAACATCACCACGGCGGCGGTCTGCGCAGCGTTGTCAGCTTTTTCTGTCCGGCCATGGTGCTGGTTTCTTTCATTCTCTCCGCCGGCGCGGTGATCCAGCTTTCGAATCTTCCGCAGCGCGTTTATGAGCTTCGCCAGTTCACCTGGCTCGCCGGTCTGCCGTTCCACATGGCCGATGGCCGCATCGCTACATTCAGCGCCGACTGGGGCTTTCTGCTCGATCCGCTCAGCGCCGTGATGATTCTCGTGGTCACCGGCATCGGCTTTCTGATTCACGTCTACTCGGTCGGCTACATGGCGCACGACAACGGGTTCTACCGTTTCTTCGGCTATCTGAACCTGTTCGTGTTCTTCATGCTGATGCTGGTGCTCGCGAACAACTACGCTCTGCTGTTCGTTGGCTGGGAAGGCGTGGGGCTGTGCAGCTATCTTCTGATCGGTTTTTACTTCCACAAAAAATCCGCCGCGGATGCCGGTAAGAAAGCATTCGTTGCCAA
The DNA here is from genome assembly GCA_035280425.1 of Bryobacteraceae bacterium. GTDB lineage: Bacteria > Acidobacteriota > Terriglobia > Bryobacterales > Bryobacteraceae > QHXW01. The sequence goes on along the minus strand of DATEFW010000035.1, from coordinate 91,300 downwards.
TCGCGTGGGTGACGCCGGGTTCATCCTGGGCATGCTGCTGATGTTCAGCGTGCTCGGCACTCTGCGCTTTGTGGATGTCAACCGCATCCTCCGCAGCGGGCAATTCTCGGCTGAAACCGCCGGCTTCGGCGTGCTGAGCGCCATCGCGATTTTGCTTTTTATCGGCGCGACCGGCAAATCCGCGCAGGTTCCGCTTTACGTCTGGCTCCCCGACGCCATGGAAGGCCCGACTCCCGTTTCGGCTCTGATCCACGCAGCCACCATGGTGACCGCCGGCGTCTATATGGTCGCCCGCTCGAGCGCGCTTTATCAGCTCACGCCGCAGACTTCGACCGTCGTGGCCTCCGTCGGCGCATTCACGGCGATTCTGGCCGCGACCATCGCGCTCGTCCAGAACGATATCAAGCGCGTGCTGGCTTATTCGACCGTGAGCCAGTTGGGCTACATGTTTCTCGCGCTGGGCGTCGGAGCTTATTGGGTCGCCGTCTTCCATCTGTTCACGCACGCCTTCTTCAAAGCGCTGCTCTTCCTCGGCTCCGGGTCCGTCATTCACGCCATGAGCGGCGAGCAGGACATGCGCTTCATGGGCGCGCTGAAAAATAAAATTCCGATCACCCACTGGACCATGCTGATCGCCTCCGTCGCCATCGCCGGCATCCCGGGCCTGGCGGGATTTTTCTCGAAGGACGAAATCCTGTGGCAGGCATACAGCTCGTCTCAGGGATCAAACTTGCTTTACGGCATCGGTCTCGCGACCGCCGGCCTCACGGCGTTTTACATGTTCCGCCTGATGAACCTGACGTTTTACGGCAAATCGCGCGTGAAGCCCGAGGTGGAAGCGCACGTTCACGAGTCGCCGGCTGCTATGACCGTCCCGCTCACAATCCTCGCCGCGGGCAGCGTGCTCGCCGGTTGGATCGGAACGCCGAAGATCTGGTCGCTCCCCGAAGGCTTCCGTGCATTCGAGACCTGGCTCGAGCCCGCGTTCGCCTCCGCGGCCGTCGAAGCGGCGAAAGAGGGCGCGCACGATGCCAGCGTCGAGTGGGTACTTATGTCGGTCTCGGTGGCTATTGCGATCATCGGCATCGCCGTCGCGCGCTGGTTTTATCATCACAAGCCCGAAATTCCGGACGCTATGGAAGCCAAACTCGCGCCGCTTCACGGCTTGCTGCTGAACAAGTGGTATGTCGACGAGATTTACGATTTTCTGTTCGTCAACGGTTTCGCCAAGGGTGGCGGACGACTCTGTGGAGCTTTCGATCGCAACATCATTGATGGCGGCGTGAACGGCGCCGGATGGCTGACGCGCTTCTCATCCGCGGTTTCCATCTGGTGGGACACCTGGATCGTCGATGGCGCCGTGCGGCTCGGTTCGCTTCTGGTCAAGCTCTCTTCTTATCCGGTGCGCATCGTGCAAACCGGCCGCGTGCAGGCCTACGCGCTCTTCGTCGTGGTCGGCGCTCTGGCGTTCTTCGGCTATTACATTACGCGATAAATATGGATCAGCACCTGCTCAGCATCGTTTTGTTCGCGCCGCTCGCCGGATTCGTGGTGCTGCTCTTGATTCCCGGTTCGCAAAAGAACCTGATCAAGCTCTGGGCGAACCTGGTGGGGTTTGCGAGCTTCCTGATCTCGCTGCCGCTTGTTTCGCGTTTCGATAAGAACACGCCGGGCTTCCAGATGGTGGACCGCGCGGACTGGATCCCCAGCCTCGGCGCGAAATATCTCATCGGTATCGACGGCATCAGCCTGCTGCTCGTCATGCTGACCACGCTGGTCGGCTTCCTTGCCATTCTCTCCTCCTGGAACGCCATCGAAGAGCGGGTCAAAGAATATTACGCCATGTTCCTGATCATGCAGACCGCCATGATCGGCGTATTCGTCTCGCTCGACTTTTTCCTGTTCTACGTGTTCTGGGAGCTGGTGCTGGTCCCGATGTACTTTATCATCGGCGTCTGGGGCGGCCCGCGGAAACTTTACGCCGCAATCAAGTTTTTCCTGTACACGCTGGCCGGCTCGGTCCTGATGCTGCTTGGCATCCTGACGCTCTATTTCCAATATCATTCGCAGTTCGGCGCGTACACGTTCGAGATTGCCGATCTGATGAAGCTCGATCTGCCGCTCGGCTTGCAGCAATGGGTCTTTTGGGCGTTCTTCCTGGGCTTCGCCATTAAAGTTCCGATGTTCCCCTTCCACACCTGGCTCCCGGACGCGCACGTTGAGGCGCCCACCGCCGGCTCGGTGATTCTGGCCAGTGTGCTGCTGAAGATGGGAACGTACGGCTTTCTCCGCTTTTCGCTGCCGCTGCTGCCCAAAGCGTCGGTGAACGTGACCATCGTGCAGATTCTCGCCGTGCTCTCCATCATCGGCATCATCTACGGCGCGCTCGTCAGCCTGATGCAGCAGGATTGGAAGAAGCTCGTGGCGTATTCCTCGGTCAGCCACCTGGGCTTTTGCACGCTCGGAATTTTCGCTCTGAATCCCAACGGCATTGCCGGCAGCGTCATCCAGCAGATCAATCACGGCATCTCGACCGGCATGCTCTTCCTGATCATCGGCATTGTCTACGAGCGCCGGCACACGCGCGAGATCGCGGAATACGGCGGCCTCGCCCACGTGATGCCTAAATACGCCACGATATTCGCCATCGCCATGTTAAGTTCCGCCGGTTTGCCGTTGCTCAATGGCTTCGTCGGCGAATTCACCATCTTGCAGGGTGCATTTGAAGCCAGCCGTGTATGGGCTGCCTTCGCCGTGATGGGCGTGATTCTCGGTGCCGCTTACCTGCTGTGGCTCTATCAGCGGACCATGCTCGGCCAGGTAACCAACGGCCGCAACTTGCATCTCCCCGACATGAGCCTTCGCGAAATTGCGGTCTTTCTGCCACTGATCGCCTGGGCGATCTGGATCGGCGTCTACCCCAAGCCATATTTTGATCTGCTCGAAAAACCGGTTCAGCAGATCGTGGAGCGCGTGCGTCCGGATTACTATCAGGGAGGCCAGCGAGCCCAGGCGGCAGCCCGGCTGCACTCCGGCACGCCTGCCGCTAATTCTGCAATCGCGGGTGCAGCACAATGAACCAGTTCTACACCAGCACGGACCATTTCGTTTTGATTCCGGCGATCATGCTGGCGCTGTTTGGCTGCGCCATTTTGCTGTTTGATTTCCTGGTTTTTCCGAACCCCAAGCAGCGCAAATGGCTTCTGCTGTTCGTCATCCTGGGTCTCGGTTTCACGGGTTATGGGTTATGGCGTCAGCAGGCATTTCTCACGGCGAATGGCCTGACCCAGCTCACCGCCTTCAACGGCGCGCTCACCATCGACCGCTTCGCGCTGTTCTTCAATTGGGTATTCGAGCTTGCCACCCTCATCGTCGCCATCGTCTCTTATAACTACCTCGAGATCGAAGGCGAACATCACGGCGAATATTACGCCCTGCTGCTGTTTGCGCAATGCGGCATGTTTTTCCTCGCCGCCGGCACGGATCTGGTGACGCTCTTCGTCGGCCTCGAGTTGATGGCGCTTTGTTTCTACATCATGGTCGGATTTCTGCGCGGGGAAAAGCGCTCGAACGAAGCGGCCATGAAATATCTCCTGCTTGGCGCGTTTTCGAGCGGATTCCTGGCCTACGGGTTCTCGATCATGTACGGGATTTCCGGTTCGACGCGCCTCAGCGATGTTGCCGCAGCCGTCTCGGCGCGCGACGCGTGGGATCCCATGGTCTTCCTGGCGATGGCCACCACTGCCGTTGGCTTGCTGTTCAAAATCTCCGCCGCGCCGTTTCACATGTGGGCGCCGGACGCCTATGAAGGCGCACCAACCACCATCACCGCATATCTATCGGTGGCCTCGAAAGCCGCTTCATTCGCGTTCCTGTTGCGCATCTTCCTCGGACCGCTCGCCTCTTCCCGCGATTCCTGGGAGCCGATCCTGGCAGCCGTCGCTATCGTCACCATGACGGTCGGCAATCTCGCCGCTATTAGCCAGTCGAATATCAAGCGTCTGCTCGCCTATAGCTCGATTTCCCACGCCGGTTACATGCTGCTCGGCCTCATCGCCGGCAATGACACCGGAATCACCGGCATCGAAGTCTACATTCTGGTCTACGCCTTCATGAACCTCGGCGCGTTTCTCGTAGTCGTGGCGATGCGCCGCAAAAACATCATCGGCGAAGATCTCGACGACATGGCCGGCCTGATGTACAAAAGCCCGGGGTACGCGGTACTGATGCTGATCTTTCTCTTATCGCTCGCCGGCATCCCGCCGACCGCGGGCTTCCTCGGCAAGTACTACATTTTTCTTTCGCTGATCGAGACGCATCATTATGTCCTCGCCATCATCGGCACGCTCTATGTTGCCGTCGCGATTTACTATTACTTCCGCGTGGTGAAAATCATGTTCACCGGCGAGTTGACCGAAAAAGCTCCGCTGGCCTCGAGTTTCGGCCTGCGCGTGGCGCTGGGAATCAGCGGCGTGCTGACGCTCGCCATCGGCATTTATCCCGAGCCGGTGCTTCGGCTCGCACAGAGCGCCCTGTTGAAATAACATGCAAAGCGTCATTCAAAATCCGCTGTTTGTTCCGCTCGCGGTTACGATCGTCATCATCGCGGTGTTCCCGCTGGTCGCCGGGTACATCGTGCTGGTTGAGCGCAAAGTCCTGGCCGATTTCCAGGTGCGCCTCGGTCCCATGCGCGTCGGTCCGCATGGCCTCTTGCAGCCCATTGCCGACGCTCTTAAGCTCCTGCTCAAAGAAGACATCATCCCCACCGAGGCCGACCAGTCGCTCTTCTGGACCGCGCCGGTCATTTCCACATTTACCGCGCTCACTTCCTTTGCCGTTCTTCCGTTCAGCCGGTATCTGTACGTCGCGGACGTCAACGTCGGCATTCTGGTGATCATGGCCATGTCAGCCGTCGGCATTTTGGGAATCATTCTGGGCGGATGGGCGTCGAACAGCCACTATCCCCTGCTCGGAGCCTTGCGCAGCGCCGCGCAACTAGTTAGCTACGAGGTCGCGCTGTCCTTCGCGCTTCTTTCCGGGCTCATGGTCGCCGGAACGCTCAGCATGCAGGGCATCGTCAAAGCCCAGCAGGAGCACGGCATCTGGTTCGCATTCAGTAATTGGGGTTTCATGCTCGTGCCGTTCGTGGTTTACATCATTTCCGCCACGGCCGAGACCAACCGCGCGCCCTTCGACCTGCCTGAAGCCGAATCCGAACTGGTCGCCGGCTTTCACACCGAGTACAGCGGATTCCGCTGGGCACTCTACTTCCTCGCCGAGTACGCCAACATCTTCGTGGCGTCGGGCGTCGCCGTGACGCTGTTCTGGGGTGGATGGCTGCGGCCGTTCCCCAGCGTGAAGTGGCTCGATCCGGTAAACTACGTGGTGCCCTTTCTGCTGTTCGCTGGTTCCGGTGCATCGAGCTTCGTGCTCGTGAAACGCCTGAAATCTTCCATCCAGCAGAAAGTGCTGGTCTCGGTCGCGGTGCTCCTCATCGCCGTCGGCTTGATTTTTCTTTTGCCGCAGGTGAACGCCGCCGCGATCGGAGTGTTCTGGTTTCTTTTCAAAGTCTCGTTAATTATCTATCTGCTGATCTGGTTCCGCGGAACCTTTCCACGCTTCCGCTACGACCAGCTCATGAACATCGGCTGGAAATATATGATCCCAATCGGCATGGGCGCCCTGATGGTCAACGCCCTGCTCGGAATGATCTAAAAGCGCAGCCCGCCGCGTTTAACGTCCCCGGCTGATCGGTGGTTTATGGCTCTGCGCTACCACAACTGCTGCTGCTCCGCCCGCCCCGGCCGCGACCGCAACCCCGCCAATCACTGCCGTCGGCACCCCGCCGCCTGAACCCGCTGAAGCAACACCGCCCGCATGCGCCGGCGCAACTCTAGCACGCGAGCCCGTGCCCGACGCGGTAATGGTCGTAGCGCAGCCTGTCCCAATGATCTTGATCTCGGCAACCTCAATCACTTGAGCCGCCGGCGCCGCGGCACGCGCTTTCGGCGCCATCGCTCCCCGAACTTCGATCCGGCTCCCCACGGCGCGTCCGAGTTCCGCTCCGCGCAGTTCAACATTGATTCCCGAAGCTTCATCGCGCATCACGTATGCCTTCGGAACTTTCGAAACGCAGCCCCTCAGCACGGATGTGTCCTGGCCTTCGGCCGGCCTGAGTTCGACGGTGCCCCCTGTTTCCACTTTGGCTACTTCTATTCCGCTGGTATTGAGCACTCGCGCTTCCCCCGCGAGCGCTCCCACTTCCACCACCCCTCCATCCGCGATCGCAATCACCACCCGCGACTGCTTTGCGCCCAGCCCGATTTGCATCGAGCGTGCCTCAATCCGGTAATCCGCTCCGCGATCTAGCTGGCAGCGTCCTTTCTCGAGCACCACATGGTCTCCGTAAACACGGGCGCGTGAACCGCCGTCGAGCAGCGCCTGCACGGTACTGTTCAATTCGATCTTCACCGCATCGCCGTTAGTCTCCACGGTGCTGCCTTCAAACACGGTCGCATGTTCAGTGACTCCCGTTCCGTCAATCCAGAACGGCCCAGGAGCGGTGACCACCCCGATATAGCGCGGCCCGGCAGCCGCCATGCCGGCGAGCGTCCCTAAAACGATGAGTATTCTGCCCACAAGTTCTCCCTCACTCGATTCCATCATGGAGGACTGGAAAACCGTAGTTGGCCTGATAGCCCGTGTGGGCTATCCGGCAATAGCGTGTAAGATGTCTTCTTGGAATCCACAGGCGGGGCCATAGACCCCACTCATAGCGGCGGCCAAGCTGCACAAAACCCACCGGCCCGCACGCGCCACATCATTCTCAGCACCGTGATTCTCATCGCGCTCTATTGCTCCATCGTCTATCTCATCCCAAGACCTGCCTCCGTCAAGCCAGCCGGCTGGCGTCTGCTCGGAATCTTCGTCTCGACGATCGGCGCCCTGATGCTTCAGCCGATTCCGGGCGGCGCCGCCGTGCTGGTGGGCATTACCCTTGCTTCGCTGTTCGGCGGACTGACCATCCATCAAGCTCTCGGCGGCTATGGCGACCCCACCGTCTGGCTGGTCATGGCCGCATTTTTCATCTCCGACGCGCTGATCAAAACCGGCCTCGCCCGCCGCATCGCGCTGCTTTTTGTGCGCACCGTCGGCCGAACCTCGCTCGGCGTGTGCTACGCGCTCTCCATGACCGATCTGGTGCTCGCCTCCATCATTCCGTCAAACGGCGCTCGCTCCGGCGGCGTCGTGCTTCCCATCGTCCGCTCGATCTCGGAACTCTACGGCTCGCTCCCCGGCCCGAGCGCCCCGCTGGTCGGCTCCTTCCTCATGGCCGGCGTCTACCAAAGCATCTGTGTAACTTCCGCCATGTTCTTCACCGGCCAGGCAAGCAACCCGCTCGCCGCGCAGATGGCCGGCCAGATGTTTCACTACCCGGTCACCTGGGTCTCCTGGTTTCTTGCCGGAATCGTCCCCGGACTTTGCTCCATGTTCGTAGTTCCGCTCGTCGTCTATCGCCTCAACCCGCCCGAAATTCGAAAGACTCCCGAAGCCGCTGCCTTTGCCGCCCGCGAGCTGCACCGCATGGGGCCCATGAATCGCGGCCAGAAAATCGTCGCCGCCATCTTCGTTTCAGTCTGCGCGCTCTGGATCACCACGCCTTTCCACCATCTGGACATCACCGTCACCGCGCTGGTCGGCTCGGCCGCGCTGTTGCTCACCGGCGTACTGAGCTGGAATGACGTGGTCAGCGACCGCACCGCGTGGGACATCTTCATCTGGTACGGCGGCCTGGTCCTGTTAGGCAAAGCGCTCAACGATGCCGGCGTGACGCGCGCCTTCGCCCAGGACATCAGCGCCGCCTTCGGCTCGCTCGGATGGGTAGCGCTGCTCGCGCTCGCCCTTTCGATCTATTTTTACGCGCACTACGCTTTCGCCAGCATCACCGCCCACATGCTTTCGATGTTTCCGGCTTTTGCCGCGGTCCTCGCCGCCCGCTCCGCTCCCGTGGGCCTGGTGTTCTTCAGCTTTGCCTGTTTCGCCAATCTCTCGGCCTGCTTGACCAACTACGGCACCACGCCCGCCCCCATGTTCTTCGCGCACCAGTACGTCTCCTTCAAAAATTGGTGGAAAATCGGCTTCTTTGCCTCTCTCGCCAACCTCGCCATCTGGTCCACCATCGGATTCGCCTGGTGGAAAGCGCTCGGCATCTGGTGATGCTACGGTAAGAAAGAATGGTCAAGGCTGTCATTTTCGACTTGGGAAAAGTCATCATCCCCTTCGATTTCACGCGTGGCTACCAGGGCCTCGAGAAACACTGCGGTTTTCCCGCCGCGGATATTCCCAAACGGCTTTCAACCACCGATCTGGTCCGCCGCTTCGAATCCGGCCTCGTCGAGCCGGAAGATTTTTTCGCGCAGCTTACCGCCATGCTCGAATTGCGCATCGGTTACGATGCGTTTTGCGAAATCTGGAGCTCCATCTTTCTCCCCGATACGCTCATCCCGGAATCTATGCTGGAAGGCCTGCGCCGGCGGTTCCGCCTGATCCTGCTTTCAAACACCAACGCCATTCATTTCCGTATGCTCGAAAAGGCCTATCCAATTCTGCGCCATTTCGATGATCGCGTGCTCTCGTTTGAAGTGCGCGCCATGAAGCCCGCGCCCGCCATCTACCGCGAAGCCATCGCCCGCGCGCAGTGCCGCCCCGAGGAATGCTTCTTCACAGACGATATTGCCGATTACGTCGCAGCCGCTCAGCGCGCGGGCATCGACGCCGTGCAATTCCAGTCTCTGGCCCAGCTCGAACAGGAACTGCGCGCACGCGGAATCCAGTGGGATTGAACCGCGCGCCGGCTGTCAGTTCGTCATCAATGCAATCCGTTCGAAGCCCGCGCCTTTTACCGCGTCAATGACCGCCGCAATGGTACGAAACTCAAGCCCTTTATCTCCTCGGACGAAAATCACCTGATCGCCGACAGTTCGAAATAGCCCCGACAGGCGGTACGGCAACTCCGCTGCCCCCAAATTTTGGCTGTTGAGCCGGATCGCGCCGTCCCGCGCCACCGTGATTACTAGATCGTGCGGCCTGACCGCATCCTGGTTCGCCGCCGGCTCGGGAATCAGTGTGCCCAGCCCAGTCGGCCTTAGCGGCGTTATCACCATGAAGATGATGATCAGCACCAGCAGCACATCAATCATCGGAGTCATATTGATCTCCGCCTTCTGGCCTGCATGCGCAACAACCATGCCCATGCTCCCTTCGACACCGTCCCAACTGCCACGGTTCCCAACCCACACCCCGGTTCCCTTCCCGTCCGACTGTAGTAGACTATTAGAGTTTTTTTAGACCAATCCTGGACCGGCAGGCGGCCGCTTCCTCTATCGCTCCGGCAGCCGTCCACCGGTGGTTTCAGCCGAGGGAGTCTTTAACCTCGGCCATGGCGTTTCCGGCTGATCCGCCGCGAAGCGCGTTGGGCCCTGGCTTAATAACGCCGCGGTTACCGCCGCGGCACGCTGAGGAGGAGGGTTGGAATGAAGCAAACGTTCGCCGTGTCCATTGGAGGCGCGGCTGGTCAAGGTGTAGCTACCCCCGGAAATATTTTCGCCCGGATCTTCGCTCGCCGCGGTCTGCACGTCCTCGCTTATAACGCCTATCAGTCCATTATCCGCGGTGGTCATACGTTTCTGACCATTCGCACCGGCCCCGATAAAGTCAACAGTTTCGGCGATCATATCGATCTCATGATTCCCCTGAACCAGGACACGATGGACCGGCACTTGCACCTGCTCGGCCCCGGCGCGGCCGTCGTGTATAACGGCGACAGCATCAAGCCCGGAACCGCTGCCGATGGTGTCCGGCTCTGCCCGCTGCCCGTTTCCCAGCTCACCGGCAACAGCCGCAACAAGGTCGAGCAGAACACGTTGTGCCTGGCTGCCGGCCTCAGCATGATGGGCATCGGTTTCCAGCCGCTCGAAGAGGTGCTCACCCAGCAGTTCAAGAAAAAAGGCGATGCCGTCGTCAACGAAAACGTCGGCAGCGCCCGCGCCGCATATCAATACGCCACCGCTCATTTCGAGCCGTTCGCGCATCCGCTTCCCATGACCGAAAATCCGAAGGCCGTGCTGACCGGCAATATGGCGCTTGCCATGGGCGGCGCGGCGGCCGGCGTGAAATTCTACTGCGCCTACCCCATGAGCCCCTCAACCGGCGTGCTTCACTGGATGGCCGCGCACGCGCGTAAAGCCGGCATCATGGTTCGTCAGGTCGAAGACGAAATCGGCGTGGTCAATATGGCAATCGGCGCCGCTCATACCGGATGCCGCGCCATGTGCGCTACTTCCGGCGGCGGTTTCGCGCTCATGACCGAAGGCTTGGGCATGGCCGCCATGATCGAAGTCCCGGTGGTGGTGATCGATGTCCAGCGCGCCGGCCCGTCTACCGGCGTCCCTACCAAAACCGAGCAGGGCGACCTCTGGCAGATGCTCGGCGCGGGCCACGGCGACTACCCGCGCGTCATCGCCACTCCTACCGACATCGTCGATTGCTTCAAGCTGATTCCCGAGATGTTCAACATCGTGGATAAGTTCCAGTGCCCGGGCATCGTCCTAACCGATTTGCTTCTTTCCGAGGGAACGGCCAGCGCCGAACCGGCCGAGCTCGATTTCAAAGTTCCCATCGATCGCGGCGAGCTGATTACGTCAGCCAACGGCAATGGCGGCAAAGGAAACGCCGCCAACACCTACAAACGCTACCTTTTCACCGAAAGCGGCATCTCTCCGCGAGCCATTCCAGGCGTTCCCGCCCATACCCATACCGTCGCAACCGATGAGCATCAGGAAGACGGCGTGCTGATCAGCGACGAGTTCACCAACCCGCACAAGCGCCGCGCCATGATGGAAAAACGCCAGCGCAAGATCGCCGGCATCGAGGCTGCCGTGCCGCCTCCGAAGCTCACCGGACCGCGTGACGCCGACGTCACGCTCATCGGCTGGGGCTCGACTGATGGCGTTATTCAGGAAGCCATCGAGCAGCTTGCTGAAGACGGCGTTACCGCCAATCATCTCCAGATCCGCTGGATGGTACCGCTGCACGGCGAAGCCATTCTCGAAGAGCTCGGCGGCGCACGCCATACCATCATCATCGAGAACAATTACAGCGGTCAGTTCGCCCGCTATCTGCGCAGCGAGACCAGCTTCGTGGCGGACGGCCACATCCGCAAATACGACGGCGAGCCGTTCATGCCCCACCACATCGTCGAATCCGTGAAGGAACAACTGGCCGGGAAGACCAAGCTTTCCGTGCCCACGCACGAAATCTTGGTTTGAGGAGAACCCAAATGGCGACAACGGAACAAGTCTTAAGGCCGGTTACACTGCAGGAATACAAAGGCAAGGTTGATCCCGACTGGTGTCCCGGATGCGGCGATTTCGGCGTTCTCGCCGCGCTCCAGAAGGCGCTCGTCGAGCTCCACATCCAGCCCTACAACGTCGTGACCATCAGCGGCATCGGCTGCTCTTCGAACCTTCCCGGTTTCATCGAAACTTACGGGATGCACACGCTCCACGGGCGCGCCCTGGCTGTCGCCACCGGCGTGAAGATGGCGAATCACGATCTCACCGTGATTGTCACCGGCGGCGATGGCGATGGCTTCGGCATCGGCGGCAACCATTTCATCCACACCATGCGCCGCAATGTCGATCTGCTCTATCTCGCCATGGACAACCAGATTTATGGTTTGACCACCGGGCAGGTTTCACCCACCAGCTCGATCGGTATGAAGACCAAGAGCACGCCTTTCGGCAGCGTCGAAGGCCCGATCAACCCCATTGCCTTGGCTCTTGCCGCCGGAGCCACGTTTGTCGCGCGCGGCTTCTCGGGAGAGCAGAAGCACCTTACCGAGCTAATTAAGCAGGGGCTTAAACACAAGGGCTTCTCTTTCATCGACATCTTCAGCCCGTGCGTCACCTACAACCACGACAACACCTATCCGTGGTTCAAACAGCGGGTCAAGAAGCTTGAAGACGATGCCAGTTACGATTCGGCAAATCTGCAGCAGGCCTTCGAACGAGCGCAGCTCTGGGGCGAAGAAATTCCCATTGGAAAATTTTTCCAGCGGACCGACCTGAAATCTCTGGACCAAGCCGAGCCCGTGCTCGATACCGGCGGCCCGCTGGCCCACCGAGAGCTGGGAATCCCTGCGGAAGTTGCCCGCGATTTCGTGGCGGAATTGCTGTAACGCCTCTACGCGATAGCCGGGTCGGTCTTCTCGGGTTCGACGCCCAGCTCTTGAATGGCCTGCCTGGCCTTGGATGCATCGAACGCGCCGTCTCGCGCCAGGCGCGAAAGCGCCGCTGAAGCGATGGACTCTGCGTTGACTTCAAAATGCCGCCGCAGATGCTCGCGGTTATCGCTGCGCCCGAAACCGTCGGTACCTAGCGAGACCAGCCGGCCGCCGAGCCACGGCGCTACCTGGTCCGCCACCACTTTCATGTAGTCGGTCGCTGCCACGATCGGCCCTGCCGAGTCGCCCAGCGCTTTCAGAATGTACGGTTGTTCGGGCTGCTGATCGGGATGCAGCCGATTTCGCCGCGTCACACGCAAAGCCTCGCGCCGCAATTCGTTATAGCTGGTCACACTCCAGACATCCGCCGCAATTCCATACCGCTCCGCCAGGATTCCCTGCGCCCGCACGGCTTCATTCAAAATCGGCCCGCTTCCAAAAAGTTGAACGACAGCTTTGCCGTTCGCTGCTGCCTTGAACTTGTAAATGCCTTTAAGGATTCCCTCGGCCGCACCCTCGGGCATCGGAGGCATGGCGTAATTCTCGTTGTACAGGGTCAGGTAGTAAAACCGGTCCTCGCGTTCCTGATACATGCGCCGGATGCCGTCCTGCACGATGACCGCGATCTCATAAGCGTAAGCCGGATCGTAAGCCGCGCAGGTTGGCACAGTCGACGCCAGCACCAGGCTGTGCCCGTCCTGATGCTGCAGGCCTTCGCCGGACAGCGTCGTCCGGCCCGCCGTGCCGCCCATCAGAAATCCCTTCCCGCGTGCGTCGGCAAAAGCCCAGATCAAATCCCCCACCCGCTGGAAACCGAACATCGAGTAATAAATGAAAAACGGGATCATCTGGATCCGGTAGTTGGAATACGCCGTTCCTGCCGCAGTGAACGACGCCATCGAGCCCGCTTCCGTGATCCCTTCCTCGAGAATCTGCCCGTCTTTCTGCTCTTTGTAGTAGAGGAACATGTCCGCATCGTGCGGCTTGTATAATTGGCCGCTCGAAGCGTAAATTCCGAACTGCCGGAACAGCGACTCCATGCCGAACGTTCGGGCCTCGTCCGGAATAATCGGCACCACGCGCTTGCCGATCTCCGGGTTCTTCATCAAAATCGTCAAGAGGCGCACGAAGGCCATGGCCGTTGAAGGATGCGGAGCCTTGGACCCGCCCAGCAGGTCGGCGAACTGGTCGAGCTTCGGCGCCTCGATCTGGCTCTTGGGCGGTTTGCGCTCCGGCAGGTATCCGCCAAGCTGCCTCCGCCGCTCGTGCAGGTAGGCCATTTCCGGGCTCGAGTCCGGAGGCCGGTAAAACTCCACGTTGTTCGCCACGTTCTCCGGCAACTGGATATCGAATCTCTGCCGGAATAATTGCACCGAACGGTCGTTCAGCTCCTTTTGCTGATGGGTCGGGTTGCGCGCCTCGATCTCCGCAACGCCGTAGCCTTTTACAGTCTTGGCCAGGATGACCGTCGGCTGCCCCCGGTGCTCCACGGCCGCCTGGTAAGCGTTGTAAATTTTTTGCGGATCGTGCCCCCCGCGCCGCAGCCGTCCAACCTGCTCATCGCTCAAGTGCTCCACCAGCTTCAACAGTTCCGGGTACTTGCCGAAGAATTCCTTGCGGATAAAAGCGCCGCCTTTCGCCTTGAACGACTGATATTCGCCGTCCACGCACTCTTCCATGCGCTTCAGCAGCAGGCCGGAACCGTCGCGGGCCAGCAGTTCGTCCCAATCGGTCCCCCAGAGCACTTTAATGACGTTCCAGCCGGCGCCCAGAAACGCCGCCTCCAACTCCTGAATAATCTTGCCGTTACCGCGAACCGGCCCGTCCAGCCGCTGTAGGTTGCAGTTAATCACGAAGATGAGGTTGTCGAGCTTCTCGCGCGAGCCGAGCGTCAGCGAACCCATGGATTCCGGCTCATCCATTTCGCCATCGCCCAGAAAAGCCCATATTTTGCGAGGAGTTGCCGGAATCAGCCCGCGGTTTTCGAGATACCGCATGAAACGCGCCTGGTAGATGGCATTGATGGGCGCAATCCCCATCGAGACAGTCGGGAATTGCCAGAAACCGGGCATCAGCCAGGGGTGTGGGTAAGACGGCAGTCCAGGGTGGTCACGCAGTTCATGGCGGAAGTTCGCTAAGTGCTGCGCCGTCAGGCGGCCTTCGAGAAACGCGCGTGCGTAGAGGCCGGGGGATGCATGTCCTTGAAAATAAACGCAATCTCCCGGCTGATCGTCATAACTGGCGTGGAAGAAATGGTTGAAACCGACCTCGAACAGGGTCGCGATCGAGGCATATGTCGCAATGTGGCCGCCGATGCCGTGGTCGAACTTGTTCTGCCGCGACACCATGGCCATGGCGTTCCACCGGGTCAGGCTCTTGATCCGCCGCTCAAGCGCACGATCGCCCGGGTATGGCACCTCCTCCTCGGGAGGGATCGTGTTGATATAGGGCGTATTGTGCTGGATCGGCAGTCCCACACCCATCCCGCGTGCGCGGTCGGCAAGCCTTTCTAACAGAAACGCGGCGCGGTCGGGTCCACCTTCATCGACAACCTGATCGAGCGCCTCCAGCCATTCCGACGTCTCCTGCGGATCCAGGTCGACACGTTCCGATTTCTTCTGATGCATCTATATTTTCATTATAGACAACCAGGACTTGCGGGCAGCCGCCGCCGTATGTTTTTGGAAGTAGCTGAGTCGAAACGGGGGATTTCAGCGCTAACTTTGGCTGTACACCGTCATTTCTGGAAGCGTGTTTTCTACACCGGCATAGTAGAATGGAAGTTAACGGAGCCGGTTACAGAATGAAAGAAAGAATTGCCGCGGCACTCTTTGTGGCCGCGGTCGCGCTGCTTCCTGTCTTCGCGGACGAATTACCCTCTCAACCTCCCAAAGCAGGGAAAACAGAAATCTTCAAGGAAAGCGACCTCCGTCCGGGCATGAAAGGTGTTGCCTGGACCGTATTTAAGGGAACGGAGCCCGAATCGATCCCGGTCGAAATCATCGGGGTGTGGAAAAACGCCTGGGGGCCGAAACAAGACATTATTCTCGCCAAGCTGGGCGGTAAGGCTCAACGAACTAATGTCGCGGGCGGAATGAGCGGCAGCCCGGTCTATATCGACGGGAAGCTGGTGGGCGCAATTGCGCTGCGGCTGAGCGTCTTCTCTCCCGATGCGATCTGCGGCATCACGCCGATCGAGCTGATGCTGGAGATCAAGGACTTCGACCAATCGCGTCCTATGGACGCACGCACGCCGGATAAAGCTCTGGCGCGCAGCGAGGTGGCGGTGCCCGGCAAGCTGCTGGCCCAGGCCGTTGCGGCCGGAGCATCTCCGGGCCTGGTGCGGCAGGAGCCGCTGATGACTCCGATCGAGACGCCGCTGGTGTTTTCTGGCTTCAACGGGAATGTACTGCGCGAGTTTGGGCCGCTGTTCCAGCAGCTCGGCATCTCTGCGGTGCAGGGCGGTGCGAGCGGCGCCCTTTACACCACAAAACCTGCTCCGGACTGGAAAGATTCGCTCAAACCCGGAGACGCTATCGCCGGCGTGCTGGTCTCGGGCGACATGAGCATCACCGGTCTTGGCACCGTAACTTACAACGACGGCAAGCACGTTCTCGCGTTCGGCCATCCCTTCTTCAACCTGGGGCCGATCGATATGCCGATGAGCAAGGGCGAGGTGCTGATGGTGCTGTCTTCGGCGTTCCAGCCGAACAAGTTCGCGAACGCGACCGAAATCGTCGGCGCACTGCATCAGGACCGGCACAGCGGCATCATGGGCGTGCTGGGTGAAGAGACCAAGATGATCCCCGTCACCGTGGCGGTGCGTTCGCTCGGTGAGAACAGTGCAGTCCGCAGCGAGAAAGAATTTCACTTCAACGTCTTCGACCAGCAGAAGTGGACGCCCTACCTGATGATGCTCACCCTGTTCAATTCGGTTTCGAGCCTGAACGAGTTTATGGATGAGGCCACCTACCGGCTGAACGGAAAAGTGGACCTGGACGGCGGAGGAAGTCTCTCGCTCAACACCATGCAAGCCTCGGGCGAAATGCCCATGCCGGCGTCCATGATTCTGGCCGGCTGGTGGGGAGATAAGTTCAACCGGCTTTATTTGAACGCGGTCAAGACGCCGCGTCTCAAACAGGTCAGCGTCACGGTGGATTTGCTGCCTGACCGGCGGGTGGCTACCATCGAAAACGCCTGGATTCCGAACAGCGAGGTGCATCCGGGCGACGACGTTCCGGTGAAAGTATTCTTGCGGCCTTATCGCGGCGACCGGATCGAACGCGAATTTAAAGTCCACGTCCCGGACGGGCTCGGCAAGGGCGAGCACCGCATTCTGTTAAGCGACGCCGACACGCTCAATCATATGCAGAACCTGGCCGGGTATATGAACCGGTACATGGATCTTTCGGAAACGGTTTCTCTGATCAACCAGGAGCGCAGCAACAACAAGCTGTACATTTCGCTGCTCGAAGCGGCGCCGACCGCGTATTACGACGACAAGACGCTGCCGAACCTGCCGGCTTCCGTGCTCAATGTGATGCAGGCCGGGCGCGCTTCCAACCGTCCGATCGTAACCTCCGGAGAAAGCGCGATCGACCAGGCTTCCCTGCCGTTTGATTACGTGATCAGCGGCAGTTATTCGCTCAAAATTACTGTAAAGTAAGGGCGCATCCGTTTCATCATGAAAAAATTCATTTTATGCACAGCGGCGATATCTCTATGGGCTGTGTGTCTTCAGGCAGGGCAAACCCGCAGCTGGGTGTCGACGGATTATTCGGATTTCGAGAAGGGCAACATCAAGAATCTGTCTCTACGCAGTGACGGGCGACTGACGCTGGCGCCGCATTTTGAGGAGCTGTTCGATTCTCCGTCCGCGTATTTGTGGGCTCTGGCGCGCGATTCCAAAGGAAATCTGTACACCGGCGGAGGGCCGGGCGCCAAACTATACCGGATTTCACCGAACGGCGAGCACAAGACGGTGGCCGAATTCGACGAAGCCCTGGAAGTTCACGCCCTCGCGATCGACGCCAAAGATCGCGTGTATGCCGCGACTTCGCCGGATGCCAAGATTTACCGAATTTCCGCCGACGGCAAGCGCGATCTCTTTTTTGATCCCAAAACGAAGTACGTCTGGGCGATGCTGTTCGACCAGGCGGGCGACCTCTTTGTCGCAACCGGCGATCCAGGCGAGATTTACCGTGTAGCTCCGGACGGCAAAGGAAGCGTGTTCTTCAAAAGCGACGAAAGCCACGTACGGTGCATGGCGCTCGATGGGCACGGGAATCTGATCATCGGCACCGACCCAAACGGTTTGGTCATGCGAATTTCTCCAGCCGGCGAGGGTTTTGTGCTCTATGAAATGCCGAAACGCGAGGTCACGGCGGTGGCCGTCGCCAAGGACGGTTCGATTTACGCTGCGGGTGTGGGATCGAAACAGGCATCCCTTCCTGCGGTACCGCCGCCGGCGCCTGTGCCCGCCACGATCTCGATCTCGACTGCAACTACCAGTTCCAGCACGCCACACCTTACGCCGCCGCCGTCACTCGGGTCGGGAGGAACGTCCGCGGTTTCCGGCGGTTCAGAACTTTGCCGCATTCATGCCGACGGGTATCCGGAAAAGGTCTGGAGCCATTCGCAGGACTTTATTTACAGCATCGGCTTCGACGGTAACGGACGGCCGCTCATCGGCACCGGGAATAAGGGCTACATCTACCGCATCGATTCCGACACGCTCTACACGGCTTTACTGAACGCTGCGCCCACGCAGATTACGGCGCTGGTGGACGGGCCTGGGGGAAGGCTCTTCGCGGCCAGCGGAAATGTCGGCAAAGTTTACGAGATCGGGCCAAATATCGAGCGCGAGGGCACGATCGAATCGGAGGTCTTCGATGCGGGGCTCTTTTCTCATTGGGGCAGGTTGAGCTTTAAAGGCTCCGCGGATAATGGGCGTATTTCGATCGAGACGCGCAGCGGGAATCTGGACCGGCCGCAGAAGAACTGGAGCGGCTGGTCGCGAGCGATTACCCGTGAAGAGGGCGCCGGTATTACGGCGCCGGCGGCGAGGTTTCTCCAATGGAAGGCTACGCTCACTGCGGATGCGGCCGAAAAATCCGGGCTGTCACCGGAACTCGATTCTGTGGAAGCCGCCTATCTGCCGCGCAACGTTGCACCGCGGGTGGAGGAGGTGGAGATTACACCGCCCAATTACAAGTTCCCGGCGCCGCCTGTTACAGTCACAACTTCGCAGACTCTGAACCTTCCGCCCATCGGCAAGCACAGCACCCACACGGCGAATCCCCTTTCGCTGGAATCCGCCACGACACCCGCGATGCAGTATGCCAAAGGAATGCTCGGCGCGCGCTGGAATGCGGCGGACGAGAACGGCGACACGCTGATCTATAAGGTGGAAATTCGCGGCGTTCAGGAAACCGAGTGGAAGCTGCTCAAAGACAAAGTAAAGGAACACTACCTGAGTTGGGACTCGACGGCTTTTCCCGACGGCGAGTACCGGCTGCGGGTGACGGCGTCCGACCTGCCCAGCAACACGCCGGAAGACGCGCTTACCGGCCGGATCGAGAGCGAAGTGCTCGTTATCGACAATACGCCGCCTCGCATTTCAGGGCTCACGGCGCGGCGAACGGGCAAGAACGTGGAGGTAAGCTGGCACGCGGCGGATGCGCTTTCCGTGATCGACAAAGCCGAATACTCGATCGATGGCGGCGACTGGACGGTAGTGGATCCGGCCACAAAGCTCTCGGACTCCAAGGAACTCGACTATAGGCTGTCGCTTAAGGACGTGACACCGGGAGAGCACACGATCGCGGTGCGGGTCGAGGACGAGTACGATAATCAGGTGACGGAAAAAGCCGTGGTGAAATAAGTCAGCCCGCGTTTTCCCAGTCTTCGCGAGAGATTCCGCCTTGTCGAAGAATGCTTGGTCAAAAGATCCTGGCTGATCTGCCCGCGGTGAGGGTTGGGGATGATGAGCCGTAAACTGCCGCGAATCATATAGGGATGTTTGCCGCGCTGCACCGGTCCTTCAAATCCGAGCTTGCGCAGCTTGCGAACCAGCTCGCCTTGAGAAACCGGCGCCAGCTTAGCCACTTACGGGAGCGGTTTCACCGGCAGTGAGCGAAATGCCGTCAATCGCCGGTATCTTCGATCCACGCTGAAGACCCAAGATGATCCAGCCTTCCAACCCTTCGAGCAAATTTTGACGGCACTCTTCAAGAGTCTTCCCGCTGGCCCAGACTCCCGAGCACTCCGGGATCTCCCCATAGAATGGCTCGGCGTCCTCAATGATGTCGTATCGCGCGTGTTTGAGGGCGGCGTTGAGGTACTCGGCAATCATGCTACTGAAAACTATTTTTATTATAGCCGCCGCGAGCGAATGGGTACGGGGGAAGTTGACTCATCCCCACTCAACCCGATATCCTGAGTGTTTCTGGTAGAGGCGCGGGGGCCAATAGTATCCGGGCGAGCGTTCCGAACGAGCTTCGGACGCCTGGTGAGAAAGGGGTCTTCCGCCGAAATCGCTGTGGCTGCTCGTGACCGCGGCGGTTGGGGAGCGCGGCTAAATCCCGCTCACTGTCATTCGTTTCGTGAGAACGGATGGAGCGCTATCGGAAGTGGAGTACGCCGTTCCGCTACCGCGGCCTGCCGTATTGTCCCCTTCTCTGCGTCCATTCGAAGCTGATAGATGAACTTATTTGAGCTGACGCGGGCGCTCGTCGATATCGAGTCCATTACGGAAAACGAAGAACGGGTCGGGCAGTTTCTGTTCGATCATCTGGCGAGGCTTGCCGCGCGCACAGGCGGGCGTGTGGAGCGGATGGATGTCGAACCGCGACGCTTCAACGTGCTGGCAGAGTGGGGCGAGCCGGTGGTGACGCTATCGACCCACATGGATACGGTGCCGCCGTTTTTCGAGTCGCGCGAGGACGATGAATTCGTCTGGGGCCGCGCGGCGTGCGACACCAAGGGCATCATCGCTGCAATGATCAAAGCCGCCGAGGCGCTTCTCGAACGCGGCGGCCGCAATTTCGCGCTGCTGTTCGTGGTGGGGGAGGAACGCAATAGCGCCGGGGCCTATCGCGCGGCCAAGGAGCGGCGGGGATCGAAATATTTGATCAACGGCGAGCCGACGGAAAACAAGCTGGCGCTGGGATCGAAAGGCGCGCTGCGGTACGAGATCGCGGCCGAAGGGCGGATGGCGCATTCGGCGTATCCGGAACTAGGCGAATCGGCGATCGATAAACTGCTCAGCGCGCTCGAACGCATCCGGCGGATCGAACTGCCGGTGGACGATCTGCTCGGAGCGAGCACGCTGAATATCGGGACTTTGAGCGGCGGGAGAGCGCCCAATATCATTGCCGACCACGCGCGCGCAGAGGTGATGATCCGGCTGGTGGGCGATTCGCGCGAGACGCGGGCGGCGGTGGCGCGGGCCGTTGAGGGCGCTGCGGAAGCGCGCGAGGTACTGGAGATCCCGGCGGTGCGGCTGGGAAAGCTGGAGGGCATCGAAACCACAGTGGTGGCTTACACCACCGATATTCCGGCGTTCGGCGGCTCGTGGGGCGAGCCGTTCCTGATCGGTCCGGGTTCCATTCACGTGGCGCATACGCTGGAAGAGCGGGTGCCCAAGCGGCAGCTGGTGGAAGCGGTCGAAATCTATCAACGCATGGTGAATCAACTATGGAAGCAAGAATCGAAGTCGGCATCTTAGGCGCGACCGGCATGGTCGGCCAGCATTTCATCAAGTTTTTGCAGGGCCACCCGTGGTTCGATGTGAAGTGGCTGGGAGCGAGCGACCGCTCGGCGGGCAAGAAATATCGCGACGCGACCAAGTGGCATCTCGCCGGCGTGATGCCGGATGCGGTGGCGGATTTAACGGTGGAGGAATGCAAGCCGGATCATGCGCCGCGGCTGTTGTTTTCTTCGATGGACGCGTCGGTGGCGACCGAGATCGAGCGGGCCTTCGCGCAGGCGGGCCACATCGTGGTATCGAACTCGAAAAACTATCGCATGGAGCGCGATGTGCCGCTGCTGGTGCCGGAGGTCAACGCGGACCATCTGAAGCTGGTTCCGGGGCAGCAGCGCACGCGCGGATGGAAAGGCCAGATTGTGACGAATCCGAACTGCGCGACGGTGTCGCTGGTGATGGGACTGGCGCCGCTCAAGGCATTCGGAATCCAGCAGGTGATCGCCACCACGATGCAGGCGATTTCGGGCGCGGGTTATCCGGGCGTGCCTTCGATGGACATCAATGCCAACGTGATTCCGTTCATCGGCGGCGAAGAAGAGAAGATGGAGCAGGAGACGCAGAAGATTCTGGGCGAGTTTGCGGGCGACCATGTTCGCGCGCTGGATGCTAAAGTGAGCGCGCACTGCAATCGCGTCCCGGTGGTGGACGGGCACCTGGTGACGGTGTCGGTGAAGTTTTCCGCGCGGCCCCAGGAATCGGATGTGCTGCACGCGTTCGAAAAATTCACCGGCGTGCCGCAGCAGCGGCGGCTGCCCAGCGCGCCGGCCAAACCGGTCAGCTACATGCCGCAGTACGACCGCCCGCAACCACGGCAGGACGCCGAACGCGATCGAGGGATGGCGGCCTTCGTCGGCCGGCTGCGCGCGTGTCCGGTGCTGGATTACAAGTTCGTCTCGCTCACGCATAACACGATTCGCGGCGCGGCAGGCGCGGCGGTGCTGAACGCCGAGCTGATGCACTCGGAAGGCATGCTGGACTGATGATTCCGCACATCGCCTGTTATCCAGGATTTCTGCGAGGCCGCCGATGATCGTCATGAAATTCGGCGGAACTTCGGTCGAATCGGCCACCGCTATCGAGCGTGTGGCGAAGATCGTGCGCGCCCGTGCGGACCGGCATCCCGTAGTAGTGGTTTCCGCGATGGGCAAGACCACCAACCGGCTGCTGGCGATTGCGCACTCTGCGATTGGCGGCAATCGGGCGAGTTACCTCGACCAGATTCACGATTTGCGGGATTATCATTCGCGCGAAGCGCGGCTCGTGGTGCCGCTTGCCGAGCGCGCGGAGCTCGACCGCACGCTGGACGAGCATTTTCAGGAACTGACCGAGCTGGCGAAGGGCCTCGCGGTGCTGGGCGAGCTGACGCCGCGCTCGATCGACGCCATTTCGAGCTACGGCGAGCGGCTTTCGAGCTACATCGTTTCGCTGGCGTTTGCGCATTTCGGGATGCCGTCTGCGCACATCGATTCGCGGCGGGTGATCGTGACGGATCATCGCCACACGCAAGCGGCTCCGATTTATGCGGAAACTTATGCGCGGCTGGCTGCGACAATTCCGCCGATCGCGAAAGACAAAGTTGTGGTGATGGGCGGGTTCATCGGCTCGACCGAAGACGGCGTCACCACCACGCTGGGCCGCGGCGGCTCGGATTTTACGGCGTCCATTGTAGGCGCTGGCATCGGCGCGGATGAGATTCAAATCTGGACGGATGTGGACGGGATGTTGACGGCCGACCCGACGATTTTCCCTGGAGGCCATCGCGTCAAGATCATTTCTTTCGCCGAAGCGGCGGAGCTGGCATACTTTGGCGCAAAAGTGCTGCACCCGGCAACGGTGATTCCAGCAGTCGAAAAGAACATCCCGGTGCTGATTTTGAATTCGCGCCGGCCGGAGGTAAGCGGGACGCGCATCGTGGCCGACGCCGTGCCCTGTTCGAACGCCGTCAAATCCATCGCGTGCAAGCGCAATATTGCGCTGGTGAATATTCATTCGACGCGCATGTTGATGGCCTACGGATTTCTCAAGCGCATCTTCGACGTGTTCGAGCATTTCGAAACCGCGGTGGATATGGTCGCGACTTCGGAGGTGAGCGTGTCGCTCACCATCGATAATCCGCAGCGGCTCGCGGAAGTTTCAAGGGAGCTAAGGCAGTTTTCTGAAGTCGAGGTCGAAGAGCGCCAGGCGATCATTTGCCTGGTGGGCGACAATATCCGCTATACGCCGGGTGTGGCGGCGCGCGTGTTTCAATCCATCGGCAAGGTGAACATCCGGATGATCTCGCAGGGCGCTTCGCTGCTGAATCTGAGCGTGGTGGTTGCGGAAGCCGATTTGAAGCGCGCGGTCGAAGCGCTGCACCGCGAATTTTTCGCGCAGCTCGATCCTGCGGTTTTTGAGCGCAACGGAGCCGCCGATGCCGCAGCCTGAACGTCGCCTGGCCATCATCGGTTACGGGAAAATGGGCAAGCTCATCGAGCAGTTTGCGCCGGCATACGGCTTCACCGTGGCGCTCAAGCTCGACGAGTTCAACAACACTAATTACGAAGGCGTGACTGCGGAGAATTTCCGCGGCATCGACGCGGCTGTGGATTTTTCGATTCCCGCGGCGGTGGTGGAAAACGTCGAGCGGATCTCGGCCCTGGGCGTGAATATCGTGGTGGGCACAACCGGGTGGCAAGAACACATGGGCAAGGTCAAAGCTGCCGTCGCCAGGCACGGCACGGCGCTGGTCTGGAGCCCGAATTATTCGATTGGTGTGAATGTCTTCACGCACCTGGTGGCGGAGGCCGCGCGCCTGCTCGGCAATGAAGCCGAATACGGCGCCTGGGCCTGGGAGATTCATCATTCGACCAAGAAAGACGCGCCTTCGGGAACGCTCATAAAGCTGGTGGATGAGATGCAGCACGCGGGTTACCAGAGGCCTATCGACGTGAGCTCGAATCGCGCCGGCGCACATCCCGGCACGCACGAAATCGGCTTCGATTCGTCCGCCGATACCATCACGTTGCGGCACGTAGCGCGCAGTCGCGAAGGATTTGCGCGCGGCGCTTTGAAAGCGGCACAGTGGATTATCGGGAAGAAAGGCTTTCACGAATTTCGTGAGATCCTGTTTCAGTAGGGAGGTTGCCGATGTTTACGGGATGCGGAACCGCGCTGGTCACTCCGTTCCAACGTGATCTTTCGCTCGATGAGCCTACGCTGCGAAATCTGGTGCGCCGCCAGATCGCGGCCGGTATCAATTTTCTGGTTCCCTGCGGCACGACCGGAGAAAATCCGACACTCTCGCGCGCCGAGCATTTGCGCGTCGTCGAGATCACGCTAGAAGAGGCCAAAGGAAAAGTGCCGGTGCTGGCTGGAGCGGGCGGCTACAACACCCAGGAAGTGATCGAGCTGGCGCGCGAAGTCGAACGGCTGGGCGCGGATGGCGTTCTCTCGGTGACGCCGTATTACAACAAGCCCACGCAAGAGGGTCTTTTTCAGCACTTCAAAGCCATTGCCGGCGCAGTCCACATCCCCATGGTTGTTTATAGCGTGCAGGGGCGAACGGGCGTAAATGTCGAGCCGGCCACGCTCGCGCGCCTGGCGCAGATCGAAAACATCGTGGGCGTCAAGGAGGCATCGGGCAACATCACCCAGATGGCGAACATCATCCAGCAGGCGCCGGAAAGCTTCACCGTGCTTTCGGGCGATGACGCCGTCACGTTACCGCTGATCGCGCTGGGCGGCCGCGGCATCATTTCCGTCGCGTCGAACGAAATTCCTGCCGAGATGTCTGCACTCACCCGCTATTGTCTGGCCGGCGATTTCGCGAGCGCCCGCCGCATGCAGAACAAATATCTGCCGCTGATGGAAATGAATTTCATCGAATCCAATCCCATCCCCGTCAAAGCCGCGATGGGTCTAATGGGGCTCCTCGCGCCCGTTTATCGCCTCCCCATGTGTCCCCCCAAGCCGGAAAACCTGGCGCGCATCGAAAAATTGCTCGATACGCTCGGCCTGCTGACGGACCGGAGGGTGCGCGTTGCAGGCTGAGATCGAGAAGCTGTTCGACCAGAAACCGGCGAGCTACACCGAAGAGCACTTCCGACTGTTCCAGGAATTCAAAGCTGCGTTGAACGCCGGCACAATTCGCGCTGCGGAGCCTGATCCGCGCGCGTTGAGCGGCTGGCGCGTCAACGGCTGGGTCAAGAAAGGCATCCTCGTCGGCTTCCGGATGGGCGCGGCTGTCGATATGTCGATCGACGCGACACGGCAACCGTTCTTCGATAAAGCAACATATCCTGTGAAACATTTCACCGCATCGAGCGGCGTGCGCATTGTGCCGGGTGGCTCGAGCATTCGCGACGGTTGCTTTGTGGGCCGCGGCGTCACCTGCATGCCGCCGATGTACATCAATACCGGCGCTTATGTCGGCGATGGAACCATGGTCGATTCGCACGCGCTCATCGGTAGTTGCGCGCAGATCGGAAAAAACTGTCACATTTCAGCCGCGTCGCAGATCGGCGGCGTGCTCGAGCCGGTCGGAGCGCTGCCGGTGATCATCGAAGACGAAGTGCTGGTGGGCGGCAACTCGGGCGTTTACGAAGGCACCGTGGTCAAGCGCCGCGCCGTGCTCGGAACGGGGACCATCCTCAACCGCTCAACGCCGGTTTATGATCTGGTGCGCAGCAAAGTTTATCGCGCTACGGATGAAGAACCGCTGGTGATTCCCGAAGAAGCGGTGATCGTCGCCGGATCGCGCGCTGTATCAAGCGGTACAGGAAAAGAATGGGGGATTTCTCTGTACACGCCGGTCATAGTAAAATACCGCGACGAGAAGACCGAAACCAAGATTCAGTTGGAAGATCTGCTCCGTTAGCGGCACACAGGCTGGCAGCGCCTGTCGCACTGAATGTCATTTACCTTGAAATCGAAGGCGGCGCTCGTTACCGGCTCCGGCCGCGGCATCGGGCGCGCGATTGCACAGCAGCTTGCGGCCTCCGGAGCGGCCGTGATGGTCAACGATCTGGATGCCGGCCCCGCACGCGAAGCGGCGGGAGCGATTCAAGGTTCGGGCGGGCGCGCCGAACACCTTGCCGGCGATATTACCAACGCCGAGTTTCCACAAAAACTGGTTGCTGCCACAATCGCTGCGTTCGGTTCGCTCGATATCATCGTGAAGAATGCCGGATATACCTGGGACAACGTCATTCAGAAAACCACCGACGAACAGTTTCAAGCCATGCTGGACGTGCACATCGTCGCGCCGTTTCGCGTGCTGCGCGCTGCGTCTCAATTCATTCGCGAAACCGCCAAGCGGGAAATCGGCGAAGGCCGCCGCGTCATGCGCAAGGTGGTCAACATCACCTCCATCGCCGGCGTGGATGGCAATCCCGGCCAAGCCGGATATTCATCGGGGAAAGCGGGCGTTGTCGGGCTTACACGGACCCTGGCAAAGGAATGGGGGCGCTATAACGTCAACGTGAATTGCGTCGGTTTTGGATTGATTGAAACGCGGCTCACCCAACCGCTCACAGGTGAAAGCGCGAGCATCGATGTTCTGGGACATCACATTCCGGTCGGCGTGCAGCCCAAAGTGCTGGAGGCAGTGAAGGCCGATTGCCCGTTGGGACGCGCCGGGACAGTCGAAGAAGCGGCGAACGCGGTGCTGTTTTTCTGTTCGCCTCTTTCCGACTACGTCACCGGCGAAGTTCTCATCTGCGGCGGCGGGCTGCATTTCTAAACGCCGATGGCCCAACTGCTGCTAGTGGATGACAACACGCAACTGCTCGATCTGTATAAGGCCATACTCGAGCAAGCCGGGCACCGTGTTTCGGTCGCCGACAACGCCCGCGACGCCATCAGCCTGCTTCACGAAACGAGTCCCGAAATCGTCGTCATGGACCTGCGGATGCCCGAGATGGAAGATGGCCTCGCGTTGATACGAAACGTCGTCAGCTACACGCCTCCAGCAAGGACGACGCCCGCCAAGATCGTGGTCATTTCCGGATGGGCCGAAGATCTGCTCGAGGCGCCGGAAAAAGTGCACGTGGCGCGCGTCTTATCCAAGCCTGCCCGTATGGAGGTGCTGTTGCGCTCGATTTCCGAGCTGATGCTGATTCCGTTGCTTTGCCTGGCGAGCGTGCGGTCCCTCACACCGGAGCACCCCGCGCAGTGGAGTTTTGGCAATACACCGGCGACGCTCGCCTGCCGGTGCGCTCCGGTTGGCCCGCAGAGTTAACACATCCTGCACGGCATCATCCGCAAACCTGCCGCGCCTTTATAATGGAAGCGTGCCGAAAGCTCGAGAGCTAGAAGCGCGTTTGCAGCGCACCGAAGAGCAGCTTCGCCTTTTTCAAAAGATCAGCCGGTTCATGGTCCGGGAAATGAGCTTGCAGGAGGTGCTGCAAGGCATCGTTTCTCTGATTGTGGAGTTTATGGAGTGCGATTCGTGCCTGGTCTATCTGCTGGATCGCGGCGAATTGGTGCTGTGCGCCTCCAATACCCCGCACCCCTCCGCCATCGGCAAAGTGCGGCTGCGCATGGATGAAGGTCTCACCGGCTGGGTGGCGCGCGAGCGCCGTTTGCTGGCCATCTCGCGCGAAGCTTATAAGGATTCCCGCTTCAAATATTTTGGCGATCTGCCCGAGGACACGTATGAAGCATTCCTCTCCGCGCCGGTGATTGCGCGGAATCGCGTGGTGGGCGTCATCAACGTCCAGCACCGTGCTCCGCACCAGCACACCGGCAGCGAAATGGAAGTACTCACCACCGTAGGCGAGCAGGTGGGATGCGTCCTGGTCCTGGCTCGTATGGAGCCGACTGCGGTCGCCGAAGCCAACCATGTAGAGCTGGTTCTGTCCTCAGGGCCAATTCAGCCGAGGCGGTAGTGCAACGCCTCCTTTTCATCCCTTTCTTTCTTCTGGCGGCGTGTGTTGCTTACGCGGCCGGACCTGCCGCAAGCGGACCGGAGTGGCGTCAGTTGTATTTCTACGACGAGGTCAAGACTTCGCTGGTGATCAACGATTTCCAATTTGCGACGGCAACGCACGGTGTGGCCGTCGGCATGCTCGTGGATGTGAAGGGCAAAATCAAGCCGGCCGTCCTCACCAGCGATGACGGCGGCGCTCACTGGACAATCGAGGCCTTCCATGAAGTGCCGCTCTCGCTGTTTATGCTGGATAGCAACCAGGGTTGGATCGTGGGCGACAAATCCATCTGGCAGACCGCGGATGGCGGCCGTAACTGGCGCAAGCTGGCCAAACTGGATGACGCCGTGCGCGTCTATTTCCTGACCGGCGAGCACGGCTGGGCCGTCGGCGAAGAGAAGAAAGTTTACGAAACCATCGACGGCGGAAAGGAATGGCGGGAGGTTCCGGCAGCGGCCAAGCCCGAATCCACACCCGAACGGACGGTCTACAACTGGATCGATTTCGAAGGAACGAAGGCGGGCATCATTACCGGATGGAACCAGCCGGTGAAGCACGAAAACACCGGAGTGCCCGAATGGATGAACCCCGCCGCCACACGCTTTGAGCGGGAGACGCCGCGCGTTTCCATTTTTCTCCAGACGCGCGACGGCGGAAAAACCTGGGATGCCAGCACGGGATCGATTTTCGGCCACGTGAGCTGCGTAAGGCTTTCGCCCGCGGGTTTCGGCCTGGGCCTGATCGAGTTCGGTGGAGCCTTCGAGTGGCCGTCGGAAGTCTTTCGCATCGATAGCAGCACCGGAAAGAGCGAGCGTGTCTTCCGCGAAAAAAACCGGCTCATCACGGACATTGCCATCCCGCGCACCGGCCCCGCATATCTGGCGGGCATCGAGAAGCTCGACAAGCTGAGCGAGAACCCCATACCGGGAAAGCTGAAAGTCCTGCGCAGCGACGATCTTGCCGGGTGGCATGAGATGACTGTGGATTATCGCGCCACTGCGCACCGGGCCATGATCTCGGCCGTCGACGATCGCAACATCTGGGTGGCCACCGATACGGGGATGATTCTCAAGCTGGCCGCATCTCGCTAAAACAGCTTCTTCGAATTCTGTTTTATCCACCGCAGATCCAATCCACCTTTCGAGTAACTGTATGAAATCAAACGAGTAGAAAATTGAGGAAAAATTAAAAATCTAATAAAAATTTATTTGACGAAAGTTAACACCGGATGCATGATGTAGAAGGTTCCAAGAGGTTCACGGGACAGTAAGTCGGGTGAGCGGTAGCGGACCTGGAACGTTGATCCGTCGGCGGCGCTAATTAAAAAATAGAACGCTGGCGGGGAGCGAAGGGAAATCGGGCCGCGCACAACGATGGGTTATTCGCAAGGCGCTTCAGTTGAACGCTTTGATCTGGAGGGGCGTAAAAACCCCGAAGGGGAGCGGAGATTGAAACACCGGGCGGAACCGTTAAGCGTGAATTGGGCAACGGGCTTGTCGCGCAGATCTTGCCGCGGTCGGGGCAAACCGGATCGCAGTGAGGGAGCAAAAAGCCGAACGGGTTCAAGGCGCGTTGAACGGGGCAGCGAAGAAATAGGTCAGGAGCTTTGAACTTCGAATGGTGGCCCGGTAACGGGAAGCCGTTGGGAGTGAGCGAAAGGCCGTTTCGAGCAGCCGGCTCCAACAGGGAAGAACGAGCAGGCGGGCTTTGTAGCTTCGATCCGTTGTTCTACAACAGGAGCAGCGGGGAGCGAAGAAGACGACGTCCCGGTCTCCTAGTTGCAAGATTCATGCCGAGCATGCCGGCGGGGATTCAGCTGTCTGGTGAGTCACTTGGAACCATTTCCTTTTGGTGCGCGATTTTTGCCTTACCGCGCCGCTGCCGCCGATAGCTTTTACCTGGCCGGAACGGCTTTGTGCTCCGCCACGTACCGGTCCACGTATCGGGAAAATGCCGTTTGTAGCGCCTTCCTCGCCTGATCGTTGCGCTTCAGCGTCTTGTGCTCGATTTCCAGCACCGGCAGCAGTTCGCGGGTAGTCGAAGTAATAAAGATTTCGTCCGCGCTTCCCAGATCCTCCGGCATCAGCACGCGCTCCGTGACCGGAAATCCCTGTACCTTGATTTCGTGCAGTAGCAGATCGCGCGTGACTCCCGGCAGGCAGCCTGATGAGAGCGGCGGCGTCCATACCTGATTCCCGCTTGTCACGAAAATGTTCGCTGACGTGCACTCCGACACCTCCCCGCGCTCATTCAGCAGAATCACTTCATCGAAGCCTTTGGCCTCGGCGTTTTCCACCCAGGTCAGGTTCATCGCCCAGGACAGAATCTTCGTCCCGGCGAAGGGCGAAGCCGCGTGCCGTGCCTGCGGGACCACGCCCAGTTTCACACCCGTTCCCCAGTTCTTCAGGTTTGCGGTCAGCGCAATCAGATCGCTGCGCCGCTCGTTTGCGCTTGTCCACACGCTGCCGTCATTGCGCACCACCACCACGCGCATGGTCGAATCGTGCGCCTGGTTCGCTTCCACCAGTTCGAGCAGCCGCCGCTTCAGCTCTTGCTCGCTCGACGGCATCGGGATGTTGAACAGCGCGGCATCATGCGCCATGCGCGCCCAATGGCGCTCATAGGCAAACAAAACGCCGTCAGCCACGCGAATCGTGCTGAACACACCCCAGCCCGCGAGCAAACCCGCCTGCCCCGGCGCCAGCAGTTTCTCCGACGACTCGCGAATCTGATCGTTATGCAGAATACGGCGATGGATCACCGTTTCATTGTACCGGACCTAAGAATCCGTGGCCATGCCGGCGTTGCGCTTCACTCGCCCCGGGAATAACATGAACATCCGGTATGTCCCGCCGATTGCTGACCGAAGTGCTCCTCTCGATGCTCGTGGGCGCCTGCGCTACCGCGGCGCCGCCGCCCGGCTTCGAAAAGATTAACCATGTCATCTGGATCATTCAGGAGAACCGCAGCTTCGATAACTATTTCGGCACTTATCCCGGCGCCGACGGTTTTTCACCGGAAACCTGCCTTCCCCTGCTTCCCGGCAGCACGCAATGCGTTAAGCCCTTCCACATGCCCTACGGCCAGCCGGTCCTCGATCTCAATCACGACTGGGAAACGATCCACGCCGCCTACAACAACGGATTGATGGACGGATTCGTCTGGGCCGAAGGTTCGAGCTACACCATGGGTTATTACGATCAGCGCGACATTCCCAACTATTGGAACTACGCGCGCCATTTCACGCTATGCGACCGCTTCTTTTCCTCGCAGATGGGCTACAGCCTGCCGAATCACGCGTACACTGTCGCTGCGCAGTCCGGTGGTTTGACCATTAATGTCGCCAATTTGAAAGAGCTCGAAGACGCCATGGACGATCCCGAAGGCTTCAGCTTCGCTTCCATCGTCGAGCTGATGTCCAAAACCAAAGTCTCCTGGAAATATTACGTCGAGTCGCAGCCCGTGCCCGGCGATACGCCCATGCGGCTCAGCGAGACCGGTTTACGGCTGGCATTTCCCGATCCGAAACAGTTCAGCCTCTGGAATCCTCTGCCGGGCTTCAAGAAAATCCGCGACGATCCCGCCGAAATGGCGCACCTGGTCGACCTCAAAGAATATTTCAACGATTTAAACAATGGCACGCTGCCGGCGGTCTCCTGGATCATCCCGGATTACCAGGACAGCGAGCATCCCGTTGCCAGCCCGTCTGACGGCATGTGGTACGTGGCGAAGCTCGTCAACGCTCTCATGCAGAGCCGCTACTGGCGCGACAGCGCCATCTTTCTCACCTGGGACGACTACGGCGGATTCTACGACCACGTTCCGCCGCCCGAGATCGACGCCTACGGCCTCGGCCCGCGCGTCCCCATGCTGGTGATTTCGCCTTACGCCAAACCAAATTACGTTTCGCACGTGAACTACGAGTTCTGCTCGGTGCTGAAATTTATCGAGGAGCGCTGGGCCATGCGCCACCTGACGCCGCGCGATCACTGGGCCAACGACATGCGCGAGTGCTTCAATTTTAACCAGACTCCCAATGCGGCGCTCACGATTCCGATCCCGCCGGATCTCAAGCCCTCCCAGGCGATTCTCGAATACGGATCTTATCCGCCTTCCGTGCCGCTGCCCAAGCATGTGCCGCCCAGGGCCCTGCATTTGACGGCCCCGCGCGTGCCGTCGGATAAATAGCCCTTACTTCCACTTCGGAAACGGGCTCTGCTTCGCCTTGCGCGCATCGCTGATCAGCTCCCCCACCCGCTTGCGCCGCCGCAGCAGTTTTTCGAGCATCTGCTCGAACTCGCCTTCCTCGCCCGCAATCCATTCCGGCGGAACCTGCTTCGCCGCCCGGTCCACCAACTCCTCCGGAAAATTCTCAACGCGCGCCAGCCAAGGCTCGAATTGCGCAAGCGATTCGACATTCTCGTACACCAGCTTGCGTAGATAAAGCCCTTGCACCGGCGATTCCGGAAAATCCCAGCCAGGCCCGTTAAACGCAAAGCCCTGGTCGATCATCATCGCCACGAATCCCATGCTCAGCGCGTGCTCTTCCGCCGAGCCCGGCAGCCACTCCCGCACGCGCGCGCGGAAAAAAACCGCCTGACGTCCGTCAGCGTTGGCCACCCACTTATCGAACACCAGGACGCCTAAAAAGTCTGAAAGATTGCGCACCTTGTGCAGCAGCGTGTCCGGAACGAAGTCGTATACGGCGACTTTTTCCGGGTCGCCCGGGTAGAGCGAGCCGAAATGCCACCCGCCCTCCACCGGCACGCGGCGCGAGCCCAGTTCGATCGCGACTTCCGGATTCTCCCGTAAAAATGCTTCGCTCACCTCGATCAACGCCGCCTCTGGAGCGGAGATTTGCAGAAAATCCAGCAGCTCCGACGCCACCAGCTCATTCACCAGAATCCTGCGGTGCTGCGGATTGTTTTGGAACTTGACGACATAAAACCGGCCGTCATCGGCCTCCACGAGCTGGGATTGAGCGCCGCCGCGCATCCGCCGGATGTGGCGCCGCGCCATGAGAGGCATGGGGAAATGAAGTAACCTAGAGTTGTATCACACCTTTCTAGGAGAACACTCGATTATGGCGGAGGAAGCACCGGTCCCGGTCGTCGACGCAAAAAATTCTGCGGACAGTTCGCGCGGTCCAGGTCGCAGCAAAGATGAAGTGGCGCTCGAGCTCATGAAATTTATCGCGGTGACTACCGGCTACGGAAAGGGTTCCACCTCCTCAGCCGGCTTCTCCGGCAAGCCCACCAAATCGGCAGAAGAATACGCCGACGCGCTGTTTCAATTATTCGAACGCTGCCGCACCGCGGTGGGAAAAGAGCCGGGAAAGTAGCGGACATCCTTGCATACCAGGCGTAACCGCCTTCCGCCGAAGCGGATTCCAGTTTTCTTGATTCGTTGTGGCAGGACCGTGTTTTACTCATACCGCAACGCTGCCATGGGATCGACCTTCGTTGCGCGGCGCGCGGGGAGATAACCGGCGAGGGTTGAGACGGCTGCCAGCAGAAGGATGGCTGCGCCGATTCCGGTCGGGTCGACCGGCGGAACTCCGAAAAGAAAGCTCTTGATCCAGCGTGTTGCGCCCATGGACAGGGGGATTCCGACACCCAGTCCGGCAGCCATCAGCACAACCGATTCCTTCAAGACCATCCAAAGCACGCTTGGGCGCTGAGCGCCCAGAGCCATGCGGATGCCAATTTCATTGGTCCGGCGCGTGACGGAATACGCCATTGTTCCGTAGAGCCCGATGGAGGCCAGCAGGAGCGCCAGCAGGCCGAAGAAGCTCGAGAGTTGCGTGATCGTCCGCTCCTGGTGCAGCGATTCGTAAACCTGCTCGCGCAAAGTTGTGACCTTCAGGATGGGCAGCCGGCTATCGATTTCGTGAATGGCTTTGCGCACTTCAGCCGCGGCGCCGGAGGCATCGTGGGACGTGCGGATCAACAGTTCGCCTACATACGGTTCGCGGCCTGACTGCTGCCAGGCAGAGAAATAGATCATGGGCTTCGGCTTTTCAGCGATCTGGTAATACTTCGAATCGGATGCAACGCCGATGATCTCGATGCCGGGCGGTTTGAACGGCGCTCCCAAACTGAAATGGCGGCCGATGGGGTTCTGATTCGGCATGAATTTCTGCACAAAGGACTCATTCACCACGGCCACCGGCGGCAAGCCTGGGGTGTCCCGTTCCGTGATCGGACGCCCTAGCAACAGTGGCGTCCCAAGCGTTTCAAAAAACTGTGGTCCGACTTCGACACGATACGCGTCCATGTTCTTGTCGTCAGGGGGAATGTAGCCCTGGAGGGAGATGTTGCCGGACGAACTAGATCCGCTGAGCGGGCTGTACCGGGCGATCGCGGCGGAGAGCACTCCGGGAAGCGAATTCAGCCGTGTGTGAAGCTGCCGGTAAAGCGGGTACAACTCGGAGACTTGATACCCAGCAAGGCGCGGATCGGTTCGGACCAGCAGCAGGTTGTCGCGGTGGTATCCCAGGTCCTGATGTTCCAACGCGAGGAGGCTGCGGGTCAGCAGGGCGCCTCCCACGAGCAGGACGCACGATAACGTCAACTGGAGCACGACCAGCGCCCGCGCCGGATTCAAGCGCGAGATAGCGGGGCTGTGAGATTTCAGCGCCATGCCGGCCTTCCAGTCCATGCGGCTCGATCGTACTGCGGGAAGAAAGCCGAAGGCAATCCCGGTGAGGATGGAAATCGCCAGCGTGAAGCCCAGCACGAGAGGATCCGGCCGGACCTTCACGACGGAAATGACATCGACCATCGCCGACAACGCATTTGCGCCCCACCACGCGCTCGCCCATCCGGCAGCGCCGCCGAGGAGCGCCAGCACGATGCTTTCGGTAAGCTGCTGGCGGATTAGCCGGGCCCGTGAAGCGCCCAGCGCCAGGCGCGTGAATAATTCGTGCCTCCGGGCGGATGCGCGCGCGAGCAGCAGTGTCGCGACATTGGCGCACGCGATCAGGAGCACCAGCGCGACGACGCCCATCAGCACGTGCAATGGCTCGGAATAGTAAAAACGCATCCACGAGATGCCGCGGCCGCCGGGCTTGAGCTCGATGTGAGCCGCATGAATCTGCTTCAGCGTTCCAGCAGAAAGTTTCGTGCCGGCCTGCGCCGTGTAGAATTGCTGGAGTTGTGTGTTGAGAGTGGCCTGCGCCTGCGCGCGCGTCACGCCCGGTTTGAGTCTTCCCATCAAATTCAGCCAGAAATGATCGCGCTGCGGCTGTAGAGACTCGGTCTGCATTACCTCGGGCTGGCGCGCGAGCGGCAGCCAGAAGTCCGGAGCCGCCCTGACGCGTTCGCCGAAAAACTCG
Source organism: Bryobacteraceae bacterium (assembly GCA_035280425.1). Taxonomy (GTDB): domain Bacteria; phylum Acidobacteriota; class Terriglobia; order Bryobacterales; family Bryobacteraceae; genus QHXW01. Next base: position 56,009 of record DATEFW010000035.1, on the reverse strand, counting down.
CGCGGGGCCACCCCAATAATTGTGAACACCGCCCCGTTCAGATCGACCAGCTTGCCGATCACCGACGGCTCGAGGTGGAAACGTCGGCGCCAGAAGTTGTAGCTGATGACGGCGACTGGCGGGGCAGCGGCCGTATCGTCTTTGGCGGTCAACATGCGGCCCGCGGCGGCAGGCACGCCCAGCACAGCGAAATAATTGCCGGAGACCAGGTGGCCGCTGGTCTCCTCCTTCGGTCCGGTTTCTCGCGTACCGGGCAGCCGCATCATGAGGCGGTCTTCGCCCTCGCGGAAGGCACAGAGGCCCTGGAACGATTCGTTGTGATCGCGGAAATACTCCCAGGCGGCATAGGAAAAGATGTCACCGTGAAAGCCGTTGCCGCTGTACCAGCCTTCACTGATGCCGTCGTTAAACAGCACCAGCCGCGCCGGATCCTCTACCGGCAGATTCTGCAGCATGACGGCGTTGATGAGTGTGAAGATGGCGGTATTGGCGCCGATGCCGAGCGCGAGCGACAGAATCGCTACCGTCGAAAGCACCGGCGTCCGTCGTAGCTGGCGCAGGCCGTAGCGGGCATCGCGCACCAGCGTTTCGAGCCAGACGATGGTTGAGGCGGCGCGGGTGTCTTCGAGCACGAGCGCCATGTTGCCGAAAGAACCCTTGGTCTGGCCGCGGTGGAACTCCAGTTCCTCGCGGAGGTCGGATTCAAGCTGATTGGGCCGGAAGAGATTCAGGAATCTGCGCCACATGATAAAGCCTCAAGCGAAATCGAGAAAGGCGGTTACGGCGGCGGTCCGCTGCTGCCAGTTTTGTATCTCCTGCGCCAGGCGCTTTTCCCCGCGGCCGGTTAACGAATAATAGCGGGCGCGGCGGTTGTTCTCGCTGCGCTTCCATTTGGCCTTGATCAGCCTCGCCGCTTCCAGGCGGTGCAGCGCCGGGTACAAAGTGCCCTCCTCAACGCGGAGCTGGTTCTCGGACGCAGCCAGGATATGGCAGGTGATGCCATAGCCATGTTGAGGACCACGGGCCAGCGTCTTGAGGATCAGAAGATCGAGCGGGCCTTGCAAGGTGTCTCTGGCCATCGAAAATGGTTCCCAAGAAATCTATGGTTAGTATGTTCGGGCCACCCATAGAAATCAAGGGGAAGATCGGGCAGGCTTGTACTGAAGTTAACTTCTAGTCGGAAAGAGCAGCTTCAATGGGTCAAGCCGCCCCAAAAACAATTCGCGCCGGGGAGTCCGCTGCCTCAGGCAGACCCTCCGGCGCTTCGAGTGTTCCAAAGAACTTGTCGCCGCGCTTACTTCTTGCGCTTCGCTCCACCTTTCTTCTTCGCGGAACCCTTCTTCTTCGCGGAACCTTTCTTCGCGGCTTTCTTTTTGGGCGCCTTCTTCGCAGCTTTCTTTTTCGGAGCCGCGCGCTTGGCAGCTTTCCGCGCAGGAGCCCGTTTGGCCGCGGCCTTCTTTTTGGCCGCCGCTTTTCGAGCGGGCTTTTTAGGCGCAGCCGCGGGCGGCGCTGCCGGAGCAGGCGGCTCAGCGACGGGCACGCCCATCGAAGGCATCGGCTCGTGGTGCTCTTCCTCTTCTTCTTCCTCTTCCATTTCGTTATATTCGTCCAGCTTGGAGCCTACATCCGAATTCTCTTCGTCGTAATCGCGAAAATCTTCCATTTCGTCCTCGTCCCTCGGAATGAGCTGATAACGATCAAACATTCCAAACGCCTCCCTGTTCCGGTCGGAATCAACAGACATAGCATACCTCGTTTTCAAGAGGAGGCAACATGCAAAAGCAAGAATTTTGGGGGGAACGGCGCGAGTCCAACGGCCGGTAATCACTCGGTTTGATAACGCCGCCTGCGAAGCGCGAGCCGCGCTGAGGAGCTTACTTCTGGCGTGCCTGAGCCAGTTTTCCGGAGGCCTGCCGGAACCCTTCGGCGCGCCGGACGTGCGCCTTGGAAGCTGTCTGCCGCCCGTGCTTACTGGTTTTTACCGCGCTGTGCCGTGCGTGCGTCCGCTTCGCCACCGCCGTGCGCAAGGGCGCGGCTTCGTGGTACGCCGCCGGGATCAGCAACCGGTCACCCACCGCGGGAGACGCCACGCGGATATTGTTCGCCGAAGCGATCAGACTGGGGCTGGTTTTGTAACGGCGGCCGATGGATGCCAGGGTGTCGCCGGTCTCCACCGTGTGCATGCGCCAGGATGCGCGGCGTGCGGCGGGCACCATCTGGAGCGCGGCCATCACATAGCTGCCCGATCCCTTGGGCACATGTAGCGCGTATCCATCTGGAGCTAAAGGTCTTAAAAGCGCCGGATTGAGCGCCAGGAGCTCGGAAACCGGGGTATTGGTCAGATCCGAAACCAGCGCCAGATGCGTCGGTGCGCTCATCTCAACCGTGTCATATTCGAGCGGCTGATCCGGCTGGATGTCCTCGAGGCCGTACTCGGCGGCATTCTTGCTCATGATGGTCATGGCCAGAATGATCGGGACATAATTGGTGGTTTCGAGAGGCAAAACACGCAGGTTTCTCAATTGAAAGAAATCGGCGTATCCGGTCCGCTCAACCGCGCGTTCGATCACCCCCGGCCCGCAGTCATACGCGGCGATTGCCAGGTACCAGTCGCCGAATTCGTTATAGAGATCGCGTAAATGGCGGGCGGCGGCGCGTGTGGCGCGCTCCGGATCGAGGCGGTCGTCGGAGTAGCGCGAGCGGTTCAAACCGTACTCGCGGCCGCGCCATGCCACAAATTGCCACATCCCTGCGGCAGCCTTTCTCGACATAGCGCGCGGCAAAAAGCCGGATTCCGCCTGCGCCAAATGGATGAGTTCCTGCGGCAGGCCTTCCTCATCAAGAATGCGTTGAATCAAGGGACGATACCGGCCGGCACGCCGCAGCCCAGAAACCAGCGTCAAGTGCCCGCGGCGGCTGGAAAAGTAGTGAATATAGCCGAGGACCGCGTCGTTGACGGTGAGCGGAAGCTGAGAAACCGTGGCCTGCACCTGCTCGCGCACTTTAGTCTTCAATTTCGGATCAACCGGAAACGTCATCGGCAGGATGTCTTCGAGCGGGGCTTTTTCGAACTGAGGCTCATCCAGACTGGCCGCCGAACCCATTCCAGCCAGGTCGTAGCGATGGATGGAGTCGACCAACTCTTCCAGTTTGGCTTCGTATACCGTGCGGTCTGCCGGGTTTTGCGAAGCATCCAGCATCAGATCCACCGCACGATCGAACTCGGTTCGTGCGTGTGTTACGTCGCCCTCCTGGTAATACTTCTTGCCCATCTGGAAGTGCTGCTGCGCCCGTTGCACGAGCAGATCGGATCGCGACGGCCCGGCGGACAACGCCGGCCCACTCGCGGAGACACCCGGCACATCACTCAAATTGGGAACTTCACTTAAATAGAAATTAGGCGCGACTACAGGGGGTTCTTCTACCAGGGTTAAGGGAGCCGGATGCGGGACCGGCGGGAGGAAAGCGTTTTGGAACCTCTGTTGCTGCGGAGTATTGGTACATCCCGTAAATAACGCAGCCACCAGGAGAAATCCAGACGCGGATAAAACTTTGCGATCGGCCAAGTAACAACCTCAGAGCAAGAATTTCGACAGCAACTGCTAACGCTACTTCGGTCTTCGCTTAGGCACCAACAGGCGCAAAGTCTGGACTTTATCAGCTAACTGCCTAAGGGGTCAACTGGGACGCGCCCTAGCTGACCGGCCATAACGTACTCGATTATACCCTAGAACGGAAATCGAGGGCGACCGGGATTGTCCCTATTTCCGTCCCAGCCTCCGGCATAATGCCATTGACGCAAACTATTGAATCTATTCCTCTTCTTCCTCTTCCCCGGTCTTTGCAGCCTTGGCGGCGGCGATAATTTTTTCCGCCTGCTGGGCGGGAACGAAGTCATAATGGTCGAATTCCATCGAAAATGAGGCGCGGCCCTGGGTCATCGAGGTTAAGTCGTTTTGATAGTTCAACATCTCGGCCATGGGCACCTGCGCCTTGATAATCTGGGTGCTGCCCTTGGTGTCCATTCCGGCGATGCGGCCGCGGCGGCCGTTCAAGTCACCCATCAGATCGCCGGCGTACTCGACCGGCGCCTGGATTTCGACATTCATGATGGGCTCGAGCAGCGCGGGCTTGGCCTCAAGCATGGCATTTTTGAAGGCTTTTCGGGCTGCCAGCTTAAAGGAAAGCTCGGAAGAATCGACGTCATGATAGGAGCCGTCGTAGAGCACAACCCGGAAATCGACCATCGGATACCCGGCCAGATAGCCGTTCGCGGCGGCCTCTAAAATCCCTTTTTCCACTGCTGGAATATAATTTTTGGGAATCGAGCCCCCGAAGATCTCGTTAACAAATTCGAACTGGGCGCCGCGGGGGAGCGGCTCCATACGGATCCAGCAGTCGCCGAACTGGCCGTGGCCGCCGGTCTGCTTCTTGTGGCGGCCCTGGACGTCAGCTTTTCCGCGGATGGTTTCGCGGTACGGGATTTTGGGAGCTTTGAGCGCGACATCCACGGCGTAACGTCTCTTAAGCCGGCTGACGACCACTTCGACATGCTGCTGGCCGCTTCCGCCGAGCAGGAACTCCTTGGTTTGAGGGTCGCGGTAAAAGCGCAGCGACTGGTCCTCTTCGAGGATGCGGTGGATGGCGTTGCCCATGCGGTCTTCATCCTGGCGGGACTTGGCTTCGATAGCGAAAGCGATGGACGGCTCGGGCAGTTTGACGGCCGGATATTCAATGGTTGCACTTTTGTCGGCCAGAGTGTCGCCGGTGAGGGTGTCCTTGAGCTTCGCGACCGCGCCGATATCGCCTGCGTGGAGCTCGGTAACGGGCGCCAGGGTTTTTCCTAACGGGCAAGAGATATGCGACAGCCGCTCGACTGTCGAGCGCTGGATGTTATAGAGATTCGCGTCGTTTTTCAACACACCGGAAAGGACCTTGAAGAAAGTGATGCGCCCTGCAAAGGGGTCGGCGGTCGTTTTGAACACGAATGCCGAAACCGGTTCGCTGTCTGCAATCTTGCGTGTGACTTCCTTTCCATTGGCTTTGCCGGTGACGGTTCCGCGAGCGGTGGGGGCGGGCAGGTTTTCGACGATGAAATCCAGGATGAGATCCGAGCCGATGTTGTGCTGCGCGGAGGCGCAGAGCACGGGAAAGAGGCGCATTTCGCGCACGGCATTTTTCAAACCGTCGAGGATATGTTCGACGGGCAGCGTACCTTTCTCGAAAAACTCCTCCATGAGCGCGTCATTTCCCTCGGCGACCATCTCGACCAGGGCCTCATGGGCCTTCTGCGCGGCATCGGCCATGCCGGCGGGAATGTCTGCTTCTTTGCCCTTGCCGTCGCCATCGGGCGTATATGAGTACGACTTCATGCGGACGAGATCGACGACGCCTTTAAAGTCGCGCTCGGCGCCCAGAGGAAGCTGGATGGGGATGGCGGTGCGGCCGAATACAGATTGAACGCTTTCGAGCGCGCGGTCGAAGCCGGCGCGTTCGCGATCGAGCTTGTTGATGACGACAGCGCGGGGCAACTGGAAGTCGTTGCAGAAGCCCCAGACCTTTTCGGTCTGGACTTCAACGCCGGCCACGGCGTCGACGATGACGAGGGCGCTGTCGGCGGCGGCCAGTGCGGCGCGGGTGTCATTGATAAAGATGTTATAGCCGGGGGTATCGAGGATATTGATCTTCGCCGTTTTCTTCCATTCGGCGAAGGCCAAGGATGTGGAGATGCTGATCTTTCGCTGGATTTCCTCCTCGTCGAAATCCGTGATGGTGTTGCCTTCATCGACCCGCGTCAACCGGCTGGTCGCGCCGACGGTGTATAGCAGGCCGGCGGTGAGCGTGGTCTTACCGGAATCGCCGTGGCCCACCACACCGACGTTCCGAAGATCCTTGCCTTCGTAAATTTTCACGATTGGACTCCCGAGAGAGGTGTTTGAAAATCGGATGTTAACACAATTAAGAGCGAGCAGATTGAGGCAGGATCTGGCGGGCGCAGCGTCGCCGGCCTAGTGAATCCGGCGCCCGCCGCCGTTGCCGCCCTTGCGCATGGAATCGAGGAACGCCCGGAGCGTGGCGTCGGTGCGCTGCTGGGCGTCAATCAAGGCGTTCAGCTTTTCATCGGTCTCTGTCTGAAGGCGGCGGATAACCGCAATCTCGCGCATTCCGATGCGGACGAGCTTTTGGAAACCGTGCATCCGCTTCTCGAAACGCGCATCGCTGGCTGACATGCGGCGCTCGTGATCCTGCATGCGACGCTCGTAGTCCTGCATGCGGCGCTCGTAGTCCTGCATGCGGCGCTCCCAGCGAACATCCATTTCTTCCACGCGAACCTCAGCCGCCGCCTGTTTGCGCGCGACCGAGTCGAGGATGGCTTCGATTCGTTCGAACCGTTGCCGGACCGCCTGTTCCATGATTCTGTAGTTTTACGATTCTTACTTCATTGCCGCTTCACCTGCCGACCGCGCCGGCGAGCGGGCTCGAGGCGCTGGCGTAGAGGCGTTTTTGCATGCGGCCGGATTCGTAGGCCAGTCGGCCGGACTCGACCGCGAGCTTCATGGCGCGCGCCATTTTTTCTGCGTCCTCGGCTTCGGCGATGGCGGTGTTCATAAGCACGCCGTCGGCGCCGAGCTCCATGGCGATGGCGGCATCGGAGGCTGTGCCCACGCCCGCGTCGACAATGAGTGGGACGGCGGTGATCACTTCGCGCAGGATGCGCAGATTGGTCGCGTTCTGCACACCGAGGCCCGAGCCGATGGGCGCAGCGAGCGGCATGACGGCGGCGGCGCCTGCGTCCACGAGCTTGCGGGCGTTGACGACATCATCATTTGTATACGGCAGCACGATGAAGCCTTCTTTCACCAGCGTGCACGTGGCCTCGAGCAGACCTTCGTTATCGGGGAACAGCGTTTTTTGATCGCCGATCACTTCGAGCTTGATCCAGTTGGAAAGACCCACTTCGCGGGCCAGGCGCGCGGTGCGAACGGCGTCATCGGCGTTATAGCAGCCGGCGGTGTTGGGAAGGATGAAGAACTTAGTGCGATCGATGAAATCGAGCAGGGACTCCTTGGATTTATCGCCCAGGTTGACGCGGCGGACGGCAACCGTCACCATTTCGGCGCCGGATGCGGCATGGCAGCGCGCCATTTCCTGAAAGCTGCGATACTTTCCGGTTCCCACAATCAGACGCGAATGAAACTCGCGGCCGGCAATAGTCAGGTTATCGGGCATGTCTCTATTCTAGTCCGGGCTCTTCAAGCGGGCGGCGGAACGGGTTGAAGTTGGTTCTCTTGTCGAAGGTATCGACGTTTTCCTGGCGCTTCAGAAAGCCCACGATCGCGTAAGTCATCGGGGTGGCGAGGACTTCATAGGCCACCTTGAAGAGATAACCCGAGACGATCAGGTTGGCGATCAGCGAGGGCGTGAGGGACCCGCCGAAGGCGAGCGTCATGACGACGGTGGTATCGACGGCCTGGCCGGCGACGGTCGAACCGACGGTGCGTGTCCAAAGATATTTGCCGCCGGTCCACAGTTTCATTTTGGCGAGGACAAAAGAATTGGTAAACTCGCCGCACCAGTAAGCGATGAGGCTCGCGGCCACCAGACGGGGCACGAAATCGAAAACAGTCTGGAATGCCTGCTGGCCGTGCCAATCGGGCGCGGGCGGAAGCCAGACCGTGAACAAACCCATCAGCGCCAAAAGCGCGGACGCGAAAAAGCCGATCCAGATGGCGCGACGCGACGCTCCGTAGCCGTACACCTCGGTGAACACGTCGCCAAAAATATAAGTGATGGGAAAAAGCAGTTGCGCCCCGCTGACGCGAAACGGGCCGATGGCCGTGATCTTCTGGCCCACCAGATTCGAGATCAGCAGCAAGACGACAAAGATGTGGACCAGCAGATCGTAGTAGCGAAACTGGCGCGCCTTCATCCGGCGGCTTTTCCCTCCCACTTGATGCTGTGGTCGGAAGTGACGGCCAGCGTTTCGGGAGGCGAATCGATGCGGAAAAACGACCACGGGCCGGGGATCCAGGGGAAGCGCTCGATGGCGGATTCATCGGTCTCCACGCCCAGGCCGGGCTTGCGCGGCACGATCAGGTCGCCGTGGTCGATCTCAAGCGGCTCTTTGAGGATGACTTCGGCGAGCGGAAACGGATACATGCCGGCGCGGATTTCGGTCGAGTAGCAGGGATATTCGAGCCACTCGACGACCATTTCGGGCCAGCAGATTCCGAGGTGCGCAGCGGCGAGCACTTCGAGCGCCGTGCCCCAGCTATGAAACGCGAACTTCAGGCCTTCATGCGCGATTTCGGAAAACAGGCGGCGCGCCATGGCGAAGCCGCCCTGGCAGCACACATCCATCTGCACGTAATCGACACACTGGGTAAAAACGAGGTCGAGATAGCGCAGTTCACTCGGTTCGTGTTCGCCGCTGGCCAGCGGCAGGTAATCCTTGTCGCGAAGGCGGCGGTAGGCGGTGTGGTCATCGGGCGGCATTGGCTCTTCGAGCCAAGCGACGCGATATGCGGCCATCTCTTTAGCCAGCTTCTCGACGGTTTCGAACGGATAGCTGCGATCGCCCATGCGCCACCAGGTATGTGCGTCGACCATCAAGTCGAAATCCGGGCCGACGGCCTTGCGCATCAGGCGCACGGTTTCGAGATCTTCTTCCGGGCCGAGAGCGGGACGCATCTTGTAAGCGCGAAAACCGAGATCGGCGATAGCAGCCGCTTCTTCGGCGTAGCGCTCGGGCGGCATGTACATGCCGGCGCTGCCGTAGAGCCGGATGCGGTCGCGGACGCGGCCGCCGATGGTTTCGGAAAGCGGGACGCCCAGGGCTTTGGCGACCAGATCATAAAGTGCGATTTCGACGGCGCAATAGACTTTCGAGAAATCCGGATTCTGGCCGGGTCCGTCGAAGAACTGCACGCGCAGGGCGTCGGGGTCGGCAAGCGTTCGGCCTTCAAGAAACGGCGCGACGGTGGTCTTGATGGCGGCATCGGCGCGCTCGCTTCCGGGACCCGGAGCATAGCCCACGAGCCCGTTATCCGCTTCGATGCGGATCAGCATGGCATCGCGCTTGAGGATGGTCCGCTCTCCGCCGTAAAACGGCAGCTTCAAGGGCTCCTTGAAGGGGTAGGACAGCAGAAAGGACCGGACAGTTGAGATTTTCATCCGAGACACTCAGAATATCAGAGTGCCCCGAAAGGTTGCGCTGACCTATGACGAGTCGAAGAAGTTAGGCCCTTATGCCGATGCCCTGCGGCTGGTGGGGCTCGAACCGGTACTGGTGTCGCCGGACGACCAGTGGTCGCTAAAAGGTTTGGACGGCCTGCTGATTTCGGGCGGCCGCGATATCGATCCCAACTGCTACGGGCAAGATGCGGCGCCGGAGACACAGCAGCCGAATCCAGATCGGGATCGCATGGAGATCGGGCTTCTGGGCGAGGCGCTGGATGAAGACTTACCGGTGCTGGGGATCTGCCGCGGTATGCAGTTGTTCAATATCTATCATGGCGGGACGCTGATCCAGCATTTGAAAGGCGACCCGCACCGGATGAAGCCGCCGGTTGCCGATCGAGCAAAACCGCTGCATGAAGTGGCCATCGCCGGCGGAACGCGGCTGGCGGAAATTTTCGGTGCGGGGAATGTAGCGGTGAACTCACGGCACCATCAGGCGGTGGACAAACTGGGAGCACATTTGGTGGTCTCGGCGAAATCGGTCAAGGACAATATCATCGAGGGATTGGAGCGGGCCGATAAGCGCTTCGCCGTGGGGGTCCAGTGGCATCCGGAAGACCAGGTGAAGCGGGATGACGCGCAGAGAAAGCTGTTTCAGGCTTTTGCGGACGCCGTTGAGATGCCGAGGTGATTGCCTTTACGGCGCCGTCCAGGAAAGATTTAGATTGAAGAACACGCTATCGAAGTAAGCGAAGAAGCGATCGCGATCCTCAAGCGGGGCGAGCGAGACTTTTGGATTTGAAATAACTTCCTGGGGGTCCAAGAACATCTGACCCGCAGACCCGAGCAAAGCGGATGAGCCTGCAAGCCGAACGCGGCCACCGGTCAGCGTGCAGGTGATGGTTTCCGGGCGCTCGCCGTTTTCCGGACCGGCCGCGCGGAGTTCCCACTCGTTCTGAGCGCGGCGGCTGCCGCGGAGTTGCCGCGGAAACTGGAAATCGCGGCGCAATCCATGAGGCGCCAGATCGGTCAGGAAAAGCCCGCGAGCTGCGTCACCGGTCTCCCAGAGCCATACCTGAACCAGGCGGAAATAATTGTTCTCAACTGGAGCGACGATGCCATAGGCGCCGACGAAGCGGACCTGTGGCGTCTCTGCCGAGAGATTGCAGGCCGGGAGTTCTCGGCGAGCCAGAACCAGCGATTCCGTCTTGACGCCGCGATCGATCTTGGCTTCGCAGTTTTCTGCGCCACTCGGTTGAAGTTGGATGCGGATGCGCCCGCCGCTGGGCGTCCCCGAACCAGAGAGCACATCGCCGGCGCCCTGCTTGAGAAGCGCAGAGGGGCCGTCGTCCAGGCTCCAGTTGTCCTCGATGCCGGGCTCCGGTGAAAACATGAGAAAGAGCTGACCGGCATCATTCACGATGGCGCGGGTGAAGGGATAAGCTCCGCTTGTTCGGGATATAACCGCTAGCTGGCCGAGGCAAGGATGGTCGTGCCGCTCGAGCGTCCCGAAACGTTTGCTCAAGTTGGTATGGCAGCGGATGGTTTCTTCATAATAGAGGCGGCGGGCGCGCCGGGAAATTGCGGTGAGCCGACGGGCCTCCCGGGCGCTTTTCGCCATCATCCAAGAAAACTGCACGAACGTAGCGCCGCCAATCAGGACGAGCAATACGGCTGGGATTCTGGCGGTGAGCGGAGGCCGCTTCCAAGCAAAGAGGCCGACAACCACCGACGCTGCCGATACGATCGGGATCGTGACCAGCAGATCGACGCGAATGCTGACCCGCGCCGAGAGCCTCTCGTTAAGAACCAAAAGCAGAGAAAGTATGGCGAGTCCGGCGGCAACCATTGCCACCGCCTTGTTGGCGCGCCGGAGCATCAGCGCAAGCCCCGCAGACAGAGCAGCCACGGCGCCGAAAAAGACGAGCGGGAGGTCGGGGAACATCCGCCGCGATCGCTAAGCTTTGATTTGCAGCTCGCGCCCCATTTTGAATTTCGGGCGGCGGCGTTTCTTGACGAGCTTTTTGTCGGCGAGCAGCGCGGAAACCAGGATGGGCATGGCGATGGTGGAATCGCAATGGCAGGTGATCATCGAAGCGTCTTTTTGAATTTTGCCCCAGCTTTGGGCTTCTTCGAACGTGCAACCCGACAATCCTCCCCAATGCGGCGCATCGGTGACAACCTGCACCGCGTATTTGTGGCCGGTGACGCCGGTGTTCATGATGATGGCGGTGACTTCCGTTTGCTGGACGAAATTTTTGGGTGTGCCGCCGCCGAAGTAAATGACGCCGGTGTTTTTGGATTCCGCCACGATGCGCGCGGTCTCGACGACATCGCCGATGACGTCGAACATAAACCGGTTGCCGCCCTGATAGCGGTTGGCGGCGATGCCGATGCCGATCGAGCTATCGCCCACGGCTGGGCAGTAGAGCGGGATGCCGGCTTTGGCGGCGGCGCTGACGATACCGTGCTCTTTGGCGTGCTTGCCGAGCTCGTGGCCCAGCAGATTGAGAAACTCGCGCGTGGTGTAAGTGCGGTTCTGATCGAGCGAGCCGGCGAAACGGCCGATCCACTGATCGTGCTCACGGAATTTCTCTTCATCGGCCAAAACGTCGTACATACGGTCGACCAGGTTCTCGGCGAGCTCGACATCGTCCATCTTATGAGAGCCCTGGTAATGGAAGTTGCCCTTGGTCTCGTGCAGATCGTGGAAGAAGTTCGCGCCGGTCGAAACCAGGCAATCGATCAGCCGGTTCTCGATCATGCGAACCACGAGGCGGCGCATGCCTGCCGGCACCATGGCGCCCGACATGCCCATCAGGATGGTGCAGTCGTCGGCCAGCATTTTTTTCCAGATTTCGAAGGCCACGCCCAGGTTCTTGCCCTGAAAAGCCGTGCCCTGCATACGCTCGAGCACTTCGGCCGGGCTGCGAACGCCCGACGGGTCAAAAGGGCGTGTGGGTACGGAAAGAAACTCTTTCTTAGTGTGTCTCATATTGTGGAAAACTTGAGCGGAGGGTGCGCCTATTGCAGACGGGGCCGTCTCTGTTCGTTCCAGACCAAGCCGTCGAATATAGCCAGCACCTGCTTGCGATAAGTGTAGACGCGCTGGAGCGACTCCCGGAATGATTCTTCGAAGTCCCGCGCCTTCAGCCATTTGTCCAGCAGCGAGCGGGGCACGTCGATATCCTGCCGCAGCGCTTCTACCGAATGGCCGCGCAGAAACAGGCCGTAGAAAAACGCCGCCTCTCTTTGAGGCGCCAGTGGGTCGAAGTCGTCTCTCGCCGTCATAACGCTTTCAGCGAAAATGTAAGTATAGCCGCCGGAGTTGCGTTCGATCAAGTGCTTTCCGGTGGGGCGGACACGCCGGATGATTGCGAATTTCGCGTGCCAGCGGGATGCTCCAACCGGGCGGGATGGAGGCCCTGTTCATCCCTAGACATATCGGCAGAATCACTTCACAAAATCAGGGTTGAGGGACGTTTCCGGGGCGGTTCACACCTGAAGCTGTAACTAGCTCGCCTGACTTCGGAGTTCCGCGCGTACGATGAATCGTTTGGGGGCGTGGCCGATGAAATGGAAGGGATAGCAGGTAACCAGCGTCAATTCCGGTGACTTTGTGGACGCGAGGACCGCGGTATCGCTTGGCTTAACTATCTCGATTTGATCGACGCGGTAACGATAACTTCCGTGCAGAGTTCTCAAAGTGATGTTGTCGCCGCGGCGAATGTGGCGCAAGGGACGGAAGAACGTATCACGGTGCCCGGCGAGTACCACGTTACCGGCTTGCCCCGGTAGCGCAGTGCCTGGCAAATGACCGACAGCGTGGCGAAGTGTCGGTTCACCATCGCCTTCCGCAAACATCACCGAGACGCCCAGCCTGCGAATCTCAAGCCGGCCCAGCACGGACCCGGGATGGATTCGAGGCGCCGCGGGCGGACTCGGCTGTGCCGGGCGGGCGGTAGCCTCAGCCCCGTTTTCCGCGGTGACAGCCTGGCGATCGAGCGCCGCCGAAAACGCCTGGCTCTGCTCAGATTGATAACGCCGCGCCTCCAACCAGACTGCCAAACAAAAAAACAGAAGCGCGCAGCCGGCAATGACGAGCACGCCAGCCGACAGGCGCAAGATCAGCTTGAGGAATTTCCGCGCGAGCGAGTTGGTTCTTTTTGTTTGCATGGCGGGTTCGCTGCGCGGGTGGCGCGTGCCCGCGCGCGGCTTGTCACACTAACGTTGTAGTTACGACACCCTACGTGCAACTAGCCCGAATGCCGTGCCAGTTCCGATCAGGAACAGGCCGATAAGCCCAACCAGCGGAAGCTCGCTGCCGGTTGCCGGCATCTTGGACGGCTGAGAAGGCGTCGTGTTTTGGTTAGCCGTGGTTTCGTTATTAGTAGACGGCTGGTTCGCCTGAGGCTGCTGGTTCGTCTCAGGAGCTTGAGGCGGTGTGGCCTGGGCTATTTGGTTTTGTTCGTTGTTCGTCTCCGTATTGGGCTGTGCCGTTGCCGGCGTCTGACTCATCGACGGTTCCTGCTGAGCCATTGGCTGTTCCGGTTGAGCCGTTGTTGTCGGTGCGGAGCTAGGAGCTGTGTTTTGGGCGAGCTCCATCCGGTTGGTCATGTTCGGGTAAACGAAATCGATACCGTACAGAGCCCCAGGATAGAACCAAGTCTTGACTGCCTCGGGCGCTCCGGCCTTTCTTTCCTGGAAGGTGACCACGGTTTTGCCCGTGGGTTCCAGACGGTAGTCCGGGATAGCCTGAATCGTGGCGTAAATCTGGTCCTGATCTTTGTTAAAAACTTGCACTATGTCTCGATCCGACTGGGAGTCCGCCAGCTTAAATACATAGGTACCGGCGGGCAGAACCTGTCCGGGAATCTCGACGGGCTGGTTAAAGGTGAGGAACGTTTTTTTGTTCCATTCATCTGCCCGGGCGGTTTGAAAAAGGCCCGCCAGCAGAAAAGCGGCGCTAATGGCTGCAAATGATTTCCAGTTGAGCATGGATTATTGCCTCCACTAGTTGAGATGCAGCGGATCTTACAGAGGATTATCCCCTTGAAGCACTATGCGGTGCTGAAGATTACGGACGCGGTTGCGAACGAAGCTGAAAACACAGCAACGAAGCCGGGCAATGCCGGGCCGCAAGTGCGCGCGGGCACAAAATACGGCTATAACAATAATTTATAAATCTGCTATCTTGCATTTGCGATTTCGTTCGGGTTAACATAGTCCTCAGTAATGTTCGAAGGTTCCACATTTCGGCTCGCCGTTTCCGAATCTCCTGTCAGCATTATTATTTTGGTCATCGTATCCGGCCCCGCGTAGGCCGCTCGGATCGGTTTTCCGAGGCCATCAGCGGGGGAAAGAAAACCGGCTGATGGCCTTTTTTGTTATGTGGACGATTTTTTGAGGCAAAGATCATGTCGAATTTGATGAGCGGCGCCAAGATGCTGCTGGAATGCCTGGTGCGCGAAGGCGTGGATTGCTTTTTCGGCTACCCGGGCGGGGTCACACTGCCGCTCTATGACGCAATGTATGACCACCACATCCGCCATGTGCTGGTGCGGCACGAGGAGAACGCGTGTTTTGCCGCGGAAGGTTACGCGCGGGCGACAGGGAAAGTCGGTGTCTGCTGCGCCACCTCGGGGCCGGGCGCTACCAACCTGATTACCGGGCTGGTCGATTCCATGATGGATTCCATTCCGGTGGTGGCGATCACCGGCCAGGTGACCACCAAGCTGATCGGCAGCGATGCGTTTCAGGAAGCGGACACGTTCGGAATTACACGCTCGTGCACCAAGCACAATTTCATGGTGAAGAACGTGGCGGACCTGCCGCAGATCGTGCACGAAGCTTTCTACATCGCAGCCAGCGGGCGGCCGGGACCGGTGCTGGTCGATATCCCGAAGGACGTTTTTCAGGCGCAGGGACATTACGCGCCGGTGACCAGCATTCACCTGCCCGGCTACAAAGTGTTCACCGAGGGACATACCGGTCAAATCAAGCGCGCGGCGCAGATGATCTGGGACGCCGAGCGGCCGTGGGTTTATGCAGGCGGCGGCATTATTGCGGCGGGAGCGTCGGCGGAGCTGCGCGAATTCGTCGAGATAGTGGATGTTCCGGTGGTGTGCACGCTCATGGGCTTGGGCGGCTTGCCGGCCGAGCATCCCAATTTCGTGAGCATGCCGGGCATGCACGGCAGCTATGCGTCCAACATGGGGATGTCGCATTGCGATGTGATGATCGCGTTGGGGGTGCGCTTTGACGACCGGGTAACCGGCCGGATTTCGGCATTTGCTCCGCACGCCAAGGTGATTCATGTCGACATCGATCCGGCGGAAATCGGCAAGAATCGTGTTCCGGATCTGCCGATCGTAGGGGACGTGAAACGTGTTCTCGAGCGGCTGAACAAGTTTCTGACGGACATGGCGCCGAATCGCCGCGCTAAGCAGGCCGCCGCACGGCAGGCGTGGTGGTCGCAGGTTCGCGGATGGAAGCAAGAGCATCCGCTGGTTCCGGCGTACTCCGATACCGAGATCAAGCCGCAGCACCTGATGGCCGAGATCGACCGGCTCTCGGCGGGTCAGGCGATTGTGGCGTCGGACGTCGGCCAGCACCAGATGTGGGCGGCGCAATTGATCCGCTTCAACGAGCCGCGCTTGTGGATCAACTCCGGCGGCCTGGGCGCGATGGGATTCGGCCTGCCCTCGGCCATCGGCGCGCAATTCGCGCGGCCGGACAAGCTGGTGTTTGCAGTCGTGGGCGATGGCGGTTTTCAGATGTCGATTCCGGAGCTTTCAACCATCGCAAGCTACGGGTTGCCGGTAAAGATCGTGGTGGTGAACAACGGCTACCTGGGGATGATCCGGCAATGGCAGGAGCTGTTTTACAACAACCGGCTGAGCGCCGCGGAGCTGGATGCTTTTCCCGACGCCCAAAAGCTGGCTGCCGCCTATGGATTCAAGGGACGCATTGTGGAGAAACCGCATGAGCTCGCAGAAGCGCTCGAAGAAGCGGTGCGCGAGCCGGGACCGTATCTGCTGAATGTGAAGGTCTCGCCTTACGAAAATGTTTACCCGATGATTCCGGCCGGCGCCGCGGTGCACGAGATGGTGATGGGACCGCCCGAGCCGGTGGCGGTGCCCAAGTAAGGAATTTATGCTGCAAGTGATCTCGCTGTTACTCGAAAACAAGCCGGGCGCGCTGATGCGCGTGACCGGTGTGCTGACCGCGCGCGGTTACAACATTGAAACGCTGACCGTGGCGCGCACGCTCGACCCTGGGCTTTCGCGCATGACCATCGTGGTGGACATTGATCCCACGCTGCGCGCGCAGGTGATCAAGCAGATGAACAAGCTGGTGAACGTGCTGCAAGCCTCGGACCTCACCGACAGCCGGGCGGTGGTCCGCGACCTGGTGCTGGTCCGGGTGCGCGCCCAGCTCGAGATGCGAACCGCGGTCCTCAAAGAAGCCGAGATTTTCGGGGCGCGGGTGATCGATTCTTCGACCGACGGGTTTGCGCTCGAGGCGACCGACGACCCCGAGAAGCTGGACGAGTTTATCCAGGTAATGCGCAGTTACGGGGATATCGAGGTGATCCGGTCGGGCGCGGTGGCGATGTCGCTCGAGGCGAAAAAACTACGGCTGCAGCCGCCGGTAGCGATGGATTCACGCGGCACAAACGGAACAGGGCAGGCCCCGCGGCAGGGCGATACGGTTGAGATTACTGAGGAGAATTAAATGGCGAAGCGCTATTACGAAAAAGACGGCAATCTGAATAATCTGAAGGGCCGCACCGTGGCCATTATCGGCTATGGCAGCCAGGGGCACGCGCATGCGCTGAATCTGCGCGACTCAGGCGTGGATGTGGTGGTCGGGCTCTATCGGGGCAGCAAGAGCTGGGAGAAGGCGGAAGCGGCCGGCCTGAAGGTGATGACGGTAGCTGACGCCGCGAAGGCCGCCAATGTGGTGATGATCCTGGTTTCCGATCACATCCAGGCCGATCTTTACAACAAAGAGATCGCGCCGCATATGACTGCGGGCAAAACGCTGATGTTCGCGCACGGATTCTCGATTCATTTCAAGCAGATTGTCCCGCCGGCAGACGTGGACGTTTCGATGATTGCGCCGAAAGCGCCAGGGCATCGCGTGCGCGAGCTGTTTACGGAGGGCGTGGGCGTTCCGGCGCTGGTGGCTGTCGAGCAGAATCCATCGGGCCACGCGCTCGATCGCGCGCTGGCGTATGCGCTGGCGCTCGGGTGTTTGAAAGCGGGCGTGATCGAGACCACGTTCAAAGAAGAAACGGAGAGCGATCTGTTCGGCGAGCAGTGCGTGCTGTGCGGCGGAGCAAGCGAGCTGATCCGCGCCGGCTTTGAGACTCTGGTGGCCGCAGGGTACGCGCCGGAAATCGCGTACTTCGAGTGCCTCCACGAGCTGAAGCTGATCGTGGATCTGATCCAGGAAGGCGGCTTGAGCTACATGCGCTACTCGGTTTCGGACACGGCCGAGTATGGCGATTACACGCGCGGGCCGCGAGTGGTCAACGAGCAGACGCGCGCCGAGATGCGCAAGATTCTGAGCGAGGTGCAGTCCGGCGAGTTTGCGCGGCAATGGATCGAAGAAAACAAGACCGGCCGCAAGAAATTTCTGGCGATGCGCGAGGCGGCGCGCCATCAGCAGATCGAGCAGGTGGGCCGCGAGCTGCGCGAGATGATGACGTTCCTCAAAAAGAAAAAGGAGACCGGTGTACCGGAGGATCAGCCGGCGCTGGCAGCGCGCAAATGAAAATTTTTACATTCGACACCACCCTGCGGGACGGCACTCAGGGCGAATCGGTGTCGTTTTCGGCCGATGACAAGCTGGTCATTGCGCAAAAGCTCGACGAGCTGGGCGTCGACTACATCGAAGGCGGCTGGCCGGGATCGAATCCCAAGGACAAAGACTTTTTCGCACGGGCGGGCAAGGAGCTGAAGCTCGCGCACGCCAAGCTGACGGCGTTCGGGTCGACCCGGTTCGCCAAGAATCGCGTAGATCAGGACCGCAACGTGGTGGCGCTGGTGGCCGCGGGGACGCCGGTGGTTTCGATTTTCGGCAAAAGCTGGGATCTGCATACCACGCGCGCCCTGGGCATCAGTGAAGAAGAAAATCTGAAGCTGATCTCGGAGACCGTGCGCTACCTGAAAGACAACGGCAAGGAAGTCGTTTATGATGCCGAGCATTTCTTCGACGGTTATCAGGCGAACGCGAATTTCGCGCTGCGCACGCTCGAAGCCGCACAGAAAGCGGGTGCGGACGTGCTGGTTCTGTGCGACACCAACGGCGGCACGCTGACCGGCAGGCTGACCGAGATTGTCGCGGAAGTACGCAAGCGTTTCGACGGCGTGCTTGGTATCCACACGCATAACGATTCGGATGTCGGGGTAGCCAACGCGATCGCGGCCATCGAGCAGGGCTGCACGCACGTGCAGGGGACCATGAACGGGTATGGCGAGCGGTGCGGCAACGCGAACCTGTGTTCCATCATCGCCAATCTCGAATTGAAGCTGGGGCACACCACAATCGGTCCGGAGAGGCTGACCAGCCTCACGACCGTGTCGCGCTTTATCGCCGAGCTGGCTAACCTGCCGATGCGCGGCGACCAGCCGTTCGTGGGCCACAGCGCTTTTGCGCACAAAGGCGGTGTGCATGTGAGCGCTGTGCTGAAGGACTCTGCAACGTACGAACATGTCACGCCGGAATCGGTCGGCAACCGGCAGCGCGTTCTGGTGAGCGATCTTTCCGGGCGCGGCAACGTGCTGTACAAACTGAAGCAGCACGGCCTGGCCGACCGTCTCACTGAAGACGCGCGGCGCGAGCTGCTCGAGCGCATCAAAGACATGGAATATCAGGGCTATGAGCTTGAAGCGGCGGAGGGGACCTTCGAGCTGCTGGTGCGCGAGGCCCTGCATCCCGGCGTGCATTTCTTCGACGTGGAGGGTTACGAAGTCACCACCAAATCGACTGGCGCGGTTGGATCGCGTTCGACCGCCACGGTGAATCTCCGCGCCCAGGACGGCGTGCATTCGGCGACGACGAGCGGCCAGGGCCCGGTGCATGCTCTGGATTTGTGCCTACGCAAGTGCCTCTCGTCACTCTATCCGCGCATTTCCGATGTGCGGCTTACGGACTACAAAGTGCGCGTGCTCGAGCCGCGGAAAGGGACGGCGGCGCGGGTGCGGGTGCTGGTCGAGTGGTCGGATCATCGCAAAAGCTGGTCGACTGTCGGGGTGTCCGATAACGTGATCGAAGCGAGTTGGTCGGCGCTGGTGGATGCGATTCGCCTGGAGCTGATGAGGCTCACAGAGCAGGATGAATCGGTCGAGCGCGCGGTAGAAGATTACTGCTGGGGCGTGTAGGCGGCGCGTGCTGCGGTGGTGTTTCGCAAATCGCGCGACGGTTTGAGCATCTACGTGGAAAATCCGGCTGGGCGGCTTAGTACGCGCCCTTCGGAAACAGCACAGCGCGAACCGTCCGCGCCAAAATATAAAGGTCCAGCCAGAGCGACCAGTTACGGATGTAATAGGTATCCAGCGCTTCCTGCACGGCCAGATCGCCATTCGAGCGGTCGGAAACCTGCCACAGGCCCGTGAGGCCGGGGCGGACCTTGCCGCGAAGCGCGCGGAATCGGGGGCTGAACTCGTCGACGTGATACCGCGGAAACGGGCGCGGCCCGACCAGGCTCATTTCGCCTTTCAATACGCTCCACAATTGCGGCAGCTCATCGAGACTTGTGCGGCGTAAAAACCGGCCGATGCCGGGCAGGATTCGTGGATCTTTCTTCAGCTTGAAATGGCACCTCCATTCCGCACGCGCCTCCGGGGATTCGGAGAGCATGCGGAACAGCAGCGTTTCCGCATCGGCGTGCATGGTGCGTAGTTTGGGAATGCGGATTCGCCGCTCCGCCTCTCCTTCACGGTCCTGAAAATAGAAGGCGCCGCCGCGACCGGCGAGCCGGATCCAAACCGCGGCGCAGGCAATCACAGGCAGCGCCGCCAGGCCGATCAATACTGCGGCCGTGATGTCGATCGCACGCTTGGTCCAGCGGCTCACGGGCCGCAGCAGGTTCTGCCGCAACTCGAGACCCAGTACGCCGCCCAAGTCGCGTGTCGCCGCCCAAAGGCTCGCGACACCGAACAGATTGGGGATCAGGATCAGGTGGGTGAACGCCGCGCCCCACCGTTCCATGATCCAGAGCAACATTTCGCGATCGACTCCGGGCATGGCGATCAGCGCGTGGCGAATTCCCAACGACCGCGCAAGCTCCGGCGCGAATGCGAGCGGACCCACCACCGGCACCCCCGCACAGTCGCCGCTCTTGCCGCCATCGTCATCCAGGCACGCGACGGGTTTCAGACCGATCTCCGGGTGTTTTTTGAGACGCTCGATGAGCATCCGCGCCGTTCTGCCGGCGCCAAAAATCACAACCGGCACGCCCCACCAATCGCGAGCCGAAAAAAGCCGCCGCGCCGACGCCCGCGCCAGGAGTACCAGAAGCGCCGTGAAGCATCCAAAAACTGCCAGCAGACCTCGTGAGTATGGCCCGGCGTGCTGCAGAAAGAACAGCGATGCCGTCAGCGCGAGGCAAACGAAGCCGGTTCCCGAGACCGCGCGCCGCAACTCCTCAACCGGCCCCATCCCGCCGGGATTATAGAGATGCAGCGCCGCATAGGTCAAGACGAATAACGCGAGTGCCGGCCAGAAACCAAGGAAATTTTCGAACCCAATCGCCGGGTGGACAACTTGCCACGTCCAGACGGCCAGCGCGCGTGCCGCGAACAGGGCGGCGACATCGGCGGCAAACAGCACCAGAGACGTAGCGACGGGCCGAGCGGTGCGGGCGGCCACGCGCTGCGCCGTGACCGCGGGCCGGATGCTGAGGTCGGGTACTATGACGTGCGCGCTCATCAAGCCGCCTTCCCTGCCCTCCAGCCGAACTTGCGGAAGAATTTGATGGCGCCCAGCAACTGCTCGAGGCCGGCGCGGCTGATCGGCCGCCGGACTCCTTCGCGGCGGAAACCGTGGATGGCGCGGGCTTCGGGCACGTAGTACACTTTCCATCCCGCTCTGCGCATGCGGTAGCACCAATCGAGATCTTCCCAGTAGAGGAAGTAACGCTCGTCCATCATCCCGACTTCCGCGATCGCCGGCCGGCGTGCGATCAGCAGCGCGCCGGTGACCCAGTCGACTTTCTCAGCCGACGAGTGTTCTTCCTCGTCAATCAGATAGCGGCGGAGCTGCGGAGTTTTCCAAAGCGCATCGAGTCGCAGCGCCCGTTGGGCGAGCGTAACGGGAGTCGGAAAACGGCGGCAGTTTGGTTGCGAAGTGCCGTCGGCGTAAAACAGGCGCGGCGCAGCGATGGCGGCCTCGGGATGCCGGTCCATGAACGCGACCAGGCCGTCCAGCACGCCGGCTATCGAGATGACATCGGGATTAAGCAGCAGCACGTAGCGGCCGCGTGAAAGCCATTTCATCCCGGCGTTCGCGTTCGCGGCAAATCCGCGGCGCGTGCGGTTGCGATGAACCTGTACCTGGGGGTAGTTCTGCTCGACCCAATCCGCCGTGCCGTCCTCGCACGTGTTATCGATGAGCAGCGTTTCAAAGCTCGCACGATCGGGCAGCGAGTAGAGTGATTCGAAGCATTTTTCGATCGCGCCGCGATGATTGTGGCTTACCACCACGATAGAGAGGTCGATCATGCTGCAGTCACGCACTCCAGGAATCTTCGGGCGAAGCGCCCGAGCTCGTATCGCTCTTGAAAACATCGGCGCGCGTTCGCCCGCATCCGGTCGCGCCCGGTTTCGGAGAGCCCGAGCCATCGGCTGAGCAGCGAATGGGCGCCCTCCACGGTCGGGGGCTCCACCAGCCCGGCGCCGTCATTCTCGATTTCCCGCCAGATGTTGACCTCATTCGAGATCAGCACCGGCACCCCGCATGCCAGCGCCTCGACGACCGTGATCCCGAAATTTTCGGTGTGCGACGGCAGCGCGAAGACGTCAGCCGCATGCACTGCGCCCCATTTCAGAGCGCCGTAGAGCGGTCCGGTGAAAGTAACTCGATGGCCCAGATCGTTCCCCGCAGCCTGGCGCGCAAGATCCGCCTGCCGGCCGCACTCATCCGGACCGGCGATCACCAGCTGTAATCGCGGGTCGCCCGGCGCCACGCGCGCGAAGGCTTCGATCAGCAGATCGCAGCCTTTCTTCGGGTGAATGCGGCCGAAAAAAAGCACGATGCGCGTGCCGGCAAGCTCCGGGTAGGCGGTGAAGAAGGCACGGCGCTCTTCAACAGGATCACCGCCGGGTCCGCGGATGCCCAGGCCGACCACATGTTCGCGGCATTGATATGGCGTGAAAGTCGAACGCGCGCGCAGCTTTTCCTCTTCGGAGGTGAACAGCACCGCCCTGGCTTCACGGATGACGCGCGACTCGGCTATCCGCCAGCAGAGCGATTTCTTCGCATGCTTCCAGCGGAATGCCCGCTTGAAATATGGATCGAGCATGCCGTGCGCGAAAACGAAGTACGGCACCCGATGGCGCCGCAACCCTCGCCAGGCGCCGATGCTTGTATACCGCCACAGACCATGGATGACGATGGCGTCATAATCCGGTGCGCGTTCTTCGATCCATCGGTGCAGGCGCGAGCTGTAGAGATAGTAGGTGGCGGCAGGACCCGCGTCATGTACCGCACCCCGCCATTCGCGAGCCCATTCGGGCTGAGCACGCCGCAGCGTTACCAGTTCGACGCGATGTCCCAGGTCATCGAGCCCGATCGAGAGTTGACGCGCGGCTTCTACGCTGCCGCCCAGCGCCGGGTTAATATCACCCACACACTGTAGAATCCTCATCCGGGTTTGCCGAGCAGATAAATATCCTGATTGCCGTTGCCCGTCGCAGCTCCCGGACGGCTGGCCGCTATCGTAAATTTCGACGCCAGCTTCTCGCGGACATACTTCTCGGGGTGATAAACACTGCAAAGATTGGTCCCGGCAGCCTGGTCGTAGCGAACCACAAGCTCCCCCTGCCGGAAGCGGTCGCGCTCCGAAACGCTGAGTTTTTGCAGGAATTCGGCGCCCTGCGTGGTGATCAGGAGGTATCCCCCCGGCCGGAGGATTCTCCAGAGCTCGTCGATCCACGGCTGCTGTAAGGTTTCCGGCGTATGCGTCAGAACTGAGAGCGCATACGCAAACTCAAACTGATGATCGGCGTAACGGAGGTGCGGCTCTAGGGTGTTCGACTGAAATTTTGCGAACGGCAGGTTTTTCCGGCACCACTCGACTAGCTCACGGTTGTAATCGGAACCGTGCAGCTCTTTGATTTCGAAAGACTTCCACTGCCGGATCACACGGCCGCATCCGCAGCCAAAATCCAGAACGGAATGAAAATCAGCCGGTGCCACGCCGGCCTGATCGAGCGTTTCTAGGATGCTCTCCGCCGCCAGTTTGCCGCCATGCACGTACCAGCGCGTATCCGCCGACCCGGTTACGAGCACCATCAGCCGCGCCGGCGGGATGGGCAATCCATCGGGCGCCCTTACGGCGCGCCGGCGAAACCGGACGGCGCGCAGCCGCTCGCGGGTACGGAAAGCCAGCGGCGCAAGCCCCAGACGATCCAGAGCGCCTTTGACCAGAGCCGTCATCGGGCGAATCTCACTTCCGCACGGCGTTCGGCGTCGAGCAGACAGACGATCACCGCGGCGACCGCTACATCGAGCCGGGCCAGCCCGGCAAACGGGCTGAACAGCAGGTGCCAGGTAGCGCGCAAAAGAAAGTACGCGAATAACACGGAAAAGGCATCCAGCCGGCGGCTGAAGATGCAGAAGCGGAAGCCTGCGACCAAACGCCAGCCCAGGTAAACGAAAAACGTGGCGCCGAAAACACCAGCCTCGAACCAGGCCTGCAAAATTTGGGAGTGCGGGGAGAACGTGGATGTATCGGTCTGCTGTCCGCGGTAACGAACACCCGTGCGTTCGGCGAAGATTGCGTCGTAGCGCGACTGGAATTCGAAACTGTTGGCCTGCGATCCATTTCCGATCCACGGCGATTGGGTGATGCCATCCATAGCGGTCACCAGTGCCGCCGTCCGCCAGGCATTCGAGAACTGGCGCCGCTGTCCGTATTCTTCGTCCGTGAGCACGTAGGCATAAAGCAGCACGCCGATGCCGGCCAGCGCCAGAACGCCCAGGATCGCCCAGGAGATCGACCGCAGTCGCAGCACCGATGAGCAGCGCGCCAACAGCAGCACACCGGCGAGCAGGCAATTTCCGCCGATTTCACGCGAATCGAGCGCGATGTGCGCTACGCCCACGGCTGCCAGCGCGATCGAGCCTACGAGCACCCCGCGGCGGCGCAGAACCGGAACCAGGCAGGCCACCAGCAGTGTCACGGGCGTGGAAGCGCCGAACTTCCAGTCATCCAGCAAGCGGCCGGTCAAGATCACGAAGGCCAGCATGCCTGCCGCGGAAGCAACCGCGTAGATCAAGATGTTGAATGGATTGCGTCGGCAGAGGAAGTAAAGGCCGATGAAATTAGTCGCAAGGAAAATGAGGCGCGCCCATCCCCGGGCCATATTCTGGAATTCGGTGGCCAGCGCGAGATCGGTCACGACATAGGCCAGCATCGTCACGCCGAGCAGGGCAATCAGGGTAAGAAGCGGGCGCCGCCAGAACGCTCGATTGCCGAGGTTCGTGGCAAGCGCCCAGCAAGCTAATAGCGCCAGCAGGATTTCGCTCGCGTAGATCACGCCGCCCCATTCCAGTTGAAACGGCGTAGCGAAGCCAATCGCCAGCGCGGCTAACATATGAGGCATGCGCCGCGACCGGAGCGCCGGGTTTCCGGCTGCGAGCGCGGCCAGTTGTGTGGCTGACGCCGCCACGGTCAGGATACCGCCACGACAGCCGGCGTCCGGCTTTTTTGCCCGATAAACTCGCGGAAGCTGGCGGCCACGTAACGGATCATAGGTTCGGTCAGCCCGGGGTAGACTCCCACCCAGAAGGTGCGCTGCATGATCGCGTCGGTCGCGGCGAGTTCGCCTGAAACGCGGTAGTTGACTCCCGCAAACGCCGGCTGCAGCGTGAGATTTCCGCCGAACAGCATACGGGTCGAGATGCGGCGGCTCTCGAGATACTCGACGAGCTCGCGGCGGGAAAAAGGTGCGTCTTCACGAAGCGTAACCGCGAAACCGAACCAGCTCGGCTCGGCATCGTTGGCTGCCGACGGCAAAATCAGAACATCTTCCAAGCCTGCCAGCGCCTCGCGCAGCAGCTTCCAGTTATACTTACGCGTCTCGATGAAGGCGGGCAGCTTGTGCAATTGCGCGACGCCGATGGCGGCCTGCATGTCGGTGAGCTTCAGGTTGTAGCCGGCATGAGTGTACACATATTTATGGTCGTAGCCGGGGGGCAGCTCGCCATGCTGTCCGGCGAAGCGCCTGCCGCAGGTGTTGTCTGCGCCCGTATCACACCAGCAGTCGCGTCCCCAGTCGCGAAACGATTCGACGATCGTCTTCAATAGCGGCTGATCGGTCAGCACGCATCCGCCCTCGCCCATGGTGATGTGGTGCGCGGGGTAGAAACTCGCCGTGGCCAAATGCCCGAAGCTTCCCGTACGCCGGCCATGCCAGGTAGAGCCGAGCGCGTCGCAGTTGTCTTCGATCAGCCAAAAATCGTGCCGCCGTGCGAGTTCGCCGATGCCATCGAGATCGAAGGGATTTCCCAAGGTGTGCGCCAGCATGATGGCGCGCGTCCGCGGCGTGATCGCTTCGGCGACTCGATCGGGGTTCGCGTTATAAGAGCCTAGATCGACGTCAACGAATACGGGAACCAGGCCATACTGCACCAGCGGGAATACGGTAGTGGGAAAGCCCGCGGCCACGGTGATCACTTCATCGCCTGATTTCAGCCGCTGCTCGCCCAGCCGGGGCGAAGTGAGCGCCGCCACGGCCAGCAGGTTGGCCGAAGAGCCGGAGTTGCACAGCACGGCATGGCGCACCCCAATAAACCGCGCGAATTCGTGCTCGAAGCGCGCGGCATAGCGGCCGCTCGTCAGCCAGAAATCCAGCGACGCATCCACCAGGTGCATCAGCTCGTCGGCATCGAACACTCGCCCCGCAACCGGTATGGGCGTCTCTCCAGGCACAAAATCGTGCTCGGGAAAAGCCGCGCCGTGATAGCGGGCAGCCTGCGTCAGAATCTGGGAGCGCAGCGTAGCCAAGGTCATCGCGAAACCTCCAGTTCCTCAGGCGCAAAAAGATACGACCAGTGCCGGCGCAGATTGAATTTATAGAGCGTCTTCATGATGCGGGCTTCAAAAGCAGACGCACGCGGCACCCCGGCTCGAAGAATTTTTTCCCGCATGTGCTCGCGATCCATTCGCAACGCGGCGCTGAACCTCCCCGAACCGGTGATCGACTCGCTATAGATCCGGAAATCCCCAAGCAGTTTGTTGGTATACCCGAAACGGCACCCGGCGAGTGCCATATCGACCACCAGCTCGCCATCCCAGGCCGTCTTGCTTTCGGCGTTAAAACCGCCGGTCTTAAGGAACGCTTCGCGCCGGAAAAAAGTCGCCTGCTGCCAGAAAAAACAGGTTTCGTACGCGTAGCGCCGCAGATCCACGGGATCGGGCGTGCGGCCGCGCAGGCTGCGATTGCCGTGCTCGTCCACGATACGAATCGCCCCGCAAAGCACGTCGATCGACGGATGCCTCTCAAAATAGTCCAGCACGTAATCGAGCGATCCCGGAGAAAAACGATCGTCGGAGTTGAGATAGCCGAGAATGCCCGCCGAGGTTGCGCGGAAACCTTTGTTTAAGCCGTCCGGTGGTCCCTGGTCGGGTTCCAGTAGAACTTGGGAAAACCGCCGCCGGTGGCGCTCGATAATTTCGCGGGAACCGTCGGTCGAGCCGGGATCGACGATCACGTATTCCAGCCGCTCGGGATCCGCGACCTGGACCGAGTCAATCGCTTCCGCCAGGTACTTCGCCTGGTTATAGGAGATCGTGACGATGCCGATGTTCATGCGTTCAACTCTCCGGTTGGTTCGGGCCAGAAACGCGCGGCAAATGATCCCGGGCTGATCAGCCGGCGCCGGCACTTCATGGTGCTTAACCACGCGCCCGCCATCGTGGAAGCCAGCATCCAGCGGTCTTCGGTGTGCGCGGCAAACCAGATGCGCGCCTGGTGGTAGGCATCCGCGATTTGCGAATCGCCCGAGTGCGTGATAGAGCCTTCATGCATCCGGAAAAACACTAATGGCTCCGCCACGTAACCAACGTCCTCGTACCGCACCGCGGTCATCAGGTAAAGCAGCAGGTCGATCCCCGCACCGTGCTGCTCGAAGTCCGAGAGCGAAGGCGAGGGAATGCTCAGCCGCAGGCTGCCGCGTAGATCGCTGACACGAAACAGCGCGGCGCCGGGAGAGACCGGGACACGCGTGCCCAATAGCGCCCGCCGGATGTAATGGCCGCGCGCAAACCTGCCCGTGCGCGTGTCAAAGCGATAGGCCAGGCGGCTCGCTCCGGGATTCTCGCCGACCAGCGCCATGGTGAATACAAACGCCACGTGCGGGTCGCGCATTAGCGGCAGTGTCTTTTCGAGATAATGCGATGACAGCACGTCGTCGGAAAACAGCAGCTTGCCGTAGCGCCCCTCAGCTTCCCGAAAGCAGCGTTGCCAGTTGCGCACGGGGCCAATGTTCTCCGCATTGCGGAAAATCCGAACCCGCGAATCCGCACGGGCAAACGCTCGGCAGACATCCCAGGTGCCGTCGGTCGAGGCGTTATCGACCACAACCACTTCGAGATCGCGCCAGGTCTGGGCAAGCGCTGATTTCAGGCAATCCGCGAGCAGCTCGCGGCGGTTGTAGACCGGCACCATAATGCTGACCAGGGGCGCGCTCACAGTGCCGCCTCCGCCAGTTGCGGCGTCGCGCGCCAGATTACCGCTTCAATCGCTGCCTGATAGGCGATGCACGTCAAAATGTTCGCGACGGCAAACGCCCAGGCGAATTTCTCCAGCGTCAGCCCGGAGAGCGCAAAGACGCCGATGAGCGCGAGATTAATCAGCGCGTTCGCAGCGTAAAAGATCGTATTGAGGCCTGGCCGGCCTAAGCCGTTCACCAGATGGAACGGCGCAGGAGACAGCGCCAGAAACACATACGCCAGCGCAAAAATAGGAACCAGCGGAGCCACTGATCTTGCAAGCGGCGCCCCGATCCACCATGCAAGCACGGGCCGCGCGAGCACAGTGAGGGCCGCGAATCCGCCCAGTGCAACCACGCCGCTCCCGCCGAGCATCCGCAAATACACCCGGCGCAATGCGGTGCGGTCGCGCGAGCTGCTCGAAAATGGGAACAGAACTTCTGTGGACGCATTCACCGCGGCGTGAACTTTCGATGGCACGATCGCCGCCGTCTGGTAAACCGTTACGGCCGCCGGACCCATGGCCGCACCCACCAGATACTTCTGGACCTGATACAGCAGAAAGCCGGAAAGCGAATTGACGGCCATCACCCAGCCGAATCCGAATAAGCGCCGAAAGGCGGTGGGCCGGGCGCACGCTAGATGAATGCCGCGCGCCCGACATAGCCGGATCCCGTCCATTGTGATTGCCGCGAGCGCAATCGTGCTGCCCACCAAACCGCCAACCACCGCTCCAACCAGTCCCGCACCGAGCAGAACCGCTAAGGCCGCGCCACCGTAATTTGCAATCGCCAGCAGCGAAACAAATATGGTGGACCGGTCGAACTGCTGCATGCCTTTGGCGATCGAGACAAACAGCGTAGCCGGCAGCAGCACGGCGAATTGCAATCCCGAAAGACGGAAAACGCGCACCGCGTCGGCCGCCAAAGGCACGTCGATCCGAAAGATCGTCACAAGCCACGGCGCAACGGCAGCGACCAGCCCACCCGCCGCAATTCCTAATCCGGTATAGAAAACAGCGGAAGTCACGATGACCTCTGCCGCCGCTTCGAGCCGGCTGGCGGCGAGGTCCTCGGCGACAAATTTGAGCGTCGCCGCTGAAAATCCAGGATCGAGCAGCGTCAGCGTGCCGCTAACCGACGCCGCAAGCAAATACACCCCGAACGCCGCCGCGCCCAGTTTTCCGACCAGCACCGGATAGCTGGCCAACACCACCACGGTGGGCACTACGAAGCCGGCCGCGGCATGCAAGGCGTTGCGGCTCACGCTCACGCGGCCCACCTCGCCTTCGACCATTCGACCAGCTCGTCCAGCCCTTCTTCGACCAAAACCGAGGGCGTCCAGCCCAGGTACTGGCGCGCCTTTCTCGTATCGGCGATGAAGACCTTCTGATCGCCGGTGCGAGGCGGACCGGCGCTATATTCAAACGAGAATCCATAATCCGATTTGAGATGTTCGAAGAGCTCCAGAAGCGACAGGCTCGTGTCCGGCCCGCCGCCAATGTTAAACGCCTGGCCAAACGCCAGGCTCTCGCGTGGCGCGCCTGCAATTGCGCGGTAACATTTCACCAGGTCCGAAACGTGCAGCAGGTCGCGCACCTGCTTGCCATTCCCGCTGATGCGAAACTTGCGCCGTTCGATACCCATCTGCACGAAGTACGCGACCCAGCCCTGATCTTCCGACGCATACTGCCGCCCGCCATAAACGCTGGATTGCCGCAAAACGATGGTCGAGAGATCGTAGATCCGGTGATAATCGAGCGCGTACTGATCCGCCGCACCTTTCGAGCAGGAATAGCCACCGTGCAGCTCGATCGGCCGGTCTTCCGCGATGCCCGCCGGAAGCCCGGGCAGCGTGTAGCGCGTTTCGGTCTCGTCCACCGGCAAGTCGCGCAGGTCGCCGTAGACTTTATTCGTGCTGGCGAAGATTACTCGCGCTTCCGGCAAATATCGCCGCGTGGCTTCCAGCACATTGAACGTGCCGAGCGCATTGGTCTCGAAGTCGTATCGCGGGTCGCTCAAGGACGCGACCAGCGATACCTGCCCCGCAAGGTGCAGCACTACATCCACATCCCGGTGCGCCGCCCAGTAAGCGTCAACCTGATCGGGAAAACGCACGTCGAGATAATCGACGGCAACGTGAAAACGCTCCGCCAGGTACACCCGGTTGTACTGCGCGCCTGCCCGGTGAAAATTATCGGCGACGGCGCATTTCTCGCCCGCGCGGGCCAGCGCCGCCACCGTGTTGGCGCCGATGAATCCGGCGCCGCCCGTAATCAGCCATTTCAAGCGGAAATCTCCTTGACTTCAGTGGCCCGGTACCAGCCGATCGTGCGTTCCAGGCCCTCCCGCAAGCGCATACGCGGCCGCCAGCCGAGTTCCACATGCGCGCGGGTCGGATCGGAAACCAGGTACGGCGGATCGCGCCGGCTGCGGCTGGCACGGTCAAACCAGCAGAGCCGCAGTGAGATGCCCATGATCTCGAGGATCTGCTCGGCCAACTGGCGGACGCTCATCGCTTCATCGGGACCGGAACCCACGTTGTAGACCCGGCCCGTCGCCACGCGCGCAGTCAAGCCCGTCCGCAGCGCTTCCACTAAATCATCGACATGAACGTAATCGCGCACCTGGCTGCCGAGTGTTAAACGGATCGGCTCGCGGCGCAGAGCCTGAAG
The DNA here is from genome assembly GCA_035280425.1 of Bryobacteraceae bacterium. Classification (GTDB taxonomy): domain Bacteria; phylum Acidobacteriota; class Terriglobia; order Bryobacterales; family Bryobacteraceae; genus QHXW01. The sequence continues at coordinate 25,209 of DATEFW010000035.1, read as the reverse complement.
AATCACATAGGGCACGAGCTTGGCCGGGTTTTCGCCCGGTCCGTAAATGCTGAACGGCCGGAACGTCACCAGCGGCAGGCCCTCCAGCCGCGCCAGCGCGTCCAGCATCAGCCAGCCCGCGGCTTTCGAAGCACCGTAAAGGTTGGGAGCGCCCAGCGGCACCGACTCGTCGATCGGCTGCGCCTGCGCTCGATACTCGAACCCAGAACCGACGTAAATGAAACGTTGGACGTCATACTCGAGCGCGATGCGTCCCAGCGCCGCCGCTCCGAGCGTGTTGACCTCGACTAGCTCGTCCAGATTTTCCGTGCCGGAGACCACTCCCGAGGCCGCCAGGTGAAATACGGCCGCAAATTGGAATTCCCGAAACAGCTTCTGCAACGCCGCTGTATCCCGCAGGTCGATGCGAAACATCCGCTTGTCTTCTTGCGCCTGGGCTTTGTGAAATATCCCCACCACATCGAAGCCTTCAAGCGCCAGCCGGCGCATCAGATGTCCGCCGATAAAACCCGACGCGCCGGTCACCAGAACCGGATTCATGCCGCCCTCCTGAAAAACTCGCGGTACCATTGCACGCTGCGCTCGACTCCCTGCGCGAGCGAATATCGCGGGCGCCAGTCGAGCACGCGCCGCGCTTTCTCGGATGAAAGATACTGGTGCCGGATCTCAGCGCGCGCCGTGTCGCGGACATCCGGCTCCAGATCCTCGCGCCCCATCACTTTTTGCACGGCTCGCACGATCTCTTGCACCGCGCACGGCGATTCCGGCCCGAAATTAAACGGCTCGCCGCACACTCCGGTCAGCGCGATCGACTCCGCCAGGCGCAGGTAGCCCGCAACCGCATCTTCGACATACAGGTAATCCCGCGTAAACGAACCATCGCTGCGCACCACCGGTCTCTGCCCGAAATGCAGGCTGCGAATCGTCCCCGGAACCACGCGGCTCCAGTTCAGGTCGCCGCCGCCGTAAATATTGCCGCAGCGTGCCACCGCGACCGGCAGCCCGTAGGTGTGGTGATAGGAATGCGCGATCAGGTCCGCGCATGATTTTGAGACATCGTAGGGGTACCGTCCCAAGGGCGGCATGGCCTCGGTATACGGCAAGCTGTCGGTCGCGCCATAGGCTTTGTCGCTCGAGGCCACGATCACGCACCTGACCTGCTCGCCCTGACGCCGGCACGCTTCGAGCAGGTGATACGTTCCACGTACGTTCGCTTCGAAGGTCGCCAGCGGGCTCCGCAGCGCCGCCCCCACGATGGTCTGGGCTGCAAGATGAAAGACGCTGTCGATCTCGTGCTCGACCAGCGCGCGCTCCAGCGTGGCGAAATCTTCGACCGGCCCGCTGATCACATTGGTCCGGCCCACGAGGCCGCTGCGGATCAACTCGCTCTGCGGGTCCCAATCGCGCACCAGAACAGCCACGCGCGCGCCTTGTCCGACCAGCGCCCGCACCAGCCACGAGCCCACCAGGCCGGTCGCTCCCGTAACAAAAACCCGCCGCTCGCGCCAGAATTCGCTCAATTCCACACCTTCCACGGCGCCTGCCCGGAATTCCACAGTTTTTCGAGAAGCATTTTTTCCCGCAGCGTATCCATCGGCTGCCAGAATCCCGCGTGGTGATACGCCATCAGCTCGCCGGCGCGGGCCAGCGATTCCAGCGGATCCCGCTCCCAGACGGTTTCGTCGCCGGCGATGAAATCCGCGACCCCCGGTTCCAGCACGAAGAACCCGCCGTTGATCCAGCCCTCTCCGGCTTGGGGCTTCTCGGTAAACTCGGCAATCTGGCCTCCGCCATTGAGACGCATCCCGCCGAAGCGCGCCGGCGGCCGCACCGCCGAAACCGTCGCTAACTTTCCGTGCGAGTGATGAAAGGCGACCAGTTCTTTAATATTCACGTCCGCTACGCCGTCGCCGTATGTCAGCATGAACGTCTGGCCGCCGATCCACTGGCGCAGCCGCTTGATCCGCCCGCCGGTCTCCGTGCGCAGGCCGGTATCGACCAGATGCACCTTCCACCCAGGCTGCCTTCGCTCGTGAACGGTCATGTCGCCGCGGCTGAGGTCGATGGTCAAATCGTTGTTGAGCGCGTAAAAGTTCAGGAAGTATTGCTTGATGCACTCGCCCTTGTAACCCAGCGCCACGATGAATTCCGAAAAACCGTGCGCCGCGTAAAGGTTCATCAGGTGCCAGAGAATCGGCTTGCCGCCGATCTCGACCATCGGCTTGGGCTTCAGTTGCGTCTCTTCGGCCAGGCGCGTGCCCAGGCCTCCGGCGAGAATGATCGTCTTCATTTGATCTCGGCGACGCGCTTGCGGTCCGCGCGATAGTATTTGGCGTAGGTTGAATAGTAGTAATAGCCTTCGCTCATGTCCTTGCGCACTTCATTGAGCACGATCCCGAGCGTATTGGCGCGCAGCCGCGCCAGCGTGGCGAGCACCGAAGCCACGGCTTTGCGCGTCGTCCGGCCGGCGCGCGTCACCACGACCACTCCATCCACCGCGGTGGCCATCTCGAGCGGCTCCGCGAAACCCAATAGCGGCGGCGCATCCAGCACCACCAGGTCGTAATCGGCCGAGGCTTCCTCAACCAGCCGCATCAAGTGCCGCCCGATCAGCTCCGCCGCGCGCAAGGAAGGCGGGCCCGCAGGCAGAATATCGAGATCCGGCATCCCGGCCGGTTTCAGCACGGCATCGCGCCAATTCATTTCCGAAACCAGCACGCTTGAAAGCCCAACCGTTCCGGGCATCTGGAACCGCCGGTGGACACTCGGGCGGCGCAGATCGCCATCGATCAGCAGAGTTCGCTGCCCTTGCGCAGCGTGCGTCAACGCCAGGTGCACGGCAATCGTCGACTTGCCTTCGCCGGGAGACGCGCTGGTCACCAGCAGCGAACGGACGCGATGGTCGAAATCCGCAAGCAGGATAGAGTTGCGCAGCGCGCGTACGGCTTCGCGATACGCCGTAGCTACCGGATCGTCGCGATCCTCTGCGCGGACCAGTGCCTGATTCTTGCTGCCGTTCACAGGCACGGTGCTGAGGCGCGCCCGCCAGTGCTTGACCATGGGCAGCGAGCCGATCACGTCGGTATTTAGCAGGCGCGGAACCAACTCGGGATCGCGGACGGTCTTGTCCAATGAATCGCTGACGATCGCCGCGCCCGCTCCAAGGACGGTCGAAAGCAGCAGCGCCACGATCAGATTCAATCCCAGCCGCGGAAAAACCGGTTTCGAGCCGGGCCGGGCCGCGTCTGCGATGCGAATGGCGCTGTTTTGAAAGCTGGCGTTGATTCCGGCTTCTTTGATCTTGCGGACTAGTTCGTCGTAAACCTTTTTATCGCCCTCGGCCTCGCGTTTTAGATTCTGGTATTCGAACGAGTGCGCGTTTAACTGATCGAACTGGGCCTTCGTCTCACCAACGGCTTTCGCCAGCATGCGCTCGCGATTCACCGATTCCTGATATTCGCTCTCCACGCGTTGCGCGATATTGGCCCGCGCGCGCTCGACCTGCAAGGCGACTTCGTTCAACTGCGCCGCGGCTTTCTTGTACTCGGGATGGTTCGCGCCGAAATGCCCGGAAACTTCCGCAAATTTTTCCTGCAATTCGTTCAGCCGCTCGGAGAGTTTTTTCAGAGCCTCGCCTTGCGTCGAGACCTGGGCCGCCGCAAAGCTGCCTCCGCGAACCGAGTTATACGCCGCCTCCTTGCGCACACGATCGGACTGCGCGTTGGTGTACTCGGTATTCAATTGCAGCAGCCGGGCGGAGACGATATTGGTTTTTTCTTCGGGATTGATGACGTTCAGCTCCCGCTCGAAAGCCAGAACTCGCTGGGTCGACGATTCCATCTTGGCCTTCAGCTCTTCGAGTTCCTTTTCCATGTAGGAGGAAAGATTGGTCGAAGACTTCACGCGGATGTCGTAGGTGTGCTGGAGATAAGAGCTGGCGATCGCGTTCGCCACGTCGCTCGCCAGCCGCGGGTCGGGCGAGCGGTAACTGATTAGCAAGAGATACGTGTTGGGGGGCCGGGTGACTTTAAGCCGCCGCAGCAGGATCGGCGCGCCTTCCACCTGGGCGATGCCGAGCTTGGGCAGGTCTTCGAATTGCTGCTCGCGCTCGAGCAGCCGGTATTTCTGCGCCACCGGCCGTAGCACGGCGTCGGCCTGGATGAGCTTGATCTGCGTCGCCAGAAACTGGTCCGAGTCATTGGCATTGGCGCGCGTGGCTTCTTCGCCGATCACCCCCGAAGGCGCCTGGCGGTCGATATCGATGACTGCCGTGGATTCGTAAATGGGAGTGACGCGCGAAGACACGATCAGCGTTGCTAGCTCGCAGGCCACGATGAACGAGAGAATTTTCCAGCGGCTCCGCTTGAGTACCCACAGATGATGCGCGAATGGAGGCGCGGCGTCATCCTGTTCCGGCTCCGGCGCCGCCGGCCAAACGGGATAGGCCGGCGCGTGAACCATTTCAGCCGGAGCGGGCAGATTGCGGGTCATGATTACCGCCGCCAGATCAGCAGGCCCGATGTTGTCGCTGCACCGAAGCCGGCGATCCGTTCCAGCGCCGAAACACTCAGCCGCCGGCCTTTTGCATCCGGAACGTAGAGGATATCGTCGGCGCTGAGCGTCACATCCGGAGCTTTGCGCTGAATGATCTGGTTGAGCGCGATTGGAATTTCTTGCTTGTCGGCGGCGTCCGGCCGCCGCCGGTAGATGTAGGCTTGCTTCGACGCGAACGGGGCCAGCCCTTCAGCAAGCGCCAGCACTTTGAGCACGCTGGTTCCGGAGTCGTCCTTCAGGACGAAGGCGCCGGGATGTTTCACGCTGCCCACCACGTAAATCTTGCCCGCTTCAGGCACGCGGATTTCTTCGCCGCCCGAGAGCCGCGGGTTGAACTCCGGATCGGCATTCTCGAGCAAAGCTTTCACCGGGATGCGCTTGGTTTCCCGCTTGCCGCTCTGTGCCGTTTGCGTCAGCAGGATTTCCGTCCCGGCTTCGGGCGCCAGGCCCTCGGCGCGGGTAACGGCATCGAGCAGGGTGACATTTCCAAAGGCTTGAAACGTCAAAGGCCGCTTCACCGCTCCTGCTACCTGAATCGGCCGGCTTCGATACTCAGCCACCGTCACAGTAACCACGGGATCGACCAGAATCTTCCCTTCCCGGAGGGCCTGGCCGATCGCAGCTTCGAGTTCGCTCGGTGCAAGGCCCGCAGCAGGAATCGGCTTCGCGAGCATCGGCAGCCGGATTTGGCCTTCGGTCGACACGCGCACAGTGCGCGTCAGCTCCGGCGAATCGTAAACCGAAACAGCAATCAGATCGTCCGCCCCAATTTTCTGCGCCGGCAAATTCGCCGCCTGTAGAACGGAAAGATTCGATTCGGGCGTTTGGGCGACCGCGGGCTGATTGGGGATCATCAGACACAACCCCTGCAAAATCAGCGCGGCACGCAAGTTTTTCATTTGCTTCAGAGCACTAGTGCCAGGGCTTCGCGCGGCCTCTCACTCAAAAGTGGCGGCAATAGTCCTTCCGCGGCCGGCCAGAGCCCCAAGCATCGCGAACAGCAGCGCCGCAACCGCCGGCTCGCGAAGCGGATAGTCCACCAAACTATGCACAAATACGGCCGTAATGCCGATTCCCCACACGGAATCCGCCGCGCGCGGCACGCTCCAAGCCGCAAGCAGCGCGATCAGCCCGAAAAAGGGCAGCCCGCCCTCCACCGCCCATTCGGCCCAGTCGTTATGCGCATGGTTGGCAACCAGCCCGTTGTCGAACCGGGCATAGGCCGGGTAGACCGTAGGCCAAGTCCCGAGTCCGAAGCCCATCCAAGGGCGGTCGCCGATCATATTGATGGAAGACAAAAGCAGCTCGCGCCGGACGCGGTATGGCTCCGGCTCGCGAAATTTTTCCAGCGTCACCTGCCAGCCCACCACCGCCGCGAGGACAAGGCACAGGGCCCCGATCCGCAGCAGGGTTTTCGCCAAATTCGCGTGTGGTATCAGACCGCGGCTCCCGGCCAGTATCAGGATCACCAATAATTCCGCCGCCAGCAGCACGGTACCGGCTCGGGAAGCTGCGGCGATCACCGCAGCGAACATCGTGGCGGCCATCGCTATATAGACGGGAGCATGGCGGCCATCGACCAGCGCCTGATAAACAGCCAGCGGAAACACCAGCTCGAGGAACGCAGCGCACTCATTCTTATAAACGAATGGACCGAGCGTGCGGAGGTAAGGAGTCGGGAACAGCCAGAAGATCTTCCCGCCCGAGGTGAAATACTGCACCACCGCGAGAAGGCTGACCGCAAACCCGAACCATAATATGGAACGAATAAAACGATTGCGCGTTTGCGTCTCGGCGCAGACCTGAAGCGCCACGAAGAAGATCGCTCCATTTGACGCCCACGCCGCGAGCGACGTCGCGGTTTCAAACCAGTAGACGGACCGCCCGGCGGCCAGTTGTAGCGCGCCCCAAATGATCATGCACGCGAGCGGAACCAGCCCCGGAGAACTCACGGGCGGAGCAGCGGTCCCCATCCAGCGGATGATCCAGATGCCGGCCAGCAGAAAAGCGCCGCATTCTACGAGAGCCACCGGCCAGAAGCCCTGCGCCCAGCAGGTCAGGATGCCGGTGAACAGCACCAGAGCCGTCGCATCGGCTAGCCGGTGGTTCATGGCTCGAAGCCGAGCGACACCGCCGAGAGCGACACCCGGCCTTCGATGCGCACGGTGCCGGGTCTGCGGCGATAACTGAGCGCCAGCCGCGCGAGCGAGACGCCGCCAGGAGCCGAAAACCGAGCGGTGCCGTCTGTTTCCTGCTCGCTCGCAAGATCGGCTGAGTCGAAGGTCAACTCTCGATTCGTGGCCGCGTCCTCGATATGCCATCGCAGGCCGGAATCATGCGCGATCCCATCGGTCTGGTAGCGGAATCGGAGCCGGTATCTCTTCGAAGGTGCGAGCGGCACATACTGCGCAATAAGATCGCAAGCTTCCGGTTCGTGCCCGTCGAGCATGATGGACAGCCGCGGAGGCACACCGTCGCGCTCGATGGTGACGCCGGTGACGGCGGGAATTCGCCAGTCGAAGCCATGTCCGGCTGGCGACGAAGCGAGGGTGCCGTTGGTCAGCGAAACGCCCCGCTCAGGCGCCAGCGGACGCCAGGTCATCCGCCAGCACAGCGCGTTCCAGGCATGAATCGCACGGCCGCTGTCACCCGACTCGATCGCGCGATCACAATAGCCCAGAATGGAATCGAGCTCAGCGCCTCCGGAGAAGGCCACGACGCGCTGGATCACCGGTTCAGCGACGGACGCGCGGTTCTCGCGCACCAGGAACTCGAGATAGCGCGCCTGGACCGCACCGGCATCGGGGATGCCGCGATTCAGAATCGTCTCGGGATCATCGGACATCCTCCAGCAAAGCCGGAAGAGCGGCACGGGATCGTAGGCTCCGACATCTCCAATTCGCAGAGCCGCGCGCGCCGCAGCCCAGAACTTTGCAGGCTGGTCGCGGCGGAAATAATAGTTGGCTGAAGTCCACAAGGTCGCGTAGGTGTGGTCGGATTCTAGGGCACGATCAAAGTACAGATCCGAGCGGGCGAAGTCCTGCGCCTGTTCGGCGCGCAACCCGCGGGCGATCCAGGCGGCGGCCAGACGGGGATTTGCCGCGACGGCGCTTTCGAGCGCTGACTCGATGGTTGCAGGGCCGGCTGCGGCGTTTTCGCGAAGTGCGGCGAGCCGCGCGAAGTATTCGGCATTTCCGGGGATCAGGCGGGCTGCGCGCGCCACGCTCGCTTCGGTATCGGTGCGAAACAGGTAATCTGCCCGCGCGAGGCGCAAGGACCACCACGAGGCGGCGGCCATCGTTGCAAGTAGAAGAATACCGGCCAGATACCGGCGCAAGTGGCGGGAAATCATCGGGAACGGGCGGTTGACGATCGAATGCCGCCAAAGCTACAGTAGGAATGTCTTCCCGTTTTTCTCCGTCCGGCAGAGTCCCCATCGTCTAGCCCGGCCTAGGACATCGCCCTTTCACGGCGGTAACGGGGGTTCGAATCCCCCTGGGGACGCCACAGCACTGGTGAAATCATTCCCTTCCACTCTCCTGATACCGCTGTGGCGGGGCGGGGGATAATTGTTGAGGATCGAACGAGCAATGGCTTGAGGGCAGCGTCGCTTATGGCTCCGTACCCCACAATGACGATGAGGCTCAAAATGACAGTTCGGCTTAAGCTCACTGTCATCCTGCTGCTGCCTGTTCTCGCGTTGGGCGCGGCTCAAGAGCCCGTTGGCGATTGCGAAGCCACTCCCGAAGTCCGCGCGGCACTCGATCTGATGGACCGGAAAGTCCGTGATGTGAAATTTCCCGAGAGAGTCTCCTACCGGCGTGCGGTTTTTCAGGATCTGCTGCGCAAGTACCCTGCCAACATTGAACTCAACAGGCGATATACAACCTCATCAAAATTAACGTGCCTGATGAACTGCCGGTCCTCCGCAAGAACCTTCAGCAAGCGGCTGCACAGAACTCGAACGATTTTGTGTCTGTCTATATGGGCGGGCTGTCCTTTCTAGGCGAGAACACACCGGAGGGCATTAAGCTCCTCAACCGGGCCAAATCGCTCAGCTCGACCTCCGCTTGGCCCGATATGGCGTTCACTGACGTGTACGGTTCCGGTGACAAGTTTGCCGACAACACGAAGGCTTTGCAAAGCCTGGAAGCTTACTTCCACTCCTGCCCGGATAGCATCAACGCCGCCATGCTGAGCCATCTTGAAAAGCTGGGCACACCGGAACTCCAGGAGGCAGTGGCCAACCGGCTACGCGAGCGCCTTGAGCGCGAGAACGATCCTGCGATCCTCCGAAACTTCTCAATCGTCTGGTCGCTCGAATTTCGCACCAGGCTGCCGAAAAACCATGATGTTGTTCGCCGGCAGATCGCAGCCGACCTGAAGCGTCTGGAATCGCTCAACTCCAAGCCTGATGCCCCCTGGCTGAAGTTCCTGAAGAGCGGCTATCAACAGAGCGGGGCGTCGAAGGAAGTTATCACGGCGCTGGAAGATCGGATTTTACGCGAGTTTCCTGTATCCGGCGAAGCTTTCTTTGTTCTGCTGGACCGGATCAATGAAATGAAAGGTCCCAAACCGGAGGACTCGACCGAAGTCTGGGACGCTTACTCGAAAAAGTTGGTCGAGGCCGGCGAGGACTTGTACCGGCGATGTCCGGCCCAAGTTGCGTCTAAGCAGGTTCGGTCGGGCCCTGCGCCGAAATGAGGCCGCAGGCGGCCAGCCAAACGGAAATCCTGCGCTTGTCCACCATCAAACGGAACGGCAGTATATCATCATGCGGCGGGGAATGTCGCAATGCGCCCCTGCTCTCGTATCCTGTCAGAGTGCCGCCCGTCGCTTCAAAGAAACCCGCAAAGAGTTCAAGTCCGTCCGGTTTCGTTTACCGGCTCTTGCGTTTGGCGATTGGTTGCCTGCTGGCTTTCTACGTTTTGGTGTTTCTTGGTTTTTTCGCGCTCCGTTGGATCAACCCGCCCTTCACGGCGGTTCAGGCTGAGAGGCGCCTGGAAGCCTTGTTGCATCGCACCCCTTATCACAAGCGCTACGTGTTCGTTCCTCTGGGCCGCATTTCGCCGGATTTCCAGCACGCGGTCATTGCCGCCGAAGACAGCCGCTTTTATCAGCACCACGGTTTCGATTGGGAAGAAGTGCGTAACGCCGTCGAGGAGGACCGCGAGGGCGGCCGACTGCGCGGCGCCTCCACCATTACCCAACAACTTGTCCGCAACTTGTTTCTCTCGACTGGGCGCTCGTTCGTGCGCAAAGCCATCGAGTTCACGCTTGTTCCGCTGGCTGAACACATCCTCGGCAAAAAACGGATCCTCGAGCTCTACCTGAATGTCGTCGAATGGGGGCCGGGAGTCTACGGCGCCGAAGCTGCCGCCGAATATCATTACGGAATTCCCGCGGCGCGAGTTAACCGCGATGAGGGAGCCAGACTCGCAGCCGTCCTGCCTTCGCCCATACGGCGAAGACCGGCGCGCATGAACGAGTACGGCGCGCGCATTCTCGAGCGAATGGCCAAAATGGGATGGTAAAGCGCTTAATCCGCCGGTACCAGCCACTTCTCGCCGCATTCGAAAACTTTGAATCTTTGCTCCGGGCGCTGACCCAGCAGATGGTCGATAAAGCGATTGACGTCTCCCGTATTCGAGGCGAACATGCCGTAATGCATCGGCACCAGCCAGCGCGCGTCGATATCCTCCGCGAGTTGCGCAGCTTCTGCGATTTCGAAATTTCCAGGTGCAGAATCCGGCTTGCGGCCGCTGATAGGCAAAAGCGCCACCGTGACGCTGTATGGCCGCAACCGGTCGGCGAGGCCTGGGTACGGAATGCCGTCGCCTGCATGATAAATCGTGCAGTTGGCGAAGCGGATCAAATAACCAAGATAGGGATACCCGCCAAGCGGTGTCCAGTCCAGCTCATTATGCGCCGAAGGCACGGAATAAATGCGGTCGTCGAGATATTCGACGCGCAGGCCGGAGTCGGTGGTCACCATGCGGTCGTACCCGATGCCGAGCGAATGCGCATGCGCGGCAACGCTCTTCGGTATAACGAGTTTGGCGCGCCGTGATCGATCGAGAATCGCCGGCGCCGTGCCGGGATCCAGATGATCCGGATGCGCGTGCGTGCATAAGATCAAGCTCGCATGGGAAACCGCGGCGGGATCGAGCGGTGAACCGATGAGCCGTGGCGCTCGGGGACCCAGCCAATCGGATAAACAGGGATCGACATAGAAAATGCTGCTCCGGTATTTCAGGACGAAACCGGAGTGGCCGAGCCACCAGATGGCCGGTGAATCACACTGCGAATCTTCGATGTCTTGTATGAGCTGGCTTCCGCGCAACGGCAACGACTTCTCGTCTGTGCGATTTTATCAGGCGCGCGGATAAGCTGTCTGATTGCGCGGCCGCAGATCGTCTAGAAAGGAAAGCGGCGCGTCGGAAGCACGCCGGAATTCTTTTTGGCCGGCTCAGGAACGCTCGACACCGGAATCGGCTGCATGGGTCCGAAGCTCAACTCGCTATCCTGGAAGCGCAACTGGCGGTCCAGAACCATTTCAATGGTCGAGCCCTTGGCGAGCACCGCATCGGGTCCCCGCGTGAGCAAAACTCCCATCAGCCCCGCGGCCGCTCCGGCGGCTGCTCCAATGCCCGCGCCCATTCCGTAGTGACCCGTGGCACCGCCTGCAATCACGCCGATCGATGCGCCGGCTGCCGTTGCCTCTCCGACGTTGCGCGCGTCGCCGCCTTTATTGCCTTCGCTTTTGACTTTGCCTTCAGCGCGGTCGAATTCTTCGTTCGAGGCGCCGTCCATCGATCCCATGCGCGCTCGGAAATCCCGGGTTACCCCGTTGGGCAAGGTCAGGGAATCGAAGCGCAGAAACAGCTCGCCGCGGCCTTTCACGCGCCCCGGCCGCTTGACCTGCGTCACCGTGCCGGCGACGTAACTGCCGGGCGGGATCACGATGCGGCCGTTCGCCATGATCGGATAAACCGTCTCGAGATACACGCGGTCGCCCTCAGCCGAATGCTTGGTGCTGATACTGTTGATCAGCGTAAGCGGGACTTTAGTTCCCGGCTCGATCACGTATTCGCCAGGCCTGGAGGTGTCGGCATTCCGCCAGCCGGAGGCAGGCTGTTTATCTGAGGAAGCTGGAGTGGCAGGCGCAGGGTCCTGCGCCGGCAGCATACCCGCCGTCATGACAATCGTGACTAAAGAGGCGCAAAACCGCATGAGAGCTCCTCCCGATTATTCTAGCCTATATACCTAAACGCGGCTCGAATTCCGCCAGTTACACCAATTAACGGAAGTTAGTGCAACGGCAAACGCATACCGGCAGGGCTGGTCTGCCCGCCGATTGCCACTCGGACTTCCGGGTTTTGCGGTGATGAGGAAGGCAGCTTCACGTTGACCTGGTAGAGGCCGGGAATTCCAGGTGTGAGCCCGGCGTAATAGACGCTCGCGGCAGGAACTGCCGTGCCGGCCACCAGCACCCGCAGTTGGCTGGGATCGGCGATCGGCGCCGCCGTCATATCGATTTGATCGCTCACCGCGGGCGGATTCGTGCGCCCCAGCCCTGTGCCATACAGCACAACAACTTCACCCGCCTGCGCCGGATGCTCTTTCGTGATGACGGCCCCTCGCGCGTCGGTTGACGCGATCATTCCCGGCTCCCATTCGAAAAATCCCGGACAGCTATCGTTGACGTGGATTTTTACATGCGGACCTTGCGTGCCGTCGCGCGAAACGTACAAGTCAACATCGCCTGGGTAGAGCCAACTTGGAATAACAAGGTTAATTTGCTTGGGTGAGACATAATACAGAGGAGCCGCCATCCCGGCGACGAATACGCTTGCGCCGCCCAGATTCACAGGCATGTCGCCACTCTTGACCCCGCCCGGGCCGAAGGCGGTGTTATATGACAGGTCCGTTCCGTAAATCGTGGCGATAGCGTTAGGCGCGAGCGAGCCGGCCAGATTGGTCGCAGAATTCACGATGCTCGCGCTCGTGTAAGATGGCGCCGTCGCCCGTGGCGAGCTTTCGGCGCCAAACGCACGGCCGAAGCACAAGGCGGCGAGCCACGGCAGGCTCAAGTGCAATAGTAGTCGCGTACGTCATAACAGTGGGCTTCCCCTCAAGTTTTTCTCTGGCAAACGCCCGTCAATGCTTCACCGGTATGGTCACATTGCCTTGAGAAACCGAGCCGTTGGCTCCGCCGATGCGCACGAAAATAAGCTGGTCTCCATCCGGCACATTCGGCACTTTCACATTGACCTGGTAAAGCCCCGGCGCGTCGAAAGCCAGGCCGGCATAAGTAATTGAGCTGTCCGGGACTGTGACGCCGCCGATGGTCACCGAAATCGGGTTGGTCAGCCTGGGCAGGCCCGCGTTGGGATCGGCAAATACTCCCGGCGCATATGACGGGCTCGTCTCGCCGAATCCCGTGCCATAAATGGAAATCACATCCCCCGGCGCCGCGCTGACTCCGGAAGGTATCACCGAGGTGTCCGCTAGGTAGGCGATACCGTTCGGTGACTGCGACCCTTTGGTTGCATCCAGCGCCGCCGCATTTCCCGTCCCCTGCCCGTTGAAGGTAAACAAGGACGGCGCGAGCAACGTCGATTGGGTGGGATGCGACGTGCTGGTAATCTGATTTCCGGGGTTAGCAGGATCGGCCGCCGGATTCAGAATTACTTTCACATCCACGACGCTAGCTCCCACAAAAGTGGGCGCCTGCGCGTTGATCTGCGTCTGGCTGATGTAATAGAGCGGCACGCGCACGCCGGCGACCTCCACGGCCACGCACGCGAGGTCGGTCGGCCAGTCCCCGTTTTGATCCAGGTCCAGTTTGGTGGCCGAGTAACCATGAAAACCGGGAGCGGCAAATCCCGAGCCGAAAATCGAAATCAATTGCTTGGATGAGATCACGCCGCGGTAACTGGCAGCGTCTGTCACTCCTGTCGCCGGGCCGATCGTCGGAGTGCCTGTCAGAGTGCAACCGGCCGAATTCGCCGTATACGTGCTCGAATAAACATGGTCGCCTGTAACGATGTTGCCGTTGACCGCGTTGTTCGCGCCTTCCGCCACGGCGGCGGCATAAAAGACTACCGGACCGAGGTCTCTGGCTGGCGGCGTCCAGTAGATTCTGAATGATCGGGTGCCGATGCCGTCGGGCTGCCCGGCGGTAGACGTGTTGGCGCCGAACTCCAGCGCCGTTCCGCAATCGCCCTTCGTCGCGTCCGGTGCGCAATAGACCTGAGAATCGGGAGGGCCGGAAGAACCGGGAGCCGCGGCAAGTGTTCCCGCCTGTTTAGTCTGATCGCTTTTCAGCCGCGCGGTGATTTGAAAACCGAATTTCAGCGCGGTGTTGTCTTCCACTTTCACCACAACCGTCTGCTGTACGCCCGGCGTATAGTTACCCACGAAGATCGTAACGCGGCCGCTGCCCTGATTTAATCCGGGCGGCCCTTGATGGCACTGGAAGCACGTCGCGCCGCCGTTGTCGACAGCCGCTGCATTCGCTCCCGTGTAACCAATGGGCAATCCGTTAGTATGCGCGTATAGTCCAACAGGAATTATCGAGTAAACAAGAAAGTGGGCGAGTTTCCTCATAGTGGTCAGCTTTGGTGCAATTATACTTCCGTGTTGGCGAAATGAGCTTCGATTTTTACCGGGAAAATCGGAACCATATCGCAACCGCAACCTGTTACCAATTCCTTACTAACTGCGGTTAACCTTGCAGGCCGATAACAGTTCGAGCGCTTTGCGGGCGATTGTGGTCAGCGGAATCCGATCGAGGCGAGCGATCGGCCACCACCGATAACCTCGGACAGCACGCGAAACTTCATGGCGGGTCACCGTTACTGTGTAGTAGTGACGCGTGATGGTGTGGCGAAACGACCCCAGCGTCTCCACCAGCCGCGAATTCTTCAGATCCTCCGCGGCGGGCAACTCCCAGAATCCCGGCATCAGTGAGAGAGACGAACCGCGCCGCCGCAGCAGAATCCGGCCCTTGTTTTCGACAATCGTAACGCCGATCGAAATGCGGCCCGCCGCGGGCTTCGCGCTCTTGACCGGAAGTTCCCGTTCTCTGGATGCCTGCCGCGCTTCACAGAAACGCGCCACCGGGCACGAGCCGCACTCGGGCGCGCGCGGCAGGCAGATGGTCGCCCCCAGTTCCATCATGGCCTGGTTGAACTCGCCGGGCTGGCGGCGGTCCAGCAGCTCATTGGCGATTTGCCGGAACCGGGCCCGGGTGGCGCTCGAATTGATATCCGCACCGTCGTTCCGGACCCGCGCGATCACCCGCATCACATTGCCGTCAACGACGGCGTGCGGCAAGCCGAACGCAATGCTGGCCACCGCCGCCGCCGTGTAAGGTCCAACGCCGGGCAAAGCGCGGATCGAATCGTAGTCGCTCGGAAACCCGCGGGCCGCCACGATCGCCCGCGCCGCCGCCTGCAAGTTCCGCGCCCGCGAATAATAGCCCAGGCCGCTCCACGAGGCCAGCACATCCGCCTCTTTGGCCGCAGCCAGACTGCGCGCGTCCGGAAATCGCTCGAGGAAACGCTCGTAATACGGAATCACAGCCTCCGCACGTGTCTGCTGTAGCATGACCTCGGAAACCAGAATGCGGTAGGGATCGCGCGTCCGCCGCCAGGGGAGATCGCGATGCTTGCGTTGATACCAGTTTTCTAAGAGAGTGGAGAAACGCGAAGCGGAAATCGGCTTTTACTCCAGCACCTGGACAAACTCGGCGATCACGCGCGCCTCGCCTTCCTTCAGCTCAAAACCTTCAAACTCGGGATTGAGCGGCTCGAGGCGTACCGCCGTATGCTGCCACTCGTCTTCGCCCGTGTGCGTCTTCTTGCTGGTGTATTTCTTGATCGTGTAGCGCGCGCTGGTTTCTGTAATTCCAAAACGCTCGACCAGCACCAGCCTGCCTTGGCGCGAACCCACCACATTATGCCGGAACACGCACAGGCTTCCATCGGGAATCCGCGGCTCCATCGACCGGCCCACCACGCGCGCCACGAACATGTCTTCGGTGAGGCGCAGCTTGGCAGGGGCCGCCACCCATCCCTCCGCTTCCACCTCGCGGTCTTCCCCGAACTTCGTCGCCGCAGCGTTGAGGGAATAAAGCGGCAGGTGGGTGACAAATGGCAGCACCCTGGCCGGTTCTACATGTTCTGTGTAAAGGCCGTCGAGCGTCCGTGGAAAATCGTCTACCGCGACCGCCATCCGCTCCGTCACACGCAGCGTGTTCGAGAGCGAGTCTTCGAGCGAACGCAGAAATTCCTCTCCGCCCATTTCGCCGATCTTCATTCGAAAATCTTCATCCAGCGCTTCCAGCAGCTCGCGTTCTTCGGAATCCCCGATCTCTTCCCAATGCCCACGGATTTTGGAATGCACCTCGCCCGTCTCCACATCGCGCAGCAGTACGCCGATCGGTTGCACCGGCTCGCCCGGTAAAGCCAGCTCCAGGAGCACATACTCTCCCTGTCGATTAGCTTGCGCCCTGCGTCCGGCAGCGATGGAGACTACCGAAGACATCGTTCCCCTGATTCTCTCTTCGGCCACGAATGCGGTGTTTTTAATTACTGGATCCCGCCGCGGCCGGCATTCCCTGCGGATAATATCCCTTGCGAGCCCGGATCTTGACGTTCGGCAGATCCACCGTCACCCGGATATTCCGGAACGCTTTGTTGTCCGATCTCGGATCGATATCCGGCGTATAGCGCAACACGTACTGCGTCGTCACTTCGCCTGCGATATTCGCCACCGCGCGGAAAATCCCGCCGGAAATTTCCGCCGCGTATCCGCCCGTGCCCACCTGGTACGCGTAATTGCCGTCGTCGGATGGCGTGGATAGATACCCGGACACATTCGAGTACAGTCCCTGCAGCGGATACTGCAGCCGTCCTCCCGTCTCCTCGGTAAGCCGCGCCAGGTTCTTGTCGCCTTCGCTGTTGAACCCGAACCCGGTCGTGCCCACCCCATAGATCGTCACCAGGTTCCGCTGCGCCAGCTCCAGCACTTCATCCAGGCTCTTCTTGCTGGCCGTGTCGTGCCCGTCGCCGATGATGATCAGCACCCGCCGCGGATCGTACGGCTCGCCGTCGATGATATGCCGCTTGTGACAGGCCAGATAAATCGCGTCGTAAAGGGCCGCGCCGCCCCCGGGCTTCAGCTTCCGCAGTTTATCCACGATCTTTTCCGGATCGCTCGTCGTATCCACCGCAACTTCCGCCTCGTTCCCGTATGTGATCAAATACCCGCTGTACTTGGGATTATCGCCGGGCATCAGGTTGAGCACCATCTCGATGGCGGCATCCTGGTACGTCTTCCAGTGCAGCCGGTTCGCATTGCTCATATCGATGAGAAAACCGACCACCACGGGCTGCTTCTGCTCCCGGCTGAAGAAATGGAGTTTCTGCTCCTTGCCTTCGTCGTAGATGCGGAAATCCTTGGCGTCGAGATTCGACACAAACCGGTTCTTTTCATCCGTCACAGTGACCGGCACAATGACTTCGTTAACCTGTACCTGGATGGGAGCCTGCGGCACCTCGGTCCGGGCGCCAGCAGTAGCGGCAGGCTGGGCCTGATTCGCCGCCGGGTGCTCCGCCGCCGGTTTCTGTTCCGAACTCTGGCCAAAAGCCAGCGCCGCCAGCGCCAGCAAAATCGGGAAACGCCCCACCATAGACTTTCGCTTTGCTGTTATTTTAGCGCACCGCGGGCCGGGCCGACGCCGCCCGTCAACGCTGCACTCTACCCGATCCGCCGCCCTTCACCAGCGCCTGCACCTCATCCACACTGAAGCGGTTGAAATCGCCCGGAATCGAGTGTTTCAGACAGGACGCCGCCACCGCGAATTCCAGCGCCTCCTGGTGGTTCGGGAATGCCTCGAGACCATAGATGAGCCCGCCCGCAAAGGCATCGCCCCCGCCCACCCGATCCACTATGTGGGT
The DNA here is from genome assembly GCA_035280425.1 of Bryobacteraceae bacterium. Classification (GTDB taxonomy): domain Bacteria; phylum Acidobacteriota; class Terriglobia; order Bryobacterales; family Bryobacteraceae; genus QHXW01. The sequence continues at coordinate 7,687 of DATEFW010000035.1, read as the reverse complement.
GATCTCATAATGCCGGCTGGTGAGAAACTCTTTCCCGTCCGCCAGGCAGGCCGACCAGCCGTTATGCGACGCGCTGTGGGATTCGCGCAGCGTGATCGCGATGATTTTCAGATTGGAAAATTCCTTCAGTACTTTCTCCGCCAGTCCGCGGTATTGGCTCCGGTCCAGCTTGCCCGAATGTACGTCCACGTCCGCCCGGATGCCCAGCGCCATCTGGCAGTCTTCCTCGTTGGCAATCGCCACATCGACAAATTTCACCAGCTCCCGCATCACCTCCGGCGCCGTCTTGCCGTATTTCCAAAGATTCTTGCGGTAATTCAAATCGCAGGAAACCGTCAGCCCTTTTTCTCGCGCCTTGCGGACGGATTCGAGCGCCAGTTCCGCCGCCGAGGCGCTGATCGCCGGCGTAATGCCGGTAATGTGGAACCACCCTGCGCCCTCGAGCGCGCGGTCCCAATCGATATCGCCCGGTTTCGCCAGGGCAATGGAGCTCGCGTCACGGTCGTAAACCACTTTCGACGCCCGCTGGTTCGCGCCCGTCTCGACGTAATAGACGCCCATCCGTCCCTTGGCCCGCACGATCCGCGAGGTATCAACGCCGAACCGGCGCAACTCGCCGACCACCGCGTCCGCAATGGGATGATTCGGCGGCAGCACCGTCACGTACGCTGCCGGCCGCCCGAAACCCGCCACCGCCACCGCCACGTTCGCCTCGCCCCCGCCGAACGTCGCCACAAATTGCGGGGTCTGCAAAAACCGCTCGAAGCCTGGCGGCGCCAGGCGCAGCATGACCTCTCCAAACGTAACAACCGGCTTCATCATTGCTCCGTTGCCACGGCGATCGCATCCACCGCGAAACTCGCATCCATCGAAGGCAGACCTTCAAACGGCTGCATAGTGGCTGCTGGCGGCCGGGCCTTGTCGTAAAACTCGAACCGGATCTTTCGCACCTGGTCGGCGATCGAGTTCGACAACGGGTAGATGCTCGACCACGCGACGTCCTTGACCGATGCATGCACCTGGGCCAGTTCTTTTTCGAGCCTCCCGAAGGCCAGCCGCACGTCGGAATCCTGAAAACCGAAGGCCACTTGCGTTCCCGTAATAGCAATGTGCGGCGCCCCCACCAGCGCAACTTGTGAATAGTTCGGCGATTTCGGCAGCCCGTCAGGATTTAATAACTCGACCGGCTTTGCGATCTTCACCCTCGACCGCGCCACCGCCTCGCATTCCACCACCGAATGCACCGGCGCGCGCTGTAGCTGCACGAAATCCCACGCGGCAGCGGGATACTCCGATTGAAACAGGTCGCGCACCCGCGCCACCGCATCGAGAGAGCTCAAGAAACAGGTTCCACGCAGCACGTCCTCCGGCTCTCCACCCGCTCCCTTTAACGCCGTGCGTACCAGGTTCAACGTTTTTTCCGCGAGCGGCACGATCGGCTGGAGCGGCTTATCCTCCACCACGCCCTGTCCTGAAATGAGCACCAGTCCGTTCGGGTTAACATCCTTCTTGGCAACCGAGGTCGATTCCAGCACCACCTGCGCCCCCTCCATCGGCAAGCCGCCTACCTGCACCACGCTCAACGCCGGCAGCGCCAGATGCTTATCGGTGAATGTTTCGCTCACGATCGCCTGCACGCGGCGCATATCGCCCGATCCCGCCACGAACGCCCGCAGCTTCACAATCGACTCACTACCCACCGAGCGATGCAGCGCTTTCAAAGCCTCGCGCACCTGCTGCGAAAGCAGCCCTTTCGCCGAGAGCGGCGACACCCGAAACACCAGCTTGGCAGTCTCCGCCACCACGGCGCTCGGCGGATCCTTGGGCAGTTGCAGGACCTGCGTCACGTCCTCATCGTTCTTTTTCTTTTTCTTGTCGAACGGCCACGCGGCCAGGACAAGCGCGCAAACTGCCAGCACGCCAATCGTCTTCATATCGAGTTAAGCCTCAGATTTTAACAGACTGTCCCGGCGTTCACTTTTGGTTTGGCAGCCGCGGAATCTGGCCTGAATCGTTGGGCGCTAACGCTTCGCTTCCGTCCCCTGCAGGTATGGTTCCGGTCGCTCCGCGCTCCGCCGGGGTATCGGCGCTTTCATTAGTCGCAAGCGGGGCGGTGAGCCGGTCCGGAGGTGCCGGCGTCAGGCCCTTATAAGGATCGGCCGAGCAGCCAACCAGCCACATCGTACCGAGGAGAGCAACGCCGGAAATCATCACGGTCTTCGTCTGAAAAGGCATCCTGTTCGCATTGTAGACCTTTGCGCTTACCCGTACTCGAATCCCGCCGCCGCAAACACCAGCTCGTCGCGATTCTTCAGCGGCAGCGCGTCCTTATCCGTGAGCGACATGCGCACCAGCTTCCGCGCGGGCGTAAACCTTAGCTCCCTCGCCAATTCGACAGCCTGCGCATTTGCCGGCAGCACATCCCAGAAAATGTTCTCCCCGGGATGCCGCCCGAGAAACCACAGCGCCAGCTCGCGCGCGGCATCGATCGAGCGTGCCACGCATGGTCCAAAAAACGCCGCATTCGATCCCGGCCTGCCCATGGCGTAGCCCAGCCCCGAGGTCGACGCCGATTCGATTCCCGCCAGCACGTTCAGCAGCGTAGAGCGATCTGCCCCAAAAGCCTGGCGATCGAGCGCGAGGTCCGCTTCATACTTCCCCACCCTGCGATCACCGCTCGCCACGCGTCCCGCGGGCCTCAGCCAGCGCTCGATCGCCTCTTCATCACGAAATCCCAGTTGCTGATATAGCGGCCGGCCCATGTCCGTTGCATCGAGCTTGATCCAGTGCACTCCGCGCGCTCGCAAATAATCGAGGGCGTGCTCCATCAGCCGCTTCGCCAGGCCCCGCCCGCGGTAATCCGGATCGGTAATCACCATCCCGATCCACGCCAGTTCCTTGCCGAAGCAAACCGCGGTAGTGGTCGCGACTAGCCTGCCGCCGTCATCGATGCCGAAACAGCCCTCCGGCGCCAGAGCCAGCACATTCTTCCAGTCAAGCTCCGTCTGGTTCCAGCCCACGGCATCCTTCAACCGCATCGCCGCGGGAATATCCGCGCTCGTCAGTCCGCGAACCGCGTTCATTCGTGTCGCAGGCGGACGATGGGATCGCGCCGCGCTGCGCACCGATGGCCTTGCGCGCCCGTCCAAAGCAGTGCCGGCATCGTCACGATTGAGCACGCCCAAGCGCCGCGGTGAACTGTTCGACGGTCATTCCAGCTTGTCGGACTATCGATCTTAACGTGCCGGCCGGCAGGTCGCGATTGCCATGCACGGGAACGAGGACCAGCGAACTGGCGCCGGGCTTACGAAGATAATGGTGACTTCCCCTCGTGCGCAACAGAAGATAACCTTCTTTCTGCAAAAGCCGCACGACCGCCTTACCACTTACTCTAGGAAGCACGAGGCAGGACCGTTAAACGGCAGTAGGACGCCGCTCAACTGCCGCGCGTAACAATTCCGCCCTAACCGGTAATGGGATTCCGTGCTCCTCTGCGGTTTCCAGATAACCAAGAATTGCTTCGCGCGTGTGAATGATAGCCTCTTCGAGAGTGTCGCCGTATGTAGAAATCCCCCCCAGTTCAGGAACGTGCGAGACCCAAACGTGGTCTTCTGCATCCCAATCTAGAACGATTTTGAACGGCGCCGGCACTAACGCCATTATACGCCTCGAATCGGCGCAGCCTGTGTGCTCGAATGGCGTCCGCCCGGAGCATCGGAGTCATCGCGCTGCGCACACATTCACTGAGGTACCGTTACAAACGCGCACTTCTTCCCGACACGGATCAAATGTTTCCCATTCTTGAGATCCACGGTCGGCGCCAATACAGCTTCTGCATCGATGCTAACCGCGCCTTCCCGCCGTTTCCTGGCTGCTTCGCTTGAGGACTCAGCCAATCCAATCTTGGGAAGCAGTCGATCCACCCGAACCTGTAAAATCCGGCCTCCATCCGCCGACACTGTCTTGATAACGGCCTCTTCCGGCATCGATACCGTCTCAATATCGCTCGGCACCTCGCCCCGTCTCACCACGCGCGTGAACTCCTCCTGCGCCCGTTCCCCATCCGCCGCCGAATGAAAGTCCGCCACGATCACCCGGCCCAATTCCATCTTGGCTTCCATCGGGTTCAGCTCGCCGCGCGCCGCCTTCTGCTTCATTTCCCCTATCTCCGCCACGCTTCGGTCCGTCAGCAGCTCCCAGTACTCCCACATCAATTCATCCGAAATCTGCATCACCTTGCGGAACATCACCTCCGCCGGCTCCGTGATCCCGATGTAGTTCCCCAGCGACTTCGACATCTTGTTCACGCCGTCGATGCCTACCAAGAGCGGCATGGTCGCCACGATCTGCGGCGGCTGCCCGTAAGCCTTCTGGATCTCGCGCCCCACCAGCAGATTGAACCTCTGATCCGTCCCGCCCATCTCCACGTCGCATTCCAGCATCACCGAATCGTACGCCTGCGCCAGCGGATAGAGCAGCTCGTGCATCGAAATCGGTGTGCCTTCCTTATAGCGCTTCGAAAAATCGTCCCGCTCCAGAATCCGCGCCACCGTGTAATGGGACGCCAGCCGCACCAGATCGTAAAAATTCAGCGGCTTGAGCCATTCGCTGTTGAACCGCACTTCCGTTTTTTTCGGATCGAGAATCTTGAAGACCTGCGTCTTGTACGTCTCGGCGTTGGCTACGATCTGCTCGTGCGTCATCGGCGGCCGCGTCACGTTCCGCCCCGATGGATCTCCGATCATCGCCGTCGTCTCCCCGATCAGAAAAATGACCGTGTGCCCCAGGTCCTGAAAGTGCTTCATCTTGCGCAGCAGCACCGCGTGCCCCAGGTGCAGGTCCGGCGCCGTCGGATCGAATCCGGCTTTCACCCGCAGCGGCCGCTTTTCTTTCGCCGCCTGGATCATCCGCTCGCGCAGCTCCTCTTCACGGATCAGATCCGCCAGGCCTTTCTTGATGTATGTGATCTGTTCGTCGACCGTCACGGCTACCATTGTAAGGGTGCACGCGCCGGGAGCCCGCGTCCGGCGCAAGGATTTTTCGGACGGTACATATGAAACTTCTATAATATGAAGCCGATCCTGATCAAGTTGGACGAGCCGACCTATAAGTCGCTCAACCACATCGCCCCGGCCGCACGAAGGAAGCGAGCACAATTTATTCGCGACGCCATCCGAAAAGCTGTTCGCGAAGCGCAATATGAGCAGATTCGACGCGCCTACAAGAAACAGCCCGATTCAGAAGCGGGTGCCGATGACTGGTCGACTGCCGAGGAGTTTCAACCTTGAAGCCATACGAAGTCTGGTGGGCTGACCTGCCGAAGCCCGCTGGGAGGCGTCCGGTTTTGCTTTTAACCAGGACTCATGCGTATGCCTACCTGCACAAGTTCGTCGTCGCAGAGATCACTTCCACCGTCCGCGGAATCCCTATCGAAGTTCCGCTGGGAAGCCGGGAAGGTTTCACTAAACCGTGCTTGGCCAATTGCGACAACTTGCGGACCGTCGCGCGCTCTCGCTTGGTGCAACGCTTAGGAGCGCTGCACTCGAGCCGCCAAAACGAGGTCAAGCGCGCTATCGGCTACGCCTTCGCCTGGGAAGAGCTCATCGGCGTGGAATGAGCTCTCCCCGGCGGACAAAAACTACGACGTCCTTCGCGCCGAGTATTTATCCAGGAGCGAAATCAGTCGCGACGCCGACGACGGAGCCGCAACCTTTCCATCCAGAATGTCCTTGTTCTCGACTTGCCTTCCGTAAAGCTCTTGATTATCGTCCAGGTCCTGCCGCAGCGTCGCGCCCTGCAACGAAATCCCCGCGAACACGCCGCGCGAGCGCGAATACGACAGAATTTCGGCGTGCAGCAAGGCATCGGTCTGCAGCGTCGCATCCCGGCCCACCGGCCCCGCCGCCACTTCCCCTTCGCCGCCCATGGTGAACTTGCTCGCCGTCAATTTCTGCATGCCGCGCGAATTCATTACCAGCATGATCACGTCGGCTTCCGATCCCCCGATCTGCAGCCCGATGCTGCCGCCTTCCACCCGGATCGCCGCCGGAGGTCCCCAGCCCGGGCCGTGCGATTTGCGGCACGACACGAACCCCTTGCCATATTTCCCGCCTAAAATAAAGGCGCCTTTCTTTAACCCCGGCACGATGGCCACACAGTAGGACCTGTCCAGCAAATCCTGCGGGATGCCTTTGTCCGGCGTGGACATGATTTCAGAAAAAACCTCCGCCGCTTCATCCAGTCGCTCCTGTGTTTTAACCTTTTCTTTCGCAAAGGTCAGCGACGCAGCAGTCAAAGTTACCAGCGCAAGAATTCGCAGTCGCATGTTTTCTTCTCCTCCTCTTGTATGTCAGTAGTTTAGCGATCCGCTACAGAAAGTCACCTTGCGATTCGGCGGCCAATGTAAGGAATCATACATCACTTCCGCCCCAGAAACCGCAACCGCACCGCAAACGCCCGAACCTGCCCGCGCCCGTACATCAGAAACATCGGTGAATCGATGTTGTTGTTGACCACATTCGGATTCCCGTTGTTGGTCAGGTTGTTGAAGCCGAATCGCCAGGCCCACAGGTAATGGAAGAACCGAAACTTCCGCTCCAGAGCCAGGTTGATGTTGAAGTAATCGGGAAAACGCCTCGAATTGGGAGCGCCCGCCATGTAGCCGTCTTCGTTGACCACGCTGAACGGAAATCCCGTGCGGTATTCCAACAGATAAACAACGTCGGTCTCGCCGATCACTCGCTGCAAAAAATGAGGCAGCCGCGCCTTCGGAACCGGTGCCCAGCCCCAGGTCAAAAAGCGATTGGGTGTGTCCCAGGCAACCCGCCCCGGACCTTGCGGCGCAAAAATCGGATTCTCCAGGCTGTAATCCACCACTGCATCCGTCTGCGCCCGCGAGCGCACGTAGCCCGCCACCCATTCGAAGCGGCCGCCGAACAGCCGCCGCACCGAAATCTCCGCCGCGTCGTACTGATCGTGCCGCCAGTTGTGCAGCAGATAACGGGCCCCCGCAAACGGTGCGCCGAAATCCTCCAGCTCGTTGACAAACGTAAAACCGCCGCTCCCTACGCGGTGCGTGTACCCCGCCTTTCCGAAAAAATTCCACGGCAGTTTCCGCTCTGCGCCGAAGCTGGCAGTCCGGTATCGTGGCACTCGCAGCGTGCTCTCGTTGATTGCGAACGATGTCTCCACCGGCCCGCGCACCGTCCCGTTCGGAAGGAAAAAAGTCGAAAGACTCACCTGGTCCTGCTGCTGGGTCAGCTTGGAAAGCGTCAGAGCATCGTAATACACTCCGAACCCCGCCGATAGCTTGGTCTCCTGCAGCCATTTCGGCGCATACGCAGCCGAAACTCGCGGCGACCATAATACGTCGCGAACAATCTCGTCCCACTCCGCCCGCAGACCCGCTTCGATCATCAGCCCCTCGCGCGGCGACCAGCGGTCTTGCACATACTGCGCCCCTTGAAAATTCTCCCGCCCTTGCACCCGGTTGCCGGCAAAACTCACCATGCGCGCCACCGACATGTCGTTGCGCACCACTTCGTAATTGTGCCGGTCCACCAGCCGGTCGAATTTCGGGTGCTCCACATCGATGCCGATTTTGAATTGATGGTTCCCCAGCCAATGGACCGGCGGCAGAAACGCGTTCGCCAGCCATTGCTGCCGCGCGTAGCGCCGCGCCGCGTCC
>DATEFW010000034.1:0-330933 GCA_035280425.1 Bryobacteraceae bacterium | reverse complement strand
TCCGCGGCGTAAGGAAAGGGAACGAGGACCGAAGGTTTTCCCGCCGCCGCCAGCTCCGCCACGGCGCCCGCGCCCGAACGGCAGACAATCAGATCAGCCGACGCAAACGCCGCGGGCATATCGTCAATGAACGCCCGCACCTCGCCCTCGAGGCCGGACGCGGAAAACTCTTTCTGGAGTTCTTCGAATCCCGTCCGGCCGGTCTGCAAAATGAAACGAACTGGAAAACTCGACTCGCGGAACAACGGCCAGCTATCGCGCGCGGCATGGTTGAGCGTGCGGGAACCCTGGCTGCCGCCGGTGACCAGCAGGGTGAACACCGATTGGTGCGCCTTGGGATAGATTTTGAAAAATTCCTCGCGCACCGGCAGGCCGGTGAGCTCCGTGCGGCCGCGCGGAAAATAGCGTGACGTTTCGGGAAAGCTCACCAGCGCGCGCGCCACAAAATGGCCGATGCGGCGGTTGGTGAATCCGGGGACGGCGTTCGGCTCCATGACCACCACCGGTTTGCCGAGCGCGAGCGCCGCGGCGACCGGAGGGCCGGCCGCATATCCGCCCATGCTGAACACCGCGGCGGTTCGCCGGCGGCACAGCAATTTCATCATGCGCAGCGTGCTCCAAGGCAACTGCGCGAGCGTGGCCAGGGTCTGGCGGACGCCGACGCGCTTGAGCCCGCCGATTTCGATGAGTTCCAAATGAAAGCCGGCCGCGGGAACCAGCCGTGCCTCGACCCCGCGCACGGTCCCTACGAAGAACGCTTCATGCCCGCGCTGCTTCAATTCACGCGCCACGGCCAGTAAAGGAATCACGTGACCACCGGTTCCGCCGCCCGCCATGAGAAAAACCTTAGCCGGCATGCTCCGACACATTCAGGAGGATGCCGAGCGAAGCCAGCGTGCTGAGGAGCGAACTGCCGCCCGAGCTGATCATGGGCAGCGGAATGCCTTTGGTGGGCATCATCCCCAGCACCACACTCATATTCATGAACGCCTGCACGACGATCATAGTGGTGACGCCGAGCGCAAGATAGCGGCCGAAATCATCGGGCACATGCAGCGCGGTGCGCAGGCCGCGCCACAGAATCACCATAAATACACCGAGCACGCCCAGCGAGCCGAACAGGCCAAGTTCCTCGCTCACCACGGCATAAATAAAGTCCGTATGGGCTTCGGGAAGATAGAGCAGCTTTTGCTTGCCCTGCATGAGCCCGAGTCCCAGAGGTCCGCCGGCGCCGACGGCGATTTTGGATTGCTCGGCCTGATAGGAGGTGTCGCGAAAGGCGAGCGATTTGCTCAGATACGATTTCAGGCGGCCGGCCTTATCGATGCGGTCGACCAGCTTGTAACCCGGATCGACAAAGTTGACGATGCGGGCGAGCCGGTAGGGCTTGACTACGACTGCAAAAGTCGCGCCCACGAGCACAATCGCGATGGCAATCAGACCGTAGCGCATCTCGAGGCCCGCGACGAAGAACACGACCGCGGCGGTCACCGCGAGAACGACGGCGGTGCCGAGATCGGCGACGACCACGCCGACGGTGACGAGGCCGACCAGCATGCACGCCGGCACCAGCGTATAGCGGTTGTTGATCGCGCGGGCGCGCAAAGTGACGAAAAACGCCAGAAAGACGATCAGCGCCGGTTTGGCCAGCTCCGACGGTTGAATACCAATCGAACCGAGGCGCAGCCAGCGATGGTGGCTCGCGTCGACAAAATAGACGGCGAACAGCAGAATGATCACGATGCCGATGGCGGCAAATGCCACGGTGGGATTCTGCAGATTGCGGTAATGCGTTCGCTTGAGCAGCATCATGGCGACTAATGCAACTGCCATCCAGGCCATCTGGCGCTCGAAAAAGTGCCAGGAGGAGCCGAATTTGAGTTGCGCCATGACCGAGGACGCGCTGTAGAGCATCACCGCGCCGAAAAAGACGGTCACCACAATGGTGGTGAACAGAATCCAGTCGGTTTTGAGTCTTTGTGCCATCAGGATTTCGGCTCCAGTTGCGCCACGAGGCTTTTGAAGACGCGCCCGCGGTGCTCGTAATTGTCGAACTGATCGAAGCTCGCGCAGGCCGGGGCGAGCAGCACGGTGTCGCCGGGCTTGGCGGCGGCATAGGCGTCGTGGACGGCGACGTCGAGCGTTTTGGCATCGACGAGCGGCACGGCGCCCTGAATCTGATCGCGAATTTTGGCGGCGGCCGCGCCGATCAGCATAGCGGCGCGGGCCTTTTCGGCGAGCGGCTCGCGCAGAACGGTGTAGTCGCTGCCTTTGTCCTTGCCGCCGAGGATGACCCAAAGGCCTCCCGGAAAGGCGTCGAGCGCTTTGAGCGTGGCGTCGACGTTGGTGGCTTTGGAATCGTTGTAAAAGTCGACGCCGCTCACGTTGCGCACAAATTCCAGGCGATGCTCGACGGCGCGGAAGGTGCGCACGGCTGCGGCGATTTGTTCGAGGCTCGCGCCGGCAACGCGGCAGGCCGCCGCTGCGGCCATGGTGTTTTCGATATTGTGGCGGCCGCGAATGGGAAGGTCGGCCGTAGCCATCAACCGCGCGGAATCGAACCAAATGCCATCAACCCCCAGAGACACACCCGGACTGACGGGCCGCGTACTGCTGAACCATAGCGGTTTGGCCTTGGTGAGCGAAGCATAGCGGACGCAGACGGGATCATCAGCATTCAACACGGCGCAATCGCCTGCCTGCTGGGTTTCAAACAGCCGGGCCTTGGCGGCGGCGTATTGGTCGAAGGTGTGGTGGCGATCGAGGTGATCCGGCGTGACGTTCAGCGCGACGGCCACTTGCGCGCGGAAGCGGCAAATCGTTTCGAGCTGGAAACTCGAGAGCTCGAGCACGTTCCACTGATCGGGACGCGAGGAATCGATCATGGCGGTGACGGGCGTCCCGATATTGCCGCCTACCTGCACAGCGATGCCGCTTTCGGCCAGGATGTGGCCGGCGAGCGCGGTGGTGGTGGTTTTGCCGTTCGATCCGGTAATGCCGATGATCGGGCCTTTTAGGAAATGGCCGGCCAGCTCGACTTCGCCGATCACCATGGCACCGCGGCGGCGGGCGGCTTCGAGCGGCGCGAGATCCGCCGGAACGCCGGGAGATAGCACGATCAGATCGGCGTTTTCGAAAACTTCGGACGATTGCGGTGCAAACGGCACGCGGGCTTGTGCGAGCTTTTGGAGGGCTTCGGGCGACGGCTTGAGATCGGTGGCGCGCACCAGGGCTCCGTGCTTCGCGAGCAGCTCGACCGAAGCCAGCCCGGATTTCGCCATCCCCACCACCAGAGCTCTGGCGCCCTTCAGTTCCATGGCTATCTCAACTTCAACGTCGTCAGCGCAAATAGAGCCATCACCAGCCCCGAGATCCAGAACCGCGCGATGATTTTCGATTCCTGCCAGCCCAGTGCCTCGAAATGGTGGTGCAGCGGCGCCATTTTGAAGACCCGCTTGCCGCGCAGCTTGAAGCTTCCGACCTGGAGGATCACCGAAACCGCTTCGATGACAAATACCCCGCCGATGAAGATCAGCAGAATCTCCTGCTTGATCAGCACCGCGATCACCGCCATCGCGCCGCCCAGGCCGAGCGAGCCCACGTCGCCCATGAAAATCTCGGCCGGATGCGCGTTGTACCAGAGGAAGCCTAGGCACGCGCCGGTCATGGCGCCGCAAAAAACCGTCAGCTCGGAAGAATGCGCGTTACGCTCGAGCTGCAGGTAATTGGCCAGCTCGGCGTGGCCGCCGGCATAAGTCAGGACCGTCAGCGCGCCCGAAGCGATGACCATCAGCCCGATCGCCAGGCCGTCCAGGCCATCGGTAAGGTTGACCGCGTTCGACGCTCCTACCACTACAAACGCCACAAACAGGAAAAACGGGACGAAGGCCAGCGGATAGAGCGCCTGGTGAACCAGAAACCCGTGAATCAGCAGATCCGGCTTCCACTGTTTCAGGAACGGCACGTTCATGCTGGTGGTGTACAAACCGCGCACGTTGAGGACCAGCAGCACACTCGCCAGCACAAAAGCCACCAGCACCTGCATCAGAAATTTGCTGCGCCCGCTCAGCCCTAGATTTCTCCGTTTGGTGACCTTGGCGTAATCGTCGGTGAAGCCAATGGCCGCGTACGTCACCAGGCTGAACAGCGCGATCCACACGTAGAACTGGCGCAGGTCGGCCCAGAGCAGCGTGGGAATCACAATCGAAATCACGATCAAAACGCCGCCCATGGTGGGTGTGCCGGCTTTTTTCTGGTGCGACTTCGGCCCTTCTTCGCGGATGTACTGGCCGATCTGAAACTCCCGCAGCCGCGCAATCAGCCATGGGCCCAGCGCGACGCAGAGAAACAGCGCCGTCAGGCTGGCAAAGGCCGTCCGAAAGGTCGTGTAGCGGAAAACGCGAAACGGACTGACGTACGGAAAAAGCTTTTCGTAAAGTAAGTAGTAGAGCACCCTGTCCTTCTAAACAAGCACCCGCGCCAGCGCCCGTTCCACCTGGACGCCACGCGACCCTTTGAACAGCACGGCATCGCCGGGCTTGAGCATACCTTTGAGAAAATCGCCTGCCACCGCCGGATCCTCGAAAAAAAACGCGGCGCCGTCCGACAATCCCGCTCGCACAGCCTCCTCGACTATGAAGCGTGCGGCGCCGCGTATACCAACCAGTACATCAATCCTCTGCGCCGCGACGTATTTTCCGATCTCGCGGTGCAGCGGCTCGGCCGATTGACCAAGTTCCAGCATCTCTCCCAGCACAGCCACGCGCCGCGCTGCCGGAGTCGCCGCAAGCACGTCCAGCATGGCGTGGACCGCTTCCGGGTTGGCGTTGTAGCTGTCGTTCCAGATAATGATGCCGTTGTGCTCCAGGCGCTCACCGCGCATTTTCCCGGGCGCGAGACTGCCAACCTTTTCGCGCAGCCGTTCCGGCGGGATATCGAACACGCGCGCCACAGCAATTCCCGCCAGCACGTTCGAAAGGCCATGTCTCCCCACCAGCGGGCTCTCAAATTCCACGCCGGCGCAGCGAAAATGCACGCTGCCGCTTTTCAGCGCGACACTTTCGGCGCGCACCTCTGCGTCTCTCGAAACCCCGAAGGTCACCACGCGGCCCGCATGCGCTTTCCGGAATCCCGCGACCAGCGGATCATCGGCATTCAGCACCGCGACGCCATCCGGCGGAAGCTCCTCGATCAGCTCCCGTTTCGCCAGCGCGACGCCTTCGATCGACCCGAACGCCTCGACGTGGGCGTAACCGACGTTGGTGACGACCCCGATATCCGGCCTGGCGATGCGCGCCAGCGTGCGTATTTCGCCGGCATGATTCATTCCCATTTCCAGCACGGCCACGCGGCACTGGTCCGGCAAGCGCAAGATCGAAAGCGGCACGCCCATGTGATTGTTCAAATTCCCGACCGTCTTCCCGACCGCCAGCTCCACCGCGAGCAGATGCGCGATGACGTCCTTAGTGGTCGTCTTGCCCGCACTGCCCGTCACCGCGACCACTCTACCGCCCCAGCGCGCCCGTGCCCACGCCGCCAGTTTCTGGAGCGCCACGAGCGTATCCGGCACGAACATGAGCTCCGGCCGGCCATCGCCGCGCTCGACCACAGCCCCTGCGGCTCCGTTGGCCAGCGCCTGACCGACGTAATCGTGCCCATCCCGCTCGCCATGCAGCGCGAAAAACAGATCGCCTCGCTCGACCAGCCTGGAATCGAAATTCCAACCGGAAATTTTTACGCTGGCCGGCCTGGCTGTTGCGTCCATTGCACGAGCTATCTCGTCCCATTCGAGCGTCATTCCGCAGGCGGCTTCCGCCGGTAACCAAATCCGAGGAGCACTTCCCTTGCCACTTCGCGGTCGTCGAATGGAATGGTGCGGTCCTTCAAAACCTGGTAGGTTTCATGACCCTTTCCCGCAAGAATAATAATGTCGCCCGGCCGGGCTTCCGAGATGGCGCGCCGTATGGCCGCCGCGCGGTCGGGTTCCGCCACACACGGTGTGTCTTTGCGGCGCAGCCCGACCAGCACATCATTCATGATATCGAGCGGGTCTTCGGAGCGAGGATTATCGCTGGTCAGCACGACGAAATCGCTCAGCTCCGCCGCCACCTGGCCCATGATGGGGCGCTTGGTGCGGTCGCGATCGCCGCCGCAGCCGAACAGGGTAATCACGCGCTTCGGTTCCAGGCTGCGCGCCATGGAGATCACGTTTTTGAGGGCGTCATCGGTATGGGCGTAATCCACCACCACGACAAACGGCTGGCCCTCATCGACGCGCTCGAAACGACCGGGCACGCTGGCGCAACCGGCGATCCCGCGGGCAATGATGTCGGTAGAAAATCCATAGCTCAGCCCGGCGCAGCAGGCGGCGAGTATGTTGTACACGTTGATGCGCCCGATGAGCGGAGACTCGACTGAGAAGTTCGCGCCGGCGCCGCTGACCTCGAAACGCAGCCCGTTAAAACTCGAGGAGATATGACGGGCGCGCACTGCGGCGTCTTTTCCGAGGCCGTACCAAAGCTTTTCAGTCCGCGGTCCGACGGTTATTTGCGAGCCGTAGTCGTCGTCACGATTGATCGCGGCATAGGGTGGCGCGGGCGCTCCGGCGCCGGTGAAAAGCATTTGTTTGGCGGCGAAATACTCCTCCATGGTGTGGTGAAAATCCAGATGGTCGCGCGTCAGATTGGTGAAGACAGCGGTATGAAACCGCATCCCGTAAACACGGCCGAGCGCCAGGGCGTGCGAAGAGACCTCCATGGTCGCAAACGTTCCGCCGATCTGTTCGAGCTCCGCGAAAAGGCGATAAAGGTCGAGCGATTCCGGCGTGGTGTTGACTGCCGGCAGCACGCGGTCGCCCAGGCGATATTCGATGGTGCCGATGAGCGCGGTGGTGTTCCCGGCGGCCCGCAGAATGGAGTCGATCAGATACGACGTCGTGGTTTTGCCGTTGGTTCCGGTGATGCCGGTCAGCGAGATCCGCTCGTCCGGGCGGCCGAGAAAGTTGCGCGCGGCGAGTGCGAGTGCATGGCGGCCGTGCTCGACTTGAATCCAGTTGCCGTGAAAGCCCTCGGGCGGGGCTAGCTCGCTCAGGGCCGCGACGGCTCCCGCCGCGACCGCCTGCTGCGCGAAAATCCGGCCATCGGTGCGTGCACCGGGAAAAGCGAAAAAAAGCATGCCCGGCTTCACCCGGCGGGAATCGTATTCGATCCCGCTCACCTCCGTCGAAGCGAGCGCCGGGGCGAGCGGGTGTTTCGTCCGAACTCCCGTAAGAATCTCACCGAGCGTCATACATGGCGCAGAACCGGAACGTCGCGATCATCGTGCGAACTCGATCCGGATGCGCTCGCCTTCGTGGAGCACACTGCCGGGTGCGGGCGCCTGGCCGCGTGCAATGCCGGTTCCGTCAAGCACTATCGTCAACCCCAGGGCCGACGCTTCCTCGACCACCGCGCGCATGGTCTTGCCGCGAAAATTCGGGACTTTCGGACCCTGCTCAAGCGGTAAGTCGGCCGCCGCCTTCTGCTCGCCCGCCTGCTCTTCCATTATGTTCGGTTCCGAGGAATCCAGATCGGCGATGGCCAGGTCATCGTCCGCGGCGGGCAGGGGCCGTTCATGATCGGGAGCGTCCGGCAAATCCTTCGGGACATCGAGAACACGCAAAGCCTCGGTGGCGACCGCTTTGAAGACTGGAGCCGCCGCGCCGGCGCCATAGCCCGAGGATCCGCTGGTCCCGTTAATGGTTACAACGATAATAAAGGCCGGATTCGTGACCGGCGCGAAGCCCATAAATGACGCGTTGTACTGGTGCGTGTAGTGGTGCGTGTGAGTATCGAAAATCTGGGCCGTCCCGGTTTTGCCGCCCGAGGTGTAGCCCTGGATGTTCGCACGCCCGCGCCCGGTGCCGCGCAAGACCACGCCTTCCATCATCTGCCGCATGGTGATGGCGGTTTGAGGCCGCAGGATACGCTTCGGCGGATCGATAGGCGTCACCTGGCCGCCCTCCCTGAAGATCAGCCGCGGTTCGACCAACAGACCGCCGTTGGCAATCGCGGCGCAGGTGCGAGCAAGCTGGATCGAGGTGGCGCTCACTTCCTGACCCATGGCAATGGAGGCGAGCGACGTCGTGCCCCAGCGGTTGAGGCTGCGAAACAGGCCCGCGGACTCGGCCGGGAGCGGGATACCGGTTGTTGAGCCAAATCCGAAACGCTTTACATATTCATACATGTTGCGGGCGCCGACTTGAAACGCGATCTGAATAGCCCCGATGTTGCTCGATTTCTCAAGCACCTGTTCCATCTGGAGCACGCCGTAGCCGCGGTGCGCTTCGTGAATCACACGCCCCGGCAGGCGCAGCACGCCGTTGCCGCAATTGATCGGAGAATCGGGGCGAAGGCGCGTCGTTTCGAGCGCCGCGGAGAGCGTGACAACTTTGAAGACGGAACCCGGCTCGAACGGCACAGAAACCGCCAGATCGAAGCGCCGCGCGGGATTCTCTCCGGGCTTGGGAGGCAGGTTGGGATCGAACGTCGGGTAATTGGCGAGGGTCAGGATGTCGCCGTTGTAGGGATTCATCACCACGATGCTGCCGCCGCGGGCGTGATGCGCCAATACGGCTTTTTCGAGCTCCCGCTCGGCAGCGAATTGAATGCGCGAATCGATGGTGAGCGTGACCGGGGTTCCGGGCTGGGCGTTCGAGGCCAGTTGGGATTCGATACCGCGGCGTTTTACGTCGGTCAGCAGGAGTTCTTCCCCGGCGCGGCCGCGAAGTTCGGCGTCCAGGTCCTTCTCGATCCCCGCATTGCCTTTCTCCTCGTAATCCACCGAGCCGAGGACGTGCGCGGCCAGCGTCCCGTTGGGATAGTGACGCTCGCTTTCTTTTTGAAACTCGATCCAGTCCAGATGGAGGCTGCGCAGCTCGCCGGCTTCGGCATTGCTGATTTTACGCGCCACCCATAAAAAACCGCGCTGGTGCTCATACGCCCAATGCATGCGTTCGCGGAGGGCCGTGGAATCCAGGCGCAAGATGCGCGCCAGGATCTCGGAGGCGATGTCGAGATCGGGCACCCGCAGCGGGTTCACGTACACCGATTCCACCGGAACGCTCATGGCGAGCGGCTGGCCGGTGCGATCGAAGATGGGCCCGCGCGGCGCCGGGATTTCCACGCGCAGCTCCTGCTGCATCTGCGCCAGATGCGCGTATTCGTGATGATGGAAAATCTGCAGAGAAATGACTTTTCCGAAAATCAGGATGGCCCACAGCAACGCTGCGCCCGCGAGCCAGGTGAGGCGGCGGAGATAAGCGGCGTTCTCCAGCCTGTCCATCGCCGAGTTTCTGGTGTAAAGCCCATGGACAGGCACGAACGGCTCCTACTTGCGCAGATTCATGGCCAGAGAGCCGTCAGCGCGCGGTTCGAGATGTACTACCTGCCCCGCAACGGGCTCGAGCAGCTTCTGCGCGCGCGCCAGCTTTTCCAATCGTGCCGGGCTGACCAGCGACGCCTCCTCGATTTCCAGCATGCTGCGCTCGTCGACCAGCCGCTGGCGCTCCTGCTTGAGCGACTGCAATTGGTAACCGGCGAATGTGCCCCACACGCTCGGGGCCAGAGCGCTGGTGAGCAAAATGGCGAGAAATGCGAACGCGGCAATAGCCGACCAGCATTCCCGCGGCGCCCGCGGGTCTTTCTCTCGCAGCAAGCGCGAATTGTCGATGCGCTTGGCAAAGAAATAGACGTCTTCGCCCGGCAGCGTCCGGAGCCGGTAAGGATCGGCGGGCGTGCGAACGGTCACCAACGGCGCCGACGGGGCCGCTTCTCCTTCGTAGAAGATAATTGCTTCATCCCTTTTCAGGTATGTGGCCTTAACATAATTAGCCAGGGTAGCCATGCTTCTTGGTTCCTCGTTACTGCATCTCGGCCGCCCGCAGCTTGGCGCTGCGCGACGGCGGGTTCTCACCGATCTCCTGTTCGGAAGGCGTCACCGGATGCTTGGTGAGCACCACGGCGCGGTCTTCCTTCCCCCAAGACCGGAATTTTTCCTTGACCTTCCTGTCCTCGAGCGACATGAAGGAAATGACCACGATCCTGCCGCCCGGAGCAACGATCCCGGGCGCCAAATCGAGCAGGCGGTCGAGCTCCCGCTGCTCGTCGTTGACCACCATCCGCAAAGCCATGAAAGTACGCGTGGCCGGATGCAGACGGCCCGTCCGGGGCACGGCCCGCTCCACCACACCAGCCAGGTGCAGTGTGCTCCGTATGGGCCGCGCCCGAACGATTGCTCTGGCTATCTTCCGCGCCCTCCTTTCTTCGCCGTACTGGTAGATCCAGTCGGCGAGCGCCTTCTCGGCGGCTGAATTGACCAGATCGCCCGCCGTAGTGCGCTGGTTTTGATCCATACGCATATCGAGCGGGCCATCGGCCAAGATCGAAAAACCCCTGTGCGGCGCGGTCAACTGATAGCGGCTGACTCCCAGGTCCGCCAGCAGGCCGTCCACTTTCTGGACGCCATGCTCCGCAACCGCGGCTCCCAACTGCGAGAAAGTTCCGTGATGAAAATGAATGCGTTCGGCAAACTCTTTCGTGTCTTCCCTCGCCCGAGCGAGCGATTCGGCGTCGCGATCGTTGGCGATCACAAATCCGGTCGTGAGCCGCCGCGCGATTTCGCGCGTGTGCCCGCCCAACCCGGCGGTGGCATCCAGATACACGCCCTCCGGACGGATTGCCAGATACTCGATGGCTTCGGCCGAGAGTACCGGATAATGCATACCCCATCACTTCAGTCCCGCCCGTTCGAGCAAGTCGACATTGTTGGTCGTGTCTCGGGAGGCGCGCTGGCGGCGCTCCTGGTAGCTGGCTTCCGTCAGGACGCGGATGTGGCCGCGATAGGCATACAGATGCAGTTGCTGGCTCTGCAAGTCCAGCTCGCTGCGCAGCGTGGTATTGAACAGGACCCGGCCCTGGGAGTCCATTTCGGCGTCCGCGCCCAGATCGTTGGCATTGAACGCTATATCCTGAGCCACTTGCGGGTTTTCCCGGTAATTTTCGAAAAATCTTTCGTTCTCGCGCCAGACCGCGATGGGATATATTTGAGCGATGCGGCGGTCGAGGCTGGTCACAAAAAGCTGTTTCTCCGAGAGCGATTCGAGGAAGTGCTGGAACTCGGCCGGCAGTTTGAGGCGGCCCTTGTCGTCCAAACGGCAATCGAACATGCCACGAGGAGGCTCGGGGGGCTTGGCTTCGCGAGGCTGATCGGTTCTGGCCACTTATAGTCCACGATAGGCCAATTTTGGCCACAACCGATTGTGGCACGCTAAGCCTAGCGTTTTCAAGACCTTTTTTTTAGAAATCTTTTGCTGTTAGTGAGTTATCGGGGTACTACCAAACTGGGTGCCAATCAGTAGTACCACAACATGTTGTTCTAGAGGCGAAGATGAGGCGAAGACGACTAGCAGCTTTAAAGACCGTCAATCAGGTGGCCCATTTTGTCTTTCTTGGTTCGCAGGTAGGCTTCGCGGGTGCCGACGGCTTCGACCAGGCAGGGGATCCGCTCAACGACCTCTATGCCGGAACGCTCGGCGGCCTGCACCTTTTCCGGATTATTCGAAAGTAATCGGATTTTAGTCAGGCCGAAATAACGGAGAATTGCGCCGGGCAGTTCATAGCTGCGCAAATCCGGTTTGAAGCCGAGCTGCTCGTTGGCTTCGACGGTATCGGCGCCCTGATCCTGCAGCTCGTAGGCGCGCAACTTATTCAGCAGGCCGATGCCGCGCCCTTCCTGATGCTCATAGATCATCAGGCCGCGGCCTTCCTGCGCGATGAGGGACATCGACAATTCGAGCTGCGCGCGGCAGTCGCAGCGCAGACTGTGAAACACATCACCAGTGAGGCACTCGGAGTGAATACGCACGAGCGGCGGAGTTTCACCAGCCAGATCGCCCATCAGGAGCACGACCGCTTCTTCGACACGGTCCGCATAATGGCCGGCGAATCCAAAAATACGAAAGACGCCCCAACTGGTCGGAAACCCGGCTTCGGCGACCTTTTCCAGCCGGAAGGCGGCGGCGATGGGCATATGATGGTGGTCCGTGCTCAGATTCCTTTTATTATAATGGCAGCGAGTGGAACGACACCTGGTTACGCTGCTGGTCAAGCTGGGCGTGGTCGCCTCTCTCGCCAGTATTCTCGCGCGCTCGAACGCGGTGCAGCGCATGCTGATGCAGGAAGGGCGTACACTCACGCAGCGGCTGCAGCTCGCGCTTTGGTTTTCAGGGATTTTTGCGGCGGGCGTAGCGACGCGCGTGCTGATCCCGTTCTACCTGGCGGTTGACCTGGGACTCGAGGGCAGCCTGCTCGCGGGGATTTTAGGCGGGTACGTGACCGGCCTGGTATCCGGCATTCTGATTTCCATTCCCGCCATGATTCATGGAGAGCTGTTGAGCATGCCGCTGCTGGCGGCGATCGGCGTCTTAGGCGGCCTGCTGCGCGATTGCGCCCCAGATACCGAAGATATCTGGCGTTTTTCGCCTTTCTTCGATCTGAATCTTTACCGCTTCTTCAAGCAGCGGAATTACCGGCGCAGCGCATTTCACCTGCTTTTTCTGGCCGTAATATTTCTCGCGGAATTTCTGCGGCTTACATTCAACCACTTTTTCCCGAGAAAGATTTTTGCGATCCAGCCTGAAAATCAGCATTTCTGGAACCTGGCGGCGGTCTACGGGACGACACTTTTCGCCGTGGTGCTGCCGCTAAAAATCTGGAACAATACGCGCAACGAAAACAAACTGGAAGAGCAGCAGCGGCTGCTGACCGAAGCGCGTCTGCAGGCGCTCACCAGCCAGATCAACCCGCATTTCCTTTTTAATACACTGAATTCGGTTTCTTCACTGATCCGCACGCACCCCGAGCAGGCCCGCCTGATGGTGCTCAAGCTCTCGCGGATTCTGCGGCGGCTTCTGCGAAAACACGATAATTTCAGCCCGCTGCGCGACGAGATGGATTTCATCGAGGATTATCTTTCTATCGAGCTGGCGCGTTTCGGCGAAAAGCTCCGCTTCGAAAAAGAAGTCGACGCCGCGAGCCTGGATATGCTGGTGCCCAGCATGCTGCTGCAGCCGTTGATTGAGAACTGCATCAAACACGGGATCAGCAATAAGATCGAAGGTGGCACGATCCGGCTGCGCGCGCGTGTGAACGATGGCCGGTTGTATCTGGGAGTAGAGGATGACGGCGTCGGCATTCCGGAGGCGAAGCTGGCCAAGCTTTTGGAAAAGGGGATTGGTGTCAGCAACGTCAATGAACGCCTGAAAGTGCTGTTCGGCGCCGACTACCGCATGTGGATTGACAGCCAAATGGGACGCGGCACACGCATCGAAATCGAAGTTCCCGAACTACAAACGCACTGGGCCGCTGTCTCATAGCACGACGGCTCGAGGGGAGAGAAGGCTTTGAACAAGCTCGAATACACGATTAGCGCCTGGCCCGTTAACGGCCTGCCGGCAACCCTTGCGGAGCGCACCCGCCGCATCTACGATCGTTTGGCGCCTTTCTACGGAATTTCGACACAGCTTTTTCATTCGCACGCTCACCGGCGGGCGCTCGAAATTTCCGAGCTTCGCGACGGCATGCAGGTTCTCGAAGTGGCAACCGGATCGGGCGAGATGTTCCGGCGGCTGGTGCGCGTCAACCGCTCCGGCTCGACGCTGGGCGTGGACCTTTCGCCCAACATGGCGTCGCGCACACAAGACCGCGTGCGCCGCGAGTTTCCCAAGGCGCTGGCGCAATGCCACGCCGTCGACGCGCGGCATATGCCTTTTCGCGATTCGACGTTCGACGCGGTGTTCTGCTGTTACCTGCTCGAATTACTCTCGGGCGAGGACATTGTCCGCACGATGGGCGAATTTCACAGGGTGCTGCGCCGGCGCGGAGAACTGGTGCTGGTGCTGATCGGCCAAAATAGGGCGGCCTTCAACGGTGTCTACCGGGTCCTCGGCAAAGTGGCGCCGGCATTCTGGGGGCGGCAGGTGGAGCAAAGAGTTCCCGCGCTGGTGGAGGCGAGCGAGTTCCGCATCGTCCACGACGCCAAAGTGCGGCAGGTATTTTATCCTTCGCGCGTGCTGGTGGCGCGGAAGGAATCGGCGTAGACCTGGTAATCCGGCTGGCTGAATAAAACGAAGATCACTTCCTGGATTTTGCTTTCCGTTTGCGCGAGGCGCCGCATGACTTCGCCCAATGCAATTCGCGAGGCATCCTGGATCGGATAGCGATAGACACCCGTGCTAATAGAAGGAAAACTCAAGGTGCGCACGTCGTGCTCATCGGCAAGTTTGAGACAGGTCCGGTAACAGGACGCGAGCAGATCCGGCTCACCGTGTTTGCCATCGCGGTAGACGGGACCAACGGCGTGGAAGACGTATTTCGCGGGTAGGCGGCCGGCGCCGGTGACTACCGCGCTTCCGGTGGGACAGCCACCGGTGTTGTCGCGGATTTTATCCAGCTCTTCCATGATCGATGGACCGCCGGCGCGATGAATGGCGCCATCAACGCCTCCGCCGCCCGCGAGCGACGAGTTGGCGGCATTGACGATGGCATCGGCGGTGATGCGCGCAATATCGCCCACGATCATCCGCAAAAGTTTGCCATCCGGGAATTTGTATTCCATACCGCCCTGATTCCAGAATATGCCTCTAAAGAATGACTTCGCGGCGGCAACCGCGGAGGTCCATTTCGTACTCGATGCTTTCGATCGGCGGCCGGGTGAAGTGCCAGTGAACGCCAAGCCGTGCGGCTTCACCCACGCGCGCGAGAATTTCACTCGCCAGAAACGGATGAATGTCGTGGACGGTGTAAATATCGATGGCGGTTACATCCGGCCAGGCGGCGCCCAAGCCGGCGAGACGCGACGACATCAGGCCCATCACGAAGCGGGCCTTTTCGCGGAGAGCATCAGCCGATGTCTCGCCGCGCCGGATGACGTCATGAGGATCGAGCGAGCCCTCGGGCAGTTCGCCCGCCCCGGCGACAACGAAAGCCGGCGCACTGATCTGGGATGGGACGGCGATCGAGAAGCCGTAGAGCATAGGTTCCGGGGGCGGATGGACTTCGGGCGCGACGTTGGTGCGCGCGACGGGATTTACGCCGTCCAACAGAATTTCCCAGCTTTTCAGAATGGCGACATAGCCGGCGTTGAATTCGCTAAATCCGCGGAAAGTGAACGGCCGTGGCGAGCGCAGCTCGATCGCGCAAAGGGCCTGGCGGGGGCGGTTTAGCCTTCTGAGATATGCCGCGATGGCGTCAAAGCCTGTTTTGACCGGCAGCGGAGACGCGAGCCGCACATGCTCGATTTCAAATCCGCGCGAGGCGACCACGCCCGCCGAATACGGGCTGATGCCTCTGAGGAACGCGTAGCCGCCCTTGAGATTTTCGATGCGCATGTGCGATAGGCGATATAACGGAAAGAAGGCGCGCCAAAACACTTCATCGATTTCGCGATGCGCGCGTGCACACAATTATAGCCTGATGAAATTTTGAGATGGAACGATAAAGCTGTGTTTTTAGCCGGCTTCAGCTTGCATGCGCAGAGCGCGCTCAATAGAAATACAGAACTTGGGGGCGGATGTGGCCATCGGCGTACTCGCAGGGGCCGCATGCCGTCTTATATTCAGGTGCAATACTGCGGATAACCTGCGGAATTTTTTCGGGGTCGTCGGGCAAATGCTCGGTTGCAATAGCCATACGTGGGTGGTATTTCGAGATAGTCTCATGACCGCCCTCAAGCGCCTGTTTTTCGGCGCCTTCGATGTCCATCTTGATAAAGTCAACGCGAGGAAGCTTCAGATCTTTCACGATCTGATCAATAGTTACCAACGGCACCACCGGTCCATCAGCGGTTTTGTGCTGGACGACGCTGTCACGGTATAGCCTCAGGAAATCCGGTTTGTTCCAGACGCCTTTCGGCACGACGATGACGTGGCCGGTTCGAATCTCCTGTTCAAACGTGCGCCGCAGGCAGATGTCCTTGCCTGGGGCTAGTTCGATTGCGACTACGAGAGAAGCCCCGGCGTTTAGCGCAGACCTGGTGAAGGTGCCGTAATCTGCGCCGCAATCCAGGACGACGTCTCCAGTATGAACGAAATGCTCGCCTTCGCCATAAATCCGGTTCTCTTGCTCTGATAACACCAGGGCGAATTGGGGCGGTAAAACAGGTACGTCGGCATTCATCCAGTAGCGGCCGCGTGGCGTGTCCCAGAGTTGAAACCCGTCTTCCTGTCGGATGAGTCGCGTGGCATGCGCCATCTGTTCTGTGACGGCTCGAATCCGCCGGACGCTAGCCTGGCTCTCCATGGTCCGGCTGAAGGAGCACTTGCTGTCGCCGGTTATCGCCATCGCGAACGCCTGCCGGTTGGGGAACACATAGATCACACGAGCTTCAAACAAGAGAAAACAGACAATGAGAATCAGCGGGATTCGTTTGCTCATGGAAGTCGCAGCCGTGCGTGCCAGCAGGCACTTTTGTTTGTAGCGCGCAAAAGGTTATCCCTCAATTCCGAATTTGGATAGCGTGATTTCGATAACTTTGGAGAACGGTCAGCGGGGCGTAAGCTTCGGCCAGGCGATTTCGACGCCTTGTTGCCCGATCCACCTTTGAAATTCCCGCAGCAGCTTTTCGTTGTTTCGGATATGGCGCGGCTGGATTTTGAGTTGTACGCTGCGCGCCGCGAGCAGGCCTGCGGACTCTCCGATATTCCACTCGACCGGATGCAGCCGGTAGCAGCCGTTGGTGATGTGCGTGACGCCCAGGTTTTTCGCGGCAGGCAATAGATTTTCGACGCGGCGCGGAATGAGAGCGCCCAGCGGAATTTCGAAAGGCAGACTGCTGATATCGATGTAGTTGTCGCCGCCCGATGAAGGATGAAGATCGATCCGGTAACTGCCCACGCCAACTGAGTCGTCAAAATGCGCGGCTGTGAGTTCGCCATCGGTTTTCCCGGTGAGCTTCTTCCGGGCATCGGTGCCTACGTGCTGCTCGAGCACCGTGAATTCGGCGCGGATGCGGCGCGATTCGCGAATGTACGGATACTGGGCGAGTCCATCGGCGGCGCCGGTGACGTCCGGGCGCAGACGCAATCCGCGCCAGCCGCGGCTTCCATCGGCGCGTGGAGCTTCGGTCTGCATCCAATAGAGCAAGGACAAGCTGAGCTGCCTGGCACGGGCGATGTGCCGCGCGGCTTCGGCTTCGCTCACTTCGCAAATGTTGCCGAGCCAGTAATCGTTCTGCGGCCAGTTGACCAGAGAAATATCGCTCGCGTAGGCGCCGCCAATGAAGTTGCGGCGGTCGGCGATGTGGCGGTAAACCCAAAGGCCGGGATCCGCGCCGTGGGATTCGTACTCGGGATCGAAAGCGTGAGTGCGAGGCGCGAGCGTGACCGGATGCGTGGTGGTCCAGCTCAGCAGCTTGCCGGGCCAGGAGGGCTTGAGCGCGGGAACATAGTCGCGCCAGAAAGAGTATTCGGCGGGACGGTCGATGGTGTGGTCTTCTCCCGGCAGGTGATCCATGGCGAAACAAAACGTGAATGCCTGCATGTTGGCGGGGCGCTCCTCGGCGGGCGCATGCGGCTCGCCGGTTTCCCTCGCCGATTCCGAACCGGTCACGTATTCGACGCGCGCCAGCGGCAGCAGGTCGCCTTGCTCGGTGGCGTCCAAGAAATATGGCGCCGAGATGGTGCGGTCACGGCCGGTTTCGAGATCCCGCACGGTAACGGCGCGAACGGAATCGCCGGCTATCTCCGCTGCGATGGGTTTATGACGCAGAAGAACGGTCACGCGCCCGCTACTTGTGTACGGCGCGAGCATGGCTTCGAGCACGGCGAGAGAAACGCGCGGTTCGTGCGTAAGCTTCGAAACGCCGCCATTGCCCGGATTCAGATCCCAGCGGCTGCGAGCGGCTTCGGTGAGCGGATAATTGCGGCGGTAATAATCGCGCACGCGATGGCGGTATTCGCGGTAAGCGCGGGTTGCGCCGAAGGACTCGATCCAGGGATGCTCGTCTGGCGGAACGGCTTGCGAGGTGAGCTGGCCGCCGATCCACCCGGTCTCTTCGGTCAGGAGCACGCGCATACCGTTACGCGCCGCCGACAAAGCCGCTGCGCAGCCGCCCACACCGCCGCCGATCACCGCCAGATCGCAGGCCAGCTCGCGCCCGAAGATCAGCTTGGCAATCGCCAGGACGGCGCCCGCCGTTTCCACGAATTTTCTTCGGCTTACGGGCATAGGAACGGCCTTTCCGGAGACGCGTGGTAGACTGAACAAAGTTATCTTAAATCAAAGGTTGTTCCCTGCATGAAAATCGTTCCCCTTTTATTCGCCGGGCTGGCGGTATGCGCCCTGGCACAGGCTCCGAAATTGCAGCCGCTGCCCAGCGAGATTCCGCCGGACACGGTGCTGGCGACCATCAACGGCAAGAAACTGACATACGGCGATTTCGAAAAATATTTGCGGGCGATGCCGCCGCAGGTTCAGCAGAACGCCATGCGCAACCGCCGGCAGTTCATCCAGCAGTTTGCCCTGATGCAGAAGCTGAGCGAAATCGCGGAGAAGAACAAGCTCGATCAGAAGAGCCCGTATAAAGAAGCGCTCGAATTCAACCGCATGAATATTCTGACGCAGGCGCAGATTCAAAACGCCAGCGACAGTTTTCCTGTGATCGCGGAAGATATCCAAAAGCATTACGAGGCCCACAAAAGCGAGTACGAGCAGGTAAAGCTGAGGGTCATCTATCTGCCGTTCACGACCACGGGTGCGGCGGGTCCCGACGGCAAAAAACGCCTGACGGAGCCGGAAGCCAAAGCCAAGGCGGAGGAACTGGTAAAGCAGATCAAAGGCGGCGCGAATTTCGTCAAACTCGTGAAGGAGTATTCCGAGGACGAGACATCGAAAGCCAAGGACGGCGATTTTGGCACGCTCTCACGCTCCGACAATCTGCCGGAATCCATCCGCTCGGTGGTGTTTGCCTTGAAGGCAGGGGATGTAAGCGAGCCCGTGAAGCAGCCGAACGGCTTCTACATTTTTCGCGCGGATTCGGTGACGGCCAAACCGCTGGCTGAGGTGCACGACCAGATTGTGACGGATATCAAGAACCAGCGGCTGAAAGAATGGCTCGATGCAACGACTAAGAGCCTGGACATCAAGTACGAGAACGACATGATCTTCAGCGCCAAGCCGGTAGTCGAGCAGGTTCCGCTCCCGCCGAAGTAGCCGGTCTGCGGGCGCCGCCCGCGAGCGTCAAATCGCTTTGATCCGGATCTTCCGAAATGCTACGCGCCCGGTGTGCGACTGCAGGCCGATGAAGCTCGGCGCGTTATTGGTCGAGGGCAGGCCGCGCGCACCATCCGTGTTCTGAAACGTGGTTACCTGCACGCCGTTGAGCTGCACGGTGTAAGTCTGACCCTTGACGCGGATTTCGTACTGGTTCCACTCGAGCGGCGGCTTGGCCGGAATCTGGCTCAGCGTTTGACTCGGTTGGGCATAAATCGCGCCGGTCTTGTGGATTCCGGCGCCGTCGGGCACGCCCTGCTCGTCAATCTGCACTTCGAATCCGAAATTTACGCCGACGAAAGCCGTATTGTTGTAGCCTTTGCTGTTCGGATCGGGGAAGCGGACGAAGACGCCGGAGTTATCGTTCGGACCGGTACGCATCCATTCGAGCCGCAGCACGAAGTCGGGCGGCGTGGGTGTGGTGCACCAAAACAGGCCGATGTCGCCGCCGGGAACCGATTCGAGCGCGCCGTCCATGGCGAGGAAATTGCCCGGCCCCGCCATGTTCCAGTTGGCGGTGCTGAGGCCGTCGAACAGGGCTTTGAAGCCGGCTTCCGGAGCGAATGGCTGGACCAGTTGATCGCCCAGCCGGCGCACCAGCGCGATTCCGGAAAGCATGGGATTGGGAGAGCCGGTGGAGGGCATGAGCGCCGGTCCGGCAACATAGGCGTTTTCGATCTGGTGAAAGCGGCAGTCCGAGTTGGTCACCGACGTAGCGGGATCGTCTCCCATCCACAGCGTGCCGGCCTCGTGATGCGTGGTGCCGAGGTCGTCGCGATTCTTGAATAGCACGTCGAACGGACGCCCACCGGCGAAGATCTGGGCAACCTGATCGGCCGCCTTGTCCATCGCATCCCAGAGCGCCAGGTCCTTCTGCGTGGGCGTGATGGTGACGATGGCGCGCTGGACGCCAAACTCGTCGGGTTCCGGGTCGAGCGCCACGCCGCGCGCCGATTGCCGCTGCTCCATTTCGCCGATGCCGCGAATGGCGACGACCACGTGGGTGTCTGTGGCGGAATTCAAAACGTCGATGCCATCGATATCCGGGATTTTCTGGAACAGCTCGGCTTCGGCATCCGCTCCCGTCTTGCCGAGGCCCGACGCTGTGATCTGCAGATGAAAATGGCCGGATGTGCCGTCGGCATGGGTATGGCGGCCCTTCACGAACAAAGCGGACGTTTGCAGGTCCGTAATGGCGGAGTTCAATTGCGCCAACGACTCGCGAGGAATGCGGATGTTGAGATTGGACCGCAGGTGGGCGAGCAGATTGCGGCCGATGAGATCGTAATTCGAGATGCCGCCGAAGGAGAGCAGCGCCAGACGCGTGCTCTCAATGGTTCCCAGGGCGACGACCACAACGCCGTTAGGAGCGAGCGGCACGAAACCCAGGTTGGTGTCGACGCCGGTGACGCGCCCACCTGACGTGATGAGGCGCTTGACGTGGCAGTTCGGCACGACCATGAGACGTTTGCGGACATCGTCGCCGGCGGATTCGAAATAGGCCTGTCGCGCCGCCTTCATCACCAGCGGCATGGCGCTGAACTTGCAGACCGGGAAGGTCCCGGCGTCTTCGTTGCGGCTTTGAACGGCGAGCGGCGCTTCCAGTTTGAGTTCATCCTGGGATACGGAGGTTCCGCCGGAGGAACCGGCGCCGGCCGCCATGACGCGAACCGCGCCCTTGCGCAACTTCGCCGTTACAGGCAACTGCGAGAAAGCGATCGCATCGGTGACGCGGCCGGCGCCGATACCTGCCGCAAGCTGCGCGCGCATCGCTTCATGCAGCGGTCCGAAAATGAAATCATTCGTCACCGAAGAGCCGGTCTGCTGGGCGGCCTCATCGTAATAGCGGTTTTGCAGATCTTGTTTGGTCGCCGCCGGAACAGTGAGCAACTCGGTATCGAGCGGGCGCGGCGACCACCCTCCCCAGAAAAGCGACCTTCCCGCCAGACAATACGCCAACCCGGGAAACTTGGCGTCGCGCGAGTGCCACGGCAGTCCCCAGACTTCGTTGCGCGCGGTGCGATCCTGCCCGATAGCGCGCAGATCCGCGATGCTCGATGGCGGCGGCGGATTCAGACCCAGGTTCGGCAGGTTCTGGACATGCTCCGTCAACAGAAACGGCCCACCTTCCAGGACCAGAATGCGATGGCTCTGGAACTGGTCCTGCGAAAAGATGTGCTGGGCGAGCGCAGAGCCGAACGTTCCTCCGCCGATCATGATGACGCCGAAGGGCCGGGCATCCGGGCGCGCGTTTTGATCTGTGCTGCGCAAGGCTTCATCCATGCCATTGCAGACAAAACGTCCGAAAACATCGCGCGAGAAATCGGTAACTTGAGAAGTGGGAGTGGTGGCCATGAAAACCTCCTCAGGGTTGTTGCGAACTGCCGCAGTGATGGATGCATCCCCGGCACGCACGCACTCGGGACGTCATCCACGAAAACGTTGAGAATTGAC
Source organism: Bryobacteraceae bacterium (assembly GCA_035280425.1). Classification (GTDB taxonomy): domain Bacteria; phylum Acidobacteriota; class Terriglobia; order Bryobacterales; family Bryobacteraceae; genus QHXW01. The sequence goes on along the minus strand of DATEFW010000034.1, from coordinate 309,175 downwards.
CGGCCGCAAACGGCTGTATCTGTAATGTTAGCCCTAATTACGATTGAAGTGAAGAACTATTCAGGAATTTTTCCGTGTTAAATCTTCCCTTTTTCTCGCGGAGTTGGCGCGCGCCGGCATTGTTCGGTCGCCCCGCAGCACCACAGGTTGGTGGCGGGATAATCACCTTCAAACGGGCGGCCGGTACAGGACGGTTTGAGATATAGTAAAGCGCACGAGAGGACTCCGTTTATGGAACAAGACCGCCGCAAGTTTATCGCCAGTTCGCTGGCCGCTTTGCCGCTTTTTGTGCCGCGTTCCGCCTGGGGCGCCAACGACCGCCTGGCCTATGCGGTGATCGGAACCGGCGGGCGCGGCCGCTACTTAAGCCGCAATTTCCAAAAACTCGGAGCGCGATGCGTGGCGATTTGCGACGTCTATGAGCCGAATCTCGAAAAGGCTCTGGCGGACGCGCCGGAGGCGAAGCAGCACATCGACTATCACGAATTGCTGAAGCAGGAGGGCATCGACGCGGTGGTGGTGGCAACTCCGGACCACCAGCACTTTCCGTGCCTGCAGGCCGCGCTCGACGCCAAAAAAGATGTTTACCTCGAGAAGCCCATGTCGCACTCGCTCGAGGAGAGCGCCAGGATCGTGAAGGCCGTTCGGGCGACCAAGCAAATCGTGCAGGTGGGGATGCAGCGGCGCAGCGCCGAGCCGGTGATCAAGGCCAAGCAACTCGTAGACAGCGGAATTCTGGGCAAGATCACGCTGGTGAAACCGCAGTGGAATTGGAATATCGCGAAAGAGCTGGATAATTCGCCGCTCCCCGGCAAGCTCGACTGGCAGCGGTTCCTCGGCTCAGCGCGCGATCATGAAATGGAGCCCAAGCGTTTCCGTTACTGGCGCTATTTCTGGGATTACTCGGGCGGCAATATGACCGACCAGGGCACGCATTTGATGGACGTGGTGCAGTGGTTCACGAACTCCGCGGCGCCGCGCTCGGCAATCAGCTATGGGCAAGTCGCCAAGATGATCGGCGCCGAAACTCCCGATGTTTTCTGCGCGGTGTTCGAGTATCCGGACCTGATGGCCACCTGGACGCTCAATTATTCGAACTCGTACGACAACGGCTGGTCGATCCAGTTCCAGGGCGACAAAGGAACCATGATCCTGGATGAAGACGGCTACCGTGTCTGGAAGGAGCCGTGGAAGGACAACCGCGAGCCGGCGGAAAAGATGGCGGCAGCCGTGCCCATCGAATCGCACATCCAGAATTTTCTGGATTGCGTGAAGTCGCGCAAAGAGCCGAACGCGCCGGTCGAAGTGGGAGCGAACGCGGTGGCAGGGCCGCACCTGGCTAATCTGGCGTTTCACCAGAAGCGGCAGGTTAGTCTGGGAGTGGACGGAAAAGTTTCTTAATTCAGCCGCGGGCAGCGGGCGCCGCTTCCCCGCTCAAATTCTCGACGCTCTGCGGAGGATTGTAGTAGAGGATGCGGCTGCAGCTTTCGCAATGCATCACCTGCTCGCCGCGTTTCAGGTCCTGGAAGAACTGCAGGCGCAGCGACATGTGGCACTGCGAGCAGCGGCCATCCACAGCCTCGGCTACGGCGATGCCGCGGCGGAGCTTGCGCACCCGCTCATAGGCACTTAGCACAGCGGGCGTCATTTTTGAGGAAATGGATTTGCGCTCGGCTTTGAGCGTATCCAGTTCCTTCTGATCGCCGGCGGTTCGCTCGCGCGCCTGCTGTTTTTCTCCCTCCACCTGAGTTTTTTCCTGTTTAAGCGCGCCTTCGGCGGCTTTGACGTTGCGGTCGAGCGGCTCGGATTCGCCCATCAGCTCGAGAATGCGGTCCTCTGCGCGATGGATTTCTTTTTCGCAGTACTCGATTTCATGCTGAAACGCACGGTACTGGTCGTTGGTCTTGGCCTCCAGCATCTGGTCTTTCAGCTTGGAAATTTTCTGCTGCTGGACCTGGATCTCGCCTTCCATGCTCTTGCGGTCTTTTTGGTTGGCGGCGAGAGCGGCGCGGTCGGCCTCTAATTTTCGTTCGTGGGATTCCAGTTTCTTCGCGATCTCCGTTATGTGCTTGGGAAGGGAAGAAATTTCTCGGGTCAGTTCCGCGACCCGGTTGTCAACGTCCTGCAACCGGATCGCCAACGTTATGTCGGGAAGCATTCCTCTTCAAATTCTAACATGCCGGAGTCCGAGCCGCCGCATGAAAGGCGCAACCAATGCATTTCTGGCGGACTCCAGCTCGGGCAATCGCAAGAACTTGCAGAGCGCGGCGAAAATAATCAGTCCCAGCGGGACTGAAACGGCAAGGTCGATGACGCGCGCCAGCCTTGTAATTCCGATGAAATGTTCCACCAGCCGGCTGGAAAGAATGCAGCCGCCGCCCATCAGTGCGGCAGCAATGGCGATTTTGACGAAGCTTGCTGTGAGCCGGCGTCCCTCGACGCCGCCGATCCGCCGCCGCAGCACCTCAAACAGCACCACCGAGCCGAACAGCGCCACGGCGGAAGTGGAAAGCGCCAGGCCGGCGTGCCCCAGCCCGGCCAGTTTCACCATGCTGGAAGCCGCGGCAAGGTTGACCAGAATGGAAGCCAGGCTGACCAGCATGGGCGTGCGCGCATCATTCAAGGCATAGAAAGCCGGCGCGAGCACTTTGACAGCCGCATAGCCGGCCAGGCCGATGGCATAACAGGAAAGCGCCAGCGCGGTCTGATGCGTGTCGTACGCGCGAAATTTGCCGCCCTGATACACCGCGGCGATCATGCTGTCGCCCAGCACCGCCAGACCCACCGAGGAAGGTATCGTCAACAGAAAAATCATGCCCAGCGAGCGCGCCAGCGTGTGGCGGAACTCGTTCATATCGCCCAGCGCCGCGCTGCGCGAAACTGCCGGCAGAGTGGCGGACGCAATCGCTACGCCGAAAAGCCCGAGCGGCAGTTGCATAAATCGAAAGGCGTATCCCAGCCAGCTCACCGGGCCGTTGATGACGTGGCCGGTCGCATCGGTGATGGTGGAAGCGAAATTGGTGTTCACCATCACGTTGACCTGCACCGATGCATTGCCCACGATGGCCGGGCCCATCAACTGCAGAATGTTCCGCAGGCCGGGATGCGAGAGGTTGACGCGCGGGCGAAACACGAACCCGGCCCGCACCAGGCTCGGGACCTGCCATAACAACTGCCACGCCCCGCCGATGACCACGCCGTAGGCCATGCCTTCAATGGGGGTCAGCCCAAGCTTCGGTCCCACCAGAAATCCGAGCGCCAGACCAAAACCGAGCGAGCCGATATTGAAAAACGTCGAGGAGAGCGCCGGAACGCCGAACTGATTGCACGAGTTCAAAACTCCCATCGCCTGCGCCGCCAGCGCGACCAGCAGCAAAAATGGAAACATCATGCGGGTGAGCCGGACGGCAAGCGCGAACTTGCCCGGTATAGCGGCGAACCCGGGAGCGAGCAGCTCAACCAGCTGCGGGCTGAACAGCATGCCGAGCGCGCAGAAGACGCCCACCACCACGATGAGCGAGGTGGCAACCAGGTTCGACAGCTCGGCGGCCTCGACTTTCCCTTTGGTCGAAAGATATTTCGTGAAAATCGGGACGAATGCCGAGGAGAGTGCCCCTTCGGCGAACAGATCGCGCGTGAGATTGGGAATGCGGAAGCCGAGCAGAAAAGCGTCGTAAACCTGCCCGGCCCCGAACAGGCGGGCCATGGCGACCTCGCGAATGAGCCCCGTGATGCGGCTCAGAAATACCGCAGCGGAAACGACGCCGGCGGAGCGCACCAGGCTTTCTTGTTTCGAATCCGAGGATCGGGGAGCGGGCTCGGGCGGATACATGCCTCAGTCCGCCTGCCGCACTTCCACGCGCTTATACGCCTCCTCGGTCTGCGCGAGCGTCGCGAACCTGAGCCCGGGCAATCTTGCGGACGCGGTCCCCGCCGCCACACCCCACCGTAGGGCATCGCGAAAGTCGGTCTTGCGCTCCATCGCCCAGGCGAATGCAGCCGCCATGGCGTCGCCTGCGCCGATGGGAGACACGGCGTCCACATGCGCGGGAATCGCTTCGATCATCTGATGGTCGAACGCACCGACGGCGCCGCGGCTTCCGAGAGAGAGAATGACGCTCTCCGCGCCCATGCTTCGGATGCGCGACGCGGCTTCAAGAAAGTGCGTGCGCGTCAGCAGCGGCGTATTCAGCAGGCGCTCGGCTTCCTGCTGGTTCGGCTTCACCACTGTGGGTCCGGCGTCGATACCGGCGGCCAGCGGCGGGCCATCGGTGTCGAGCAGCGTTTTGACCTTCCGCTGGTGCGCCAGCTTGATTAAACGAGCATAAAAGCTGGCGGGAACGCCGGGCGGCAGACTGCCACAGAGCATCAACCAGCTCACGCCTGTCAGCTTGCTCGCGACCACCTTCTCGAGGCGCGCCAGCTCCGCTTTATCCAGCGTGGCGCCGTGCTCGTTGAGCTTCACGGTGAGCCCGTGCTTATCCGTGATGATCAGGTTGGTGCGCACTTGATTGCGGATCGGCACCACAACCAGATCGAAGCCGCAGCTTGTCAAAAAGTGTTCGAAATGGCCGCCGGATGTTCCGCCGGCCGGGACAATGGCTATGGTCTTTCCGCCGAACGAGTGGATGACGCAGGACGCATTGATGCCGCGCCCTCCGGCCGATTCGCTGCTGGAGGTGACATAGGACCGGTCATCGAATACCAGGCGGTCCACCGTAATTGTCTTATCGATCGCGGGATTTACGGTGAGAGTGACGATCAAGACTTCTATTTTAGCGGAGTGCGCGGATGATACTCTGAAAATTGCCGCCGCATTCGCAATTAAAACCGTATCTGGCGCTCTCGGCAGTTTGTTTCTTCTGGGGAACCACGTACCTCGGGATTCGCATGGGTCTCGAAACGTTTCCGCCGCTGGTGCTGGTGGCGACGCGCTTCATTCTTTCGGGTTCGGTGCTGGTGGTGGCGGCTTTGGCGCGCGGCGCGCGTCTGCCGAAAGGGAAGGAACTCTGGCATGCGGCCTTCAGCGGCATTTTAATTTTGGGCGTCGGCAACGGCTGCCTGACTTTCGCTGAGCTGTGGATTCCGAGCGGCCTCGCCGGACTGATCATCACGCTCTCGCCGTTTTGGCTGGTCGGAATTGAGGCGGTGATGCCCGGTGGCGAACGGCTGCATGCCCCGACCATTTTCGGTATGATGGTGGGCTTCGCCGGCGTGGCGCTGCTTTTTCTTCCCGGCGTTGGTTGGGGCGAGTTCAGGGGCCCGGCGCTGATCGGACTTCTTCTTCTGCAGGTAGGCATGCTGGCCTGGACGTTCGGATCGATCTACCAGCGGCGCCGGCAGTCGGAGGCGCACCCGATCGTGGTGGGCGCCGTGCAGCAGTTGGCGAGCGGCCTGGCGGTGCTGCCGTTTGCGCTGGCGCTCGGCAGCCATCATATCGCGTGGAGCGTCCGCGGAGTAGGCGCGCTGTTTTACCTGATGATCTTCGGCTCCATCGTCGGCTACAGCGCTTATGCCTACGCGCTCGACCGGCTGCGCGTGGCGGTGGTTTCGATTTATCCCTACGTCAATGCCGTGGTCGCGGTCACGTTAGGATGGCTGTTTTACCGTGAACCGTTCGGCCGCCGCGAAGCATTGGCCATGCTGGTGATCTTCGCGGGCGTGGCGCTGGTGAAATGGCAAAGCGGAAAAGCGGCGCTGGCGAGGATTGAAGTGGAAGCGTAGATTACGTTTCGGCGGCTTCTTTTAACGCTTCGAGTTCCGGCAGCGTGGCGAGATCCTTCGGGCGCCCGGCGGCGCGCGACTTTTACTTCGCCCGATACCTTCTTGACCTCTTTGAAACCGCCAATTCCCGGAATTTCGGCGAACAGGTCGACCGCACCAAGGTCGGTGGTCAACGGGAAATTGAACCCTTGCCGGACGGTGCCGATATCCCGGATAAATGGCGTGCCTGGCTGTGCATCGCGGAGTTTCGGGTGCAGAGGCGCCAGCGCATCGGTAAGCCGGGCGAGATTTTTTTTGGAACGCGAATAACACAAATCGAGATCATACGTTGCATAAGCAGACCCGTGAAGGCTCGCCGCAATGCCTCCAACGATGACGAAGTCCACCTTATTTCTTGCGAGGGCGACTAACGTTTCTCGGAGTTGGATCATTCGTCGAGCGGGCGGCGCCGCGAAACCGTTCGTGGAACATCATAGCCTCTTGCAGGTCCAGGAGGCGCTGTTCCGGTGAACGGCGCAGGCGATCCGCAAGAAGCGAGAGGTCGACGCCGAACTTCTTGGCCGCCTCGATCGCTCCTCCTAGCGGCGGGCGGCGCAATCTGGCTTCGGCTCGCGTCACAAATGCACCTTTTCCACTAGTTTACAGTAGGGAAAGAGATCTTCCGTTGAAAACCATCATCGAGCCATTCCGCATCAAGAGCGTCGAACCGATCCGGCAGACTACGCCCGAAGAGCGTGAGCGCTTTCTCACGCAGGCCGGATATAACCTGTTCCTGATTGACGCGAAAAATATCCTGATCGACCTGCTGACGGATTCGGGCACGAGCGCGATGTCGACCGAGCAGTGGGCCGCCATGATGCGCGGCGATGAATCTTATGCCGGCAGCGAAAGCTTCTACCGCATGCAGCGCGTAGTTCAGGCGCTCACCGGGTTCAAACACGTGATTCCGACACACCAGGGCCGCGCGGCGGAGCGCATCTTATTCACGGTCCTGTGCCGCAAAGGCCACGTAGTCCCGAACAACACGCATTTCGATACCACGCGCGCGAATATCGAGTTCACCGGCGCCCGGGCGGTGGACCTGCCGGTTCCCGAAGCCGCCGATACGCAATCGCGCCTTCCCTTCAAAGGCAACATGGACGTTGCGGCCCTCGCGCGGCTGATCGAAACCGAAGGGGCGACGAACATCCCGCTCGTGATGATCACGGTAACCAACAATTCGGGCGGCGGCCAGCCGGTTTCGATGGAAAATATCGCGGCGGTGAAGCAGCTCGTTTCGCGGCACGGCATTCCGCTCTATCTCGACGCCTGCCGGTTCGCCGAAAATGCCTGGTTCATTCGCGAGCACGAGCCGGGCTATGCCGGATGCTCGCCCCGCCAGATTGCGCAGAAGATGTTCTCTTACGCGGACGGCTGCACGTTTTCCGCAAAGAAGGACGCTTTCGCCAATATCGGCGGCCTGCTGTGCACCAACGACGACCGGCTGGCGGTGCAGGAAACCAACCTGCTGATCCTGACCGAGGGCTTTCCAACCTATGGCGGCCTCGCGGGACGCGACCTCGAGGCCATCGCCGTGGGGCTCGAAGAAGTGCTCGATCCGGATTATCTGCGGTACCGCATCGTCTCGACCGGTTACCTCGGGCGGCATATTGCGGATCGCGGCGTGCCGATCGTCGAACCGCCGGGCGGGCATGCCATTTATATCGATGCCGAACGCATGCTGCCCCACATCCCGAAATCGCAGTTCCCTGCGCAGGCGCTCGCGGTGGAGCTTTACCGGCACGCGGGGATCCGCTCGGTCGAGATCGGCTCGGTGATGTTCGGCGCCAATGCGCAGCATGAACTGCTGCGGCTGGCGATTCCGCGGCGCGTTTACACCCAGAGCCATATCGACTACGTAGTCGAAGCGATTCTGGAAGTTCACGAGCGCCGCCAGCGCATTCGCGGGCTTGCCATTGAAAGCGAGCCGCCATTTCTGCGCCACTTTAGCGCGCGGTTCCGGCAGTTATAATTGAATTCCGCATGGCCATCAACTGGTTTCCGCTGTGGCTCAGCCTGCGTGTGGCCTCGTTGGCAACGCTGGTCTCGCTCGCGCTCGGACTGTGGATCGCGTATCTCCTGGCCAACCGTCAGTTTCGCGGCAAGGAGTTGCTGGACGCCGTGGTTATGCTTCCGCTTGTACTGCCGCCGACGGTGCTGGGCTACTACCTTCTCGTGGTTCTGGGACGTGCCAGCCCGCTCGGGCACGTTTATGAGTCCGTTTTCGGACAGCCGCTGGTCTTCACCTGGCAGGCGGCGGTGGTTGCGTCGACGTTTCATGCGATTCCCCTGCTGGTGAAGTCGGCGCGGGCGGCGCTCGAAACTGTGGATCGCAGCCTGGAGCGCGCGGCTCGCAATCTGGGCGCTTCGGAATGGCGCGTCTTTTGGCGCGTCAGCCTGCCGCTGTCGCGCCGTGCGGTTGTCGCCGCGAGCGTGCTGGCATTTGCGCGGGCGCTCGGCGATTTCGGAGCAACTCTGATGCTGGCCGGCGATATTCCGGGTTCCACGCAGACCGCATCGATCGCAATATATGATGCCGTCGAGAGCGGCGATACGCTGGTGGCGCGCGTGCTGGTCCTGGTGCTTTCGGCGGTAGCGATCGGGATCGTGTATCTCGCCAACCGGCTCCAGCAGCGTCAGGTGACCGGATGATCGAGGCGCGCATTTCCAAGCGCTTCCCCGCCGGTCCGGATTCTGCTGGGTTTTCGCTCGAAATAGAGATTCAAGTGCGCGCCGGGGTGACGGCTCTGTTTGGTCCGAGCGGCGCGGGCAAGACCCTCACACTCGATTCGCTAGCCGGCTTCACGCGTCCCGACACGGGGCGCATCCTGCTCGATGACCAGATCCTTTTCGATGCCGCCGCGCGCGTGAATCTGCGGCCACAGAAACGCAATTGCGGTTACGTTTTTCAGAATTACGCGCTGTTTCCCCACATGACGCTGCGGCAGAACCTGCTGTTCGCCGCCGACCGCCAGCCGCGCCTGGAGCGCCACCGCCGGGTGAACGAAATGCTCGAGCGGTTCCATTTGGCGGAAGTCTCGGGCCGCCGGCCGCATGAAGTTTCCGGCGGGCAGAAGCAGCGCTGCTCGATTGCCCGCGCGCTCATCGGGTCGCCGCGCCTGCTGCTGCTCGATGAGCCGGCACAAGGTCTCGATGCTCCGCTGCGCGGCGAACTCTATTCCTTGCTCCGCGAGATCCGCGCCGATTTCCGGATTCCGGTGCTGCTCGTGACCCACGATCTCGATGAGTGCTTCGAGCTGGCGGACGAAATGCTGATCATCCGTGAAGGGCGCATCGTGCAGACCGGGGCGCCGCGAAAGATTCTCGAGCGGCCCGCGAGCGTGGAGGTCGCGCGGCTGTTGGGTATTCCGAATGTTTTCCAGGCGGAGGTGACGGCGCTCGATCCAGGACGCAATACCAGCCGCCTGCGCTTTGGCGACTTCGAGGTCACCGGGACTTACCTTCCCGGGCGTCTGCTCGGCGACCGCGTCTGGCTTTGTATTCGCGCGGAAGATCTGCGTGTGGCGCAGCACAATGGGGCCAAGCCGGAAACCAACCAGATTTCCGCGAAACTTGTCCGCGTATCGGAAAAGCCACAGTCGGTCCGGCTGGAGTTCGCCGGCGACATTTCGGTGGAGGTGTCGCGCCAGGAGTTTGTGCGGCAGAAGGATAATAAAGAGTGGCTGGTCGAGTTCCCTCCGGACGCGCTGCGGGTGCTTTAGGCACATGATGAAGTCCCTCGAACAATACGAGTCGCTGGCCGAACAGGCCCACGGCCACATGTGCGCGGGCCAGATCCTGGGCCTCCGCATGGCGCTCTACGGGATGAAACTGCTGGGCATCGATGACCCGGCGGGGCGCGATCGCAAGCGCCTGGTTACCTTCATCGAGATCGACCGGTGCGCCACAGATGCGATTCCCATCGTGACCGGCTGCCGGCTGGGCAAACGCGCGCTGAAGTTTCGCGATTTCGGAAAGGTAGCCGCCACGTTCTGCGATTTGAAGGCGGATCGCGCCGTGCGGGTCGTGGCCAGGGAGACTTCCAAGCAGCGGGCGAAGGAACTTTATCCCGAGATCGCGGATAAAGGGCAGCAGCAGATGCGCGCCTACCGTCAACTTCCGGATGAAGAGCTGTTCTCGACCGAATGGGTGCGTGTTACGCTCGGCCCGGAAGAGTTTCCCGGCTACAAAGGCGAGCGGCAGGTTTGCGCGGAATGCGGCGAGGGGATCAATTTCAAGCGCGGCGTGGAGCGGAACGGCCGCGTGCTGTGCAAAGCTTGCGCCGGCGAGCGGTATTACACGCCGCTCGAGTGATCCCTCACATTTCATTACACTTATTCGCCAAAGTGAACTATTTTCGGCGGCGAGCGTACGTGTGGATGGGGAGGATCTTCTCGCGGCCCTGCTCGAACCGTTCGTGGAGCTTTTTGGAGAAGTTTCCTCGATATACTGTCGTCAGCAATGGGTGGACTGATCCACGCCTGGACGATCTGGCCGACCGGCCCGGCAACCTCGACTGTAGGCTTGCTGCTGGCGGGCGCGGTCACCGGTTTGCTCTCGGTATTCGCGGTCCCGCATCGACTGATAGCCGTTCGCGTTGCGTTTCCGGGACTCAGTCTGCCGGTGGTGCAGCTCGCAGTGGGAGCAGCGTTGTACCTCTTGCGCGATCGGCTGCGATGTTTCCGATGGCGCCAAAGCACTCTTGCCGGCGAATGCGGCGGAGCGGCATTCGCCTTTTCTTTGGCCTTGATTCGATGGTGGCTCGTGGGCGGCAGATGATCTACTGGAATTCGGTTCGGCGATTCGCTTAAGAACCCCGGCTTCTGTGTAAACTGCTAACGTTGCCGGTCATGCTCCGCTACTACATTACCGACCGCAAGCCGCTGGGCGGCGTCGAGGCGCTGATCGAAAATATCGCCCGAGTGCTTATTAACGGAATCGACCGCATCCAGATCCGCGAAAAAGATCTGGGCGCACGGGAACTGGCCGCGCTGGTGCGGCGCGTGCTCGCGCTTCCGAATCCGCACGGGGCGAAGATCCTGGTCAACGATCGAGCCGATATTGCGCTCGCCTGCGGAGCGCACGGCGTGCATCTGCCTGCGGGGGCTATCGCGCCCGACCGGCTCCGCACGATTACGCCGCCAGGCTTCCTGATCGGCGTTTCGTGCCACTCGATCGAAGAAGTTCGCCGCGCCGAACGCGACGGCGCGGATTTCGCCGTGTTTGGGCCGGTATTTTATACGCCCTCAAAGGCCGAATACGGCTCGCCACTAGGGCTGGATTTGCTGCGCGAAGCTGCGCACGCGGTGAAAATACCCCTGTTCGCCGTTGGTGGTATCTCTCCCGCAAATGCGGCCGAGTGTCTGGCCGCCGGGGCCCGGGGCATTGCCGGTATTTCGATGTTTCAGGGGCCGCAAAATACTGAAACAGCGTGAATTGACCCAGCGCTGAAGCCAAATGACGATGCCGTGGCCTCAGCTATTCCTTTTCACCACAATAAGATAGACCCCTTTTAACCCTTTGGCGAAGGCCTTGCAAACGAAAGCTCCGATGGGGGTTGTATGTTTGCCGCGATAGATCATGTTCGTAATGTATTGGGTACACAGGTCATCAACTTCCTTTTCGGCGCAGCCGCGCTGCTCATTGCGGCCGCCGCGGCGGTGGCATTGGGCTGGATGATTCGTGGGTTAATTCGTAGCTATTTGAAGTACCGGGGCACGCGCATCATCACCTGCCCGGAGACCGAGAAATTCGAAGCTGTGAAGCTTGATGCCGGCCATGCGGCGGCATCAGGGCTTCTGGGGGAAACCCATCTTCGCCTGGAAAGCTGCTCGCGCTGGCCGGAGCGCGAGGACTGCCCGCAGACCTGCATCAAACAAATCGAGCACTCGCCAACCGGTTGTTTGCTTCAAGCTATGCTTTCCGGCTGGTATCGCTCCCACCAGTGCACGTTTTGCCGCAGGCCGTTCGGGGAGATCCGCTGGTTTGATCACCAACCGGCGTTGCTGAGCCCGGGAGGCCAAATCATTGAATGGGCGGCTGTTCCGCCGCAGGAAATCCCGCGTGTACTGGCGAGCTATTGGCCCGTTTGCTGGGATTGCAAGGTGGTAGAGACGCTTCGCGTGGAACACGAAGACCTGGCGATTGAGCGCCGCCGGGATCAGCAACTAGACAGACTTTAACCGGCAGGAATTCCCACCACTTCGCGCGACCGCAGCTCTTTGATGCGGTCACGTAACTGCGCCGCCTTTTCGAATTCGAATTTGCGCGCCGCTTCGCGCATGCGCTCTTCGAGCTCGCTCAAGAACCGCTGGCGCTGATCCGAGGTCATGGCCTCCACGTCTTCATTCGATTCAACCGGTACTGTGACGTAATCGCCTTCGGCAATCGCCACCAGGCTCATATCGATCGGCTTGATAATCGATTGCGGTGTAATGCCGTTTTGCTCGTTGTAGTCGATCTGCGCGCGGCGGCGGCGATCAGTCTCGTCGATGGCCCGGCGCATGCTGTCGGTCATGACATCGGCGTAGAGAACGGCACGGCCTTCCAGATGGCGGGCGGCGCGTCCAATAGTCTGGATCAATGAACCACTCGATCGCAGGAAGCCTTCCTTATCGGCATCGAGAATCGCCACGAGCGAGACTTCCGGTAGATCAAGGCCTTCGCGAAGCAGGTTAATGCCGATCAGCACGTCGAATTCGCCGCGGCGCAGATCGCGCAGGATCTTGATGCGGTCGAGCGTTTCGACTTCCGAATGCAGGTAACGGCAGCGGACCCCGACCTCGGAGTAATATTCGGCCAAATCCTCGGCCATGCGTTTGGTGAGAGTGGTGACCAGAACGCGCTGATTCTTTTCGACGCGCTTGCGGATTTCGCCTAACAAGTCGTCCACCTGTCCCTTGACGGGGCGCACCTCGACTTCCGGATCGACCAGGCCGGTCGGCCGGATGATCTGCTCGACGACCACGCCGGCCGATTTGGTCAGCTCGTATGGACCGGGCGTCGCGGAAACGTAGACCACCTGGTTGACACGATTTTCGAACTCCTCGAAAGTCAGCGGGCGGTTATCGAGAGCGCTGGGCAGGCGGAATCCATGCGCGACGAGTATCTCTTTCCGCGAGCGGTCGCCGTGATACATGCCGTGGAGCTGCGGAACGGTCTGATGGCTCTCATCGAGGAACATGATGGAGTCTTGCGGCAGGTAATCGAGCAGCGTAGGTGGCGCCTCGCCCGGCAGGCGTCCGGAAAAGTGCCGTGAATAATTTTCGATGCCGTGGCAGTAGCCGATTTCGCGCATCATTTCGAGATCGAACATGGTGCGCTGGTAAAGCCGCTGGGCCTCGATCAGTTTTCCCTGTTTTTCCAGTTCTTTCTTCCAGGCTTCGAGCTCGACGCGGATGCTGGCCATGGCCTTCTCTTTGGTCTCATCCGACATCACATAGTGAGTTTTGGGATAAATCGGCAGCCGCAGATAGGTCTGGCGGACCTGGCCGAGCAGGGGGTCGATTTGCGCCAGGCTTTCGATCTCGTCGCCAAACAGCTCGATGCGGTAGGCGTAATCTTCGTAAGTGGGATAGATCTCGATCACGTCGCCGCGCACGCGGAAAGTGCCGCGCCGGAAATCGATATCGTTGCGCTCGTAGAGAATGTCGACCAGGCGCGAAACGATCTGGTTGCGCGAAATCTTCTCGCCTTTTTCGAGCATCAGCAGCATGCCGTAGTAGGCTTCGGGCGAACCCAGGCCGTAGATGCAACTGACGCTGGCGACGATTACGCAATCGCGGCGCTCGAACAGCGATCGGGTTGCCGAGAGTCGGAGCTTATCCAGCTCGTCGTTGATGGTAGCTTCCTTTTCGATGTACACGTCGCTCGAAGGAATGTAGGCTTCGGGCTGGTAGTAATCGTAATAGCTGACGAAGTACTCGACCGCGTTCGAAGGAAAGAAGGCTTTGAACTCGTGATAGAGCTGCGCGGCGAGCGTTTTATTATGCGCCAGCACCAGGGCGGGCCGGCCGAGCTGCTCGATGACCTTGGCCATGGTGAAGGTCTTGCCCGACCCGGTGACCCCGAGCAGCACCTGGTGCTTCTCTCCATCGCGCACGCCCCGGACCAATTCTTCGATGGCGGTCTCCTGATCGCCGCGCGGGCGATAGTTCACCACCAGATGGAAGGCCATATTGAAAGCGTAACACCAAGCCGAAGCGGTTCCGGCAGGAGCTCAGCGGCGGTCGCCCGCAAGGAGTTTGACGCGCACAGGTTCCGATACCGTCTCACCGACCGCCACGGCCAGTTCGTGCTCGCCGGCCTTTACGTAGCTTGGAATCTTCGCGTTTAGCTGCCGGGGCTTGTCCTGTTCCGGCGCGCCAAGATAATCAATGTGGAGCCGGATGCCGCCGAGATCGACTCGCACGTTGTTGCGGTCGGCATTTTCGGGCAGACCCTCGACCCACAGCGAGACGACGGGCTCAGGGTCGAGCAGCACCTGGCCGGGCGTCCAGGCTTTACCGTCGCAAACGCCGGTAATAGAGAGGGACTCGATTTTGGAAAAAATATCGACTGCGATCCGGAGCGTGTTGCTCCAACCGCTGTTCCTGGTGCGCACGCGTACTTCATGCCAGCCGGGCGTCAAACCGGGCGGAAGCTTGAAATTCGCCTGCCAGGCATCGCCTTCATGCTTGAGCGACGTCGCCTGCGATCCGTAGCCGCCGACTTCAGGCAGAACGTCTGTCCCCGTGAGATGTTTCTCCTCGCTGGTGAACCAGCAGGAAACATATTCGTCGCGCGAGCTATAAAAATTGAACCCGGCGTTGGTGTGGTGCAGGACTTCGAGAAGCGCGGCCCGGTGCGCGAGTCTGGCCGGTGGCGGCTCCCAACAGCGATAACAAGCTACGCACGCACTGTGTATCAGAATATTGCGCAGCTCGACGCGGGCGAATCCCGCGGTCCGGCAGAATGCCATGAGGCACTCGACATTCGGCCCGACCCAGTTATCGAATTGTCCGCCGAACTCATCGATCTCATAGAACTCCATCACCGGCGCGCCTTCCTTGCGGTCTTTGCGCGTGGGCGCCGTGGTGACCACGTAGGAATCGATGGCGGCCATTTCGGTGGTCAGCGCGCAAACTTTTTCGAGTGCCAGCAAGGGATGCTTCAGGTGATAAAGAACGCCGAGGAAAAGCACGAAATCGAAGCGTCCGATCTTGTTCGGGTCCAGTTCGTAGATATCCAGGATGCGGTAATCAACGCGTGAATTCAGCTCGTGGTGAATGTAGCGGAAGCGCTCGTTATCCCAGCAATCGACGGCCATCACTTCCGCACCGCGGCGCTCCATTTCGAAGCTGAACCAGCCGTCCCACGCCCCGATATCGAGCACGCGCTTGCTGGTGAGATCGGCGGGGATCGGGAACTGGCCGATTCGATTTTTCTGGCCGGCAACGTCATTAACGCCATCGATGGTCCGGCCGTCCGGCAGCTCAAAGCTGTGCCACCAGCCTTTCTGGGCGCGCACGGCGTCCCACTCATGCACGCACGCGCAGGCGTCGGCCCGGACCGGCTTTTTGGGAAACACAGACACTACCTGGTTAGCTTACCGCGCGTGCTGAGCGGCATCCACCAACGTGGCGAGCGTCAAGCGCGCCGTGGTGGTCCAGGAGAACTGGCGTGCACGGACAGGCCCCGCTTCGATCAGTTCCGCGCGAAGTGGCTCGTCAGATACCAGCCGCGTCATCGCATCGAGCACGGAGGCGTCATCGGCGGGATCGAAAAGCAGCGCGGCGTTTCCAGCGGTACTCGCCAACGGCTCGATGCGCGAGCAGGCTGTGGGTATGCCTGCGGCCATGGCCTCGAGGACGGGCAGTCCAAAGCCCTCGAAAGTTGACGGATACAGGAACGCATCCGCACGCGCGTAGAGCTCGTATAGCTTTTCGCGGGGAATCCAGCCGGTAAGTTCGACGGCATCGGCGAGTTGCGACGATTCGCGCAGGCGCTCGATATTGGGGGCATCGTAGCCTTTCAAGCCTGCGATGACCAGCCGGAAATCGGGCCTGATGCGGTGAAACGCGTGAAATGCGCGAAGTAACCGGTCGAGATTTTTATGCGGATGGAGCGTCGAGACGGAAAGCAAAAAACGCCCGGGGCGGCGCACTTCGCCGATTTCGAAAAACTTTGCATCGACTCCCAGAGGAACGACCTGGATCTTAACCCGCGGCAGCCGGTAGTATCGCGCGAGATCGGCCGCGGTGGCTTCGGAGTCGGCAATCACGCACGCGGCAAGGTGGGCCGACCAGTAGAGCAAAAATCGCCAGGCCGGCAGATCGAGCCAGCGGAAATATTCGGGGTGCCGCTTGTGTTGAAGATCGTGGAAGACGGTTACCTGCGGGCAGCCGCAGACCAACGGCGATGTAAAGCCGGGGTTGAGCAGAACGTCGATCTGCCGGGCGGTGAGCGCGAGAGGCAATGCGGTTTGCTCCCATAGAATGCGGGCCGGCCGGAGCGAAGCGCGGACGGGCTGCGGGACGATCGTGAAGTTTTCCTGCTCCGGAACGAGGCCGGCGTCAGTTTCCCGGTTGGTGAAAACGAAGTATCGATTTTCGCGATCGATCCCGGCCAGCGCGCGCAATAGATGCCGCAAGTAAATTTCGGTGCCACCCACACCGCCGGGAATCAGATAGAGCGCGTTCACGCCGATGCGAAGCGGGGTCATGCAATCAATGCTGCTGGAGGCGCGCTTCGGCCATCGCCAGACCCTGGCTCGCCTGCTGATTGCGCGGATTGAGCGCCAGCGCCCGGCGGAATTCGGCCACCGCGGCCGGAGGATTCCCCAAATTCAGGTAAACGCGGCCGCGGTAATCGTAGGTCACATCGAAATCGGGATTCAGCTTCTCGGCGGTGGCCAGAGCGTCAAGCGCCTCGGCGTTCTTGCCCAGCTTGGCGTAAATCATGCCGATCTGCGAATAAACGTGGGCCGTGGGCTTTAACTTCGCAGCTTGAAGAAACTTGGCTACGGCCTGGTCCGGCTGGTTCAGACAATCGAGCGCCAGGCCCCAGTCGATGAACAGGCGGTCATCGGTCGAATCGAGCTGCGCGGTGCGCTCGTAATGAGGAATTGCTTTGGCGCATTCGCCGCGCTCGTAGTAAGCCTGGGCAAGCTGAAACTGATCGCGGGCTTTGTGCGGCGATTTCGCAGCGGTATCTTCCCAGAGTGCGAGGGCATCGCTCCAGACGAAATTGCGCTGATAGGTCATGACTCCGGCGATTAACAGCACAGCGGCCAGCGCAGCCATCCACCTGGGCTGTTTGAGATCGACGCGCCGCAGCCATTCGAGCACTAAGAATAAAAGTCCGATCATCGACAGGTAAAGGCGGCGTTCGGCGACCGGATCCTTGATCGGGATGAATGACGACGTGGGCGCCATGAGGATGACAAATGCGAAGAAACCGTATGCGGCAAGGGGAAAGCGGCGTCGAAAATAGAACGCGATGGCTGCCGCGACCAGGATGGCGGCCAGGCCGAGGATCGCGCCGTGATCGAGGATCGTATGCGAAGGCGGAAAATCGTAATCGATGCGGAGCTTGACGGGAAACAGGAACAGCCGGATGTACAACCAGAACGCGCGGCATTCGGTGAAGAAATACTGATACCAGGTGAAATCCGTCACGGCAAAACCGGCGGAAATGTCGTGGCGCACTTTGTGAAGCAAATACGCGCCGGCCAGGATACCGCCGGCAAAAATCGGGGCGTACAGCTTCCAATTGCGGCGCATGCCGGAAAGTGAAAACGGTGGGTTCCAGAAATAATCGGTCAGCAAAAGAAGCGCGGGCAGCGCGATGGTGTGTTCTTTAGTCAGCACCGCCGCGCCAAAAAGCGCCAGAATGCCGACCGTGCGGGGCCAGGTTACTGCGGCTGCGCGCCGGTAGAGGAACACGGTGAATGCCGCGAAGAAAAACAGCACGCTGAGATTTTCCGAGCGGCTGGCGACATACCCTACCGACTCCGAGTTCACGGGGTGGAGCAAAAATAAAGCGCCGGCAAACAGGGCGGCGATATCGCGGCGTCTGTTTTCCAGTTCCGCGAATTTCAGGATTTTGCGGGCGATGAAGAACACGAACACGGAATTCACCGCGTGGAATATGACATTTAAAGCGTGGAAGGAAAACGTATTCTCGATTCCGGAAAGCTCGCAATTCACCCAGTAACTGAACATCAGCACGGGCCTGACGCCGGCCAGCCAGGCGCGCAGGGAATCCACGGGAAAGTTGGGGATGCTGAAGGGCAGATAGCGGTCGTCAAAGAGGAATGGACCGTAAAGCGAGGGTCCGTAGACCTCGAATGCCAGGGCCAGCGCCACGAGACATCCGAGGATGTAAGGCCACCACGGCTTACGGGCCGGCTCGAGGGCCACAGCAGTTTTCGCCGCGGCACGGCCGGCCTTTCTTGCTTCCTGCTTCTTCACTTTCATTCCGAAATCAGCCGGCAACCTGGTCTTTCATCGATTGGATGTGATACTCGAGTATCGCCACGCGCTGCGCGAGCGCGATATTGTCGTCCTTCAACTGAGAGATGATCATCGAGAAGCGGTAGAAAATGATCAGAAATATGCCGCCAAAAATCAAAACCAAAGCCAGCGGCGGATAGGTGACGCCGACCAGATCGGCGATCGAATGCAGCAGGCCTTTGGCGCGAGAGAGCACGAGCAGCGCCACGGCGCCGATCAGCCAGCTTACCGAATATTCCACACGAATTCTGGCGCGCCGCACCGAAGCCAGCACCAGCAGAATCAACAGCGCGCTCAAACCTGTCATTACGTTCAAGAGGCGGTCCAATTCATGACCTCCCGTGCCCGGCTGGCGTGCGGCGCTCGTATTTCAGAACGTTCACGAAAACACCGAGCAGCACATGAAGAATATAGTAGACGGATTTCATGGGCGTGATCGTGGATCGGCCGGAGCGCCGCGGCAAAATACGGCACGGCACTTCTACAAAGCGGAACCGGCGGCGCTGCAACACGACCAGAGCTTCGATTTCCGGATATTCCAGCGGAAAGCTGCGGCTGAAAACTTCGAGCGCGCTCCGGTTCACGCCCACAAAACCGGACGTGGGATCGTGAACCGGCTTTCCGAGAATTGGCCGCAGCACCATGCGGAAGAAGCGAATCCCGATCGCGCGAATCACACTAGTACTCCGGCGCGTTCCGTTCAGATAGCGGGAGCCGATGACCATCTCGCAGCCGCTGGATCGCAAGGTTTCGAAAACCTTCGGAATGTCGGCAGCATCGTGCTGTCCGTCGCCATCCACGCGGATCACGTATTGGTAGCCGAGCTCGAAGGCCAATTTGTAACCGGCCTGCACACAGCCCCCCAGTCCCAGGTGATGCGGCAAAGCGAGGACATCTGCGCCGGCGCCGCGCGCCGCCGTTATGGTCGCATCCTGCGAGCAGTCGTCGACCACCAGCACCGGAACACCGGGAACGATTCGTTGCACACTGCGCACTACGTCACCGACGGCATGCTCTTCGTTGAAGGCCGGAATGAGCACCAGGAGTGCGTCCCGGCCGGTCGCCGCCGTCACAGTTCAGCCACCCTTCGGGCAGTGACGAAATGCGCGTGAAGAAGCGCGCGGAATTGCGCTGCCGGGATCTTGGCGCTGCGCTCGATCGCGCGGCGCTTCTGCCAGAGAGAGCGGAGAGAACGCAATAATCCCCAATGTGCCTGCATGACGATCAGCGCCAGACGCAAGGCGCTGTTGCCTTCCCTGTGAAACTGCGCGGCGGTTCCCCGCCCCAGCGCCATGGAGCGAAGGTGCCACCAGTAGCGCGCAAGCGTGGCAAATGGCGCCGCCCACAGCATGCGCGCTGGAAAATTTTTAGCGAGCAAAAAAAGGCGGTTACGTTCGACATAGTAGGCTTTGAGCGGCGATGCGCGGCCCGCCGAATGAGAATAATGATGCTCGACGACCGCTTGGGGCACATAGATACACGTCCAACCCGCGCGGCGGGCGCGCAGCCCGAGATCGGTATCCTCGCAGTAAAGAAAAAAATCTTCGTCGAACAAGCCAATCTCCTCGAGCATCGTGCGGCGGTAGAGCGCAGCAGACGCGCTCGGCAGCAAAACTTCCTCTTCACACTCGAATTCCGCCGACGGAAACAAATGGCCGCGCTGCTTGCTTGACCCATCCCGCGCGATCACCATGCCGGCGGAATCCAGATGATCTTCGCCGTAAAACCGGACCTGAGAGGCGAACATTCCGGCTTCTTTCCTCACTTGCGCAGCCGCCAAAAGCCTTTCCAGCCAATCAGCATGGGGCACGGCATCGTCATTGAGCGTTGCCAGAAACTCCGCGCGGCTTTCGCGAAAACCCAGGTTAATCGCCGCTCCGAAACCGACATTCCGCGCCGGCTCGATCAGCTTGACGGCCGAGCCCGCTGCTTCGCTATCACGCACCAGCCCCTTTCCGCTGTTATCCACGACTATGATTTCGAAATCATGCCAGGTCTGATTGCCAAGCGCCCGGAGACACTCGGCGAGCTTCCGGTCCGCAACAAGAGTTGGGATTACCACGGTAACAGCAGGTTGATGCAACTCACGATTTTAACGCGAGCCCGGAATTTCATACTACTCCAGGCCGGCTGTGCCATCGCTACACGCCGTCACCCGACCGCTGCTCTCTGGCCGCCATGGTTGCCAGCTCATCGGCGCGATTGTTGTCATCGTGCGCGGCGTGGCCTTTGGTCCAGGTCCACTGCGTTTTATGGCGTACGACCTGGTCGTCGAGCTCGCGCCAGAGATCGCTGTTGAGCACCGGTTTTTTATCGCTCTTTCGCCATCCGTTACGCTTCCAGCCGTGAATCCACTGGGTGATTCCGTTCTTCAGGTATTCCGAATCGGTGACGATTTCGACCTCACAGGCTTCCTTGATGGCGCGCAGTCCTTCGATCGCGGCAGTCAGCTCCATGCGGTTGTTGGTGGTGTGGGGAACGCAGCCGAAGATTTCGCGTTTGCGGTCTCCGTAGCGCAGGATAGCGGCCCAGCCTCCGGGACCGGGATTGCCGATGGCCGCTCCATCGGTGATCAGTTGAACTTTTTTCACGAAATGAGCGCCGGCTCGCGCTCACCCTGGAAGAAGCGGTCCACGCAATCCAGAATCTGGCGAGCCTCGTGCGCGTGATAGACCTCGGCGCGGAGCTTGGCGCCGTTGCGCACACCGTGGGTGAAGTAAGTCGCGAACTGCTTCATTTTTCCAACGGTGTCGCGCTCTTCGCGATCGATCAGCATGGCGTAGTAGGTGCGCATCATTTCGTAGCGGTCCTGCTGCGTGGGCTGATTATAGCGCCCTGTCGCGAGATATTGCGCAATCTGGCGGAAGATCCAGGGATTGGATGAGGCCGCGCGGCCGATCATGACGGCATCGCAGCCGGTTTCGGCGACCATGCGCACCGCGTGTTCGGGCGTGGTGATATCGCCGTTGCCGATCACCGGAATTTTCACTGCGGCCTTCACTTCGGCGATGCGCGTCCAATCGGCGTGGCCGCTGTAGCCCTGCTCGCGCGTGCGCGGGTGGAGCGCGACGGCCTGCAAACCGCAATTCTCGGCGAGGCGCGCCATCTGGACGGTGACCAGCTCTTCGTCGCTCCATCCGGCGCGGAACTTCATGGTGAATGGAATCGAAATAGCGGCGCGCACTTCGCGGAGAATGCGCTCGACAAGCGGCAGGTCACGGAGCAACCCGGAGCCACCGTTGCATTTGACGACTTTATTGACTGGGCAGCCGAAGTTGATATCGAGAACATCGAAGCCCAAATCCTGGCAGACGCGGGCGGCGTCTGCCATCACGGCCGGATCTGCTCCAAAAAGCTGGGCGGAGATCGGGTGTTCCTCCGGATCAAAAGCCAGGTACTTCAGTGTACGGGTGGGTTTGCGGGCCCGCAGCGATGCGCTGACGCCGTGCGAGCTGGTGAACTCGGTCATGATCAGACCGCAGCCGCCCAAGTTTCGGATAAACCGGCGGAAAACCGTATCGGTCACCCCTGCCATGGGCGCAAGGACGGTGGCCGGAGCGATGCGCACGCTTCCGATATCGAAACTGGCGGAGAAACTTGTCATACGAGCCCGTGTTTCTTCATTTTAGCGGGTGGAATCGTGGAAACGGAACATCGGCGGCCGGCGTCTTTCGAGTTCTGAGGAGAAAACTATGAAACCGGCTCAGATCGGGGCACTTATCGCGGTTGCGGCTGCCGCCGCCGTCGGAGGCGGTTTTTTTGTTAAGTGGCAAAGCAGCCGAAACGTAGCGCCGGCTCCGGTTGCCGTTGCTTCGCAGCCTGTGTCGCCGGTTGGGCCGTCCGCCGCACCGGCCGAGCCCGAGGCGCAGCCTTCTCCGTTTACGGATGAGAAGCCGCAAAAGGAAGTTAAGCCGGCACGAAAGCCGCGCGTTCGCCACGCTGTGGAGACGGAAAGTATGGCGCAGAATCAGCCACCGGCCGAACCGGCAGCTCCGGCAGTGCAGCCGCCAGCTCCCGAACAAGTTTCCAGACCAGAGCCTCCCGCGGCTGCTCCGGCTTCGCCCGCGCCAGTAGAAGCCGAAGCACCGGCTCCTCCGCCGCCACCGCCACCTCGCAAGGTGACGCTCGCGGCAGGCACCTTGATTCCGGCGCGAACCATCGAGGGGCTGTCAACGGACCGGAATCAGGCGGGTGACACATTTACCGCAACCCTGGATCAACCGCTGGTTGTTGATGGCCTGGTGATCGCGGAACGCGGCGCGCATCTCGAAGGAAAGATTGTCAGAGCCGAGCGCGCAGGCCGTGTGAAGGGCGTCTCCGATCTCGCGATTGAGCTGACTCAATTGAATCTTTCCGACGGCCAGCGCGTGGAAATTGAAACGGAAACCTTTGAAAAGCACGGCAACACTTCCAAGCGCGAAGATACGGCGAAGGTTGGGGCGGGAGCAGCTCTTGGAGCGATCATCGGCGCCATTGCAGGAGGCGGCAAGGGCGCGGGGATCGGGGCGGCGGCAGGCGGAGCGGCAGGCGCCGGCGACGTGCTGGTTACTCGAGGGAAAGCAGCCGAGCTGAAGCCGGAGACCAGGATCAATTTCCGTCTGCGGAACTCCGTAACCATCACCGAACGGCGTAGCTAAGCCGCACCTAGAACATTCAGCCCACGACCTCGCGGCGCGTGCAGTATAATCCCGGTCGAAACGATGCCGCCGATCGATCGCGAATATCTGGTCCGCACACTCACCGATCTAGTTCAAATCAATTCGATTAATCCAACCCTTGTTGCCGGGGGCGCCGGTGAGGCGCAAATCGGCGCGTATGTAGCGCGGTCGCTTCGCGGTATCGGTCTGGAGGTGAAGATTGTCGAGCCGGAACCGGGGCGGCCAAGTGTTGTCGGACTTCTGCGCGCGCCGAGCAACGGGCGGTCGCTCATGTGGAACGCGCATTACGACACGGTGGGCGTGGACGGGATGGCAGAGCCGTTCTCGGGCGCGATTCGCGACGGAAAACTCTACGGGCGCGGCGCCTACGACATGAAAGGGAGCCTGGCGGCGTGTATGACCGCTGCGAAGACGCTGGCGGATTCGGGCGCGCTCGAGGCCGGACAGGTGGTAGTGGCCGCCGTAGCCGACGAAGAATACGGGAGTATCGGGACGGCGGCGGTGATCCAGGAGATTCGCACAGATGCCGCGATAGTCACCGAGCCGACCGCGCTCGATGTGTGTCTTGCACACAAAGGGTACCTTTGGATCGAAGTGGAGACCCACGGCCGGGCTGCGCATGGCAGCCGTTTCCAGGACGGCATCGACGCCAACATGATGATGGGGCGTTTTCTTGCGGAGCTGGATAAGCTCGAACGCCATCTGCGCACCCGGCCCGGGCACAAGCTGGTGGGGCCTCCCTCATTGCATGCCGCGATGATTTCGGGCGGGACGGGGCTGAGCACCTATGCCGCGAGCTGCAAGCTCGAGATCGAACGGCGGTCGGTGCCGGGCGAGACAGAGGCGCAGGCAGTCGGCGAAATTCAGGCGATCGTCGAGCGGCTGGCGGCAGCCGACTCGTCATTTCGTGCCACGGTGCGCCCGTTTTTTACCCGGGATCCGTTCGAGGTTTCGCCGGACGCAGCGATTGTCCAGGTGATCGACCGGGCAACACGCGACGTGCTGGGGCGCGAACCACGGCACTTCGGCGACACGCCATGGATGGACGCGGCGCTACTGGCCGCTGCGGGCACAGAGACGGTGGTGATCGGCCCGCGGGGCGCAGGAGCGCATGCAGCCGAGGAGTGGGTGGACCTCGAATCCGTCGCGCAGTTGGCCGAGATTTTGGTTCGTGCGGCGTTGGATTACTGCGGCTGATGCGCTGGCGGACCAATCGTTTTTTCGATGGCGCCGTCCGTTTTCCGCAGCCGGATCCCGGGATTTTGCGGTTTCATGAGTCGCTCGCAGGGTATCAGCCGACATCGCTGAATTCGCTCGACGGGCTGGCGGATCAACTGGGAGTCGGCGGAATCCGGGTCAAAGACGAATCGCAGCGGTTCGGATTAAATGCATTCAAGGGATTAGGGGCGTCGTGGGCGATGCACCGCTTTCTCGAGGCTGACAAGTGCCGTCCGGTGACATTCGCGACTGCAACCGACGGCAATCATGGGCGCGCCGTCGCGTGGGCGGCGCGGCTGGCGGGACAGCGCGCGGTGATCTTCGTTCCGCGTCAAACGGTCGCCGCCCGCATCGACGCCATCCGCGGCGAGGGCGCGAAGGTAGTCGTAGTCGATGGCAATTACGATGATGCGGTCGGCGCCGCAGACACCGAGAGCCGCGCCAATGGGTGGCAGGTCCTTTCGGATACGGCCTATCGCGGGTACATGGAAATTCCAGAATGGGTCATCGACGGTTACAGCACGATGTTCCGCGAGATGGAAGGCGAGAATCCGGACATGGTCATCGTGCAGGCCGGAGTTGGAGGCCTCGCCGCGGCGGCAGTGCGGCACTTTTTCAGAAACGGGCGCGGGAAGCGGCCGGTTATCGTTTGCGTGCAACCGGAGCAGGCGGACGGGTTGATCGAGTCCGCTTCCGCGACGGATGGAGAAGCGCACCCGACGCGCGGAAACCAGCAGACGATCATGGCCGGACTGGCTTGCGGGATGCCCTCGCTGGCCGCTTGGCCGGTGGTGAAGCGTGGCGCGCAGATGTTTCTTTCGATCGCGGATAAATTCGCCCTCGACGCAATGCGGCGGTTTTATTTTCCGGCGTCGGGCGATCCGCGCATTACATCGGGAGAAACCGGCGCGGCGGGACTGGCGGGACTGATCGCGCTTTGCCGCGAGCCGCAATTTGCCGAAGCGAAGGCGCAGCTCGGGATCTCGAAAGATAGCTCAATTCTGCTGATCAACACGGAAGGCGACACGGATCCGGAGAATTTCCGGCGCCTGGTAGCGTAACTCAGCTCTGCTGCGGCAGTGCCGCCAGGACCGTTTCGAGCGCTTCTTTCGTCGGCGCGCCGCCCTGTGCCATGCGGGCATTGCCGCCGCCTCGGCCGCCGGCTTGCGCAAGGAGCGGCTGCAAGGTTTTGCCGGCATCGAGTCCTGCGTCAGCAGATGCGGCCATCAGAACCGATGGGGGCTGATCGATGGCTCCGATGAATACAGCCTTGGGTTGGGCGGTGAAGCTTTGTGCCAGGGCGCGCAAGTCCTCGAGCGCTCCTTTCGGCAGACGGCGGAGAACGCGGCGAACGCCGGCGGAATCGGGCGCGGCGGCGTCGTACAATTCGCGGCCCTGGTAGCGCGCCAGATCGGCATTCAGCTTGCGGCACACGCGGTCGGCTTCACGCGCGGCTTCCACTTGAGCGGCGGCCAGCACGGGTGTTTCATCGATCCCCGCGGAAAACGTCTGCGCAATACGAGAAAGCGCATTATAATCGGCACGCGCGCGGCGAACGGCCCGCATGCCGCACAGAAATTCCACGCGCACGGTATTGCGGACTTTTTCGAGCCGCCGGATCAGGATCGGTCCGATCTCACCGGTTAGACGCACGTGAGTTCCGCCGCACGCAATGCGATCGAGATTGTGGATGGACACGATGCGCAGCGTCCCTGCGCGGTCCGAGGGCTTACGCAGATCGCCGGCGGACACGGCATTTTCGTAATTGACGGCGATCGGCCGGTTTTCCCAAACAACTTCATTGGCGCGGCGCTCGGCTGCGGCGACTTTTTCCATATCGATCGCGGGCGTTTCGAGATCGAGCGTCGAGACGTCCTCGCCGAGGTGAAAGCTGCACGTTTCGATGCCGAACTGCTCGATGAAAACCGCCGAGAGCAGGTGCTGGCCGCTATGCTGCTGCATGTGGTCGAAGCGGCGCGGCCAGTCCACGGCGCAATCGACATCATCGGCCTCGACCGCTCGCTCGGTGTGGTGGGCGATGCGTTCGCCTTCGTCAACGACGTCGAGCACGGCAGCGCCGGCAATCGAGCCTGTATCGTGCGGCTGGCCGCCGGAGGTTGGGTAAAATGCAGTGCGGTCGAGGTAAACGGTGCGGCCGCCGCTTGTCCGATCGGTGACGCGCGCGCGGAACTGGCGCAGATAGGAATCCGTATAGTAGAGCCGTTCCGTCATAAGAATGGTCAGTCCCTATAATACTGAACCATGTTGATACGAACTTCGATTGCACTCGTGGTCGCCGTGGCAGCCATCCCGCTGCATGCCGCAGAAAAGCTCACCGCGACCGAATTGATTGCCCTGGCGCATAAGAAATCTCGAGAGCTGCCGGATGCACTCCGCAGCACACTCGGGCAGGACAAAATCTCCAAAGGCACAGCTTTTGCCGGCGAAGGCCCCGATTTTATCTGGGCGATCGAATCGGACAGGAGACCGGATATTTACCTGGATGGCCGGGCCGCCGGCCCGATGACGCGCGCGGGGAAAAGCAATTTGTGGTTTTACCCTGGAAAACTCGGAACGGGAACGGCGCACGGGTTCTATTACATGATTCAGGGCACGCGCACCGGCGGCTCGACGGACGTTCCGGCCTACGGTCCCGATTCTTATCCGAAAAAAGGTGTGGCGGAGGGCGTGCTGTCCGACAAGATCGTGCACACGAGCAAAATCTACGGTGGCATGCAGAGCAACTACTGGATCTACGTGCCGGCCGGCTACGATGCACGCACGCCCGCGGCGCTGATGGTGTGGCAGGACGGTGAGAATCTCATCAAGCGCGACGGCGCATCCCGCACACTCACGGTCGTCGACAACCTGATCGCGCAGAAAAAGATTCCGATTACGATCCAGGTATTCATCCAGCCGGGTATGACCGGTGAAAAGCGAATGCGCAGCATAGAGTACGACACGGTGTCAGATCGCTATGCGCGTTTCCTGCGCGATGAGATTCTGGCGGACGTCGAGGCGAAGTACAACATCCGTAAAGATGCTTACAGCCGCGCGATTGCAGGGATTTCGTCCGGCGGTATTTGTGCGTTTAACGTAGCCTGGCAGCAGCCGGATCAGTTCAGCCGCGTGCTTTCGCACGTGGGGAGCTTCACGAGCATTCAATGGCGGCACGACGAGGCGGATCCGCGCGAGAACATTCTGGGCGGAAACGATTTTCCGTTTCTGATCCGCAAGTCGCCGAAACGCAACATACGGGTCTGGCTTCAGGACGGCTCCGAGGATCTGGAGAATGATCACGGAAGCTGGCCGCTGCAAAACATCCAGATGGCGAACTCGCTCAAGATGCGCGAGTACGATTTCCATTTCAGTTTTGGTGGAGGATCGCACAATGCTGCGCACGGGAACGCGGAGCTGCCCGCAGAGCTGACGTGGCTGTGGCGGGATTACGATCCCGCGAAAACACAGCAGGATTACCAGATGGATCCCGCGGAAAAATCCACTCCGATGTTTCGCGTGCACATTTACAACCGGTGAACACGGCCGGGCGGGCATGGAGCCGTGTCCGGCGGTGCGCATGGACCTTGTAGAATCGACTGGATGTCAAAAGGCACAACGCGGCGCGGTTTCCTTTCAGCAGCTCTTCTGGCGGGCGCCGCTCCGCTCGGGGCCGCAGCCCGCAACGAGGCCGAAATCCGCGAATTCCTCGACGTGCCGAACGCCGCACGCGTGCGCATGCACTGGTTCATCTTCGGGCCAGCCTGGACCGCCGAGGAATGCGAGCGCCAGTTGCGGCTGATGGCCAACGCGCACGCGGGCGGTGTCTTGATCATCCCGACTTATCCCATCGCGGTCGACGACCCGCAGCGCGGAATTCATAATCAGGAATATCTTTCGACGGAATTTTTTTCGGTGCTGAATTCCGCACTGGTCACTTGCAAAAAGCTGGGGCTGACGGCGGACATCGAGATTGGTACCGGCTGGCCGTATGGCGGGCCGTCGGTAAGTCTTGAAGACAGCGCACACACCCTGCGGCGAACTACGATCTCGGTGACGAGCGCGGAGCCGGTCGAGCTGCCGGCGCGCGGAGATGGTGAGAAGCTTATAACGGTTTTTCAGGTGGATCGCGGCGAAGCGGTGCGGCTGGCGGTCGATGAACGGGGCGCGGTGACGCCGGCATCCGCCGCGGGTGACGTGCAGATCTTCTACTCGGCGCCCGCGCGTATGAAGGTGAAGCGCGCCTCGCTCGGCGCGGAAGGCTGGGTGGTCGATCATTACAATCGTGACGCGGTCGAACGCTATCTCGCCGCGGTAGGCGATAAGCTGCTGGCCGGCGTGCCCGCGGGAAGCGTGCGATCGATTTTCTGCGACTCGCTTGAAGTGTTCCACGCCAACTGGACCGCCGAATTCCCTGGCATTTTCGAGCGGCAGCGCGGCTACGATTTAATTCCGCATCTTCCCGCCTTGTTCGACACCAAGCATCCGGACTCGCGAGATCTGCGGTGCGATTTCTGGCGAACGCTTTCCGACCTGGCATTCGAGGCCTTCATAAAACCCCTGGGCGAATGGTCACAGTCGAAAGGCGTGAAGTCGCAGGTGGAGGCTTATGGCACGCCGCCGGTTTCGCTCGCGAGTTATCAGGCCGTGGATGTGCCGACGGGCGAGCACTACGAATGGAAAGAGTTCAATACGTCGCGCTGGGCCAGCTCGGGCGCGCACCTGGCTGGAAAGCGAACCATTCTGGCGGAGGCTTGGACGTGGCTGGGCGATCCGAACCGCTTCGGGGATACGCTCGAACAATTAAAGCTCTGCTCGGATCTTCATTTTTTGAGCGGCATGAACGCCCTCTACGCGGTGACATACGCGTATTCACCCCTCGCGTTCGGCGCGCCGGGATGGGTGCCGTATTTCGGACCGGCCGTTAATCACAACTCGCCCTCCTGGCCGCACTTTTCCCATTTCGCCGATTACGTGAATCGCGCCAGCTACATTTTGCAGCAAGGCAAGCCGGTGGCGGACGCGGCGCTCTACCTACCCGCCGAGGACGCGATGGCGGAAGCGCCCACCGGAGAATTACTGCTGAACTGGGCGGTGCGCGACCGTATGAGCTCCAACGGCCCGCCACCGGAATTCGGGCTGAAAAATGCTCTGCACTACGAATCGGACGTGGTGAAGACGATCATCACCAACGGCTATTCGCTCGACGGCGTAGACACATTCGCGTTTCGCGAAATGCGCGTCGAGGAAGGCCGGTTACGCTCGGGCGACGGCGATTATTCTATTCTGGTGCTGCCGAACATCGTGGGCGTCGATGTGGAATCGCTGCGGAAGATTGCGGCGTTCGTCAATCAGGGCGGCGTGCTGATCGCGACGCGGCGCCTGCCGGAGCGCGCATACGGTTTGCGTAATCGCGAAAATGACTGCGCGGAGGTTTCGCGGCTCACCAGCGCTCTGTTCGGCCACATCCCGGATACTGCTGCCCTCCAGCCGCACCGTTACGGCAACGGCGTCGCGATCTTTTCGCGCGATGAGCGCGAGTCGTTTCTCAATGCCCTCCGCTGGCGCGCGGCCGACATTTCATTCCTGCGTGCGAGCGAGCACGTCAGCTTCGTGCATCGCCGAACGGCCGATCGTGACTACTATTTCCTGGCGAATACCAGCGAGCAACCGCAGAAACTCGATGCCACCTTTCGCGTCGGCGCAAAGCAGCCGGAACATTGGGACCTGAGGAATGGAACGGTCGAGCCGCTCATGGTTTTCGAACATACCAAAGCGGGGACGCGCGTGCCGTTTGAGCTGGGGCCGCTCGAATCGCGCGTGATCGCTTTTGCGCCGTTCAACGGAAATCCCCTGACCACGGACACGGATCTGGACGTTCGCCCCGCGCGCGGCGGATGGCAAGCTCGCGTGTTCGAGAATCGGACGTTCTACATCCAGCGGCCGCGGCGAGCTCAGGAGATCGCCGTCAGCGGAATTCCCGCGCCGATCGAACTTCAGCCGAAATGGCGGTTACGGTTCGAGGGAGCGGATATCCAGCCCGTTATGCTCGATGAGCTGAAGTCCTGGACGGAGATTCGAGCCGCGCGATTTTTTTCCGGGCGCGGCGTGTACGAGACGGAGTTCCAGTTTCCAACGCACATGGCCAAAGATATCGGAGTGGTCATTGACCTGGGCGGCGTGCGGGAGACGGCAGAAATTCGCCTGAACGGGGAATCGGCAGGCGTTGTCTGGATGCGACCGTATCGGACCGATATCTCGAGTCTCGTACGAGCGGGCCCGAACCGGTTACGCGTGGACGTTACTAATCTGCTGATCAACCGCGTGCTGGGCATGGGCCCCATTGATTATTCGGCAGTTTACGCGCGCTACGGCCGCCGATTTCCGCCCGGAGAGGAATGGGAGAAGGTGCGCGAACCCTTTCCTTCGGGGCTTCTCGGCCCGGTACGCCTGGAGTTTTACAAGACGATCTACGGCTCGCGGGCCACGACGAATCGGCGGCCCTCGATAAAGGCCGCCACATAGCATACACTCTCGCAAAACCGGCTTCTCGCAATCGCATACCTATAATGGTTGTATCGATGAGCCAGCCCCGCCTGGAATTGCGACGGGCTTCCAAGATATATGAGACCAATGGACAAAAATTGGAGGCGCTGCACGAAATTTCACTTTCTCTGGAATCCGGGACCGTCACGGCGGTCGTGGGGCGCAGCGGCTGCGGCAAGACAACTTTGTTGAATCTTGCCGGCGCCATGGATTTTCCGACTTCCGGTGAGGTTGTAATCGACGGCCGCACAACCAGTTCACTTGATGAAAATGAGTTGACGCACTTGCGGCGCAAACGTGTCGGTTTTGTGTTTCAATTTTTCCAGCTGTTGCCTGCGTTGACGGTCCTTGAAAATGTGGAGCTGCCGTTGTTGCTGGCGGGTGGGCGCGATGCCAACACGATCGCCCGAGAGCGTTTAACCTGGGTAGGACTGGATGACAAGGCGGAGGCGCTGCCCTACCAGCTTTCCGGCGGCCAGATGCAGCGCGTGGCCGTGGCCCGGGCGCTGGTGCACTCACCGGAGATTCTGATTGCGGACGAGCCGACCGGCAACCTGGACGATGCCAGCGGCGCCCAGGTGCTCGTGTTGCTGCAGAATGCAGCAGCGCGATTTGGTGCGACCGTTCTACTGGCGACGCACAGCGCTGAAGCGGCCGGGATTGCGCACACGCGTGTACACCTCCGCGACGGCCGAATTGCAGCGATCGAGCGGGCGTGACAAGTGATGCGCGGAGCACGGCAGCTTTTCAGGACCTTGATCATCCGGCCGCTGAGGCGGGATCTGTTGCGCACCCTGCTGACCATCATTTCGGTCGCCCTGGGAGTGGCCGTGGTGGTGGCGATCGAGC
Source organism: Bryobacteraceae bacterium (assembly GCA_035280425.1). Lineage (GTDB taxonomy): Bacteria > Acidobacteriota > Terriglobia > Bryobacterales > Bryobacteraceae > QHXW01. The sequence continues at coordinate 277,650 of DATEFW010000034.1, read as the reverse complement.
TCGCCGGGGATGCAGCGGCCGGATCGTTTCGATCATCTCTCGAAACGCTCGCCGGAAAGACGGACCTGGAAATTACTGCCAACGGCCGCGTCGATGAGCGGCAGATTGCAGCGCTGGTACAACTTCCCGTGAATGCGCGTTTCGCACCGGTGATCGAAACGCAAGGCACGGTCGGTGGCGGCGGACCGGTGACGGTTTACGGCGTCGATTTTATCGGGCAGACGGCCGGCACGCACATACGGACGGACTCACTCGCGGATCTGGATTCGGCGGCCGTGGTTTCACGCGACTTGGCGAGTCGGCTGGCGGTGGGTGAGGGCGCAACGATTTCCCTGCTGTTGAATGGCGTGCCCCAGGCGTTTCGGGTCTCGGCGATTTCCGAAGCACGGGACGCCGAATTCATATTGATCGATATTGCCGCGGCGCAGCGGGCGCTCGATGAGTATGGCGGCCTGGATCGCATCGATGTTTTTGTCGCGCCCGGTGAAGACTTTTCGCGCGTAGAACGAAGCATCCGATCGGCATTGCCTGCAGGTTACCGTGTCGAAAAACCGGGGACGCGGAGCGAAGAGAATCAGCGCATGCTGCGAGCTTTTCGCTGGAATTTGCGTGTAATGAGCTACATTTCGCTGGTGGTGGGCGCGTTTCTGATCTACAACACGATCGCGGTGAGCGTAGTGAGGCGGCGCGCGGAGATCGGTGTGCTGCGCGCTCTCGGCGCGAGCCGGCGCTGGGTATTCTGGCTGTTTTTGGGAGAAGCAACACTGTTTGGATTGGTAGGGGGTATCGTCGGGGTGGCGCTGGGCCGCGGAATGGCGATAGGCGCAGTCGGCCTGATCGCCGATACGGTGAATTCGTTGTACGTCAGCAGCCGGCCGGCTCCGATCGCGTTAAGCGCAGGCGCGGTGGCCATAGCCGTCCTCACCGGCATCGCGGTGGCATTCATTTCGGCTTTCGCGCCGGCGCGTGAAGCCATGCGTATTACGCCGGTCGAGGCAATGGGACGTGGCGCCCAGGAACATGCGGTGCTGCTGCACACCAACCGGATTCTGGCATGGGCCGGCGTTGCCGGCGCAATGTCCCTGGCGATTTCGAAAGTTGGTCCGATCGGTGGCCAGCCGGTCGCGGGTTATGCCGCCACACTGCTGGCTATCTGCGCGGCGGCCCTGGCGGCCCCGGCGCTTGTCAAAGGTCTGGCGGCCTCTACACGAAAAGTTGCGCGGCTCCTATTAGGGCCGGAAGGGCTGCTGGCTGTGCATGGCCTGGCCGCGTCGCTCTTGCGCACCTCGGTCGTGGTCGGCGCGCTGGCAACCGCCATCGCTATGATGGCGAGTGTGGGGATCATGGTCGGTAGCTTCAGAGAAACTGTCGTCGTCTGGCTCGACACCCAACTGCGCGCCGATCTGTACGTAAGGCCAGCCGCCAGAGCCGGCGCGGGCCAGCATCCCCCTCTATCCACCGAACTGCCCGCCCTAATCCGTGCCGTGCCCGGCGTGGAGGCGGTTGACGTGTTTCACGCTTTGGAATTCGAATATCGGGGGCAGCGCGCTACGCTGGGTGCAGGCGATGCAGCCATCATGAACCGTTACGGGCGTCTCCGGTTTCTGCCTGGCGAGGACCGCAGCGCCATCTTACAGTCGCTCCCCGGCCGCGATTGCGTCATCGTGAGCGAGCCGTTCGCCAACAAGCACGGCATACACGCCGGCGAGCCGTTGGAACTCCGGCTAGGCGATCGACTGGTGAGGGTTACCGTGGCAGGGATCTATTACGATTATTCGAGCGAGCGCGGTCTGGTGATCTTCGACCGCGCCACGCTTTTGAAGTATCTGCCGAACCAGCCTCCCACGAATCTCGCGATTTATCTGCGAAAGGACGCCGGCCAAGCTGCCGCACGGCGCGAAATCGAGCGGCGCACCGCAAAATACCACGTGATCGTCGCGCCGAACAAAGCCCTGCGCCAGAACGCCATTAACGTTTTCGACCGCACATTCGCCATCACATATGCGCTCGAAGGCGTCGCGATTGCGGTGGCGATGCTGGGCGCAGCCAGCTCACTGCTGGCCATGGTGCTCGACCGCCGCCGAGAATTTGGCCTGCTGCGGTATCTGGGAGCGGCTCCGCAGCAGATTCGCCGCATGATCCTGCTCGAGGCGGGCTTCCTCGGCCTGGCAGCCAATCTGCTGGGACTGGCGCTGGGCTTCGTACTCTCGTTTCTTCTGATCTACGTGATCAACAAGCAGAGTTTCGGCTGGACCATCCAATTTCATCCGCCGGTGGCGATGCTTGGCGCCGCCCTGGCCCTGGTGTGGATCACTACCGTGATGGCCGCCTTCTATCCCGCGCGTGTCGCTATGCGGCTGAATCCCATCGAAGTCATTCATGAAGAATAGCAACGGCAATATCCGGAATATCGCTATCATCGCGCATGTCGATCACGGCAAGACCACGCTGGTCGACGCCATGCTGCGCCAGAGCGGAATTTTTCGTGAGAACGAAGCCCTCGTCGAGCGCGTCATGGATTCCAATGAGCTCGAGCGCGAGCGCGGCATCACGATTCTTGCCAAGATCACCGGCGTACGTTACGGCGGCGTGAAAATCAACATCGTCGATACCCCGGGCCACAGCGATTTCGGTGGTGAAGTCGAGCGTTCGTTAAAAATTGTCGACGGTGTCATGCTTCTGGTAGACGCGAGCGAAGGCCCGCTGCCGCAGACCCGCTACGTGCTCATGAAGGCTCTCGAAGCCAAGCTGCCGCCCATCGTCGTGATCAACAAGATCGACCGGCCTGATGCCCGGGTGCCCGAGGTGCTCAATGAAATCTACGATCTGTTTATCGATCTCGACGCCACCGAAGACCAGCTGGATTTCCCGGTGCTCTACAGCAATGCCAAGGCGGGCATCGCCATGCGATCGATGGAAGAGAACTCCGAGGATCTGCGCCCGCTTTTTGACGCCATCATCAAGCATATTCCAGAGCCAACCGGCGATCACGAGAGTGTTCTGCAGATGTTGGTGGCGAACCTCGATTACAGCGATTACCTGGGCCGACTGGCGATCGGCCGGGTTTTCGAAGGAACGCTGAAATACGGCGACGAGGTGGGCATCGCGAAGCTGGACGGGTCCGTCCAAAAGACCCGCATCACCAAGCTCTATTCCTTTGAAGGCCTCAAGCGCGTGGATGAAACCATAGGCCGCCCAGGAGACGTTCTGGCTATCGCGGGCGTCGAGGGAATTACGATTGGGGAGACGGTGACCAGTGCGGAAAATCCTCAGCGCCTGCCACACATTCAAATTGATGAGCCGACCATCGCCATGCTGTTTACCGTCAATACGTCGCCGTTTTCAGGCCGCGAGGGAACTTATGTCACGTCGCGCAATTTGCGGGAGCGGCTGGATAAAGAGCTGCTGACCAACGTCTCGATCCGCGTGGAGGAGGCCGGCGGCCCGGACGCTTTCCGCGTTATGGGCCGGGGTGAATTGCAAATCGCCATTCTGATCGAAATGATGCGGCGCGAAGGCTATGAGCTGATGGTCGGCAAACCCGAGATCCTGACCCGCAAGACGAACGGCCTGGTTCAAGAGCCATTGGAACTGCTGGTGATCGACTGCCCGGAATCATTTTTGGGCGTTGTCATCGAAAAGCTGGGCTCGCGCAAGGGCAAAATGATCAAAATGATCAATCACGGCTCGGGCCGCGTGAGGCTGGAATTTCACGTGCCCTCGCGCGGGCTCATTGGCTTGCGCAGCGAGATCCTTACCGATACGCGCGGTACCGCCATAATGAACAGCCTCTTCCACGGCTATATCGACTGGCAGGGCGATATCCCGACGCGTCCGACCGGATCGCTGGTGGCGGATCGCGCCGGCAGAGCCACCGGCTACGCGATCTTCAACCTGCAGGAGCGCGGCGAAATCTTCGTGACGCCGGGAACCGACGTTTACGAAGGCATGATCGTGGGAGAAAACGCACGCGACAACGATCTGGACATCAACATCGTCAAAGAGAAAAAGCTCACCAATATGCGCGCGTCCACGGCAGACGAAGCCATTCGGCTGGTTCCGCCGCGGATACTCAACCTCGAGCAGGCCATCGAGTTCATTCGGGACGACGAATTCGTCGAGGTCACCCCGCAATCCATCCGGCTCCGAAAAAAAGTCCTCAAGGCGAACCAACGCTAGGCCGATTGGACTAGAATAAATTGACCATGTGGGGCGCCCTTCGTCTGGCTGGGCTGGCTGCTGTTTTGTGCTCATTCATCCGGGCCGAAGTGCCTCCAAAGCATCCCGAAAAGCCCGCACCGGCCCGCGGCCGCCTCAATCAGCTCACCGAAGAAATCGCGCCCAAAGCGTCGCACTCGAGCCTCGAAGCCGTTCCCATTCGGAACTTTATCGACGAGTTCATCCTCTCGAAGATGGAGCGCGACCACATTCCTCACGCCGGGTTGAGCACGGACGCCGAATTTCTGCGCCGCGTGCATCTTGACCTGACAGGCCGCCTGCCCGAGCCGGATGTGATTCGCAACTTCCTCGCGGATCGGGATCCGGCAAAACGCGACAAAATGATCGATTCGCTGCTGGCTACGCCCATCGACGGCCAGCTCAACAAGCCCGAAACACCGTTCCTCGATAAGTGGACATACTTCTTTGGCGACCTGTTCCGCAATTCCGCTGCTGAATTGGGTGCGCCCGGCCGGAACCTGCTGCGGGATTATATCTACAGCGCCCTGCTGTTAAACCTCCCGTACAACGAACTGGTACACGATCTGCTGACCGCCCATACGCGCGACAACTTTGTTGACGGCGCCGCCAACTTCCTGCTCCGCGATCACGTCGACGACTTCAACGACGTCATGATCAACCTGACCGATTCGTATGACGAGATGGCGATCTCCAGCAGCAGATGTTTTCTGGGGATCAATCTGGAGTGCGTTTCCTGTCATGACGGCAAAGGCCACCTGGACAAGATCAATCTCTGGCTGAGTCATGTGCGCCGCCCCCAGTTGTGGCGCCAGGCGGCGTTCTTCAGCAAGCTTTCCATGAGCCGGCCATTCGGCATCGGCAATGAGTATGAAATGCTCGAAGGCGCGTCGGGTCGCTACGACGTTTCTTCGCGCAGCGTGCGCCGCATGCCCCGCTACAAGACGGAATTAACACCGCAGTTTCTTCTGACCGGCGAGCAGCCCAAAGATGGCGAAACGTGGCGGGAAGCCTATGCCCGCATGCTGACCAGCAACCCGCAGTTCGCCCGCGCCACCGTGAATCTGGTCTGGGCCGAGCTGATGGGCGTCGGCATCGTCGACCCTCCGCTCGATTTTGACCTGGCGCGGTTGGACCCTTCCAACCCGCCGCCGGCTCCGTGGACGATCCAGCCGAGCCATCCTGAGCTTTTGGAAGCCTTGGCACAGGATTTTCGCGAACACCATTACGATCTGCGACGCCTGATCCGGCTGATCGCGACGTCGAGCACCTATCAGCTTTCTTCGCACTTTGCCGGCGAGTGGAAGGCCGCCTATGCTCCGTACTTCGCCCGGCATTTCGTACGGCGGCTTCCGGCGGAGGAGATCTGCGACGCGATCTCACAGGCCACGGAAGTTTTCCCCGAGATCACGATTTCCGACACAACCCTGAAGGTCAAGTACGTGATGCAGACCAGATCATCGGAAGACATCGGAGGTAAGGACCTGGAACCGGTGCGGCTCGTGCTGGCAAGTTTCGGCCAGGCCGATCGGGACAAAACGGAACGCGATTTGACCGGCTCTATGGTGCAAGCGGCGTCGCTGCTGAATAGCAAGTTCGTGAAGGACCGGATCAAAATTCAGGAAAACGGGCGGCTCTCTAAACTGCTGAATCACAACCCACCACTCACCAACGACAAAATCGTCGAGGAGATGTTTCTCGCATTTCTTGCGCGTCCTCCGCGCGATCCGGAAAAAGCCATTGCCATCAAAGCGCTTGCAGAGAGGCATAATCAAGGTTTGGAGGACTTGGCCTGGAGCCTCATCAACAAGACCGAATTCGTGTACGATTACTGACGCTATGACCCGCGACATCCCCAATGTACCCTCTCTGACGCGCCGCCATTTCTTCCGGACCGGCAGCGTGACCGTAGCCGGCTACTGGCTGGCTCCCATGATCCGGCCGCTGAACGTCATGGCCAAGGAAAACGTAACGCTGCGCGGAGGAGCCGAGTACTGCATTTTTCTTTTCCTGAATGGCGGAGCGAGCCAGTTGGATTCTTTCGATATCAAAGAAGGAAAATGGACCCCGCCGGATTTCGACGTTCGGACGGTCAAGCCCGGCATCCGGCTGCCCTACAGCCTGTTCCCGCAGCTTAGCGGGCAATTGGATCATCTCGTGATTGCGCGATCGGTCGAGGCGTGGGAAAGCGCGCATTCGCGGGCGCAGTATTACATGCAGGTCGGGCATCCGTTCAGTCCTGCACGGCGCAATGAAATGCCGGCGATGGGCGCCGTGATCGCCTCGGAATTCGCGCCCCGCCGCAAAGATTCCGATTTTCTGCCGCCGTTCGTGGCCATGAATTTTAGCGGCACGGCGGCCGGACTGGTTCGCCAGGGGTGCTTGCCTTACGGATACGGTCCGCTACCCATTGAAATGAAGCAGGGCACGGAGTTCGTCATCGATCCCGGCGAACGCGCGGTATTCGACCGGAGGTGGCAACTGCGACAGGCACTCGAGAGCGCAGTACCCGGCAGCCAGCCCTCCCCCGAGTTCGACAGCTTCTATCAGAGCGCGCTGGGCATGATGACCGCCCCCCGATTGGCCGAAACGTTTCATATTCCGGAAGAAGACCGGGTGCGATACGGCAGTTCGACTCTCGGAGATTCCTGCATTCTGGCCCGCAATCTCGTGCGGTCGGAGGCCGGCTCCCATTTCATCTCGATTTCTCATAATGGCTGGGACCTGCACGCCGACATGTTCGACCCCAAGAACAAGCGCAACCACTACGGGCTCACGCGCGAGCTGGATGCCGCGTTTGCGTCGCTCGTGTCCGACCTGGCAAAGACCCGAGCACGTGACGGGCGAACTCTGCTCGAGAAAACCTTCATCGTCTGCATGGGCGAGTTCGGGCGCACTGGCGGCGAGCTGACCGTCAATAAAGGCCGCGATCACAATCGCTCGGCCTTCAGCGCTGTTTTCGCTGGCGCCGGCGTGAAGGGCGGCCGCGCTTTCGGGGTGACCGACGCAAACGGCGTCAAAGTCCTGCAGTCGGAATGGGATGAAAAGCGGTCCATCTACCCCGAGGATGTGATTGTCACCGTGTACTCGCTGCTGGGTATTGACTGGACCAAAAAGATCGTCAACACTCCGTCCGGCCGGGCATTCGAATACATCGAGCAGCAATCGGGAACTGATTTCGTTCACTTCCGCGAGATCTCAAACCTGTTCGCCTGATTCGATTTTCTAAGGTCGCAATCTGCGACCTTAAACATTCTTCGCCTGTCCGACGAACCCAATGCGGCGGCGCTCGACCGGCTCAGGTGGCGGCTCCAGAAGTTGATGAATAGCCTCGAACACCTGTCTGAACTGCGTGTCGTACTTTCTTTCCATTTCCTTGAGTTTGCGCGCCAGGTCTCTATGATGTGCGGCGATCTCCCGCATCCTGACGAATGCCCGCATGATGGCAATATTTACCGTAATCGCGCGTTCGCTATTCAGCACACTGGAAAGCATCGCGACGCCTTGTTCGGTAAATACATAAGGCGCATACTTGCGATGCTGTCCCCGCTTTAAGGTCGCAAATTGCGACCTTAGCGCCATTACCGCTCTCCCTTCCGCGGGGGTCAATCGAAACATGAAGTCCTTTGGGAACCTTCGAAGATTCCGTTTAACCTGCTCGTTCAAACGCTTAGTGGGGACGCCATACAACTCCGCAAGGTCTAGGTCCAACATGACCCGATGACCGTGAATCGAATAAATCTGCCGCTCGATGGACGACACCAGCGCCGGCAGACGGATCAATTTTGACTTGCTCGGCATGCTTTAAGCCTCAGTAAAAATATCTGGAAGGCACATCCCGAAACTGGAATGTGATCACGCGAAGCAGCCGCCTCGCGATTCAGCCCCCGATAGAGTACATGGGCCGGGGTGGCGGCACAAAACGGACGCTGTTGATTTCGTGGCCGGCCCATTTCTCCGCGACATTCCCGCGGATTAACCGGGCGATCTCACCATCGGAAGCGCCCGAGCGCAGCAGGCCCTTTACATCGGCTTCTTCGATGGCAAACAGGCAGTAGCGCAACTTGCCGTCGGCAGTGAGCCGGATGCGATTGCAGTTCAGACAGAAAGGTTTTGTAACCGAGGGGATGAATCCCACACGCCCACAACCGTCCTCGTACTGATATTCGGTGGCCGGAGCCCGCGAGTCGCGATCTGGAATCGCAGTCAGCGGTGAGATCTCCTTCGAAAGCACATCTAAAATCTCATCGGCGGTCAGCACTTTTGAGCGGTCCCAAAGATTCTGTGAGTCGAGCGGCATGAACTCGATGAACCGCGGCTCGATGTTCCGCTCCCGGCAGAAGCGTGCGATCGGGACAATATCAGGCTCGGTCAGTCCCTTGACGGCAACCGCGTTCAACTTGATTGGCCCGCAGCCGAGCCTCAGGCATGCCTCAATGCCGGCCAGCACCTTGCGTAAATCGTCCCGGCGGGTTATGGCCATAAAACGCTCGCGGTCGAGCGTATCCAGATGAATGTTGATCCGGCGCAGACCCGCGTCGTAGAGCGGCGCCGCCATCTCGCTGAGCAGAACCGCATTCGTCGTAAGCGCGAGGTCCTCAATGCCTGGAATCGACGCGAGCTTCCCAACGAGTACCGGTAGGTCTTTGCGCACCAGCGGTTCGCCCCCAGTGATGCGCAGTTTCGTAATTCCTAACCCTGCAGCCACCCGCACAAAGCGTTCGATCTCCTCAAACGACAGGATTTCCTCGCGTTCCACGAACCGGACATCGTTTTCCGGCATGCAATAGAAACACCGGATATTACAGCGGTCGGTGACACTAATCCGGAGATTGTTGTGCATCCGTCCGAAAGAATCGACGAGCGGACTGATGTCCGTTTTCATGGAGTTATCTGATCGCCAGCATGCGCTCGAGCGGAATGCGGGCACGGCGCATGAGATCGTCCCCGAGTTCTACCCGCGGCTCCAGGTTCAGGAGTGCGTCACGCAGCTTCTCGAGCGTATTCATCCGCATATACGGGCACTCGCTGCAATTACAGTGCTCGTTGGCCACGAAGTAGAAAAATTTTGTGGGTGCAAGCCGGCGCAGCGAATGGCTCACGCCGCTTTCGGTCATCACGATGAATTCCGAGGCGTCGCTGCGAACGCACCAGTCGATAATCGCGGAGGTCGAGCCGATGAAATCTGCCATCTGCAACACCCCAGCCGGACATTCCGGATGGGCGACTATCTTTGCACTGGGATGATCTTCTCGCGCCGCCACAAGCCGCCGCACCGGAAACGTGGCATGTACTACGCAGGTGCCCTGCCAAACCTTCATGTTTTTCCGATGTGTCTGCTGCCGGACGTATTCGCCCAGATTCCGGTCCGGCAGGAACAGCACGGTTTTCTCTCGTGGAATCGAATTGACCACCTGAACCGCATTTCGCGAGGTGCAGAGAATGTCGCTCTCGGCTTTGACTTGTATCGACGTGTTTATATAACTGACAATGACATGGTCGGGATGCCGGCGGCGGTAAGCCCGCACCGGTTCAACGGGACAACTTTCTACCAGGCTGCAGCTAGCCTCCCGATCAGGAACCACGACAATACGGTTTGGATTGAGTACCTTAGCCGTTTCGGCCATAAACCAGACGCCGCAAAACGCGATGACATCCCCCGAAAAATCGCGCGCCTTTCGCGCCAGTTCCAGGCTATCTCCCACCCAATCTGCCAGTTCCTGGATTTCCGCATCCTGATAGTGATGCGCCAGCAGAACAGCCCGGCGCTCCTGCTTAAGGTCGAGAATCTCCTCCGTGAGGGTTTTTGTGGCCAACATGGGTAGAGTCATCCCTATTGTACAACTCCGCTTATCTAGAGTGTCCGGGTGATAATGGAGTTGCAAGCTTGTTGAAAATAGTGCTCATTTCGACCTACGACCTCGGGCGCCAGCCCTTCGGCCTAGCCTCCCCCGCCGCATGGCTGCGCGCCGATGGGCACGACGTAACCTGCATCGACCTCGCCGTTAGCCCCATGCCGCGGGCTGCGGTTTCAGAGGCTGATTTGGTCGCTTTTTTTCTTCCGATGCATACGGCAACCCGGCTGGCCACAAGAGCCATCGAGCGGGTCCGGACGCTCAATTCGGCTGCAAAGCTCTGTTGTTACGGGCTTTATGCCCCCATGAATGAGCCCTATCTGAGGGAACTGGATGTCGAAACCGTATTGGGCGGCGAGTTCGAAACCGCGCTTTGCCATCTGGCCCAGCGGTTGGCCGAAGGGCAAAATGTTCGCCAACGCGAGCCGTTGATTTCGCTCGAACGCCAGCAGTTTCTGGCGCCAGACCGGGCGGGACTGCCTTCGCTCAGACGCTACGCCAAACTGCTGGCGAATGGCGAAGAACGAATCACCGGCTATACCGAAGCCAGCAGAGGTTGCAAACATCTGTGTCGCCACTGCCCGGTAGTCCCGGTCTACAAGGGAACGTTTCGGGTGATCGACCGAGGTATCGTGCTGGAAGACATTCGCCGCCAGGTTGCAGACGGCGCCCAGCACCTGACGTTCGGCGACCCTGATTTTTTTAACGGCCCTGGGCATGCGATGGCTATCGTCGAGGCGCTTCACACCGAACATCCGCATCTCACTTACGATGTCACCATCAAGATCGAGCATCTCCTGCGGTATCGCGAGCTGCTCGGGGCCTTAAAGCGTACGGGTTGCCTGTTCGTCACCAGCGCCGTGGAATCGATTGATGACGCGGTACTCGAAAACCTGGCGAAAGGGCACACTCGCGCGGACTTCATCGAAGCCGTGCGGCTGATACGCGAAGTGGGGCTGACGCTTGCGCCAACGTTTATCACCTTCACGCCCTGGACAACCTGGGGCGGTTATCGCGAGCTGCTGGAGTTGCTTGCAGAACTGGACCTGGTCGAGAACGTGGGACCCATCCAGCTTGCCATGCGGCTGCTGATTCCCGCGGGTTCGCGGCTTCTCGAACTCGCTGAAATTCGCCAAATGATTGGTCCATTCGATCCGGCCGCGCTGGCTTATACGTGGCGCCATGCCGATCCGAGCCTTGACAAGTTATGTTCGCAGGCGCAGACGCTGATCAAACGGGAGGAAAAGCTCAAGTCACCGCGGGCAAAAATCTTCGCAGGAATCTGGGAACTCGCACATGGACACGCTCCCGATTTCCATATTGCGTCGCGCGCGACAATCCCCTACCTCAACGAGCCCTGGTATTGTTGAGCGGAGCCCACTGAAGAGCAGGTCGCTCTTGTGTGATGAAAGGCAGATCCCCGGCAGAATTACGCCGGGCTAACCAACTGCTGCGGAGACCGCAGGCCGAACCCTCGTTTCGCTCTTCAAAGCCGCTTGCAGCCGGATCATTTTCTGCTGCAACCGATGATATTCATCGGGGTCATCAACTCTGGCAAGCAACTGCACAACCCGCGCGTAGATTTTACGAGCTTCCATGTGAGAATTTTCAGCGAAGCCGAAATCGTTTGCTGACGTATGGTTGATGAGTACAAATTGAAGACACAGTTCCAGTTGTTTATCTATAAGAAGAACCAGCTCACGATCCGTCTTCGTGCGGAGTTCTGCGAGTTTGGACGGTTTTTGCACCTTGCTCGTGGACCTCATAAATAATAGACGCCTGAGTTATCCGTTTGGTCCAGAATATTTTCAGAGTCCGATAGTAACGGTAACGCCAGTGAAATCGCGCTTTTAGCGCTTTTCGCTTGACACGGCCGCACGCATTGGTGTGTGCTCCGCGGCGGCGTAACATGAAATTGTGCCGCGAATTCTTCTCGTCGCCGCGACCACCGGTTATCAGACCCGCGCCTTCGCGGATGCAGCGCGCCGCCTGAAGTTCGATCTGATTCTGGCGACTGATCGCTGTCACGTGCTTGGAGATCCGTGGGGCGATCGCGCCATTCCAGTTCGATTTGAAGATTCGTACGCATCGCGGGACGTCATTGCGGAAACGGGTTCCTTTGACGCGGTGGTGGCCTTGGGCGACCGGCCGACGCTGCTGGCTGCGCTGGTGGCGGAGAAGCTAGGCATTGCGCACAACACTCCGAGTTCAGTCATTGCCTGCCATGACAAATACGTTACGCGCCAGCGCTTTCGGGCAGCAGGGTTGGCCGTGCCGGAGTTTTTTCGTGTGCCGCTCGCGCAGGGCCCCGCGAGCGCCGCCGATCAAGCCGGCTATCCGTGCGTTTTGAAGCCACTGGGACTTTCCGGAAGCCGCGGCGTGATTCGAGCAAATGATCGCAGCGAGTTCCTTGCCGCGTTTGAGCGAATAGGCGCCATTCTCGAAAGCACCGACGTCCTCGTATTGCAGGAAGATCAAAACCGCTATATTCAGGTGGAAACGTTTATCGACGGGAGTGAATTTGCGCTCGAGGGACTGCTGACCGGAGGAAAGCTGCAGGTGCTTGCCATATTCGATAAACCTGACCCGCTGAACGGCCCGTTTTTCGAAGAAACGATCTACGTCACTCCGTCACGGGCCGGCGCCGCGACGGAACAGGCGCTGATCACCGCCGTTGAAAAAGCCTGTAATGCCCTGGGGCTTTCCCACGGACCGGTTCATGCAGAAATGCGTTTTAACTCAAAGGGCGTTTGGGTACTCGAAGTCGCCGCCAGGCCGATTGGGGGGTTATGCGCTCGCGCGCTACGGTTCGACGGCGATATGCCACTCGAGGAGCTGATCCTGCGGCACGCTGTGGGTGAAGATGTTTCCGGCGTCCGGCGCTCTCAACCGGCGAGCGGTGTGATGATGATTCCGATTCCCACAGCCGGCATTTACCAGGGTGTCTCGGGGGTCGAACGGGCGCGTGTGGTTGCCGATATCGAAGATGTGATCGTGACCGCCAAGGAAGGCCAGAAAATCCTTCGCTTACCGGAAGGCGCCAGCTATCTGGGCTTCATCTTCGCCAGGAGCGGCACGCCCGAAAAGGTAGAAAGCGCGCTCCGCGAAGCTCATCGGTATCTCGAGTTTGACATTGCCACGGCGCTGCCGGTCGTGCGCCGGTGAATTTGCGCGGTTAACTTTTTTGCCGCGGCGGCACGTAGTCCGGCGGAAGAGCGGCTCCGGCACCGAAGAAGTAGTCGTCCATCTGTTTGATGAGAAACTCCTGGGCTTCCTGCGTCCCCAGATTCAAACGATACTCGTTCATGAGCATTTTCATATGCTCGACCCACATCTTCCAGGCTTCCTTGGAGACGTTCTCGAAAATCTTTTGGCCCAAAGGGTGCCCTTCGAAGGGGACTTCGTCCAGCCCTTCCATCTCGCGCTGGAATTTTACGCAAAAAACTTTGCGGGCGCCAGGCCGGATCTCGGTAAAAGTCGGCTGTCCACTTCCACACCCCATTTAGATCTCCTCTCGACCAGGATACTACGTTTGCGCAGTTAGTCTTGCCGGCGCGCCCAGCTGGGCTTAATTCGCAGATTCGCCCGCGCCGGGCTTCCAGCGGAGCACAGGACGCCGTGCCGCCGTGACTTCGTCGACACGGCTGGTGCGCGTCGTGTGCGGAGCGGTCCGCACCATTTGCGGATCGGTTTCGATTTCTTTAGCGATGGAAATCATGGCGTCCGCGAACAAGTCGAGCTCTTGCTTGCTTTCGGTTTCGGTCGGCTCGATCATCAAAGCGCCGTGCACGATCAACGGGAAGCTCACGGTGTACGGATGAAAGCCATAATCGATGAGGCGCTTGGCGATGTCGCCGGTGCGCACCCCGAGTTTCGCCTGGCGGTCATCGCTGAACACCACCTCGTGCATGTTGGGCGCTTTGTACGGCAGGTCGTAATGCGGTTCGATTTTCTTGCGCAGATAGTTGGCGTTCAGCACCGCATCCACCGTGGCGTTGCGCAGGCCATTACCGCCGTGCGCCAGAATGTACGCCAGCGCGCGGACGATCACACCGAAATTGCAGTAGAACGCGCGCACGCGGCCGATCGATCGCGGGCGGTTGTAGTCGAAAGTCCACTTGTTGCGCAGCCGTTTGAGCCGCGGCAGGGGTAGATAGGGCTCCAGAATCTTTTTCACAGCCACCGGACCGCCACCCGGGCCGCCGCCGCCGTGGGGAGTCGAGAAAGTCTTGTGCAGGTTCAGGTGCATCACGTCGACGCCGAAATCGCCCGGACGCGCTATGCCGACAAGCGCGTTCATGTTGGCGCCATCCATGTAAAGGAGCGCGCCTTTCGAGTGCAGAATCTCGGCGATTTTGGTGATGTTCTCCTCGAAAACACCGAGTGTGTTCGGGTTGGTGATCATCAGGGCCGCGACGTCCTTATCGACGATGCGCGCCAGCTCCGCCAGATCCAAAACGCCGCGGTCGGTTGAGCGTATGTTTTCGACGGTGTAACCGGCAATGGCCGCGGTCGCCGGGTTGGTGCCATGGGCGGAATCGGGGATGAGAATCTTTTTGCGGGGATCGCCGCGTTTTTCAAGCAGCGCGCGCACCAGCAGGATACCGGTCAGCTCACCGTGAGCGCCGGCCGCGGGCTGGAGAGTCACGGCATCCATTCCGGTGATTTCGGCAAGCGCCGCTTCGAGCCGTGCCATGACGGCCATCGCGCCCTGCGCCAGCGCCTCGGGCTGGTAGGGATGCGCCCAGGCGAGGCCATCCAGCCGCGCGACCAGCTCGTTGATGCGCGGGTTGTATTTCATGGTGCAGGAGCCGAGTGGATAAAGGCCTAGATCGATCGCGTAGTTCCACGTCGAAAGGCGCGTGAAATGGCGGATGACTTCGACTTCGCTGACTTCGGGAAAGCCTTCAATCGCTGAACGCACGTTATCCGCGCCGAGCACGGCCGCGGCATCCACCGGCGGCACGTCGAGAGGAGGGAGCTGATAGCCTATTTTGCCGGACGAGCTTTTTTCGAACAGCAGCGATTCGTTCTGCGTGATGTGCGGGCGGACTTTCCGGATCATCCGACTTGCACCTGATCCCTCGCCGGAGAGAAGGCCTGGGCGAGTTCATCCATGTGCTCGCGGCGCGACATCTCGGTGGCGCAAAGCAGCACGCAATTTTCAAGTTCGGGATACCACCGGGTGAGCGGCAGCCCGCCGATGATTTTTTTCTTCAGCAGCGCCTGGTTGATTTCCTCGGGCGGGCGTGCGCCGGTCGCGGCGACGAATTCATTAAAAAACGGCCCGCTGAAGCGCGGCTGGAGCTTACCGGCGAGGTAATGCGCTTTGGCCAGATTCTGCTCGGCCAGTTCACGCAATCCTCGCTTCCCGTAAATGCTCATGAAGACGGTGGCCATCAGCGCGATGAGAGCCTGGTTGGTGCAGATGTTGGAGGTCGCCTTCTCGCGGCGAATGTGCTGCTCGCGCGTCGCGAGCGTGAGACAAAACGCACGGTTGCCGTGCGAATCGACCGTCTCGCCCACCAGGCGGCCCGGCATTTGCCGGATGAATTTGTCTTTTGTGGCGATGATCCCGGCGAAGGGGCCGCCATAGCTCGGCGAGATGGCGAAGGACTGCAGCTCGCCTGCCACGATATCGGCAGAAACGGGCGGTGTCAGGATTCCAAGCGAAACGGCTTCGGTGAAAACCATGACCAGCAGGGCGCCGCGCTGGTGCGCGATCTCTGACGCCGCCTGGACATTTTCGACGATGCCGAAGAAATTCGGCGACTGCACAATCACCGCCGCCGTGCGATCGTCGACGCTGCGTTCCAGATCGTCGAGCTCACTCAATCCGGACCCTGCTGTGTAGGACGATTCCTCGATTGTCAGATGCCCGTGCTGCGCATGCGTAGCCAGCGTTTCACGATATTCCGGGTGCACGGCTCGCGAAACCACGATGCGATCTCGTCCGGTGATGCGCGCCGCCATCAGCGCCGCCTCGTGCATGGCGGTCGACCCGTCATACATGGAAGCGTTGGCTGCATCCATGCCCGTCAACTGGCAGATCATCGACTGAAATTCGAAGATGGTGGTCAGGGTGCCTTGCGAAATTTCTGCCTGGTACGGCGTGTAGGAGGTGAGAAACTCGCCGCGCGAAACCACCGTATCGACCAGCACCGGACGGTAATGCGCGTAGACACCTGCCCCTAAGAACGAAGCGTAGCCCGCCGCGTTTTCCGCGGCGCGCGCGCGGAAATAATCGACAATTTCGTACTCGGACATTCCCGGCGCCAGATCGAGCG
Source organism: Bryobacteraceae bacterium (assembly GCA_035280425.1). Classification (GTDB taxonomy): domain Bacteria; phylum Acidobacteriota; class Terriglobia; order Bryobacterales; family Bryobacteraceae; genus QHXW01. The sequence continues at coordinate 261,311 of DATEFW010000034.1, read as the reverse complement.
GCCGGTTCAAGCGAAGACCGGCGGGGAGATGCGCGAACAATTCCTCCGCAGATGAGAGGCCGCAGGCTGCCAGCATTTCCTGGCGCTCGGATTCCGACTTCGGCAGGTAGCGCAACTAGCTTTCCGCTCCTACGTAAGCTTGATACTCATCCGCTGAAAGGAGGCTTTTCAGCTCATCGGGCGCGCTTAAACGGATTTTTACCAGCCATGCCGCGCCATGCGGGTCTTGATTGAGCTTTTCCGGAGCCTGCGCCAGCGTTTCGTTGAATTCAATCACTTCGCCCGAAACAGGCGAGTAAATGTCGGACACTGCTTTTACGGATTCGACCGAGCCTAGCGATTTTCCCTGCTCGACGCGTGCACCGACCTTGGGCAGATCGACATACACGATGTCGCCCAGCTCTTTCTGTGCGTGATCCGTTATGCCAATGGTGCCGACATCGCCTTCGGCGCGAATCCATTCGTGCTCTTTGGTGTAACGGAAATCCTGCGGATAACTCATGCCGCTTTCGCCCGCTTGTAGAACGGTGTCGCCACGGTCTCGGCTTCCACCGGCTGGTTGCGTATCATGATTTCGATTTTGGAGTGGAGCCGCGCGTGTTCGGCCGGAAGATAGCACAGGCCGATGTTCTTGTTCAGGCTCGGAGCCGGTGAGCCGCTTGTTACCCAGCCGGCCGGACGGCCTTCCACTCGCACTTCGTAACCGTCGCGCCCGATGCCTCGCCCGCGCATTTCAAAGCCGATGAGCTTCCGGCGTATGCCTGCCGGCTTCTGGTTCGCAAGGGCGGCACGGCCGATAAACGCGCCTTTATCAAGCTTTACGATCCATGCCAGATCGGCTTCGTACGGCGTAATGGATGCGTGAATTTCGTGGCCATAGAGCGCCATCTTGGCTTCGAGACGCAGCGTGTTGCGGGCGCCCAGGCCGCAGGGCTTGATGCCGAACTCGCGGCCGGCATCCAGCAAGTCGTTCCAAATACGCGCTGCTTCCGATGGTGCGATGTAGATTTCGAAACCGTCTTCGCCCGTGTAGCCGGTGCGCGCGATCCGCGCCGGAGCGCCCGAAACGGCGCCATCGGTGAACCAATAGTAGGCAATCGGCGAGAGATCAACCGGCGTGAGTTTTTGCAAAATCCGCAGTGCGAGCGGGCCCTGGATGGCGATCTGCGCGTAGCGTTCGCTCGCAAACTCGACTTGCGCATCGAAGCGGTTGGCGGCCCGGATGTGCTCGTAGTCCTTTTCCTGGTTGGATGCGTTGACGCAAAGGAAATAGTTGTCTTCCGCGACTTTGTGGACGAGAATGTCGTCTACAAATCCGCCGTGCTCGTAGAGCAGCCCGGAATATTGCGCCTGGCCGATGTGCAGCTTCGAGACGGCGTTGGTCGTCACGTAGTCGACCAGCTTAAAAGCTTCCGGACCGCGAATTTCGATCTCGCCCATGTGGCTGACGTCGAACAACCCGGCGGCCTTGCGTACGGCGTGATGCTCCTCGATCAGGCTGGAATACTGCACGGGCATATCCCAGCCGCCGAAATCAACCATTTTGGCGCGCATCGAGACATGCGTCGAGTGCAGGGGCGTGCGCTTCAGGACCGCAGCTTCAACCATCGGGAAAACACCAAGCTATCAGGGGTTGAGAGGGGGTGTCAAACGAACGCGGCCAATGGCCTCCCTGCGGAAAACTGGTTCGTACATCCGGTTTACTTTTGACTGCTTTCCGCTCTGGCCTTGGCCTCGCCTGCGAGTTTTTCCAGTTCGCTCAGCTGCGACCTCACCTGGCCGGCGTCGGCGGCGTTCGGGGCCAGTTGCAGGTAGCTCCGCATTTGCTCGGCGGCGCCGGTGTAGTCCTTTTTCTCATAAAGGATCGCCCCGAGAATATGCTCCACGTTGGGCATGCGATGCGCGGGATCAAGCTTCTGCGCTTCCCGCGCGCTGGCCTCGGCGGCATCGAACCTGCGCAGATTGTAATTGGCCACGGAGTTGTAATAAAAGGCCTGCGGAAAATCCACGGGATTGAGCTTCACCAGGCGGCTGGTTTCATCCGCCACGTCCTGCCATTTTTTGTCGCGGGCTGAGATCAGAGCCAGCTGCAAATATGGGCTGACGAATTTGGCATCGGCATTCAGGGCCTTGGCGTAACACTCCCGTGCGTCAGCCATCTGGTTTTGGTTCTCATGAATACGGCCCAGTTCATACCACGCGGCGGCAAACGGCGGATACGCCGCAACAGCTTTTTCGAGATCCTTCTGCGCTTCGGGAATTTTGTTTTTCAACAGTGCCTGGCGCGCTTTGTCGTACGCCTTTTTTGCGTCTTTCGGGGCGGCCAGCGTTGTGGCACTGATGGTGGTGCCTTCTACATTCGTCAACCGATGAAGAATGATGGTTCCGACCTCGGGATTGTCGAACATCCGCCGCCCGCTGAGGTTGACGAGGTCGGAGCGATACCCGGGCAGCACGGCGCGCAATTCACAACCGATCAGGTCCCGCTCGCCGATGGTGGTATTGCGCGCGCCCGGAACGGACTGCTGCTGGTTGGTTCGGGGGCCGGGAATCTCCGGCTGGCGCGTGGTCACGTCCAATGCAGAACTGTAGCTTGCGTCCTGCATGATTCCGCTATTCTGGCCGAGCTGGAAATTAAAGTGTCCCTTCGAATCGGTATAAGCTTCAGCATGCGGCGTGTTGCCGCAAACTCGCTCGATCAACACCAGATCCGGAGGCGCGGTGCCGTCATCCATTTGCACTTTGCCGGAGAGGAAGACCGGCCGATTCTGCAGATCGCCAAAAGGTCCCTGGGTGCGCTCGCTATTGGGGTTATTAGGGATGTTCGGAGGATTAGTGGGCCGCCCGGGATTCGCGGGTCCGGGCGCCGTGCCTCCACCGCCGGCGCCGCCGCCACCGCCGGGTCTCTGGCAAATAGCGGTCTCAGGAACCAAAATAAGAGCTCCGGCAAGCCCTACCGCGATCCAAAGCCTTTGATTGCCGTACATTAAGAGAACCTCCCGTGAATTGCCCCAATTATGCCACACGATTTCCGCCGCCGCCTAACGTCAACTTCGATTTATAATGGAAGCTTGAGGTCTTAAGTGTCGCTGCGTACCTTCCTGCGTCTTGCTACGCATATCCAGATGATGCCGGTGCTCGAGAGCGGTGAGGAAACGCTCGTCGGCGGCCAGGCGGTGATTGAGGGCGTCATGATGCGTGCTCCCCACAGCTACTGTGTGGCGGTACGCAAAGCCAACGGCGAAGTGGTCACACACGAAGTGCCGGTCCCGAGGATGTCGGAAAAGTACCGGATCTTCAAATATCCCGGTGTTCGCGGGCTGGGTGTGCTGGGACAGGCCATGTCGCTGGGGATCAAGGCATTGCGTTTTTCGGCGAACGCGGCGCTCGACACCAAAGGCGATGAGAAGGAGACGAAGGAAATCTCGTCCTGGAGCCTGGCTCTCAATATCCTGTTCTCCTTCGCCTTTTTCATCTTCCTCTACAAATTCATTCCGCTATATGTGGTGACGCGGCTGCAAACATCGTATCCGGTGCTCTCGGGCCGTATCGCCTTTAATGCTGCCGACGGCTTGATCCGCCTGGGAATTTTTCTGCTGTTTCTGTATGCGGTGTCGCGTTCGAAGGACATCCGGCGGGTGTTCGAGTATCACGGGGCCGAACACCGCGTGGTGTTTAATTACGAATCAGGCAAACCGGTCACGGTGGAACATGCACAGTCGTTCAGCACATTTCACCCGCGCTGTGGCACGAGCTTCCTGCTGGTGGTGATGGTGATCTCGATGATCGTTTACACGCTGATCCCATTCCAGGGATTCGGCATGCGATTCATCTCGCGGATTGTGTTGCTGCCGGTAATCGCGGGGTTGAGCTACGAGCTGATCCGGTTTGCCGCCAAACGGCGCGGCTCGTTTCTGGCGCTGATGACGGCTCCCGGACTGTGGCTCCAGCGCATAACGACTCAGCCGCCGTCGAGTGACCAGACCGAGGTCGCGATCTGCGCGCTCGACCATGCCATGGCGCTCGAAGCGTCGCAGGGCGGCGAACTGATCGTCGCTTAAGTAACCATGCAATTCATCGGCAAGCTGGAACAGATCGACGTGCGTTTTGAAGAATTGACGCAGCAGCTCGCCAATCCGGCGGTGATCAACGACGGCGAGCAGTATCGCAAGGCCGCCAAGGCGCACAGCGAACTTTCCGAGATTGTGGCCAAATACCGCGAGTGGAAGGAGGTTTCCGGCAAGCTCGATCAGGCGCGCGCCATGCTGTCGGATGCGGATGCCGACTTGCGGCAGATGGCGCAAGACGAGGTCGCAAGTCTGGAACCCCGGCTCGCGGAAATCGAGCAGGAATTGAAAATTCTCCTGTTGCCCAAAGATCCCAACGACGAGAAGAACGTTGTGCTGGAGATTCGAGCCGGCACGGGCGGGGACGAAGCCACGCTATTCGCCGCCGAGATCTTCCGGATGTATACGCGTTACGCGGAATCGCAGGGGTGGCGCGTGGAAATCACCTCGTCGAGTGAATCCTCGGTCGGCGGTCTCAAGGAAGTCATTGCGCTGGTGAGCGGCGGCCGCGTGTACAGCAAGCTGAAGTACGAGAGCGGTGTGCACCGCGTGCAGCGCGTTCCGGTTACCGAGCAGCAAGGCCGCGTGCACACTTCTGCCATCACGGTGGCCGTACTTCCCGAGGCGGACGAAGTCGAAGTGAAGATCGAGGCCAAAGACATCCGCATCGACACCTTCTGCTCCTCCGGGCCGGGCGGACAGTCGGTGAACACCACTTACTCCGCGGTCCGCATTACACACCTTCCCACGGGGCTGATCGTCTCCTGCCAGGACGAAAAATCGCAGATCAAGAATAAAGCGAAGGCGCTGCGCGTTCTGCGTTCGCGCCTGTACGAAATCGAGCTGGAAAAACAGCGCGAGCAGTTGGGCGCCGAGCGGCGCAGCATGGTGGGCACAGGCGATCGCAGCGAGAAGATCCGCACGTACAATTTTCCGCAAAACCGCGTGACCGACCATCGCATCGGCCTGACGCTGCACCAGCTCGATATCGTCATGGACGGCCGGCTGGATCCCGTCATCGAAGCGCTCACCACTCACTACCAGACCGAAAAACTCGGGGAAGAAGGCGAAGCGGCGTAAGGGGCGTCATGACGCTCCAGGAAGCTCTTCAGCAGGGCGCGAAGCTGCTCGAGGATGGCGGCATCGCTGCGCCGCGGCTGACCGCGGAGGTGCTGCTGTGTCATGCGCTGCGTTGCGAGCGGCCGGTTCTCTACGCTCATCCGGAGCGCCAGCTGCGCGAGGTCGAGTGGATCCACTACGGCCGCTATCTGCACGAGCGTTTGCAGGGCAAGCCGACACAATACATTACGCACCACCAGGAATTCTTCGGGCGTAACTTCCGCGTCACACCGGATGTGCTGATTCCGCGGCCGGAGACGGAGCTGGTGGTCGAAACTACGCTGGGTATAGCTCGCGGCGCACGACGCATTCTCGATGTGGGCTGCGGTTCGGGAGCCATCGCAGTCACGCTGCAGTTAGAAACGGGCGCGAGGGTGTGCGGAACTGACGTTTCCGCGGCGGCTCTGGCGGTGGCTGCCGATAACGGGCGGAGGCTGGGAGCGCAGATCGAGTGGGTGCGGGGCGATCTGTTATCGGCTATTGCAGACCATTCGATCGACCTCGTGGTTTCAAATCCGCCCTACGTGCCGCTCGGCGATCGCAACGGTTTGCAGCGCGAGGTTCGTGATTACGAGCCGGACGTCGCGCTCTTTGCAGGTCCGACCGGTTTCGAGATCTACGAGCGCCTGGTGAGCGACGCGGCGCGGGTGCTTCGTCCAGGCGGCTGGCTGGTTCTGGAGCTTGGTTACAATAGCAGAGACCGCGTGGCCGGGATGTTGGGTCCCCATTGGCGCGATGCCCGCGTTGCGCCGGATCTGGCAGGCATTCCGCGCGTGCTGGCGTGTAGGCTCGAGCCGTGAAGACTTATTTCCATGTCGACATGGATGCGTTTTTCGTCTCCGTCGAAGAACTATTTGACCCCTCACTTCGTGGAAAAGCCGTGGTGGTCGGGGGAAGGCCCGACGAGCGCGGTGTTGTCTCGGCGGCGTCCTATGAAGCGCGCAAGTTCGGTGTGCACTCCGCTATGCCGCTGCGCACGGCTTACAAAATGTGCCCGCACGCGATCTTCGTCGACGGCCACCCCGACCGTTACCGCGATTACTCCCACAAAGTCTTCGGCGTCTTGAACCGTTTTTCGCCGCAAGTGGAGATGGCATCCATTGACGAAGCTTATCTCGATATGTCCGGAACCGAGCGGCTGCACGGGCCGCCCCTGCGTGCTGCCCATCGGCTGCATGAAGCGGTGCGAAGCGAAACGAGGCTGAACTGCTCGATCGGCATCGCCACCTCGCGGCTGGTGGCGAAGATTTCTTCGGATCAAGCCAAGCCCAACGGCATTCTGTGGGTGATTCCGGGACGGGAAGCGCGCTTTCTTGCCCCACTCGACGTGCGCAAAGTTCCGGGCGTCGGCAAGGTTACGGAGAAGAATTTGCATGCTCTGGGCATCCGCAAAATCGGCGACCTGGCGCAGCTGGAGGAAACTTTTCTCGAGAGCCGGTTCGGCAAGTGGGGAATGGCACTCGCCGGCAAATCGCACGGCCTGGATGCGGGCGGGTGGTTCGACGGCGAAGTCGGTGCCCAGGATGCCGCGAAATCCATCAGCCATGAGCATACTTTCGGCGAGGATACGGCTGAGGCGGACGTGCTCGAGTCCACGCTGGCGCGGCTTTCTGAAATGGTAGGCCGGCGCTTGCGCGAGAACGGACTTCATGCCCGCACTGTTCAGCTCAAGCTGCGCTACAAGGATTTTTCAACGATCACTCGGGCGCACACGTGTCCGGAGCCCACGCAGATCGACACCGAAATCTTTTCGGAAGTGCGGACGCTTTTCCGCGCAAACTGGAAGCAGGGCCGGGCCGTGAGGCTGCTAGGCGTGCATGTCTCGTCTTTTGAAGATTTCGAATCGCAGCCCGGGTTGCTTGCCGAAGACAAGCACGAGCGCTGGAAACAGGCGCTCAGTGCGGCCGACCGGTTGCGCGACAAGTACGGCGAATCCGCTGTTTCGCTGGCGTCCGGAATGCGCGGCCGGTTCCGCGAGCGCACACACGAGAACCCGGCGGGTCTTCCGGGAAAGCCCAAGTAGAAAATGCCGGAAGGATCTTATCGTTACTGCGACGTCAGCCTGCCGGTTCCGCTGGACCGGCCGTTCACTTATTCGCTGCCCGAAACGCTGCGGCATCGGATCCGGCCGGGCTGCCGCGTCATCGTTCCGTTTGGCCCGCGCAAAATGACGGGCGTGGCGCTGCGCTGCCATGACGAAGCACCGGACGCCGCGGCGCGCGATGCGCTGCGCCTGGTCGATGCGGAGCCGGTGCTGGATGGCGAGTTACTTTCGCTGGCGCGCTGGATTTCGGCCTACTATTGTGCGCCATTAGGCGAGGTGTTGCGCGGCATGCTGCCGCTCGGGAGCGAAATCCGCTCGGGCAAAGTATACGCGCTTACGGATGCGGGGCTCGATGCCGCGCGGCAACTGCTGCTGGATGCGGGACCGGAGGACCCGGTAGCCGCCGTGTTGCGGATGCTGGAAGCGCGTCCGCTTTCGGCCGCATATCTGGCAAAAAAACTTCCGCTGGCGGATAAGATCATCCGGTCGCTCGAGCGCAAGGGCTTCATAGCCGCAGAACAACTGCATGTGGAGCGCGATCCGCTGCGCGCGCCGTCGGAAAAATTGCGCGTCGAGCTGGTCGCGGAGCCCGGCGAGGGTAAGCTGCCTAAGGCGCAACGCGAGCTCATCGCATTTCTCGCGCTCCATCCCGGCTCTCATAATTTGAAAGACGTCGAATTACAGGTGCATAATGCGGGCGCCGCGGCTCGCGCGCTGGCGCGAAGGAAAATGCTCAAGCTGACGCGCGAGCCTGTCGTAGCGTACACTTCAGGACCGGTTAGAACCCGTCATACTCTCAATGCCGCCCAGGTGGAGGCTTTCGCGGCGATTCGACAGGCCGTCGAATCGAAAGAGTTCCATACGTTCCTGTTGCACGGCGTGACCGGCTCGGGAAAAACCGAAGTGTATCTCAACGCCATAGAGGCCGCGCTGGCCTCGGGCCGGAGCGCGCTGTTGCTGGTTCCGGAGATCGCGCTTACCCCCGCCATGGCCGGCCAGTTCTTCTCGCGTTTCGGCGACCGTGTAGCCATTCTGCACAGCGCCTTCACCGATACCGAACGTGCGGAGCAATGGCGGCGCATCCGTGCAGGAGCGGCCGGCGTGGTAGTCGGCACGCGCTCGGGCGTATTCGCGCCGGTGCGGAACCTCGGCCTGATCGTGGTCGATGAAGAGCACGATGGCAGTTATAAACAAGAAGAAACGCCGCGTTATAACGGCCGGGACGTGGCGATCGTGAGGGCGCAGGCCGCCGGTGCGTGCGTGGTGCTGGGCTCGGCAACCCCGAGCCTCGAGAGCCGCTACAACTGCCAGCGCGGAAAATATACGTTGCTCGAACTGCCGGAGCGCATCGAGCAGCGTCCTCTACCCAAGGTCGAGCTGATCGATATGCGCGAAGAGTTTCTCGAAACGCGCAAGCAGTCAACTTTTTCGCGGCGCCTGATCGAGGCTATCGGCCAGCGCCTCGAAAACGGCGAACAGACCATGCTGCTGCTCAACCGGCGGGGATTTTCGAGCTTCGTCGCCTGCCGCGCGTGCGGCGAGCGCATCCAGTGCCGCAATTGTTCCGTCACGTTGACTTACCACCGGCGCGAACGGCGTCTGCTCTGCCACTACTGCAATTATGCGGAGCGCGTTCCATCGGTGTGTCCCAAATGTCAGAGCGAGCACATCTATTTCTTGGGCTTGGGTTCGGAGAAGGTAGAGGATGAGCTGCACCGGGAGCTTCCGCGTGCGCGAGTGACGCGCCTGGATCGCGATACGGTAACCGGTCGGCGGCAGTACGAGTTCATTCTGGATGGATTCCGCGAAGGCAATTTCGACATCCTGGTGGGCACCCAGATGATCGCTAAGGGACACGACATTCCGAACGTGACGCTGGTTGGAGTGGTCTCGGCGGACGTGGGATTAGGAGTGCCGGATTTTCGCGCAGCTGAGCGCACTTTCCAGCTTCTCACGCAGGTTGCCGGCCGCGCCGGCCGCGGCCATCTGCCCGGTATCGTGCTGGTTCAAACCATCAATCCCGATCATTACGCCATCCGCATGGCGGCAGCGCAGGATTACCAGGCGTTTTATGAAAAAGAATTGAACTTCCGGCGCATGATGCATTATCCGCCCTTCAGCGCTATGGCCAATCTGATGGTGCGCAGCGAAAAACACGAGGAGGCCATGCGGATGAGCGCCGAGCTCGGCCGCTTTTTGACGCCGGCGCCGGAAAAAATGAAAATCATGGGCCCGGCAGAGGCCCCGGTTTCGCGGTTGAAGAATGAATTTCGCTATCAGCTACTCATTAAATCGGCTAGCCGGAAATTGCTGACTGAACTGCTCGGCCGGGTACGCCGCTTCGCTCTCGAGAGCAAATGGAACGCCACGGCGCTGGTAATCGACGTCGATCCGCTGAGTTTGATGTAAATCGGCAATACTGGCCGCATCTGCTAGAATAGAGCTTCCCGAAAAATTTCTCTCTATGTATTGGAGCAAGCTATTCATTCCCACACTGCGCGAAAATCCCGCGGAAGCGGAGATGGTCAGCCATCAGTTACTATTGCGCGCCGGGTACATTCGCCAATTATCGGCGGGAATTTACAGTTATCTGCTGCTCGCGCAGCGCTCGCTACTGAAGATCAGTCAGATCGTCCGTGAAGAAATGGACGCCATCGGCGCGCAGGAAATGCTGTTGCCGGCGCTTCATCCGGCGGAGCTCTGGCAGGAATCCGGCCGCTGGGAAGTAATGGGCGACAACATGTTTCGCCTGAAGGACCGCACGGGGCGCGATCTTTGCCTCGGGATGACGCACGAAGAAGTCATGACCTCGATTGCACGTGGTGAGTTGCGCAGTTACAAGCAGTTGCCGCAGCTCTGGTATCAGATCCAGACCAAGTTTCGCGATGAGCCGCGCCCGAAATCAGGATTGCTGCGCGTCCGGCAATTCATCATGAAGGATTCTTATAGTTTCGATCTTGACGCGGCGGGTCTCGATGTCTCTTACGAGAAGCATGATCGCGCTTACCGGCGCATTTTCGATCGCTGCGGGCTCGAGTACATCGTGGTGGAGGCGCATTCGGGAGCAATGGGCGGCAGCCAGTCGCATGAGTTCATGGTGGCGTCGGACGCCGGCGAGGATTTGGTCGCGGTCTGTAAGCAGTGCGGTTATTCGGCCAATCTGGAAAAGGCCGTTTCCGAGCCGCGGGCGCCCGCAATGGCTGACCCGCCGGGTGATTTCGCTCCCGAGCAGTTTCACACGCCGGGCCGCAAGACCATCGCCGAAGTGGCGGAGTTTACCGGGCTGCCTGAAACTTCGCAGATGAAAAGCCTGGTGATGGTTGCGGATTGCAAGCCGGTGCTGGCGCTGGTGCGCGGCGATCATCAGTTAAGCGAGACGAAGCTCGCGACTGCCATGAGTGCCGCCGAAGTACGTCCCGCGCACCCCGAGGAAATGCGCCAGTGGCTCGGAGCAGATGCCGGCTCACTCGGGCCGGTCGGCGTCAAGAACGTACGCGTTTTTGCGGACTGCGCGCTCCAAGGCCGGCGCAACATGATTGCCGGTGCGAATCGCGACGATTACCATCTGCGCCATGTTACGCCGGGCAAAGATTTTCAAGCTGAGTTTCGCGATTTACGCCAGGTCGCGGAAGGCGACAGATGTAAAGAGTGCGCCTCGCCGCTGGAACTCAAGAAGACGATCGAGATCGGCCATATTTTCAAACTCGGTTACAAGTATGCCGAATCGATGGGATTGCGCGTGCTGACCGCCGAAGGCACCGAAGTGCCGGTAATCATGGGTTCCTACGGGATCGGCATCGAACGCATTCTAAGTGCCGCGGTTGAGCAGCGTCATGATGCCGACGGAATGGCACTGCCGGTATCGATCGCGCCATTTGCGGTGGTGATCACGCCGGTAAATGCAGCGGAAGCCACGCAGCGTGATTCGGCCGAGGAAATCTATCAGGCCTGTCTCTCCGCGGGGCTCGATGCTCTGCTCGACGATCGCGACGAGCGTCCAGGCGTGAAATTCAAGGACGCCGATCTGATCGGAATTCCGTTCCGTATTACGGTTGGCAAGAAGTTGGCTCAGGGAATGGTGGAATTGGTCGAGCGGCACAGCAAGACGAAAACTGATATCCCGATGGGAGACGTCGTAGCAGCGGTCACAAACCGCGCGCAGGCCCGTATTCAAGCATGACGGACTGGCAATCCATTCGCGCGCAGTTCCCCGCTCTCGCGGAATGGACCTTTCTAAATACGGCAACTTTCGGCCAACTGCCGCGTCGCGCCACGGAAGCGGTAGCATGCCACTTTGCACGTCGCGACCGCTACGCCTGCGCGGATTTCATGCAGTGGTTCGACGACGCCGATACAATCCGCGGGTCAATCGCACGGCTGATTCACGCCGCGGCGGATGACATCGCGTTTATTCCAAACGCATCCTTCGGCCTTTCGTTATTAATAGGCGGTATCGACTGGAAACCCGGCGACCAGGTCATCACTCTGGAAGACGAGTTTCCAAATCATTACTATTATCCGACCTATCTCAGCGGTCGGGGCGTTGACTTTGTCGAAGTTCCCTTTGAGCAGTTTTATGATTCGGTCACGCCGCGGACGCGATTGGTCGCGATCAGCATGTTGAACTACTCGACGGGATTTCGCGCACCGCTCGTTGAGATAGCGCAATTCCTTGACCAGCGAGGCGTGCTGCTTTACGTGGATGGAACGCAAGGGCTGGGGGCTCTCCAATTCGATGCGGCCCAGATCAGGCCCGCGATGCTTTCGGTCAACGGGTACAAGTGGCTGCTTGCGCCCACCGGCGCCGGCTTCATGTACATCGATCCCGAGGTGCGTCAATGGCTGAAGCCGAATGTGATCGGTTGGCGGAGCCACCGCGGCTGGCGTGAGCATGAAAACCTGCACCACGGCGCTCCGGAGTTCAATTCCAAGGCCGAGAAATACGAGGGTGGCATGCTGGCGTTTGATCCGGTTTACGCCATGGGCGCATCAGTCGAGATGATGCTGGAGATCGGTCCGCGAGCAATCGAGGAACGTGTCATGCAGCTTGCCACGAAGACCCGCGATATCTTACGACGCGCGGGTGGCAGTCTTTTGGCGGACCGCCTTTCTTATTACGACTCACCAATCGCGACCGCACGCTTCGCCGGCAAAGACACGCGGCACTTGGCTCATGCCCTCGAAAACCGCAAAGTACTGGTGGCGGCGCGTCATGGCAATCTGCGTGTGTCTCCGCACTTTTACAATAATGAGGCCGACCTGGAAGAATTTTCGTCGGCGTTGAGCCAAGTGCTGTAACACTACTCGACACCCCACATCGCGAGGGTCGTCTGATCCTTAATTACAACACCGTCCTTCAATATCAGGGGATGCGCCCACGTCGGACTATCAGCCACATGGTAGCTGCGGATTGGCTCAAAGGCGCTCCCACCCGCTTTCGCAATGATCATCTCGGCATCGTCTTTAAGAAGGATCAGGTTTTGACCGCTGACCAGCAATGCGGCGTTGTCCGCCTGACGCGGTGCACTAGTCCAGCGCGTCGCGCCCGTCCGCGCATCGAGCGCAAAGAATTCCCCCCGCTTCAAGTGAGAAAAACCGAATAATAGATCGCCATCGATCACCGGCGAACTCATGTACATCGAAAGACCTGGATTCTCCCACACGGTCTCGGTCAGCCACTTTCCGCCGTTCACGCTCACACGCACCGCCATGATGCCTTTTGCCAAGCCGGAGAAAATCAACAGATCGCGGTAAATAACGGGGGTCACAATGTTCTGCACGTACTGTGTTGTGAACGGAATTTTCCAAAGCAACCGGCCGCTGGCAGCGTCAAATCCGGCAATCAGATTTTGCGTCTGCGTGATGACCTGACGTGTACCGGCCAGGTCAACGATGATAGGAGATGCGTATGCCGGCCCATCGCCCTTCCACTCCCATTTCACTTTGCCGTTCTCTGCGTCAAACGCGATTAACGCTCCATCGTCGTTTCCTCCGACATGCGCGATCAACAAGCCTTGGTCCACCAAGGGCGACATGGCCGTTCCGTACAGCGGCGATGTCTCACGAAACTGCCCGGAAAAATCCTTGCGCCAGCGCACTGCGCCTGTCATGGCATCCCAGCAAGTAAGAATGCCACTGATGCCAAAGGTATACACTTTGCTGCTGTAAAAAACCGGGGTTGATTTCGGACCCTCGCCGTGGCGCTCAGCAGCGGGATTCATCTTGTACGGCGCGCGGTAAGATCGCTGCCACAACACATGACCACTCTTCGAATCAATGCGCGAAGCGACCTCATCGCCTCTCTGCCGGCTGAATACAAAGATTCCGTCCCCAGCCATAATAGGCGACGCATATCCGTCACCGACGCTGATCTTCCATCGCAACTTGAGCCGCTCGGGCCATGATGCCGGCGCACCGGATGCAATGACCACACCATCCCGCTTTGGCCCACGCCATTGAGGCCAGTCCGCTGCACCGGTTAGAATCACAAGGGTGACGGACGATAACGAAATATATCTGTTTACTCTGCGCATTATTCCGTCACTTATATTTTTCCATCCAAGAGCTACCGCCTCCGGCTGCCATTACACCAGGAATGTACCGATGAAACCAATCGCGGTAAACGCTCTGCATCTGACTTAGGAACAGAAGAACCCGGTAACTATCATTAAACTCAAGAAATGCACGCAAGATGTAAGCTCCGTTCCAAGCTCTTCCGCCTGAAAGCCACTGCCCGGGATAAAAAGATATAAGTGACGTCACTACCTACCTTGGAAACATGTGTGGAATCGATAAACAGAACATCGCCCCTGTGCAGTTGGTCAAAGATGTGGATGTCGATATCCTGTAAGCGACTTTCCACAACAGTGGGTTGGTCCTGCGATTTTCCAAGCAGCGTGCGTAGCAGTTCCGGGTAAGGCCTCGATGGACGTCACCTTTATTTGGGAATTTAGGAATATTCGGTTGGTGTCCAGAATCGCGCAGGTAGAGAAACCCGATCCTATTTCAATCAAACGTGCCGGGCGAAAGTGATTTAAGATGCAGAAAATAAGGACCGCGTCGCTGTAGGAATAATGCGGGTTATCAGAATGATATAGTAGACCGCTTGATGGTTTATCACGAAATGGTACTAACGGATAATAAGTTCTTAATTGTTCGAGTAATTCCATCTGTCTAGAATCCGCTAAGTCAATCCCCAGTAACTTATGGGCTGTACTGTTGGCGCGATGCCGGGCTAGATGAATTTCGATATCCTTCTTTGAAGGAATCGGCGAGTAGTAGTGCCCCGGCGGAGCAAAGCGAGTTACTTCATCGAGCATCAGCCGGAGAGTATCCCTCTCGTTGACAGCACAATCAAGAGAACGTTCGCGCTGAGCAAGCTTCCTTCCCGATGCAAGAAGCTCGTTTCGCGTACGGCTTGATTCATCATTGGCTTGGGTCAATAGGCTATTCGTCTCGCCTAACTCGTCAGCGATTCGGTCGGCGCGGGCGAGCGCGCGGGTCAACTGGACCTTGAGATGCTCATTTTCCCAAAAAGTGCGCCGCGGGGATAACAGGATTCGAAGTACGGGGCGAATTCTCATGAGTGCACGGCAGGCCGTACATCGCGCAGCACAATACTCCAGCCGGGAAATCCCGCGGCCGTTGAGAAAGAATCCTGCTCGAGCACGACTGCTGCATCCAGCCGCGACCCCGGTGCCAGTTCCGCGACCCGTTCTGCAAAATTCCACGCTTTCAGCCATAACGTTCGGCCGTCCTGGCGCAGCGGAACGCGAAGATGTTTCTCTTTCCAGGGAACCGGCGGCCCCGCTACTTCCACGTCCATGGCGGCAAATACCGGTACGGGATGCCCGCATCCGAATGGCGCCAAATTGCAGATTTCGGCTACCGCTCGTTCGTGAACTTCACGCCAGCGAATGACGCCGTCCAATTCGAGCTCCGGATAGAAATCCTCTGGAGTGAGGCGCTCTGCCGCGTATGCCTGAAAGCGCCGTCGAAACTCATCCACCAGGTTCCTGTCGAGCGTCACTCCCGCGGCGTGCCGGTGTCCGCCGAATTTGGTGAACAATTCAGGCATGGACTCGAGTGACTCCAACAAGTGAAATCGTGAGATGCTGCGTCCGGAGCCCTGTGCCAGATTCTCTTCTGCACTCTCACCCAAAACGAATACCGGCCGATGAAACCGCTCCACCAGCCGGCTGGCCACTATTCCCAGAACGCCGCGATGCCAGTCTACAGCCGAGAAGACGAGGGCGGCCTGAGATTCGTCAACGGGCTTCCGTTGGCACTCCTCGAGAATCGCCTCGACGATCTCGGCTTCAGTTTTCTGGCGTTCCGTGTTGAGCGCATGTAATTGGTCTGCAAGGACGCGCGCTCGCGGCTCGTCATCGGTGAGAAACAGCTCAATCACATCATCGGCTGTAGCCATGCGTCCCGCGGCATTCAGGCGAGGCGCTATGCGGAACGCCACTTGCGTCGCCGAGGGCAAGCTGCCGCCGCTGAACCCAGCCACTTCGAGCAGCGCGCGCAGGCCGGGATTCCGCACATCACGCAGCCCGGCCAGCCCGTGCTTGACGATAATCCGGTTCTCGCCAGTCAGCGGCACCACATCCGCCACTGTCCCAATCGCAACCAGCTTCAAGAACGAAGCTAGCACTCGCCTAAGTTTCTCTGCGGGCCAGCCTGACTGCGCGAGCAGGGCCTGCACCAGCTTGAATGCGACACCCACGCCGCACAGGTTCTTCTCCGGATAATCGCAATCCGGACGATTGGGATTGAGCACTGCAATGGCCGGCGGGAGCTCGGCCTCGGGCAGATGGTGATCGGTGATAATGACATCGATCGCCAGCTCGCGCGCGCGCCGCACAACTTCGGACGCGCGGATTCCCGTATCCACACTCACAATGAGCGAAACGCCCCGGGCGCCGGCCTGCTCCACAACCTCGGGGCGCATGCCATACCCATCTTTCAGACGATTGGGCACATGAAAATCGGCTATCCCTCCCGCCAGCTCGATCGCCCGCTTCAGGATTACGACCGAGGTCGTGCCATCCACATCATAGTCGCCGTAGATGAGAATTTTTTCGCGATTGCGAATAGCGCGCGTGAGACGTTCGAGCGCACAATCCATGCTGCGCAGCAACATCGGATCGTACAAATCGTCGAGCGACGGCCATAAAAAGCGCTGCGCTCTCGCGGGGTCACGAAAACCGCGCCCATAGAGCACGGTGGCTGCGGGATGGCCGAGGCCGAGCGTGGTCGCGAGCGCCTCAACTTCGGCTCGATCTAATTGCGGTAGAAGCCAGCGCGCCGGTGGGGGCATTCGAGCTCAGGCTCAGTTCTTGTTGTAGTATTCGCCGAACGAGCCATCGTCCTCTTCCTCTTCGGCCGGCAGATGTCCCACAACCTCATCGCAAGCGCTGAGGAAATCCTCGTACCAGTCCGGCCGCAATTCGTAAACATACATGCGAGCGTGATAGTCAAACGCCAGCTCCAGCGAACAGGTGACGCCTTGGTAGCCACGCACCGCGCGCAACCGGCGCTCCAGAGTGAGGCTTTCCTCGGTCGAAATATCGCAGTCTTCCAATTGTTCGAGCGCTTCTTCAATTTCGGTTTCTTCGAAATCGCGCGAGGCAAAAAGGATCAGTTTGCAGCCGATCTTGCGGGCAGTATCCAGAAACATCTGATAGTCGGGGAAACGATCGGAGTCCCACATCACGATCTGCAGTCCCTCCAGGCCGCCCGGCCGGCTCTGGAAAACAGCGAAACCCGATCTCTCCAGATATTCGAGTATTTCCCGCTTAAGAGTATCGAGATTGAGATCCACAACTAATCCTTCAACGCTGGGCCAAGACCAGAATATCAAAGCGGTTAGCCAGCTCGCGCGCCGATGGCGTGACAATCGTTTTGGCGGAAATGTAAATCTTGCGCCCGGCGTCGATGGCCGCGCGTACGTCGGCCTCGCAGACGAAATCTACGATCGTCAGCGAGGGCCCTGGAGATGGCTGGGCTTGAGGGTCGGCAACAGGGGCGCTACAAGCCGGCGGCTGGGGCGTTGGGTTGGTATGATGTCGCGAAAGAAAGCGATCTACGACCTGAGCTGCTACGCTTTGCGCCGGCGGCGCGATACCGGTGGACAACCCACGCGCATTGAGATATTTTTCGACTGCGCTGGTAACTGACTGCCGGTCAATAGCGGCCTTGCCGGTAGAAATTTCAGAAGTCGGAATCGATTGCGTGACGGATGCCGGAATTTCCAGAGCTTCCTCGGGCCGCCGAACCGCATAGGCCAGCCGTTTAATGTTGATCAGGTGCAATGGACCGATGTTGTCGCCGGTAATGTTGCCCGCGATCGCTCCGCAGCCTAGCGTCATGGACGGAAACACGTTCGTGGTAATGCCGGTTGAGCCGTGAGGAGCCGGTGTATTCACCAGGACACGAAACGCCGGCATTTCGAGCGCAAATTGCCGGATCTTGGAGTCATCTTGCGAATAAATCACGCAGGTATGGCCAAGCCCCCCGAAACGCAACAGGTTGCGGCACGCATCGATCCCCGCAGCAAAATCGCTCACGAAGTAGAGTGAGAGCACGGGCGAAAGTTTTTCGGCGGAGAGCGGATGCTGCTTGCCGACGCCTTCGATTTCAGCGACCAGCACCGGCGTATCGACTGGAACCTGGAAACCAGCCATCTGCGCGATTTTTGCCGCAGGCTGGCCGACACACTTCGGATTCACCGTCCACTGCGGCGTGATCAGCAGCTTGGCGAGCGCGCCTGCCTGCCGGGCATCGCAGAAGAAGGCGTGACGCTCCGTAAGCTCAGCCGTGATGCGGTCGCGCAGGCCCGTCTCGGCAACCACCGTCTGCTCGCTCGAGCAGACCGTACCGTAATCGAACGATTTGCCCTCCACGATCTTTCGAATTGCATCTGCGATATCGGCTGAACGCTCGATCATCACCGGTACATTACCCGGCCCGACGCCGAATGCCGGTTTGCCGCTCGAGTAAGCCGCTTTGACAATGCCGTGGCCGCCTGTGGAGAGAATTACGCCTGTTCGTTCGTGACGCATCAGCGCGTGCGTGGAATCGAGCGTCGGATTGGTAATGCAGCCAATGATATCTTCCGGCGCGCCGGCCTCGCGTGCCGCGCGGTAAAGCAGGTCCGCGGTTTCACAGGTGCAGCGCTTCGCATTGGGATGCGGGCTAAGCACGATGGCGTTTCCCGCTTTGAGAGAGATGAGGGTTTTGAAGATCGCCGTAGATGTTGGATTCGTGGTAGGCAAAATGGCGGCCACGACGCCCACCGGCACCGCGATCTCCACCACCCGCTCGTCCGCCACTTCCCGAAGCACGCCTACCGTCTTCAGGCCGCGCATGCGGCGCGGCAACAGATCAGCACAGAGTAGATTTTTGGCCAGCTTGTCTTTGGCGTTGCCGTAGCCGGTTTCCTCCACGGCCAGTTCTGCCAGTCGCCGTGCATGCTCGCGCCCTGCGGCTGCCATGCGTTCCACAATCGCGTCCACTTGTTCCTGTGAATAGGTACGGTATTGGAGCGAAGCGGCGTAGGCTTTCTCGACCTTGCTGCGCGCCTCCTGAATGGAAAGAAGGTCTTTATCCGCCAGCATCAACCAAGAGCTTTTTTGGCGGGTCCGGCGCCGGGAAGGATTTTCTCCGCCTCATCATGAGGACGAGGTATCACATGCACGCTCACCAATTCACCAACGCGCCGTGCAGCCGCAGCCCCGGCCTCAGTGGCCGCCTTCACCGCGCCCACATCGCCACGCACGGTAATGGTCACGTAACCGGCGCCGATGAATTCTTTTCCGGCGAGAACCACATTGGCGGTTTTGACCATGGCGTCCGCGGCTTCGATCGCAGCCACCAGCCCCTTTGTTTCAATCAGGCCCAGAGCTTCCATTTCGCCTCCGTTTGCGGGTGAGTATTCACGGTAGCACAGTTGGACGGTGAAGCGGCGGACCCAGTCTCGATCGATGCCACCAGCGAGGCGAACAGAAATCAGCGCAAGCCAGGTTCGCATCGCAGCTCCGGAAACAATTGCTTACTTGATCAGATGGTAATCGGTCTGCCGAGGTAGAATCCAGGAGATACGCCCGGCTTCGTCGAGCGCTGCGTCTTCCTCCTCGCCGACGAACAGTTCCTTGCCGCCCCACTCAGGAACTGGCGTGCGCGCAGCCAACTCGATCGAAAACCACGTATTGGGAAGCACGAGCACATCCCCACGTCCTGGCACGCCTTGCTGGCGATCCCAGAGGCCGATTAGCGGCCCCGCCGCGTGGCCATGATCGCCGATGGGGTGGGAGTAAATCGAGCCGTTGATGCCGGCGGCGCGCATAGCGGCGAGTGTTTCCGCCAGTACCTCGTTACCGGAACGGCCAGGCCGCATGCGTTCGAGCAGCAGATCTTGCAGGCGGTTCGCGTTGGATAGCGCCTGGCGAATGCCGGCCGGCGGCTCGGTTTCGCCCTCGCGCAGCACATAGCCCATGTGTTGTGTATCCGTGTTCAGGCGCATCGCCGTGATGCCAAAATCGACATGCAACACATCGCCGCGCTCGATGACCACGGGCGTCTCTTCATCCAAAAAACTGACGCCGGTTTTCCCCGGTTTCTGCACACGCACCGTGGGCTGAAACCAGGTTCCGAGGCCAAGGTCGTTGACGCGCTGGCGCAGCCACCAGACGACGTCCTGGCTGGTTGTCTTCCCGGGTGTGATGACTTCATTCGAGAAAGCGCGGCCGATCAACCAATGGACCGTTTCCATCATCTGCCGGTAAATGGGAAGCATCTCGGGCAGGCGCAGTTCCTGGTATTCGAGTGCCAGGTTTTCAGCGCGCACTACCCGATGTAGGTAAGTCGCTCCGAGCACCTCTTCCAGTTTTTCTCGCTCGCCTGAGGAGAGGCCGTCGGAAAACGCGTGAGTTTGTGAAATGTCGAGCGCGATCGTCGCCGGATTGCGCTCGTCAATCAGCTTTTTCAGTAGCGCCCATTGTGAGTCGCCGTAGATTTCGCGGTTGGCAGCTTCAGGATCACGGTAGACCGTATACAAGCCGCCGTTAGAACCTCCGCCCAAAGCCAGCCGTTCGACTCCCTGCTGATCTCCGCGATCGAAAAACACGTAAATCGTGCGGCGGCGGGCAGCAAACGTTGTGGGCGAAACCAGCGAAAAGAAAACCGGGTCTTCGGCGTACTCGCGGCAATCCACCAGCCACATAGCCACACCGTGCTTGCGCATCAGTGCCGGCAGATAACGCTCGAGCCGCAGTTTGAGCCAGCGCTGCTGGATTTCGGCCTGCTCGCGCACTGGGGGAAGCGGCGCGGGGGTTTGCGCGCCGCCAGCAGCGGCCAGAACAAGCCAACCAAACGCGACGGGAAGAAAGCGAAACATCCTCAAAGCTTACCGCGCGCAGGCCTCGAAATCGGGGCGAGCACGTAAGTCCCTGAAAACAAGCGCAATAAATTCCTTGAAGTTTATAACAATATGCTATAAAAATATAGCTAACAGCAATGAGACTCGGTGAAAAGATCCGCTACCTCCGGGAGATGGAGGGCATGCTGCGCGGGTTCGGCCGCGAGATGACGCAGCAGGAAGTGGTTCGCGCCATCCGCCAGGACCTGCGTAAATCCATCAGCCAGGCCTATTTATCGCAGATCGAAAACGGCGCACGGCCGCATCTAACCAATTCCACGCGGCTGCTGCTGGCGAAGTTTTTTAAAGTCCATCCGGGATATCTGGTGGACGATCCCGAGGGATTCGAGACCGAGTTGATCTCCGAAGTCGGCGCACTCGAGGACAAGCTGGATCTTTGGCTCATCTCCGGCGCCGAGCGCTTCCGGCGGGATCCGGAGTTGAGTCAGGCTCTGTTGCATCTGGCGCGCCATGCGGATTCGCGCAAATGTCTCGGGCTGCTGGATGCGATTCTCGAGACGCCGGGCTTGGCTGACCGTTTATTCGAGGTCTTGACTCCGGCGCGCCGCAACGGGAGGCAATCGTCATGACGTGGGCGAACGTTTACCTGGTCTGCTTTCTTGTGGGGTTCACCCTGAGCCTGCTGTCGGTGGTCGCCGGCGGCATGCATCTGCACCTGCTGCATCTCGACCTGCACCACGGGTTGCCACACGTGCACGTCGGGCATGCTCACGGCGGCGGACACTCCGGGATTGCGGTCGTCAACTTCGGAACGATTGCTGCGTTTCTCGCATGGTTCGGCGGAACGGGTTATCTGCTCTCCGAGTACTCGGCGCTGTGGTTCTTCTCTGCCCTGGCCATTTCGGCAGCAAGCGGCGTCGCCGGCGCGGCGATTGTGTTTTATTTCGTGGCCAAGCTGGTGTCCCGCGAGCAACCGCTCGACCCGGAGGACTATCGCATGGTGGGCGTGCTGGGCCATCTGAGCAGCGCCATCCGCGCAGGCGGCACGGGCGAAGTGATTTTCTCGCAGGAAGGCGCGCGGCACTCGGCGGCGGCGCGCAGCGAGGACGGCGCCGAAATTCCTCGGGATACCGAAGTGATTGTGACGCGCTACGAGAAGGGAATTGCGTATGTCCGGCGCTGGGATGACCTGACGGGCGCCGGCGAGGGTTTGCAGGATCAGGATAAAACTCAGGCCTAGGAAGCCTGCTAACAGGAGGAGTTTTTATGCAAATTTCAACTGGCGTTTGGGTGATCGCGGGCCTGATGGTGCTGGCCGTGATCTTCCTGATGAGCATGTTCGCCAAGCTGTTTCGTAAGGCGGGCCCACATGAAGCGCTCGTAGTCTACGGCTTTCGCGGCACACGCATTGTGAAGGGCCGCGGCACGGTCATTTTTCCCATGATCGAAAACTGCCGCTGGCTGTCGCTCGAGCTGATGTCGTTCGATGTCGCGCCGCAGCAGGACCTCTACACCAAACAGGGCGTCGCCGTGACGGTCGAAGCCGTTGCGCAGATCAAGGTCAAGAGCGATCCGGAGTCCATTCTCACGGCGTCCGAGCAGTTTCTGACCAAAACGCCGCAGGAGCGCGAAGGGCTGATCCGCCTGGTGATGGAAGGCCACTTGCGCGGCATCATCGGCCAGTTGACGGTGGAGGAGATCGTCAAGCAGCCGGAAATGGTGGGAGAACGCATGCGCTCCACCTGCGCTGCGGATATGAACAAGATGGGCCTCGAAGTGATCTCGTTCACCATCAAGGAAGTTCGCGACAAGAACGAGTACATCACCAACATGGGCAAACCCGACGTGGCGCGCATCAAGCGCGATGCCGACGTGGCCGCGGCCGAAGCGTCGCGCGACACGCAGGTGGCGACCGCCGCTGCGCAGCTAGCTGCTGCGGTAGCCACCGCCGATGCCGATCAGAAGCGCATCGAAGCGCAGACGGCATCCCTTGCCAAGCAGGCCGAAGCGCAGCGCGATCTCGACGTCAAAAAGGCCGCTTACCAGGAAACCATCAAGAAGCAGCAGGCGCAGGCCGACAAAGCCTACGAGATCCAGACCAACGTGATGCAGCAGCAGGTCATCGCCGAGCAGGTCAAGGTGCAGCAGGTGGAGAAAGAGCAGCAGATCAAGGTGCAGGACGCCGAGATCCAGCGCCGCGAACGCGAGCTGATCGCCACCGTGCTGAAACAGGCCGAGATCGAAAAACAGCGCATCGAAACCTTGGCCGCTGCGGAGAAACAGCGCTTGACTGCCGAAGCTGAAGGCCACGCCGCAGCCACCCGCACCACCGGCGAAGCCGAGGCCGAGATCATTTTCAAGAAGGGCGATGCCGAAGCGCGCGCCATGAACGTGAAGGCCGAGGCATACCAGGAGTACAACCAGGCGGCGGTGGTCGATAAGCTCATCACCAACATGGCGGATGTAGTGCGGGCTCTGGCTTCCCCGCTCGCCAATGTCGACAAGATCACCATCGTTTCCACCGGCAATGGAGATGCCGCCGGCATGAACAAGATCACGGGCGACATGACCAAAATGGCGGCCCAGATACCGGCCTTGTTCGAAACGCTATCCGGCATGAATATGTCGGAATTGCTCGGCAAGGTCCGGTCCATCGGGGATAAAGCTCCCAAGCCGCCGGACGGGAGATCTTAAAACGTTTTTCAGAAAGGAGAATTTATATGGCACTACTGGAAAGAGTCGCAACACTGGTTCGGGCCAATTTGAACGACCTGATCGATAAGGCCGAAGATCCCGAGAAAATGATCAAGCAGGTGATTCTGGACATGCAGAATCAGCTTATGCAGGTGAAAACCCAGGTGGCGATTTCCATCGCCGACCAGCACCTGCTCGAAAAGAAGCAGAAAGACAGCCAGGATAAAGGCGCCGAGTGGATGCGCAAGGCGGAGCTCGCCGTGGATAAGAAACACGACGATCTGGCGCGCGCCGCCCTCGAGCGCTCCATGAGCTATCAGCAAATGGCTGAGAGCTTCAACCAGCAGATCGCAGATCAGAAACTGCAGGTGGAGAATCTGAAGTCGGCGCTTCAGAAGCTGGAGCAGAAGCTGGCGGAAGCGGAAGCCAAAAGCGATGTGCTCATGGCCCAGCACCGCCGGGCACGCGCTCTGTCGAAGGCCAGCAACGCGCGGATCGCTATGGGCGATAATTCCAAAGCCGCGGCATTCGACCGGATGAAGAGCAAAGTAATGCACGCTGAAGCCGTCAGCCAGGCCACTTCCGAACTGGCGACTGACAATGTCGACGACCGGCTGGCTGCTCTCGAGAAAGAAGACCGGATCGATAAGCTGCTGGCGGAGCTCAAGGCGCGCCGCGGACTGAGCGCCTGACCATGAAGAAGAGCTTCCATTTCGATTCCGATGCCGGGCCCTACCAGGCAGACGCGGCCGTGGTCTGGTGCTTCGACGACCGGTTTACCACCGCGGTTCGGAAATTCCTGAAGCGCCGGGGAATCTCGCGCTGGGATTCGATTCGCCTGGCGGGCGGCGCAAAATCTCTCGCCTCGCCCGGCCAGGAGTCGGAGCGGGCGTTCGTGCTCGACCAAATTCGGCTTTCCTGCAAGTTACATGGGACCAGCCGCCTTATTCTGCTGGTGCACTCGGATTGCGGGGCATACGGTGGCCTGGCGAGATTCGGAGGCGATGCGGCAGCGGAAATGGAGAACCATCGCGCCGAGTTGGCGCGCGCTGCTGCGGCTGTGCTCTCGGCAATTCCGGGCGTTCCCGTCGAGTGCTTCTTCGCGGATTTCCAGGGTATCTGGGAAGTGGGGCAGCAGCCCGAAACGTCTCGTGCTGCCCCCGGCTCGTAAGGCAGGGCGCCGCTCAGCGAGCTGCAACCAGCCTGCGTATGTCATCGATTTGCCCGCTCAAACCTTCAAGCCGCTTGAGGACCTCCACATGCTGGCGTTCGTGAGGTCTCGGCTCTTTTGGCTCGAAATAAAACGCTCCTCCCGGCTCGAGGGTGCATTGTTGAATCTCATCCAAGCTGCCGAATCCCTGGCGGTGCGCGACCGTTTGCAACTCCGATTCGGTCAGCAGCTCCTTCGCCAACGCACTGCGGCGAACCGTACCGTTTTCAATGAGCCGCGTAGGCGTGCCCTCGAGAACCTCGTCGAGCCGCCGGTGCTTGAACAGGAACCGTACTACCAGGTAATTCACGGCGAAAAGCGTGAATGCGCCGATGAGCCCTCCTGACACCGAGTTATCTTCGCCGATGATGGCGTTCTGCACGGTGTTGGAAACTGAGAGCAGAACCACCAGATCGAACGGGTTTAACTGCGCCAGCTCCCGCTTGCCGAAGATCCGCAGCATGACTACCAGGAACAGATAAACGATCGCCGGGCGTAAAATCTTTTCCGCTACCGGCACCGTCAGTACGAACATGTGGTTCCACATCGGTTTGGTCTCCTCAAAAATGATAGTCGAGGCGCGGCGCTAATATGGATACGTGCTAATGCCGGGCCCCAAGGTGACCAGTCCGGTTTGACGGCACGCGCATGCGTCTCCCGCTCCGATTTGCTGTGGCTCTTGCCGCCGTGCACTTTGCCTTCGCCGCCGGGACGCCTGAAACGGGAAAAGCTAAACCCATGCACACCAATCGTCTCATTCACGAAAAGAGCCCGTACCTGCTGCAGCACGCCCATAATCCTGTGGACTGGTATGCGTGGGGACCCGCAGCATTCGAGAAAGCCCGAAGCGAAAATAAACCGATTTTTCTTTCTATCGGCTATTCGACCTGCCACTGGTGCCACGTCATGGAGCGCGAGTCGTTCGAGAACGAGCAGATTGCGGCGACTCTCAACAAATATTTCGTCGCTATCAAAGTGGACCGCGAGGAACGGCCGGACATCGACCGCATTTACATGACCTACGTGCAGGCGACTACCGGTGGAGGCGGCTGGCCGATGTCGGTCTGGTTGACGCCGGACCTCAAGCCGTTCGTCGGCGGCACGTATTTCCCCCCCGAGAATCGCTACGGCCGGCCCGGTTTTCCGACGGTGCTCGAAAGAATTGCCGAGGCTTGGCGCACGGATCGCGAAAAGATCGTTTCCTCGAGCAGCGAGGTTTTGAAGCAGCTCGAAGCGGCGGCCGAGGTTTCGCCGTCAGGTGCGCTCGATCAATCCGGGCTAGAGAGCGGCTTTTTCCAGTTCCGGCGCAGTTTCGATTCCAAGCTGGGCGGTTTCGGATCCGCGCCAAAGTTCCCGAGGCCTGTCGCCCACAACTTCCTGCTGCGTTACTGGTCGCGCACGCACCGGCAGGAGGCTTGCGACATGGTACTGGCCACACTTCGCGCCATGGCCAAAGGCGGAATGCATGATCAGTTGGGCGGCGGGTTTCACCGCTACTCGGTCGATGACCATTGGTTGGTTCCGCACTTTGAGAAGATGCTCTACGATCAGGCGCAACTCGCCGTTTCTTATCTCGAGGCGTACCAGATCACACACGACGCCCTGTACGCAAACATCGCCCGGCGGATCTTCGATTACGTCTTGCGTGACATGACCGATAAGGACGGGGGCTTCTATTCCGCGGAAGATGCGGACAGCGTGATTGATCCCTCGAAACCGGACGAGAAGGGCGAAGGCGCGTTTTACATCTGGAAGCATGCCGAAATCGAAGCCGTAGCCGGCAAGCCAACCGCCGAATGGTTCAGTTACCGCTATGGTATCGAGCCTGGCGGAAACGTATCCAACGATCCACAAGGCGAATTTTCCGGAAGAAACATTCTTTTCGAAGCGCACACGTTTGAGGAAACCGCGGAGCACTTCGGAAAGCCTGTCGAACAAATCCGGCAAGCGCTGGAGGGCGCTGCCGCTAAGCTGCTGGCCGTGCGCTCGAAACGCGTGCGGCCGCACCTCGATGACAAAATTCTAACCGCGTGGAACGGCCTCATGATTTCCGCTTTTGCGAAAGGAGGCGCAATTCTGGGAGACACGCGCTACTCCGCTGCCGCCGTGCGTGCCGCGGATTTCATCCTACGCCACATGTACGATCCTAAAACCGGCCTGCTGCTGCGGCGTTATCGTCTCGGCGATGCCGCCATTCCGGGTTTTCTCGACGATTACGCGCTATTTACACAGGCACTCCTCGATCTTTACGAAGCGCAATTCGACCTTCGCTACTTCGAAATCGCGCTGAAGCTCGCCGAAAAGCAGAGCGCCCTCTTTGAAGACAAAGAGCATGGCGGATTTTTCAGCACAGCCGCGGGCGACCAAAGTCTCGTGGTTCGCATGAAAGAGGATTACGACGGCGCCGAGCCATCCGGGAACTCGATCGCCATATTGAACCTGCTGCGCCTCGCTCAAATGACGGATCGTAAGGATTTTCGAGACTCCGCCGAAAAAGCTCTGCGCGCCTTTGCCTCGCGCATCACCGCCATGCCATCGGGGGTTCCGCAGATGCTGGTAGCTTATGAATTCAGCCTCTCAAAACCCAAGCAGATCATTTTGGTGGGTGACCGGTCCGCGCCGGAAACGCACGAACTCGCAACCGTTCTCGCGTCCCATTTTGTGCCGAACCGGATCGTGATGCTTGTGGACGAGAGCTCGCGCAAGCCGCTCGCCAATTACCTGCCGGCGGTCGAAACGAT
Source organism: Bryobacteraceae bacterium (assembly GCA_035280425.1). Taxonomy (GTDB): domain Bacteria; phylum Acidobacteriota; class Terriglobia; order Bryobacterales; family Bryobacteraceae; genus QHXW01. The sequence continues at coordinate 234,055 of DATEFW010000034.1, read as the reverse complement.
GACGCGCATTCACGGCAAGTCCACAGCCTACGTCTGCGAGAATTACACCTGTAAATTGCCCACCTCCGATCCGTCCAAATTCGCCCAGTTGCTGCAATGAAGTAACCAGGCAGGCATGGCCACTACGCTACAATGGGCATTCACACCTAATTGAGGAGGCAAGATGGAAAGACCAGGAGCAACGACGATGAAGGGAAATCCCTTGACCTTGATCGGCCCCGAGCTGAAGCCGGGCGACAAGGCGCCGGATTTCAAACTCGTAGACAATGGCCTCAAAGATGTAACGCTGGCGGATACCGGCTCGAATGTCCGGATCATCAGCGTCGTGCCGTCGCTGGACACCCCGGTCTGTGACGCCCAAACCAAGCGGTTCAACGAGGAAGCCGCCAAGCTGCCGAACGTAGACATCATTACCGTAAGTATGGATTTGCCGTTTGCGCAGAAGCGCTGGTGCGGCGCATTCGGCGTGGATAAGGTCAAGATGCTTTCCGATCATCGCGACGGATCCTTCGGCGCGAACTATGGCACCCTAATCAAGGGTCTGCGCATTGAAAGCCGCGCCATTTTTGTTTTGGATCGGGCCAATACGATCCGGCACGTGGAGTACGTCAAAGAAGTCGCCGAGCACCCCAATTACGCCACGGCGCTTTCAGCGGCCCGTGCTGCTGCGTCCGCAGCCTCGGCGTGAGCGCCAGAAGCTAACGGGGTTTCCCGGCCCCAGGAAATTCGACTGAATACCGGCCACGAAAACGTTCCTCCAGCGAATGCCGATTCCGGACGAACCGGTGAGAGCGTGCTCGGCCGCGCCGTCGGCAGCCCGCTGGTGCGCGGCGGTCTGGCTCTCGGCATCGGTCTGATTACCGGAAACCTGATCGGGTTTTTCCGGGTGGCGCTTACGGCCTATCTGCTGGGTACCCACAGTGCTGCGGATGCGCTCGCGGTGGCCGTCGGCCCCGTGGACACTCTCAATTCTGTTCTGACCAACACAATGATTTTTGCCTTTGTGCCCATGCTCACCGGGTATGAAGGCTCGGGCAGGATTGCCCTCTTTGCCCGGATGAGTTCGGTCTTCCGCCGCACTTTTCTTCTGCTTTCACTAGCGATGGTGCTGTTTGCGCCGTTGCTGATCAAGATCCTCGCGCCCGGGCTCGATCCCGCCTACGTTCACACTGCGGTGGCCATTCTTCGCATCGCCGCGATTTCTTCTCTGGCCGCCGGTATGGCGGCTCTACACTCGGCTTTTCTGTTCACCCATCGCCGCTTCGCACCAACTGCTTTCTATCAGGCATCCCTCAATATCGGCATGATCGCCGGAGCGCTCATCCTGTGGAAAGCTGTCGGCGTTTACGGCTTCGCCATCGGTTACACAGCGGGGGCCTGGCTACAGTTCGCTGTCGTTTACTTCGCCTCCCGGTCCGGCCTGCGGATCACCACCCGCCCCCGGCTCGACGTTCATTGGCGCGAACTGCTGGCCAAACCCGGAGCTTTTCTCCTTTATGCCGGCCTGCTCGCGCTGAATGTGATCGTGACTCGCGCTTACGCCACGCACGCCGGAGTCGGCATGGCGGCTGCGCTCGATTACAGCTTGCGGTGCCTCACTGTTCCTCTCGCCTATCTGATTACGCCGTTTTCAAACTCGCTGCTGCCGGAGATCGCGCGTTTGCGCAGCCAGTCGCGTTTGCGGCAGGCTTTCCGTCTTATCGATAAAACCATCGCGCTCGTGGCGCTATTGGCCGTTGTGGGCTGCGCTATCGGAATTGCGCTGCGCCAGCCGCTGATCGCCCTGCTGTTCGAGCGCGGCAGTTTCACCGCAGAATCCACCCGCCTGGTCTCGACGGTTTTTCTCGGTTTTGCCCCGAGCTTGATCGGCTGGAGCCTGCTTGAGCTGCTCTCGCGCTCGATGTTCGCACTGGAGCGCCCGCAATTGCCGCTGCGAGTGGTCGCAGTTCCGGTAATCTTCAACTTGGGATTTGCGCTGCTGGTCCGCCGCCCCGCGCCGCAGTGGATCGGCGTGGGCGCGTCGGTCGGCTTTCTGATCGCCTTTGTGCTGCTGTTTTTGCTGGTCAGGGCCAGGCGGAGGCGGTGGCTGGAGCAAACGGCTGGAGATGCTCACGAGAGCCTGATCCCGGCATGAAGGGGGTTACTGCGGCAGCTCGACAACCTGAAAGTGGAAGCGGTCCGGAGGAAACAGCAACGGCATGTCCTGCGCCAGATGCGCCCACGTGCGATAGGCGGTCTCAGCCACCGGTGTATTCAGGAAAAACAGAAACTGGTTGGAAAAACAATCAATCGGAGGCGGTTGACGGAATGTCAGCCGCAGGCCCACGGCATTTTCGAGCCCTACCCCATGAGTCGGCACTGATTTTTCCATCAGCAGACTGACGAAGCTGCTGCGCGCCGCGTGAGGCCACACATCCGGGTGCAACAGACTTCGCAAGGCGTCGCGATTCTCAAAGGTGATTTCGCATTGCCGGATCCACTCTAGGATCGAATCTCCCCACTGCCAGTGCGCCATGAGCCGCATGTACTGTTCGGCAAGGTTCAGCGCCAGGTCGAATTTCCGCTGTTCCCGTACGGCTTCGTCGGCCGGAGCTTCGACCACCATGTCGTCCGCCTCGACGATGCCCGCCGCCATGCCGACCATTTCATTGATAGGGGTTCCCTCGTGCGCGGTGTGCACCAGCAGCGGCGGTAGCTCGTGCGTCCCGCTGCCCGGTATTTCGAGGTACTTTCCTTCGCCCATGCGACCTCTACCTATCCTTATCGACGCAAATCCGACACCTTTCTGTTTCATATGTACCATGAAATCCGCTTCACGTTATCCGGAAAAGTCCTTATGGGATTCATAACCGCTTTCTATCGTGGCCGTTAACGAAAAAGCCGTCGCGCGCGATTTCTGTGGCGACTCTAACCTTTGTTATCATGCCCCCTCATGGCCGAATACTCCATCGGACTGGATCTGGGAGGCACCAACCTGCGTGCCGCGGCCGTCGACCGCGCCGGGAAAATTGTGGAAAAACTCTCGACCAGCGCCAGCCCGCACAAGGGGCGCGAGTACCTGATGGGCGAAATGGTTGCGGTCATCGACGATCTGCGATCGCGCTGGGGATCCGACGAGCTCGCCGGCATCGGCCTCGGCGTGCCGGGTTTCATTCTCCTGGAAAAGGGAGTCATTTGTAACTCCAATAACCTAGCGTGCCTCGAAGATTTTCCGTTTCGGGATGAAATGGAACGAAGGCTCCGGACGACGGTGATCCTCGAAAACGACGCCAACGCTGCGGCGCTCGGTGAAAAATGGATGGGCGCGGGCCGCGATGTGAATGACCTGCTGCTGCTGACGCTGGGAACCGGCATCGGCGGCGGCATTATCTCCGGCGGCGGGGTGTTGCACGGTTACCTGGGAATGGCGGGCGAACTCGGCCACTTGACGGTGGTGACCAACGGGTTTCCCTGCGGCTGCGGAAATCGCGGTTGTCTCGAGAAGCACGCTTCTGCGAGCGCCATCACCGCCATGGCGCGGGTGATGCACCTGGGCGACGACCTAACCTCGGCCGACGTTTACGCGCTCGCCGTGAAGGGCAACGAGCACGCCCGCACAATTTTCCGCGCCATGGGCGAGGCGTTGGGGATCGCCTTGGCCATGATGGTCAATACATTCAACTTTCCGTTGTATTTACTGAGCGGCGGCGTGCTCCCCGCCTGGGATATGTTCGCGCCGGCGATGCTCGAGGAAATGCGACGCCGTTCCTTCACCTTCCGAACTACCGATACCAAGGTCGAAAAGGCCATTCTCGGCAATGAGGCAGGCCTCTACGGCGCCGCCTATCTGCCCTGGATCGCCGGCAAAAACAGCGTTAAAAAATAACCATGTGGATGGGAATTGACGTAGGGACCGGCGGAACGCGCGCGCTTCTCGTCGACGACCGCGGCAAAATTCGCGGTAGTTTCACCGCGCCGCATGAAGACATGCGCATGGAGCGGCCGCTGTGGGCCGAGCAGCGCCCAGAAAACTGGTGGGACGCCACAATCGACGCCGTTCGCGGCGCGATCGCCGAAGCACACATCTCCGGACGCGATGTGCGCGGCATCGGCTTGAGCGGCCAGATGCACGGGCTGGTGATCCTGGATAAAGATAACCAGGTAATCCGGCCCTCGCTCATCTGGTGCGATCAGCGCAGCCAGGCCCAGGTGGATGCCATCAATCGCACCGTCGGTGCCGCGAATGTCTTGAATTCCATTGCCAACCCGGTGCTCACGGGCTTCACCCTGCCCAAACTTCTGTGGGTCCGCGACAACGAGCCCGAGCGTTTCCAGCGCGTCCGCAAAATGCTTCTGCCGAAGGATTACGTGCGCTTCCGGCTCACTGGCGATTTTGCCACCGAGGTTTCGGACGCCTCCGGCACGGCTTTATTCGATGTGGTGCGCCGCGAATGGTCCGCCAACATGATCGACCGGCTGGGGATCGACCGTTCGATTCTTCCGGAGTGTCATGAATCCGTGGATGTCTCCGGTGAAATCTCAGCCTCGGCCGCCAGTCTTACCGGCCTCAAGCCGGGTACGCCCGTCGTGGGCGGCGGCGGCGACCAGGCTGCGAGCGCAATCGGCAATGGAATCGTCGAGCCGGGAATCGTGTCCTGCACGTTGGGAACTTCCGGTGTGGTTTTCGCACACATGGAGCAGGTGGCCTACGATCCCTCCGGGCGCGTCCATACGTTTTGCCATGCGGTTCCCGGGAAGTGGCATGTCATGGGTGTCACACAGGGCGCCGGCCTGAGCCTGCAGTGGTTCCGCCATCAGTTCGCGCGCGGCGCGGATTATGACGCGCTGATGGCCGAAGCGTCGCAGGCGCCCGCAGGCGCTCAGGGACTCTACTGGTTGCCTTACCTGATGGGAGAACGCACCCCGCATCTCGACGCCACCGCCCGCGGGGGCTGGATCGGCCTCACCGCCAAGCACACCCGTGCCGACATGATCCGTGCGCTGATCGAAGGCGTTTCCTACAGCCAGAAAGACTGCCTGGACATCATCGAACAGCTCGGCGTTACCGTGAATTCGGTCCGTATTTCGGGAGGCGGCGCGCGCAGCCCGTTCTGGCGGCAGGTGCTGGCGGATGTTCTCGACAAACCTGTCGTGACGCTCGAAACTCAAGAAGGCTCGGCTTATGGCGCGGTGCTGCTGGCGATGGTAGGAACCGGTGCTTTTGCGTCTGTAGCGAACGCCTGCCGGGCCGTCATCCGCGAAACTAAGCTGGTCGGGCCGCGCGTCGATGAGTCTGCCTTCTACCGCGACGGCCACGGGATCTATCGCGCACTCTATCCAGCACTCAAGCCGGTGTTTCAACGGATTTCGAGAATGTGATCGCGACTACCGGATGCCCATCGTGACGCCCGCCTGGCTGGTTGCTCCGCCGATTGTGACCACCACAGGAACCGCCGGGCCGGCCGGCGCCGATTCCGGCACCCGCACATTCACTTGCAGCAATCCTGCAACTTGACCAGTCGCCGCACCCGCATACAGCACTTCGGCCCGCACGTTGCCGATCGCCACAGTAACTTCGAGTTTCGGCTTCGGAAGATCGGCTCCGTTGATTCTGCCGTCTACGCCCGGCGGGTTTGTCTCACCTTCTCCCGTGGCATAAATCATCACGATCGAGCCACGCGCGGCCGGCATCTCTGGAGTGTTGACCGAGTAATCCTGGTTGAGAATCGCTCCCGGTCCGCGGCCCGACGCATCGAGCGTAAACACGCCGGGAGCGCTCGGAAGAACGGGAAGCGCCATATCGGCCGACGGAAAACCCTGATATTCGACGGTCAGGCGCGTCGTGGACTTACCGGCGACCGTATACGGAACGATACCGCTCACTTGTTTATTAAACGCATAGATTAGCGGGGCGGGTGTTCCGTCGAACAGCACCCGAGTCCCCGAAAGCTCATTGGCCAATAAGTTATCGGCGTCCAGCTCCAACGTACTGGGTATTTGGGAGCCGAGCAGCGACCCAAAGATAGTCACGATTTCGCCCGGCGATACGCCGGCGGCGGAATAGCTCGCGGCATTCACGACCCCGCCATCCGCCACTTGAGGAACAAGCTGTACGTACAGGGTTGCAGCCGCCGGCCACAGCTTGTCGCTCCCTGCATACTGCCCGTCGATTTCATAGGCATCCTTCGTAAAGGCGGCCGGATCCGGCTCCAAGCGATATGATCCGTCCGCCGCAGTGGTGGCTGAACCGATGGGAACCACCGGAGGCTGAAATATCAGTGTCTCTCGTTCAAGCTCGCTTTGCGCCAGGAAAATGATGGCGAAGTAACCGCTCGCGGCCGAATCCGGCGAGACGCGCGCCGTAATATGCAAAGTAAACGACGCTCCAGCGGTAACGGCGAAATTTTGCGAGTTTAAAAGAGCGTGCTGGCCGGGCTGTACGGTGAGATGCAAGTCCTGGCCTGAGTTCGCCGAACCGGATTCAACGGCCTCCTGGCCGTCCGTGTCCAAACCCCAGCCGTTAAGGCCGCTCGAAAAATCGAGTGTGGTCGAGTGCTGATTGCTTTCCGTGTAAGCAAACCGGTAAAGAGCGATATCGCTAGTGCCCCGGCACCCGCATTCGATGTTGACCCGGACCCCGACAACCGCCGTCGTCGCCCCGGCCGGCACACTACCGCTCAGAACATAGTCGCTTACCGATCCCAGTCCGGTGAGCGGGTTGGCCGTGAATTGTACGCTGGCCGAAGCCAGAGCATTTGCACCGCTCATGAGCGTGCCCGAAATCTGTCGCGTATCGCCCGTCAAGGTCAACTCGGTGCGGGTCCGAAAGTAACGGTTGATCAAATGCGTAAACGTCGTGGGGTCAGTTTCAGGCAGCAGGTGTTTGGGGTAGGGATTCCAGGACTGAAAAATTACATGGTCGGGCGGTGCGCCTCCGTGCGTCTCGTTATCCACGAAATGCCGCTCGGCGTGATTCACCCAATCTGCATCCGCGGATTCGGTGCCCAAACCGTTGTAAATAATACCGAATGGAATCCCCCGCTGCCCCGCGTATTTGCTCAGCACTTCCACCGCGTGCCGCCGCTCAACACTTTCCCATAGCAGATCCGAGTGAAAGAATGCCAGCGGCTTCCCCGCGGCCGCACGCCAGGCATCGAACCATGCGCGGAAGCGTTCCGCCCAGCCGGGAATACTCAATTCGTCGTCGGTAGGGAATGGCTCAATGTCCCCAACCTCGACATTCGGAAACAGCTGCTTGATGTGCCCGATCTGCGCTACGGCATTGGCTGCAATTCTTGCGGCGCTCCATCGGCATGAATTGTCGCCGCTGTAGATACCGGCAAAATAAAATGGTTCATCCATCGCGATGTAACGCAGCTTGCCGCCCAGCTCTTGAATGCGCGATGCCAGGTGTGCGGCATCCTCCCCGTTGAAGCCTTCCACACCCGCCCCGCAGTTTTCCGGATCAAGCGGCCCGAACTCCACCGCCAGCGCGATCCCACGGCGATCCAGGTCCGCGAACATGCTCCGCAACTGTTGGTCCGGAAAATTGTCCACAAGAGTCGCATAGATTTTGAACACCTGCACGTGCGACGCCGCAGTTTGCCAGGGCGCCACTGGAGTAAACAGATCGAAATAGTCCACCGATCCTGCGTAGTTCGCCCAGGGCCGGAACATCGGATCGAGCGGTGCAAACCAGATCGTTTGGGCGGTATGAGCGGCCGGCAGACAGCCGAGGACGGCGGACAGTAAGGCCAGCCGTCGCACTCTTTTTCCAGGATCTTTCATCTCGGCCCCGAACCGCGCATTCGGTAAAGCCAGTCGCGCACGTGCAGATACCACTCCGCCGGCTGCTCGGCCAAGACCAGCGGTGACTTACACCAGGCTTCACGATCGCGCCCGCCTGCACGTTGGAGCAGTTCGTTGCGAAAGCTGGCGTCGTGCGCTCCTGCGAGCGAATGCGCCAGAGCCATGTCCTGGAGTGCATTACGATGAATCAGCCGGCGCACCGTTAACCGCTCCTCGCGCCCGGCCTCCCGCGCGTTGCAAATGAAATTGCGAACCGGCCCATACACCGACGCGTCGGCCCGGGCCGAAACGGGCGGGAGCGCTCCATGATGCTCCGCCACGTCCGGCGCCACCACCGGCATGACCCGCACTTCCATCGGGTACATTACCCACCCGCGGCCGATCTTCAGCAGCACCTCGACGCGCACGCGCCGCACGGGCGTATCAGCCGGCACCCAAAGATCCATCCAGTAACACAACGTTTTCTGCCCCGGAATGGGCGAAGGCAGATACGGCAGGCTGCCCAGGACCGGCAGCTTCACCGGCTCTAGCGGATCCGGAATCCAGCCCCCGCTGGTTTTGACGTACAACTCTTCGTAAAGCGAAATCTGAAACGCATCCGGCGGGTTCGTCTGGACAAAAAGAAAAAATGGCGCACGCTCGGGCACGGTCACCGCAATGTGAAAAGACGCAAATGCGTTGCGCGCCAGGGCCGGAGAAAGAACCTCGCGCGGATGAGCCGTGCGGTCCACCGCCACTACCTGGCCGAACGGATCGAAGCGCTGGAACTCCGAGACAACGCGTAGGGACTGAGAAATCGCGGGCCCGGCCAGCAGGAACAACAGCGCGCAGCGCAACCTCACCGGCCCATCCCGCAGGCCGGCCGGTTAACCCGGAGCGCTGTGCGCATTCTACGGGGCGGCCGTCCCGTTAAACTGCGCAATCGCCTGATACACCCAAAAGCCCGCGATAACCACCGCCATCCCAACCGATGCGAACCCGAATCCCTTGGTGTACGGTGTAATCCGGCTGAGGCGGTGCCGGATTTCCTGTTGTTCGGATTCCAGCAGCGACTCACCCGGGTTGAGAAATAATTGATCGTCTTCACGCAGCGAGAACAGGGAGCGGTAGATCATGAGGATCACAAAGACGACGGTCACGGCGCCCCACGCGACCAGCATCCACAACATCATCGGAGAAACACCGGAGAACATAAGGGTTTCCTCCTCTACTGGGATATATACCTAGTGAAAAAAGTAATCCAAGTCAAGGGGGTGGCTGTACGATATGATCTCGACATGCAGTCCGCCGCTGAGGAGTTGGAAAAAACTCTCGATGCCGCGGGGCGGCGGTTGCTCCAGGTGGATGAAGATCGCTGTCCGGGAATGTCGATTTGGGGTTTCTGGTAACCGACTACATCGCACATCTGCGCCATCATCTGGATCAACTGCTCGAAGGGGCCCCGTTGCCCTTTCCGCCCCAAGCCGCATAACCAGCTCCAGCCCGCAGCCCGGCGCCGGTCTGCTATATTTCGTTTCGGTGGAAGAGGCTAAGCTGAACGCGTGGCTGGTGCGTAAGTCGGGCATGCTGGCCGGCAAGCGGCATCTGATCCAGGTCGGCCTGACGCGCGTGGGTCGAAGTTCGGAAAACGACATCGTCCTCACCGACGCAGCCATTGTGTCCGCACACCACCTGGAAATCTCCAGACAAGGCGACGCTTATCATGTCCGCGATCTCAACAGCACCAACGGCACTTTCCTGAACGGAGAGCGCGTCGCCGAGGCCGCCCTGGTCGCTCCCTGCTCGCTCCGCCTTGGCGCGGATGGTCCCGAATTCAGCTTTGTCATTGACGACTCGCCATTAGACAAGCTGGATCAGACCCTCTCCGGTCAAACCATGGTCGCCCCAGTCTCGGATAAAGACGCCGCCGAAACTCCGTCAAGCCGCCAGCATGAGGACCTGCTCTCGGAAGCCATCGAGCGCGCTCGCGCAGCACGCCGTGCCGGCATCGGCGATTCGACCGTCGTCATCATGCGCCAGATGCTCGATAAGGCCCTGCACCGCACCAGCCGCAAATTCAAAGTCGTAATCGGCGCGCTCATTCTGGCGCTGGCCGCGGTGAGCGGGTACGGTTATTGGAAAATCAACGGGCTGAAGGCGGGCAAGAATAAATACGACGCCCAGATTCAGCGCCTCGAAGGTTTGATCGCGCGCTCCAGCTCGAATCCCGCCGAAGCCGACCAGCTTATCGACCAACTCGGCCAGTATGAAGATCAGGCGCAGGCGGTTGAACGGAACGTTCTCTACCGCGTGGGATCGTTCGAGCGCGAAGATCCCGTGCAGAAAGAGATCCGCTCGCTCATGGCGGAATTCGGCGCCGAAACCTACAGCATCCCGCCGGAATTCCTCGCCGAAGTAAAGCGGTTCATCCAGCAATATCAGGGGCCGGACCGCCCCAACATGTTGCGCGCTCTGGGCAAGGCCAGCCGCGACATGGATCTGATGCGCCAGATTTTTCGACAGAATAATTTGCCGCCCGACCTCGCTTACATCCCGCTGGTCGAGAGTGCATTAACCGGCAGCAGCACCAGTCCTGCGGGAGCAGCCGGATTCTGGCAATTCACGCCGGCTACCGCGCGCCAGTACGGCCTCAAGATAAACGACAATGTGGATGAGCGTCTGGATGCCACCAAATCCACGCGCGCAGCCTGCAAATATATCCGCGACCTGATCCTGGATTTCGGTGCCGGCAGCTCGGTGATGCTCGCGCTTGCGGCATATAATCTTGGCCCGGCAAAAGTGAAAGCCGCGGTAAGAAAAGTCAGCGATCCGATCAAGCAGCGCAATTTCTGGTATCTGTATCGTATCCGCGCCGTGCCGCCCGAAACCCGCGAATATGTCCCCAAAGTGATCGCCGTCATGATCATCGCGCGCCACCCGGAGCGCTACGGTTTTTAGCGGTTATTTACCTCTAAAAATCGGAACCGTGATCTATGACTCCAAACCAGCTGCTTTTGCGTGGTGCTTCCACGCTGTCGGTAGTATAGTTTGGAGAAGGTCTCCGCGCCCGCACTATATCTACGCAGGTTTTGAGAAACCTGCAGAACGGTTCTATCGTCTTGAACATCATGTTTCGCTGGCGCGGAAATACACTTCTTAACTGGTCTTATTTACTCTTCCTGTTAACCGGCACTTTGACGCCCGGATTTGCGCAGCTCGCTTCCAACCGATACGCGCTGATCCTCGACGATGCTCCGGTTTCATCCAAATTCCCGTCTCACGCTGCGGTCGAGCCCGCTGAAGCGAGAGACTATCGCCGGCAGATTGAGGTCAGACAGGCGGAAATCAAAAGCGAGTTGGCTTCCAGAAAAGTTCAAGTAACTGGCTCGGTCACCAACCTGCTGAATGCCGTCTTCGTCGCTGCTTCGAAGGATCGCGTGAACGAATTGAAGAGCATTCCCGGCGTAAAAGCCGTCGTTCCGTTGCGACGCCGTTACCCGAGTCTCAACCGCGCTACGCAGCTCTTGAATGCGCCGGCCGCCTGGAACAAGCTTGGCGGCCCGCAGAATGCCGGCAAGGGGATCAAGATCGCGATTCTGGACAGCGGCATCGATCAGACGCATCCCGGGTTTCAAGATCCGTCGCTTCCAATGCCTGCCGGCTATCCCATTTGCAGCGGCAACGATTGTGCTTTCACGAATAACAAGGTGATTGTCGCCCGCAGCTACGTTCGCCAGCTCGCGGCCGGCAGCGCGCCCAATCCCGCCGCCGATTCGCGTCCTGACGATTACTCCGCGCGCGACCGCAGCGGTCACGGCACGGCCGTCGCCATGTGCGCCGCAGGCAACACCAATTCCGGCGTCGTATCCATCACCGGCATGGCGCCCAAAGCCTATCTCGGCAACTACAAAATCTACGGCTCCCCCGAAGTCAACGACGGCGCGACCGACGACGTCATCATCCAGGCGCTCGAAGACGCCTGGACCAAAGATCACATGGATGTCGTCTCACTTTCCTCCGGAGGTCCGGCATTCACCGGCGCGCTCGATACCGGCGCCATTTGCGGAAATCCCGCCGGCGTCGCTTGCGACCCGCTCGCGCAGGCATTCGAGAAAGCCGCCCAGCAGGGTTTGATCGCAGTAGTGGCAGCCGGTAATGAAGGCCAGGATGGCAACCAGTATCCCACGTGGAACGACATTTCCTCGCCGGGTAATGCGCCATCGGTGATCGCGGTAGGCGCCATCACCAACTCCCACTCCTTTTCTGAGACAGTAAGCGTTCCCGGAGGGCCCGGAAACCTGCAAAATATCGCCACCGACTCGGGCGACGCATTCTTGCCTGTCGGCGCTGTGACTGACCGGTTGGTCGACGTCGCCAAGATTGGCAACGACGGTTTTGCCTGCACGGCGCTCCCGGCGGCCTCGCTCGTGGCTTCCATCGCCCTCATCGAGCGCGGTCCGGCTACCAATCCGGCCTGCACTTTCGCGGTGAAGGTCGGCAATGCGCTGGACGCCGGCGCTGTAGGCGTGATCCTCTATATGGCGGACCAATCGGCATTGATTTCACCCGGCGGGCTCTCATCGTTCGACATTCCGGTCGTGATGATTTCCAACACCGCCGGCGTCGCCCTCAAAAGCTATGCCGATGCACATCCGGGCCATTCGGTTACCATTGACGGCGCCGCCGAAGAGCAGGACGTCACCAGCTTCGGCAACCAGCTTGCCGGATTTTCCTCGCGCGGACCAGCCATTGGAGACGCCGGCATCAAGCCCGATCTGCTCGCCGTCGGTACCAGCGTCTATATGGCCGCCGAGAACTATGATCCGCTAGGCGACGTGTATAGCGCGAACCGCTACGGCTCAGCCGACGGCACCAGTTTCGCGACCCCCATGATTTCCGGCGCCGCCGCCATGGTCAAGCAGGCGCATCCCAATTTCACCGGAGCCGACGTCAAATCCGCCCTGGTCGACACCGCTGCCCAGGACGTAACAACCGATGACTCCGGGAACGCCGTCGATGTCCAATCGCTTGGCGGCGGAAAGCTCGATGCCGGCGCCGCGGTTGCCGCCACCGTGACAGCAGTGCCCGCCACTCTCTCATTCGGTGTCGTTAAATCCGGATCGCTGCCCAAGTCCATCCAGCTTCAGATCAATAACCGCGGCACAAGCACCGTCAACCTGGCGATTGCCGTAACCAACAACCAAAATGGCGGCGCAACACTTACCGTCGATCAGCCGAATCTTTCCCTCGCCGCCGGCGCATCGAGCTCCATCAACGTCAAGCTCGCGGGCAACGTGCCCGTGGCCGGCTCCTACTCCGGAGCTGTCACGGTTCAGGCCACAGGTGTTTCGCTGCGCCTGCCGTATCTTTACCTGGTCGGCACTGGGGCCGCGGCCAACATCATTCCTCTGACCGGCACAGTGTTCGATGGAACCGTCAACGCCGGCATCCCCGACGGTTTCATCTCATTCAAGCTGGTGGATTCTTTCGGCGTTCCCGTCGCCGGCGCTCCCGTGACGTTCGCCTCGAAAGGCGGCGGCACTCTTCAGAGCCCCGACACCAAGACCGATGTCAACGGCATCGCAGGCGCAACCCCGGTTCTCGGCTCGACTCCCGGCGATTACTCCTTCACCGCGACCGCCGGCGGCCTCAGCACGACCTTTTCCGGAACAGCGCGCCTCGTGCCCACCATCGCCGCCAACGGCATTGTTAACGGGGCCAGTTTCGATAACAATCCTGTCGCCCCCGGATCGTACATCAGTATCTTTGGGACAGGCCTGAGCGACTCGATCGGCTATACCAACACGGCCATCCTTCCCCTGGCTATCAATTTCGTCAACGTCAGCTTCGACGTGCCGGCGGCCGGCATCAGCGTGCCGGGCCACTTGATTTTTGTCAGCTCCAATCAGGTCAACGTCCAGGTGCCATGGGAGCTTCAGGGACAAAGTTCCGCCCAGGTCAAAGTGACCATTGATTTTTCGAATGGCAATGTCGTTACCTTGCCGCTCTCCGACTACGCACCTGCCTTCTTCGAGATCAACGGCGGCATGGCCGCGGCTTTAGATTCCAATAACAAGGTAATCGGCGTAAACCACCCGGCTCAGCGCGGGCAGGTCGTGCAGCTTTATGCCAACGGCCTCGGACCGGTGTCCAACCAGCCCGCAACCGGCGACCCGGCTCCCGGATCTCCTTTCGCCAAAACCACTACGACTCCCGTCGTGAAAATTGGCGGGCAATCGGCCGGCGTTTCTTTCAGCGGACTCGCGCCCGGCTTCGCCGGCCTCTACCAGATCAACGCCACCGTGCCGGCCAACATCGGCGCGGGCACGCAGTCCATCACCGTCGCGATTGGCGGAAAGACTTCGAAAGCCGCAAATATCGTCGTGCAGTAGACAAGATTCTCACGGTCAATTATTCTTCGATGCACTATCCTATCTGGGATGGCTGTTGAATTTCGCAACGTTACTTGTCCGCCCATCGAAGCGCTCGAAATCATGGCGCCGGATGGCGCGGCGATCGGCATTATCGGCGAAGATGGCTCGGGCGCCGGCACGCTGCTGCGCCTGGCCGCCGGAGTCGAGCCGCCGCGCGGCGGGTCGGTCGCGGTTGGCTCAAAGCGGCGCTTGATCGGCCCGGGCGACCCGCTGAATTTCGCTCCCGTCGATACGCTGTTGCTCGATCATGCCCTCGCCGTCCATGACGGCCTGGTCCGCGCGCGCGCCATGACCGCCCTCGACCGCATGCGGCGCGGCGGTGCCACCATCCTGTTCACTTCCCATGACGACGAACTGCTGCTGGATCTCGCCGACGAAATCTGGTGGTTGGATAAAGGCAAGCTTGCCGGACGCGGAGATCCATCCGAAACTCTCCAGGCTTACCGCTCGCATGTCGGCCAGCGCGTCCGCGAATGGGGCGAGAGCATTCAAACGCCGTTAACGCCCAGTCTACGGCGCGGCGACGGGCGAGCGCAGATTTTGGGCGTCGAGATCGCCGGCGAAGACGGGAAGCCCACCAGTGTTCTGCGCAGCGGGGAAACGATAGTAGTGCGCGTTTCGGTGCGGTACACGCAAAGCGTGAGCGATCCGGTCATCGGCATCCTCATCCGTACGCGAATCGGACTCAATGTTTATGGAACCAACACCGAGCTCGAGCGGTTGAAGTTCGGACCGTGTTCGCCCGGCGATGCGCTCCGCCTCAATTTTCAGTTCCGCTGCGATCTGTGCCCGCAGGAGTACACGCTGACCGCCGCCTCCCATGATCCCAACGGCGTCTGGCACGACTGGCTGGAAGACGCCATTGCCTTTTCCGTCACCGATCTGCGTTACACCGCGGGCGTCGCCAACCTGCACGCACACGTCAGCATCGAGCGGATCTGACCGCAAGCCGCGCAATCAATCTTTTTGATCGAGGATAAACGTCGGCGCAAGTCCGCCGTAGGACGAATAAGACCCCGGCGCACCGGCCGAAAGCCAGCTCGAGCAGCCCGCGACTTTGCCGAGGAACGCCTGCGGGCGCACATCCACCTGCATCTCGCGATACTCGAGTTGCCCGTAATTCAGCATGGGAAAGACGGATTTCGCCGGCTCAACTTTTTCCTGGACCACATAGGCCGCCCGCTGTGCCTGGCGCAGCGCCCGCTCCCAGGCTGCCTGGTCCAGTTCGGAGCCGACAAAAATCTGCTGATCGCTGTAATCGTCATTCGGCTTGAGAACCAGCTTTTCCCGCTTCTGCAAAACGAATTCCAGCAGATCGATTTTGCGGCCGTGATACTTGGTCTTCCCTGGAGCCACCAGCCGTGTCCAGGGCACATGGTCGCGAATGGCCTTGCGCTCGGCGGCCGGGAACTTCGCCGTCAGCGTTTCGTCGGTTAACAGCCCGAACAGCGCCTTCTTGTGCGCCATTTCGGAGCGGAAGCTGTTCACCAGGCAGACCGCGTGGTCTCGATACGCCTGAACCAGCGGATGCGAAAGATCGAAGCGCATCAAAAATTCCTGCACGCTGATGCGCCGGTAGATCAGATGAATATCGAAGCTGCCGCTGCGCAGCACTCCATTGCGATACTCCAGTTGGTCCGGCGAGACGATCTCGGTCGGATAACCCGATTCTTGGAAGAAGTCCCGAATCAACTGGTATTCGCCCGGCGACGAAGTCGCGAAAGGCGTCCGGAACTCGAGGATCGCAATATTGGGCTTCCGCTCTCCGCCGAACTGCTTGTACGCCTTGAGCAGCGCAGCCAAAAACTGCTTCTTGCTGCCCATGCGGGTCAGGTGGTAACGCTTGCGGAATTCCTTAACGGGCGGACAATCGTAGAAAACGTCCGCAAGTCCCTCAGACCAGGCCATGCCCGCCGGCGAATCGGCATTGTACTGAATCACTTGCAGCGTTCCATTCGAAAGGTGCAGGTCGAATCGCGCCGCCACTTCCGAAAGGTGATAGCCGGGATCCACCGAAGCCAGCATCTTCTCCGCCGGCAGAAGCTGCATTTTGGCGAGCAGCGACGGAGACGAGAGAACAAGCTGCTCCATCCGCTCGATGGCGGAGATCAGCGCTTCACCGGTCTTGACCATCGATTCATATTGCCGCCGTGTCACGAAATTCGGGCGAAGGAACGGGCAAAGCAGACGGCCGCCGGCGGACAGGCGCTCGGCCTCCATCCGCTCATGCAACAACTTAACCCACGAGAGGTCCCGATGCGGTGGCGTCTCGAGGATCTTGTTATACCGGCTGATCGCCTCTTCTAAGTGCGACATACGCCTAAAATTCCAATTGGTTGCTGTAATTTCAGTATCGCACAGCAAGAGGGCCGCCAATTTAAGTTTCTAGTGTAAACTTATGTAAACAAATGGCTTAAAGTTCTTGCGGGGCTGCCTTGTCGGGCCGTCGCCTAGCGCCAAAAATCGAGTGATGTATCCGATTTCACGATTAACTTCGCTTCATCCACGCAACGGCATAGAAGGCAAGTTCGTAGAACCAGTTAGAAGAGGTGAGAACCATGAGCAGCAGATTGGTGGTGACCGGATTTGCTCTTTTGACGGCGGTGGCGCTGGTCGGTTGGACTCGCAAAGCCGAGATACCGGCGACGCAACCCCAATTCAGTCAATCGCAATCGGCGCCGCAAACTGCTCCGGCGAATGCCCCTTACCCGGCATACCCGGAAGCCGCTGCTACCAACTCCACCGGACCAGCAGCCGCGGTCGAAGCCGCGCGTGAGCGGCGAC
Organism: Bryobacteraceae bacterium; assembly: GCA_035280425.1. Classification (GTDB taxonomy): domain Bacteria; phylum Acidobacteriota; class Terriglobia; order Bryobacterales; family Bryobacteraceae; genus QHXW01. The sequence goes on along the minus strand of DATEFW010000034.1, from coordinate 217,070 downwards.
CGGTGGAGCATCCGGCCGTCCACTACTATAGACGCGTTCGCCATGAACGGCCAATGAGCCATTCGGTCGCGATTGTGGGCGCCAGCGCCGGCACAGGCGCGGCCATCGGAGCTTTGGCGGGAGGCGGCAGGGGCGCAGGCATCGGTGCACTGGCCGGAGGCGCTGCCGGATTCATTTACGACCGCTTGACCCACAACAGGTAACTGCTCGGGCGCGGCTCAATTGCGTTCGAGCGCCAGCACATGGTTGCCGCCCGCTTTGTGAAATGCGGTCAAGGCCTCCTCCGAGTGCCGCTCCGCAAGCCTGAGAATACTTGCAAATTCGGGATTGCCTCGGAGAGGGTCGAGCCACGGATCGCGGGCTAACACCGGAAAGCAGTAGAAGCCTCCCTCGACGGCCCGCCGGAGAATGGAGAGCGATTTGTCCGCTTCGCCGAAATATGCCAATTGGCGGACCATGTAAAAGATACCCTCCGGATCGGTGAACAGAGCGATCACCTGCATGGTGGCCTCGATACATTCTTCCTTCCGGCCTTCGAAAAGAGCGCCTAACGCCTTGCGGAAGAGCTGGTTAATCGGGAGCAGATCCTTGCTGTCCCACTCTTTTAATACCGCTTCTGCCTCGCGCTCCCGGCCCGTGCCTGCGAGTGCGTTGATGAATGCGTAATCGGAATTGTTCGAACAAGCTGCCAGCGCCGCCGGGTAGTCTCCCATGGCGAAGTAAGTGAAGCTCACGCTGGTCGGTATATTCGGATCCAGCCGGCGCGCCCGCTGATGGGCGGCTATGGATGGCTCGAGCAACCCGCAATAGCGGCAGGCGTGGACCAGGCCGGCGAACAATTCCGGGTCGTTGCTCAGGGTGCGCGCCCGCTGGATGAGTCGCGTCATGGCTTCCTGCGCTTTTCCGCGCTCGGCCTCGATCTGCGCGTAAAGAGTGTGGGCCAAGGGCAGATCCGGGTTGATTGTCAATGCGCGTTGAAATGCCGCCTCGGCGCGTTCCAGATTTTCCGCCGGCTCAACTCCAAATTTGCCGAGCACCCGGTAGCATCGGCCGAGGCGCGCCCAGGCAGGCGCGAATTCCGGGTCCTGCTCAACACATTGCAGATAGAGGTCGCGCGCGAGCTTCCAGTCTTCGGTTCGTTGGCTTAGCTGGTTGGCGCGCAGAAAGAATTCATAGGCTTTCGCTGTGGCCGGCACGTCGTGCCGGAGCATGCGCTGCTCCCGGGCCGAGAGCGACGGCGCCACGGATTCAACAACGCGCCGGACTAAATCGTCCTGCAATGAAAGAATATCCTGCAGTGGAAGCTGCGAGGTATGCGACCACACCAGCGTGCCCGCCGGGGCTTCGACGAGCTGCGTAGAAACACGGATCTGGTCTCCGGCGCGGAGCAGTGTTCCGGTCAGAACAATATCCACTTCGGCTTCGGCGACGATCGTTTTCAGATCGATAGACGGGTCGGCAAATCGGGATGCCACTATACTCGATCGGACGACCAGTGATTCGAGTCCCGAAAGCGAACCGGTTATGGCGTCCGGGAGGCTGAAAGCCAGAAAATCGGTTTCGGCGTCGGGCCGGAGAATGCGAAACGGCAGAACGATGAGGCGGGTCATCGGGCGGGCGTGGGCGGGGGCCGCAGAATCCGAGACCAGAAGAGCCATGCGCAGATCCTGGGCCATCAGGTCGGCTGTTTGATAGCGGTCCGCCGGCTTTTTGGCGAGTGCCCGGTGGATCACGCGGTCCACGGCGGAGATCGCCGACGACCCAGCCAGCGCGGGCGGCTGCTCGTAGAGAATCGCGTGGAACAATTCGGCAACCGATTGGCCGGCGAAGGCACGGCGGCCGGCCAGCATCTCGAACAGGATCGCGCCCGCCGAGAAGATATCGGAGCGCGTGTCGGGAGCATCGCCCTTGAACTGCTCGGGAGACATGTAGTGAGGCGTGCCGGCAACGCCATGGGTGAGGGTCCAGTCCGTTTCGGTCTTGAGCTCCGAGATCGGCTGCGCGGGCCGCGCCAGACCGAAATCCAGCAGCTTCACCCCATGCGCAGTCTGGAAGATATTGGAGGGCTTGAGATCTCCATGGACGATCTGCCGGCGGTGCAAAGCCTCGAGCGCGGCCAGCACACCCAGCATGAGTTGTGCAGCTTCAGAAACAGCAACCGGCCCGCGCTCGAGCGTATGCGAGAGCGGCTCGCCCTCGAGCAGCTCCATGGTGAGGAACAGCTCGCCATCTTCCTCGCCGATTTCGTAAATCTGGCAGACGTTGGGATGATTGACGGCCGCCGCGGCGCGCGCTTCGCGCCACAGCCGCTTGCGGGACTGCTCATCGCTGCGCGCTTCGCGAATCGTCTTGAGCGCGACGGGCCGGCTCAGGCGCTCGTCTTGAGCGGCATACACCACGCCCATGCCGCCTTCGCCCAACTTGCGCAAGACTTGATAACGGCCGATTCGTTCGGGAAGGGGCATGTAGTTCTTGATTGTAAAACGGAAGCAGACGGCGGCTGTTTCGAATTAACCCCGCTCATCCGCCGACGGTCCGTAGATGGCGGGCACCTTGCCGCCCATGGGCCGGAGATAGGCCGAGAGCTGGCCGCGGTGATGGATGGCGTCGAACAGGATGAACCACAGGAAAGTTCCCGCCGGCTGCTCGTTTACCATTTTTCCGTTGTAATAGAATTGCGCGGTGCGGTTCCAGGATTCCTCGTCCATGCGCGCAACACGGTCGGTCAGCTCGTTCGAGCAACGCTCGAAGGTCTCGAGCATCTGATCAAAAGGCGGCGGAGGCAGCGATTTCCACTCGGCTCTGTGATTGATCACGACATCCAGGCAGGCCTGTAATTCAAAAGTCAGAGTCCAGACCAGTTGTTCCGCACTGGGTGAGCGTTCGTGCGGCCTGTAACTCAGTTTGTCTTTGGGCAGCGCTTTCAGCACGCGCATAAAGACCGGAAACTCCGCTCGCCGGCGCTCTACGAAGAATTCACGATTCGTCATAAGTTATTCTCGCTGCCGATCCGTTACTCGCGATCGAGCACGGTCTGATCGAAAATATGCAATAATTCCTCCCGCACGGAGTACGGACCGGGAGTGTATGCCCGCGACTGGATACCGGCCTGCGACTGCTCCACGATTCGCCAGTCCTCCCGATTCGTCAGGTCCCAAAATTCGATGGCATCGCCCGACTCAAAATCGGGCCGCGCCATTTCGTCCGGGTGGAAATGCCATTCACAAACGATCTCGGTGCGGTCCACGGCCCTGGGCCAGAGCGTGTGCGTCATCATGTAGTCGGGATGAAGGCTCAGCAGAAAGTTGGGATAGATGGTGTAATAAAAAACTTTCTGGCGCTGGGGTTCACTTAGGTCAGGCAGATAATTGCGGCGCCGGTGGCCATCCATGCTCATGGTTTCGGCGCCGTTTCGAAATCCCATGGCGCCCCCGATGTAATGACGCGAGGGAGCTTCATTCTCCGCACCAAGATAATCGGTCAGCCGGTTAAGCGCGGGGTGCAAGACCGGGCAGTGCAGGCACTCGTTGTAATTCAGGATGATAAGTTTCCAGTTGGCCTTGACGTCGTAGACGATGCGTTTGTGCAGGCGCAGATCCTGCATGCGCCAGGCGGCAAATTTTTCCGGTAAATCGCCAAGCTGAGCGGCGAGCGGCGCGGGATCGCCCCGGTTGAGATTCACGAAGACGTGGCCATCCCAGATGTCCAACAGCACGCTGATGAGCGGATAATCACGGCGGGAGAAACGCCGCTCGTCCATATGCGGCGCGCCGAGCAGGCAGCCGTCCAGCGCATAAGTCCAGCCGTGATACGGGCATTGAATACGCCCCTCAAAGTTGCCGTGCGCTGCGGTACAAATGCGCGTGCCGCGGTGGCGGCAGACGTTGTAAAAAGCGTGCAGCGAGCCGGCGGTATCCCGCGTCACGATAATACTTTCGCCGCCGATCTCCCGAAGAAAATAGTCACCGGGCGCGGCGATTTCATTTTCCCGGCCGGCGCAGACCCAGGCGTCAAAATAGAATTTCTCGAGTTCACGGCGAAAAACTTCGGGATCGGTATAGTAACGCGCGGGTAGAGTTTTCACCGGTGTGGCGGGAGCACCCATCTGGCACCCAAATCTCGGTAACGTCCGTTATTCCCAGATTATGCCATGGCGCCGTAATGAAACGCCGAATCCGGCTTAATAACTAAGCCGCGGGCGCCAATCGCCCCGCCCTTCCGGGGTCAGGTCTAGGACATTCCACAGCGGCCACATCATGTCGATGTGACGCCCGTCCTGGCCGCGTTCCGCCGGCGCGAACAGTAGCTCGGTGTGGTAGAAGTGAAAAATTTTGCCTTTGCGCCGCACAAACACGTTGAGCGATGGCATCTGGCTGCCGTCGGCCATCTCACCGTGATAATCGCGATTGTAAGTATTATTGGCCGATGAAAGCAGCCGCAGATTGCGCCATCCGCGCCCCCGCGCGAGTTCGCGAATGCGGCCGAGGGGCGATTTTGCCACAACCGCCAGATTGGCCCGCTGCATGATATGCGGCGCGGAGCCATCGAGGCTGTCGAGAAATGACGTGCACATAGGGCACGGCTGTGTCATGGCAGGGCCGTACATATAGCTGTAGAGCGCGAGAGTGTCGAGATGCTCGCGAAAGAGTTCCGCGAGTTTGACGGTGCGGACAGTCATGTCCGCGGGATCGCTGCCACCCTCAAAGACGTAATCTTCCGGCACTTCCCCGCCCAGCGGCAACTTGCGCCGCATGCGCGCCACCTGTTCGACTTGCTTTCGCAGTTTGCGTTCCGCGGTGAGCAGACGGTTACGGGCCGTACGATACCGCGAGGTCTCGCCTGGGAATCGAACCCCGGACGACTTCTGAGCCATGTGTGCTCCTTTGCGATTCAAATTGGTTGGCGCTGAATTAACCGGCCAGGGCAGCGTCCGTCCGCGCGACCTCGTCCGAGAGCCTTTGGAAAAACTTTTTGATGACGAGCTTCGCGGTCGTGTCGAGCAGCCGCTGGCCTACGCCGGCGATGACGCCGCCCACTTGCACTTCGCCTTCGTAGGCGATATCGGTAGCGGCGCCCGCGGGCGTCAGAGTCAGCAGCCCGTCGCCTTTCATGAAACCGGCTTTGCCTGACCCTTCGACGATCAAACGAAAACTGTCGGGCGGCTTCTGGTCGGCCAGGCGAACCTTGCCGGCGAACAGCCCCTGCACGGCGGAGATGACCATCTTCATCTTCATCTCGTACTCGTCAGGGCCGATCTTCGCCAGATGGTCGGTTCCCGGCATGCACCGGGCGAGAACTTCCGGGTCTTGCAGAAGCCCGTACGCGCGCTGCTGTTCGGCCGGCAGGGCGTAGGCGCCGGCGATCTTCAAGAAGCCCTCGAGACAGCCTGACTCAGGGCCCGCGCCGTGTACACCTGGGCCATGTGGCGGCGATAGTCGGCAGAAGCGTGCAGGTCGGAGTTCGCATCCACGCCGTCGGCAACGACAGCCGCGGCTTTTTGAATATCGGCGGATGATCCGGCCGTTCCTTCGAGCAGCTTCTCCACGTTCGCCGCGCGATACGCTTTCCCAGCAAGTCCGGTGATACCGACGCGAACGAAGCTTACTTTTCCTCCGGACCGCCGCACGCGGGCCGCGGCGCCCACAATCGCAAAGCCCGAAGCCGGCTGCACCATTTTTCGATAGGAAACCCCGGCGCCCTTCTCTTCGACCGGCACAATCAGCTCCCGCACGATTTCACCCGCCTCGAGCGCGGTCGAGAGCGCATCGGTGAAAAATTGATCGATTGACAACGTGCGCTCGCCTTTCGAACTTACCAGCCGTACTTGCGCTTCGAGCGCCATGAGAGACGCCGGATAATCCGCCGCCGGATCGGCGTGTGCGATCGAGCCGCCGATGGTGCCCATGTTGCGAACCTGCACGTCGCCGATATTGGACGCGGCTTCGGCCAGCAAAGGGCACCTGCCGCGGATGAGCGCTGACGATTCGATTTCGAAGTGCGTCGCCATCGAGCCGATGCGGATCGAGCTTCCTTCCTCGCGGATGGACTTCAGATCCGGCACATGCGCGAGATCGACCACATGCTCGGGTGCAGCGAGCCGCAGCTTCATCAACGGGATCAGGCTCATGCCGCCGGCCAGCACTTTCGCATTGCCGCCCGCCAGTAACGCCAGGGCTTCATGCAAATTTTCCGGCGCGGAGTATTCGAAATTCTGTGCGATCATGCCTGACCTCCTTGATGCACCAGGTTCCAGAGCTTTTCCGGAGTGAGCGGCATATCGATGTGCTTGACGCCCAGGTGACTGAGAGCGTCCACCACCGAGTTCACAACGGCCGGCGAGCAGCCGATGGTCCCGGCCTCGCCCACGCCTTTCACCCCGAGCGGGTTCACCGGCGACGGCGTTACCGTATGGCTGCTCTCGATCCAGGGCACGCCCGACGCTTTGGGAATGGCGTAATCGGTGAGCTCGCCGGTGATGAGCTGTCCGTTTTCGTCGTAGACCGCCTGCTCGTAAAGCGCCTGGCCGATGCCTTGCACTACCCCGCCGTGCACCTGGCCATCCACCAGCAGCGGATTAATGATGTTGCCGCAGTCATCGACCGCCACATAGCGCTTGATTTCCACCTGGCCGGTTTCGCGATCGACTTCGGTGATCACGATGTGGGCGCCGAACGGGAAAGCGAAATTCGGCGGCTCCCAAAAGTAAGTCGCCATCATGCCGGGTTCCGTGTTGGGCGGCAGTTTCATGGCGCGATACGACGCGCCGGCGATCTGGGCGAGCGAAACGCTCTTGCCGGTCTTGTTATCGACGCACTGGCCGCCGGAGAGCGTGACGTCGCTCGACTCGAGCAGCATCTGGCCGAACTTTTTGATCTTGGCCTTCAACTCCTGGAGCGCGTAATAAAGCGCCGGCCCTCCGACCGCCGTTCCACGGCTGCCGAAAGTGCCGATCCCGTACTGCACGACAGCCGTGTCGCCATGGACCACGAGCACGTCGTCAATGGAAACTCCCAACTCGTCGGCAGCGATTTGCGCGAAGGTCGTTTCTTCTCCCTGGCCATGGGGCGACGCTCCGGTCATGACCGTGACTTTGCCGGTCGGCTCAATTTTGACGGTTGCGCTCTCCCATCCGCCGGCCGGCGTGGCGGGAGACGGTCCGAACGCGCAGATCTCCCCGTAAGTCGAGATACCCATGCCGAGCAGGCGCCCCGCGGCTTTTGCTTTCTTCTGATCCTGGCGGAATTTGTGGTAATCGACGATGTCCAGCGCTTTCTTCAGCGGTTCCGAGTAATTGCCGCTGTCGTAGCTGAGGCCGGTGGCCGTCTGATACGGGAATTCGTCTTTGCCGATGAAATTCTTCAGCCGCAGCTCCGCAGGATCCATCTTCAATTCGGCCGCCAACAGGTCCATCATGCGCTCGATGCCGTGCGTGGCTTCGGGCCGGCCCGCGCCGCGATAGGCGTCGGTGGGAACGCAATTGGTAAACACGCCGACGATGTCCGCCGAAACGTTGCGGAATTTATAAAGCCCCGGCATCATGAGCACGGAAAGCGTGGGAATGGCGGGCGTCAGGAGCTGATGATAAGCGCCCAGGTCCTGAATCAGCTTGAGCCGGAGACCCAGCACGGTGCCGTCTTTTTTAGCCGCGACTTCGTAATAATCCACGTGGCCCCGGCCGTGAATCGTGCACTGGAAGTTCTCGCGCCGGGATTCGATCCATTTGACCGGTTTGCCGATCTTCATGGCCACAAAACCCATCAGGGCTTCTTCCGCGTAAACGTTGAGCTTGCTGCCGAAACCGCCGCCGACTTCCGGAGTGATCACGCGCAAGCGGTTCTCGTCGACCCCCAGCATCATGGCCACCAGCGTGCGCATCAGGTGCGGAATCTGGGTTGAAGAATACAGTGTGAGATTCTTTTCCGCACCGCGATACTCCGCCACCACGCCGCGGGTCTCCATCGAGGTGGGAATCAGGCGCTGGCTGATGATCCGCTGTTTCACGACGACTTCGGCCTGCTCGAAAGCTTTTCCCGGATCGCCGCCTTCCTGGTGATACGTGAACGCGACGTTGTCGGGCCACTCCGGATGGACCGCGGGCGCACCGGCTGCGATGGCTTTTTCAGGGTCGGTGACCGCGGGGAGCGGCTCGTAATCGACCTCCACCAGATCGACGCCGTCGGCGGCGATATAGCGATCCCTGGCCACGACCACGGCGACCGGATGGCCGACGAAATAGACCCGGTCTGTCGCCAGGATCGAGTGCGCCGGCACGCGCAGGCCCGGAAGTGACGCGCCGCAGGGGACCGGGCCGACGCCGGATATGTCCTTACCGGTAAAAACCGCAACCACGCCGGGCAGCTCGAGGGCGGCTTTGGTATTGATCGAGCGGATTTTTGCCGCGCCGTGCGGACTCCTCAGAATGCAGGCGTGATGCATACCCGGCATCTGTATATCGTCCACGTAGGTGGCGGTGCCGGTGATGAGCCGGGGATCTTCGCGGCGGCGGATGCGCTTTCCGACCAGGGTTTCTGTTTTGGTAATGGTGGTCGCCATAGCCCCTACGCTCCTGCCTTGGCCGCGGCGGCTTTCACCGCGTTCACAATGTGCTGATATCCGGTGCAACGGCAGAGATTACCCTCTAGGCCGTGGCGGATTTCCTCTTCGGTGGGGTTCGGATTTCGCTCCAGCAGTTGTCTCGAGGTCATGATCATTCCCGGCGTGCAGAACCCGCACTGTAAACCATGTTCGTTCCAGAAAGCTTCCTGGACCGGGTGCAGCTGGCCGTCGGTAGCGAGGCCCTCAATCGTGGTAATCTCCCGGCCATCCGCCTGGACGGCGAACATCGTGCAGGATTTCACAGCTTTGCCGTCGAGTGCGACGGTACAAGCGCCGCAAATGGAAGTCTCGCAGCCGATGTGCGGTCCGGTGAATCCGGCGGTCTCGCGCAAGTAATGAATCAGCAGCACGCGCGGCTCGACTTCGTGCGTATAGGACTTCCCGTTGATCTTTAATGTGATTTTTCGTTTCATGGAAGGGCTTGCCTTTTGCCGGTCTATGATGTTGACGCGAAACGCGATGAAAATCAAGTGTCGGCCGGATTCGAGTGTGAAAGGCGAAACCCGCCGTGCCTTTCAGCAAGAACTGCGGGCAATTTCCAACGGAAAGTATCTGAGTTTACAAAACGCTATCGGGAACTAGCGCATTGCACATCGGCCGGGGGCCACCGGCGGATCTAAGCGGGAATATCGATCGTTTCGGGCGGACCTGCCTGGCCGGCAGCCATGGCGCGTTCGGGCTGTTCCGCCAAGGTCAACGGCCGGCTTGGGGAACGCCTGACGGAAGTGGTTTTGTTCTTGCTCCCCAGAGGACGGCCCCGTTTTCTCGCAATGGTCAAGCCGGCTGGCGGACGCCCGCGCCGCCTCTCGCGGCTCATGGCCAGCCTTTCCAGATTCAAGATGACTTCATTGAGCTGCTCGAGTTCCTCACGCAGATCCGCCACCATGCGTTTAACGTCCATTATTCCCCCAGGGTCCTCCATTAAAATTAGAACAAATTGTATTTAGCCACTTCGCACACGATAACGTCAAATAATTTTTTCGAATTGTGTGTTAATTTCCTCAAAAATCTTGCGGCGTATTTTCAGACGATTGAGTTGAACGATTAGTGGATATCCGGTGGAAAAAACATGCAAGCGCGCAGCTGTTTCATCAGGCTGCCGTAGGCTTCCGTCGCCTGATCGCGTCGTGCCATGAACTGCGCCGCCTTTTGCGTTCGCGCAGTGCAGTTACGAGAGGATCACCACCGATGTTAACCTCGCCGCGCTCCCACCCGGCGTAAGGTTTAAATCGCAGGCTTTTCGGCGGAATTCAGCTCGCCAGCTCCAATTCGATCCTCTTTTGAGCGGGATCCAGCTTTAATATCCGGAAACTGCGGATCTGCCCGGCGCGTGCCGGCTCGCGTTTTCCGGGACCGGATTCAGCACTCTGCCCGAGCTTCCACTTGGCGTTCAGCATGGAGCTAAGGACCGCCAGATCGGCCTTCCCGCCCGCGGTCGATTCGACCGCCGTATCTTTTGATTCCGCGTTTGTGATGGCGCACGAAGCTTGGATGCCTTCACCCAGTTCGACCGTCGCCTTCCCGCGCGATACATCCGCGACGCGCCCGCTGACCAGGTCGCCTTCTTTGTGTTCGGCGATGTATTCATCCATCGTCGTGGGCTCGAGCTGCTTGAGCCCCAGCCGGATGCGCCGCTTGGAGCGATCCACATCGAGCACCACGGCACGAACCGCCTGGCCGGCTTTTAAGACATCCTGGGGATGATTGATGCGCTTCTCGGCGCTGATGTCGGCAATATGAATCATGCCTTCGAGGCCTTGATCCAGCTCAACAAATGCGCCGAACTTGGTGAGGCTGGTAATGGGGCCCTCGACGATGGTGCCCGCCGGAAAGCGCTTTTCCGCCTGTTCCCATGGATCGCCCAAAGCCTGCTTGAGGCCGAGGGAAATGCGCCGGTCGGCAGGGTTAACGCCGAGAACGACGACTTCGACCGCGTCCGCCGGTTTCACCACATCCGACGGTTTGCGGACTTTCTTGGACCAGGAGAGCTCCGACAGGTGCACCAGGCCTTCAATGCCCGCTTCGAGCTCGACGAACGCGCCGAAGTCGGCCAGGCGTGTCACCGTGCCGCGCACCCGGTCGCCGGCTTTGTATTTTTCATTGGCCAGCGTCCATGGATCGGGCTGAAGCTGCTTAGTGCCGACCGAGATCCGCCGGCCGCGTTTGCCGCTGCCGGGTTCGATCTTGAGAATTTGCACGTCGAGTTCGTCCCCGAGCTTCAACAGGTCCGAAGGCTTGTTCACGCGGCCCCACGACATGTCGGTAACGTGCAGCAGGCCATCCACACCGCCAATATCCACAAAAGCCCCGAAATCGGTGAGACTGCGCACGGTTCCGTGCACAACCATGCCTTCCTTCAGGGCGGCTACCCGCTCCTCGCGCTCGCGGGCTTGCTCCTGTTCGACTACGGCGCGCCGGTCAACCACCACGTCATCGTCTGCCGCATCCACCTTGATGATTTTGCACGTGATTTCCTGGCCGACCAGTTTTTCCATCTCGGCGGCATCTTTGGCGCCGCTTCGAGACGCCGGCATAAAGGCGCGCACGCCGACATCCACACTCAACCCGCCCTTGACCACTGCGGTCACCACACCCGCGATGGGCCGCTGCTCCTGAAATGCCTTCTCCAGCCCCGACCAGTCTTTGGGCCGCCGCACCTTGAGCTTGGAAAGCAGGTAATAGCCTTCCTCATTGCGTCCCGTGATGCCAACATGCAGTTTGTCGCCGGCCTTGACGCTCACGCTGCCGGATTTGTCGCGAACCTCGGCCAGGGGAAGGATACCCTCGATTTTGAGTCCGACGTCGACGAACACCTGGTCGCCCGTTACGGCGACGACGGTCCCTTCGCGGCCTGCGCCTTCCTGCTCCCGCGAAGAGGCGTGCGCCCGCTCATACTGGGACAGTAGTTCGCCAAACGAAGAATTCGGATCCGCGCCGGTGGTCTCCGGATCGCGGCCCGCGACTGGGTTTGCCATGAGACTTTAATTTTATTTTGGCACAATCGCAGCTAAGATAGCACCGTGGCCTGGCTGACTCGCGCGCTGCGCTGGATGCGAAAGGTGCGCCCGCAGGACATCATGCTGCTGGTCCTGTTCGCCGCACTGGCGGCGGCGAGCCCGACGCTGGATGCTTCCGAAGTCTCGCTCCTGTTCGCGCTGGCCGCTCTGGAGTTCGCCGAGTACGCCGTCCCCTTCTTCACCACCCGGAATGGACGGATTTGCTGGATCCTGCTGCAACTGGTGCTGGCTTATCTGCTGATCGGATACACGGGCGCGATCGACAGCAACTACTTCCTGATCCTGCTGCTTCCCGTGGTTTCAGCGGCGACCTACCTGGGAGTTGTGGCCACCCTGATCTTCACGCTGCTCGCTTGCGGCTCGTACCTTTCGTTCCTCCTTTTCATCGATTTCAGCTATTACGTAATCGAGCCCGACCAGATCCGCGTGTTGATCATGCGGCTGCTGTTTCTTGCCGTGGTCGGAAACCTGGTCAATGCGCTGTCGGCGGCCTTGCGCGTCCAATCGGCGAATTATCAGCGGGCCGCTGAGCAGCTCGCAGAAGCCAATCGTAACCTGAGCGAAGCCGAAGCCGCCGTGCGGCGCGCCGATCGCCTTGCCGCTCTAGGCCAGCTAACCGCCGGGCTCGCCCATGAACTGCGCAATCCGCTGGGCACCATGAAGGCCTCCGCGGAAGTGCTGGCGCGCAATGTGGCGGAAGGAAACGCCGTGGCGCGTGAAATGGCGGAATTCATTTCGAGCGAGGTAGACCGGACCAATTCCCTGGTCACGCGATTTCTGGATTTTGCGCGGCCCCTGAAATTGAAGCTCGCGCCGGCGGATCTGACAGAGGTCCTGGACCGTGCCATAGCGCAGGTGGAGCGTGGCGTTCCGCAGTACCACGTAACCATTTACAAGAACTATTCGCCGGACCTTATGCCCTTCCCGTTCGATGCCGAGCTGATGGAACGCGTGTTTTACAATCTGCTGCTCAATGCCGCGCAAGCCGCTCCGGAAAACGGGGTCATTACGGTCAAGACGCGCATGGCCGGAGGGAATGCCGAGGCAGCGGTGATCGATCGCGGCCCGGGTATCGACCCCGCAGGAGCCGAGCAGATCTTTAATCCGTTTTTCACAACTAAACCGGACGGAGTCGGGCTGGGGCTGGCCATTGTTTCCAAGATCGTGGATGAGCACGGCGGTAAAATAGCGGTAGAAAGCGAGCCCGGTAAAGGGAGCGTATTCCGGGTTTACCTGCCGATCCAGCGAAAAACATGAAACAGCGCGTCCTGGTGGTGGATGACGAAGAGAAACTGCGCCGCGTTCTCGAGCTCCAGCTCTCTACCGCCGGTTTCGAGGTGGATAAGGCCGCTTCGGCCGAGCAGGCGCTCAAGCTCGTGGAACGCGCCGATCTTGTCCTGACGGATCTCAAACTGCCCGGCATGGATGGACTCGAATTGCTTGCCGCTATCCGCCGCCAGAACATGCAGGCGCCCGTCATCGTCATGACCGCGTTCGGCACTGTGGAAATCGCGGTGGAAGCGATGAAGGCCGGCGCCGCTGACTTTCTGTTGAAGCCTTTCTCGCTCGATCATCTGATGGCCGTGGTGCACAAGGCGCTCGAAGTCCGGGCGCTGCGCGATGAAAATCGCAAGCTGCGCGAAGAACTCGGCCATCGTTATCAATTCGATAACATCATCGGCCGTAGCCCGGCCATGCAGGAGATTTTTGCGACCATCGAGCGGGTCGCACCCACGCGCGCAACGGTTCTGCTGGCGGGGGAAAGCGGCGTGGGTAAGGACTTGATTGCGCGCGCCATCCATTTTCATTCCCCACGCCGCGATCATCCATTTGTCAAAATCAACTGCACAGCCCTTCCGGAAAACCTGATGGAAAGCGAGTTATTCGGTTACGAGAAAGGTGCGTTTACCGGAGCTACAAACTCAAAACCGGGTAAATTTGAGCAGGCCGACACCGGCACTGTGTTTCTCGATGAAATCGGCGATGTGCCGCCCTCCATACAGGTGAAGTTACTCCGCGTCCTCCAAGAGCGGGAGTTCGAAAGATTGGGGAGTAATAAGACGCACCATATTGATGTCAGGGTGATTGCTGCCACTAATCAGGACTTACGCGCAGCCCTGGAACAAGGCACCTTCCGCGAGGATTTGTATTACCGTCTTAATGTCGTTCCCATTAATGTGGTGCCGCTGCGCGAGAGAAAACAAGACATCCCTTCTCTTGTCGAACATTTTCTTCGTAAGTACTCGGCTGAAACGAATAATCGAGTTAATGGAATAACACAAACTGCTCTCGCTAAGTTAATGGATTATCACTGGCCAGGTAACGTCCGCGAGCTGGAAAACGTGATCGAGCGCAGCCTCGTGATGTGCAACGGTCCACAATTGGATGCGAGCGACATAAAATTAGACAACGCGCCGCACCCGCGCGCGGGCGGCGGCGACTTCTCTCTTCCGCCCGGCATGACGCTCGATCAATATGAGCAGGAGATCATCCGCGAGGCGCTCAAGAAAGCAGACGGCAATAAAAGCCAGGCGGCCCGGTTGCTGGGACTTACCCGGAACGCCCTCCGATACCGGCTCGCGCAGATGGGGCTGGAGTCAGACAGCGGCCAGCCCCCAAGCTAAGCCTGCGTTAGCGACCCCTCCTGTCCCGGCGCAAATCTCTTCGATCCTGATGCAAATCGCGGCGATCCGCACGTACGTCGCGCTTGTCTTTTCGCAGATCGCGTTTGTCGCGCTTGAGATCTTTGCTGTCCTTCTGTAAGTCGCGCAGATCGTGCCGCGCCTCTTTGTATTGACCGTTTTTAATGTCCTGGCGGGCATCTTTCTTGTCGGTTTGGATGTCGCGACGGTCCTTTCTGGCGTCCCGCTGGTCCGTCTTCACATCCTTAACATCCCGTTTCAGATCTTTTCGATCTTGCCGGATATCTTTGCGGTCGGCACGCTGGTCGGGCGCACCATCCTGCGCCGGAGCCGGCTGCGGTACGGCCACAAGCAGTAAACCGCAGATAAACCCGGCTGCGCTGAAAAAGTTTCGGTGACTCATCTTTTTTTTCGCTCCATTCCGCTCCCGTTACCGGTGGAAGCAAGGGATCGATTAGAGGAACCCGGATAGCGAGCGAATGTTGCTGAAAAACTTAGCGGCCGTTGGCGGTGTGCCCGTTACTTCCAGTCCGCCACGAATATGTTGAATTCGTAACGCTGTTTGGCGTCGCGGTCCGATGCAAAAACGATCTGCTTCCCATTCGGCGAGACTTCCGGGAAGGCCGTGAAGCCTCCGAAGTCCGTGACCTGTTCCAGCCCGCTGCCATCCAGATTAACCAGGAACAGCTCGAATTTGCGGCCATCGCAATTGTTCTTGTTGGAGGCAAACAGAATTTTGCGGCCGTCCGGCGTAAACGTAGGCGCGAACGCCGCGCAGCCGAAGTGCGTAATCGTACGGGCGTTCCTACCTTCCGCGTCCGCGACGACGAGTTCCATCTTCATTGGCGCGGTAAGATTTTCCGCCAGCAGGCTCTTGTAGCGCTCCATCGCCTCTTGGCTCGCCGGATAATTGGCGCGCCAGACCAAGTGCTTTCCGTCGCGCGAGAAAACAGCGCCGCCATCGTAACCTGTTGCCGTCGTGATGCGGCGCTTGTGCGAGCCGTCGTCGTGCATCGTCCACAGATCGAGATCACCGGAAGCCAGCGACGTGTAGACAATCGTCCCCGTCTTCCAGTTCACCGTGGCTTCGGCATCGTAGCCCGGGGAATCGGTCAGCTTCTTGAGAATCTTCCCGGTGTCGGTCGCCAGATAAATGTCGTAGCCCGGAAACACGCCCCATACATAGCCTTTGCTGCGATCGGGCGGCGTCGGACATGCATCCGCGGCTTCATGCGTTGACGCATACACGATCCGCCGTCCGTCGCGAAGAAAGTAACCGCAAGTAGTCCGGCCCTTCCCGGTAGAGACCAGGTGCACGTCCGATCCATCGGCGTTCATGATGAAGATCTGGTCGCACTCATATGGCGCACGCGTGGATTGAAATATCAGCCGACGGCCGTCGGGCGCCCAGTATGCCTCCGCGTTCTGCCCTCCGAAAGTAAGCTGCCGAATGTTTTCGAGGCGAAGCGAGCCTGCGTACGCCGCAACGCACGCGGCCAGCAAACTAACGGCGGCCTTCATAAAGATTTCTGCCCTCAACCAGCGCCCGCATTTTCGCATCGGCGATCGACCGCTGCAGCATCCAAAAGCCGCAGTCGGGATGCACGAAACGCACGCGATCCGGACCGATCGTGGAAGCCGCGTGCTCCAACCGCCGCGCAATCAGGTCCGGAGCCTCCACGCCGTTGTCCTTAATATCAATCACTCCGAGTCCCAATCCAATCCGCGGATCCAGATCGCGAAACGCCTTGAGCTCCTCGTAGCCGCGCCGCGCGAACTCGAGCACCAGATGATTCGCGGAGAGCTGGTTAAAAAACGGGATCAGATCATACCAGAAGCCTTTCTGCACGCTCTGGCCGGCGTAGTTGCCGAAGCAAACGTGAATGGCGCGTTCGCCGCGAATGCCCTCGAGCACATGATTGATCGCCGCCGCTGCCCATTCCCGGTCCTCCGGATGTCCGCTGATGTTGGCTTCATCGAGCTGGATGACGTCGGCGTTGATACGCTCGAGCTGCCGGCGCAGAACGCCCGCGATCGCCATCGCCAGCTTGCCGCGATTGTTGTAGTGGCGGTCGGTCAATACCTTGGCCAGCATGTGCGGCCCGGTACACGTGAACTTGAGCGGATGCGAGGTCAGCGCTCGCGTGAATTCGTAATCGCGCGGCAGGTTCAGCGTGCCCTCGCCGATGTCGCACGTCACCACGCCAGCCGGTTCGATGCGATACGCCGTCCCCGCATCGGTGCGAAATTTTTCCAGATCGCTGATCGAAAATCGCGTGGCGATGCCGTCCATGCGGCTGACAAAATAATCGATCATGCCGTTGGTTTCCGGATGGCTGGGATTGAAGCGGTTGAGCTCGCCATCGGCAATGACATCGATTCCGGCCAGTTCTTGCGTCTTTAACACCACCATCACCGCGTCGCGCAGCGTGACGCGCGAGGCGTCGCCGAGCAGCCAGTGCGGCGCCGGGTAACTTCCCACCACTGTCGTGCGGATGGCCATTACGTTTCATTCTATACTGGGGCTTGCGTTCCATCTTTCCGCTGTTCGTTTGCTGCTCACTTGGAGCCGCACAGCTCCCGAAGTTCCTCGAGCACACCGTCGCCACCGGCCTCAAAGGCGGCTACCAGGTCGTGATCGCCGATCTCAATCACGACGGTAAACCGGACCTGATCGCGCTCGCCAGCGGCATGCCGGAGCTCGTCTGGTACGAAAATCCCACCTGGGAACGCCACGTAATCGCCGGCGGTTTTTCGCGCATGATCAACTGCGCCGCCTGGGACACCGATGGCGACGGCATTCCCGAGATCGTGCTGGCTAGCGGCTTCGCGAACGAGGCGAAGAACAGCGTCGGCATCGTTTCCGTGCTGCATCACAATGGCGACCCGCGCGGCCCCTGGAAAGTGCGCGAGATCGATCGTCTCACCACCTCGCACCGCGTGCGCTGGGCCGATATTTACGGCAACGGCAAAAAGGTGCTGATCAATGCTCCGCTCACCGGCCTGCACGCCGAAGCCCCCGAATACCGCGATCACACGCCTCTCGTTTTTTACCGGCCGGGCGAATGGAAGCGCGAAGTGATCGGCGACCAGAACGAAGGCGTCGTCCACGGCATCTACATCACGGATTGGGATGGCGACGGGCGCGATGAAATTCTCACCGCGAGCTTCGTCGGCATCGATCTCTACAAACTCGACAAAAATGGAAACTGGACTCGCACCGAGATCGCAAAGGGCAATCCCGCGCCATGGCCGAAATCCGGATCAAGCGACCTCGCGGTCGGGCGCCTCGCCACCGGCCGCTACATTGCCGCCATCGAGCCCTGGCACGGCAATCAGGTCGCTGTGTACCGCGAGCAAAACGGGGCCTGGGAACGGCACGTGATCGATGATTCGCTCGTCGACGGGCACACCATCCTAACCGCCGACCTGACCGGCGCGGGCGCAGACCAGATCGTTGCCGGTTTTCGCGGCGGCAGCCACAGCGTTTTGGTTTATTCGGCCGACGGCGCCCGCGGCGAGCGCTGGTCGAAGCAGGTGCTGGACGATGGCGGTATGGCCGCAGCCGCCTGCGCCGCGGCGGATTTGAACGGCGACGGTCGCATGGATGTGGCCTGCATCGGCGCGTCAACCGCAAATCTGAAGTGGTACGAAAACCAAAAATGACCGCGCTTCAGTGCGCGACGAACGGATTCTCCACCCGCACGCCGTCGTACACCTGCCCGTGCCCCAGGTCTTCGCTCAGCACGACCGAAGCGCGAGCCGCCTTCGCCGCCACGATGATCAGGGCGTCCCAGAATGAAATCTGATAACGGGAATGAAGTTCAATTGCGGCGAGTATATGATCGGATTCGATCGTCACCACGGGCAATTCTGCTAACTGGCGCACCAGTTCTTTTGCCTCTCGCGTCGAAATCCGCGTTGCCTTCCGCGTAACGGTCACGAAGAATTCCTGAAGCACTTGGGTGCTTAAAACAACCGCATCTTGGTACAAGTACCTGGAATAGAGACGCCGTGCCTGTTGGCGTTTGGACGGAAATCGCTGGTCGTGCACGTAGACCAGCACGTTGGTATCAAAAAACACCATCAGCGGTCATAAAGCTCTTCACGCCGCCATCGCTTGCGTGGGAGCTTGTACAGACCTCTTTCCGATGCTTGCAGGAACTTCTCGCCTGCCGCAATGTGGTCCCGGCGAAACAAGATCGTCTGGTTCATCGCAGCCTCAACCCACGCGTTCAGCGACATATTGTGCTCGGCAGCCTGAACTTTGGCCGTGCGGATCAAGGTCGCCGGCAGGCTCAGCGTCAGATTACGCTTGGTTTTGGTCTGTTTCACATAAATAAGTGTAACACACATAAATATGTGTATTCTGCGCCGGCCGCGCGCGCATCTTGTTACAATCGCTTTCATGCCTAACGATGTTTTCGCCGTGTTCGATACCACCGAGGGCCGCTTCAAAGCGCGCCTCTACGCCGACAAAGCTCCCAAAACCGTGGAAAACTTCACCTCGCTCGCCGAAGGCGCTAAGACCGGCAAGCCTTTTTATGACGGCCTCATCTTTCATCGCGTAATCCCCGACTTCATGATCCAGGGCGGCTGCCCGGAAGGCACCGGCCGCGGCGGCCCCGGCTATAAATTCGCCGACGAGTTTCACGCTTCGCTCAAGCACACCAAGCCCGGCATCCTCTCCATGGCCAATGCCGGCCCCAATACCAACGGCAGCCAGTTTTTCATCACCGTTGCCGCCACGCCCTGGCTCGATAACAAGCACAGCGTCTTCGGCGAAGTCGTCGAAGGCTACGACGTTGTTGAAAAAATTTCGAAAGTTCCCCGCGGCGCGCAGGACCGCCCCCAGAAGGACGTGCAGATCCGCTCGCTCAAAATCGAGCGAAGCTGATTTCCTTGCCGCGCTGCCGGCCCTCGCGCCGCCCGCGCCAAAGATTTAAAATGGCCCGTTGAGAATCGCTCTGTTCGGCGGCACTTTCGACCCCATCCACAACGGGCACCTCACCATCGCCCGTGAGGCCGCGCAACGCTACTCGCTCGACCGCGTGCTCTTCATCCCTGCCGCCCGCCCGCCGCACAAATCCGCCGCCACGCACGCTCCCTATGAGCACCGCTACCGCATGGTCGAGCTGGCGCTCGAAGACGAGCCGCGGTTCGAGGCCTCGCGCCTGGAGGCCAGCGCGCAGAGCAGTTACTCGATCGAAACCATCGAGCGCGTCCGCTCCTCACTCACCGGTCACGAATTATTTTTCCTGATCGGCGCCGACGCCTTCGCCGAAATCCGCACCTGGCACCGCTGGCGCGAAGTCGTCACCTCGGTGGATTTCATTGTGGTCAGCCGCCCAGGCGGCAATTATCAAGTCCCCGACGGCGCCCGCGTCCACCCGCTCGACGGCATCGATCTTCCCATCTCCTCTTCCGCAATCCGCGAAAAACTCGCCGCCGGCGAAATCCCCGCCGATCTCCCGCCCGCCGTCCTCAGCTACATCCACGGCAACCGCCTCTACCGGGGGACGGCCTGAATCTGTCCCCGTTTTTCTCTTCTCCCCATTTTCCCTGCGCGTTTTCCATTCGCCCTGCGTCTTGTAATCAGTCGCCAATCGAAAACATACTCCTCGAAGCGGCTCGTTTTGGAGGTTTCGCATGCATCGTACATGTCTCCCCGCTATTTCCTTCGTCCTCGCCGCCGGCGTCGCGTTCGGCCAAACCCCGCCGGCTGAGACCGACACCTTGCGCTCCCTGTTGTCGGAAGTTCACCAGTTACGCCAGGCTCTCGAAACGACCCTGGTTACCGGCCAGAGACTGCAAATTGCACTTTACCGGCTGCAGATCCAGACGCTCTCGCACTCGCAAGCCGCGCAGCGCCTGGATGCAGCGCGGTCAAAAGTCGCCGATGCCGAGCGCTCTCGGCGACGCTTGGCGCGTCAACTTGAAGATATGGAGAATCTGCAAAACCGCACGGAAGATCCAAGAGAACGCGCTGCCAGAGAACTGGATCTTCACCGCACTAAGAAAGAACTGGAGTTTCAAACTACCGAGGAGCAGCAGTTGCGAACCATCGAGAGCGACGCCCTCGCGCAAGTTCAGACGGAACAGGCCAAGCTGAGTGAGTTACAGGATGGCTTGACCCGGCTGGATAAAACTCTGGCGAGCCAGAGCCAACCCTGACAGCGGCCCAATCAGCCGCGCGGTCTAAAGTTGCCGAGGCAGAGCTCTGGCGGCAACGCCTCGCCCGTCAGGTGGAAGACCTGGAGAAACTGCAAAGTCAAACCGAGGATCAAAGAGAACGCACTGCCAGACAATTGGATCCTCGCCGCACAAAGCAGGAACTCGAGTCTCGGACGAGCGAGGAACAGCAATTGCGAACCATTGAGAGCGATGCATCGTCGCAAGCTCAGGCGGCGCAGGCCAAATTAACGGAGTTACAGGATGGCTTGGAACGGTTGGATAAAACTCTCGACGGCCCATCCACTCCGCCCCAGCTAGACTGATTGTATGCGCATGTTTGTTGGCCTTGTTCTCCTCGTCGCGCCTGCCATGGCGCAGTCAGTCACGCCGTTTTCACTGAACGAGGTCTCGCGCCAGTTTGACAAAGCGGGCGCACTAAAATCGGAAACTCGTTTTTTGTTCGCAGTAGACCGTCATGGGTCCATCGTCTCCATGGATCTCGATCCATCCTCCGGCGCAGCCCGCCAGATCCTCGATCGTGTACACGGGTTCGAGATTTTAATCAATCCGAAGACTCGCACGGCCTCGAAAATGCCGTACCAGGTTCCGCAGCGGCCGCCCGAGGCTTGTGAACGCAGATTTGTTTCCGGGTTCGGAGACACCCGTGTGTCGGTGGAAAGATCAGCCGGGGTCATTCAGGGCGTGGAGGTGGAACGCGTATCCGTGGACGGGCCGAATGCTGACAGCATGGACGTGTACATGGCTCCTTCGCTCGGTTGTCAGGTCCTGAGGACGATACATAATCGTGATGGACAAGTTTTGGAAACAAGGGCCGTAAACAACTTGCGAATTGGCGATCCAGACGCAAATCTTTTCCGGATTCCGGAAGGGTACCGAGTGACCGGCGTTTCTTTTGCGCGCCCAACGGCGGCTCAGCCCGCAAAATAACAAGATCAGCGCAGATTCAGGTGTCCCCTGATTCCCCCCCGATTTCCCCCCGACCACCACGAACTAGCTATCTATTCGTGATCCGCGACTATCCGTTCGGATAGATCCTGGCTGGCGGGCGGTCTTTGGCTACACCACCGGTGCCGCTCGCTATATTCATTCAGCGCAAACACTTCGACCTACAAGCTCCGTGTGGCACCAGAACGGCACGTCGCTTGCCTGGATTAAGTTGCGAAGGGAGAACCAACATGAAAGTTAAAACCAATGCCAAATCCGGTCTGGTCGTGATCTCGATCATCGGAATTTTAGTCGGGTTGCTCCTTCCGGCGTAAGCTGCTCCGCCATTGAAAAGAGCCCGGTGTGGCGATCAGAGGGAAAAGGGAGAGAAGGATATGAAAACCAAAACGAATTTGAAAGCTGGTTGGAGTGGCCCCGGAGACGAAGGCCCCGAAGAATAATTGAAAGGAAAACAAGGCAATGAAAACCAAAACCGGTGTGCAAGCGGGTCTGAATCCCCAACCGCTGCCGCCCTGCAAAATTCGGGTCTACTAGCGCGCTGGTATTCCGCGGATCTGGCGGCCGCCGGCCTTCGCTGCATCTATGGAACTGCCTCATCGCGCGGACAGCGTGAGAGTGCTGACGTTCTCCCTTCGCTTTCCCCGAACCCGCCTTCGCCCCGCGAGCACTCCCTCTCAGATATACGCGATCACGTCCCGCCTGCAATCGCTCGACCCGCCGCGCACGCTGTTCGCTGACTAACGGAAATCCACGCAGACCAGGCCGTCCCCAATTTTTGTCCCAATTTTTGTCGGCTTCCAATCAAGCTATCAAGCCGGCGTGGCTACAGCCAGGCGCTTTTGCTCAGCCAGAATCCGCAGATCGGCAGCTTCCTGGCCGCTCTTATGCTTCGCCTGTTCGATCAGCGCCTCACTCCAAGCATTTAAAACCCCAGAATCACGGCGCTCACCTAGGGACAACTCAGCCATGCATTTGGCGTATGTTTTGGCAGCCGCTCTAGCTAAGCCTGCGGGTACTGTCCTTTGATCTTCTCCACGAAGCCGATGGCAGTTGGTATTCCAGCCCGGACCGAGCAGCCCGCCCCAATCAAAAGACAGCAACTTCGGCCAAGGTTCTTGGCGGACCGAAACGTTTCGACAATATCATCTAGACCACGCAACACGTGCAGCTCTATAGCGTCAATGGTTACGCAAGATTATAAAACACGGGACAAAAATGGAGAGGTCTGATCCGCCCAGGATTTTCGTCAAGAGAACATCGCCACCACGACACGTCCTCCGGCCCCGCTTTCGCTCGCCTCGCCACGCCCTGTCAGATATACGCGATCACGTCAATCTCGACCAGCGAGTTCCCGGGAATTCCGCCAGCCGCCGCGATCGTCGTGCGCACCGGCGGCTCGGGGCCGAAACGGCCGCGAAAAACATCGTTCATCTCTTTGTAATCTTTCAAATCGTTCAGGAACACGCGGCATTGCAGCACCTTGTCCATCGACGAGCCGGCGTTTTCCAGCTCCGCCTGAATCTCGTCCAGCACCGCCTTGGTGTGCACCTTGATGTCGCCTTCTTTGTGGTAGCCCTTGCCGGCGATGAACAGCAGGTTGCCGTATGACACCGCGCCGCTGAATAACGGATTTTCAGGCTTCTTGCCGTCGCGGTAATGCACGACTTTCTTCATGGGAAGCGCCTTGGCGCTGGCGGCTCCCGTCACGGTCGCGGCCGCGATTCCGGCCTTCATAAACGCTCTTCGGTTTTTCATCTGGCTCTCCATTCACACGGTTTTCAAAGAAAATTGAATTTCTGCAAACTCTCGGCAAAGTATAACTTAGCGGCACTGCCCTCCACAAAATCACCCGGACTGGCGATCTCCCCCGGATACACTGAGGCCAGGTGGGACGGACATCGTTGTGCAACTTGTGCGAAAGACTCGGCCGGCTCGCGGCGGCTGCTATTCTGGCCGCTACGGTTCACGCCCAGCCGCCGCTGACCACCATCCAGGACACTCTTTATAAAGCCGACGGCACGCGCTTCAACGGCCTGCTCATCATTTCCTGGAACAGCTTCGAGGCGGACAACTCGGCCAACATCGTTTCCCAGAGCCTGACCGTGAAAGTAGTGGACGGTAACTTTCACGTGCAGCTCGTTCCCACGGCCGACTCCAACCCGCCGACCTACTACACCGTGAAATACAACAGCGACGGCAAAGTTCAATTCGAGGAGACATGGGTCGTCGGAGCGGTTTCCACCCCCCTGCGAATCCGCGACGTGCGCGCTTCTGTCTCGTCGCCCAGCCCCGTGCAGCCGCCCGCGCAGACGCCGATTCAGGAGACGGACGTTGTTGGTCTCTCCGGCGATCTGGGATTGCGGCCGGTGAAAGGCAGCGGATTCAGCGCGGGCCGAGCGGCGGTGATCAACTCCAACGGAGGCCTCGACGCGGTGATCGGCAATCCGTCCGACTGCGTGCTGGTGGACGGCAGTACGGGCCCTTGCGGCGGCAACGGACCGGCATTTGCCGATGGCGAAGTGCTGGGCGGAACTGTAGACGGCACGAACGCGACTTTCACGCTGGCCAATCCGCCGAATCCGGCAACCAGTCTGGTGCTGTTTCGGAATGGTATCGCGCAGAAGCCGGCGGTCGATTTCACGCTGACCGGATCGACCGTGCAGTTTCTGGCGGGTGCCATTCCGCAGCCCGGCGATACGCTTCTGGCCTGGTATCGTATGCCGGGAGCCGGAGGACTGGCGGCGGGCGGGTTAACGGCGCCAGGGCCGGAGATCGAGTGCAGCGCCGCAGGGACGGCCACGTCTTCGACGAACTTCACAAGTCTGGGGAGCTGCACGATTCCGGCGAATGTCCTCCAAACCGGCGATCGCGTCGAAATTCATTTTGATCTGGCGCACCAGGGAACGACGGCTGGTTTCGAGTTTCGCGTGCTTTGGGGCGGAACGGTAATTACAGACCGGGCCGCGGCGGCATCGGACGCTCTGATCGCGGGCAAAGGCGAATCGGCCGTGTATAGCGGTGGCGCGCAACTGCGCGCGGAAAGCTGGGGAACGGCGCTGGCTTATGCTGCGTCAGTGGCAAACGCAACGGACAATATTGTGCCGCCGATGAAAATCGATTTTCTTGCGAAAATGGCGTCCACCACGACCGAGACGGTCACCCTGCAAAACTTCACTGTCGTACGGTATCCGGCGCAGTAAAACTATTTCAAGTACTTGTCGAGATCCGGATGGACCTGTTTGTATACTTCCGGATCGTTGAGGTTTTCGCGGGTCACCACGCGCGGAGGCAGGTTTTGCAACTTCTGCGGCGTGCCGCCTTTCAGCTTGTCGACCGCGGCCATGACGGCGTCGTGGCCCATGCGGAACGGATCCTGCACGACGAGTGAGTCGATGAGGCCGGACTGCACGTCGTCCAGCAGCCCGGGGCTCCAGTCAAATCCCACCAGTTTCACTTTGCTCGAACGGCCTTTGAGGGCTTGTGCGGCGCCGACGGCGCTCGATTCATTCGAAGCGAACATGGCGTCGAGGTCGCTGTGCGCGGTGAGCATGTTTTCGGCGACGGCAAGCGATTTTGCACGGTCGGCCCATCCGTAGCGTTTATCGACAATTTTGATGCCGGGGAATTTCAGCCGGATGGCGTCTTCGAAGCCCTGTTCGCGCGCCATGGTGGAAGCGGAGCCGGGCTCGACCGCGACTTCTGCCACCTTTCCTTTTCCATTCAAAATTTTCCCCATACGCATACCGGCCATTTCGCCGGCGCGGTAGTTGTCGGTGGCGACCTGAGCGATGAAGTTTTTGGAGTCGACGGCGGAATCGAAAATCACCACAGGAATGTTTTGACGCGCGGCGCGGTCGACCACGCTGACCATGGCGGTGCGGTCGATGGGAGCGAGGCAGATGGCGTCGACATGGCGGGCGATCATGGCGTCGACGATTTTCAACTGGCCGGTGAAATCCGTTTCGGAAGCCGGCCCGTCCCAGATGATATCGACGCCGGTTTCGCGCGAAGCGGCGACGGCGCCGGCGTGAACCGACTGCCAGAACAGGTGGGCCTGGCCCTTGGGAATGACGGCGATCTGTTTGCGCGACTGCCGGTTGCAGGAACCGACCGCGATCGCAACGAACAGGATGCCGAAGCAAAATAAGATCCGTCGACTCATTCGGGGAATTTCTCCGGGGGGTTGATCGCCTGCCAGCCTTCGCCGCTCAGGGCGTTGAGGAATGCGACGAGGTCTTTTTTGTCCTGAGGCGCGAGATGCAGCGGCTTGATTTTTGCGTCCAAATTCCTGTTCGGCGTACCGCCTTTATCGTAATACTCCACGACATCATCGAGGGTTTTGAGGCTGCCATCGTGCATGTAAGGAGCAGTGCGTGCGATTTCGCGAAGCGTCGGGGTTTTGAACGCGCCCCAATCTTTGGGATCGTGAGTGACGGCGAAACGGCCGAGGTCGGGATCAGGCTTGTCGATGCCGATGCCGATATTCGCGAACATATTGCTGGTGAAGTTGACGCCCTCGTGGCAGGCATCGCACTTGGCCTTATTAAAAAAGACGTCCATGCCGTGGACCTGGGCGGGGGTCATGGCGTTTTTCCGGCCAGCATTGTAGCGGTCATAAGGCGAGTTGCCGGACATGATGGTGCGCTCAAAAGTGGAAATGGCTTGGGCGACTTCATCGATCGTGAAATCTTCTTTGTTAAAGGCGCGGGCGAAGAGTTCGCGATAGCCTGCGATTTTTTTGAGATGGCCGACGATGGCCTGGTGGGTGTTGCCCATCTCGATGGGGTTAGCCATGGGCCCGGTGGCCTGAGCCTCGAGGGTTGCGGCGCGGCCGTCCCAGAACTGGGCGAGGCTGTAGGCGCGGTTGATGACTGTCGGTGCGCTGCGATTCCCTTTCTGGCCGCGGATGCCGGTGGAAACGGCATCGCCATCGGTAAACGCGAATTTCGGATTGTGGCAGGTGGCGCAGGAGACGGTGCCGTCGGCGGAGAGCCGCGGATCGAAATAAAGATAGCGGCCCAGCGCGGCTTTTTCGGGAGTGTACGGATTATCCCGGGGCCAGACCACGGGAGCAAGACCGAGCGGCTCGCGTGGCTGAAGGGCCGTTTTCGACGGCGGAGCGGCGGCAAGACAAAGAGTTATAAAAATGGCCGGCAGTGCGCCGCCGGCCATGAGACGCGGACAATTCATTCCTACTTTTTTACGAAACCCTGCACGTAGATGGCATGAATGCCGCGGACGGTAGTTTCGGTTCCGCTGACTTCCATGACGTGCGCGAAGTGATCGCCGGCAGCTTTGCGCAGCTCGGTCTGGCCGTCACGGCGTGGGTCGTGCTCTTCATCCATGAGCATGTAGACGGCGCCTTCTTTGGTAAGCAGGCCGATGGGCTGGCCGGCGGTGAGGCATTTCTGGCCGCAGGACTTGTGTTTCTCACCGTGCTTGCCGAGCTGGAGGTAACAGGAAAGGTCGATGATCTCGCCGGTGACGGTGACGGGTTTGCCGGGCAGCGGTTTTCCGTTAACGCCGGCGCCGACGGTGGTGGCGCTCCAGGGTTCGGAGGGCTTTTCGCCGAGGTTGCCCATGGCTTTGTCCCATCCGCCTTCGGGCGTCATTTGAGGCTGCAAGACGCCGCCGGATTTGGCCGCAGTCTTTTTGCCTTCGGTTTTCTTCTCGTCGGCGGCGGTGAGGGTGAACGCCAGAGCAGCGACGGCTAGGGATGCAAGGAACGTTTTTCTGGACATCGGTTCTCCTCTTTCAAAAGAATTTTACAGGCAGGAAGAATTCATTTTACATGCAAAGAGGGGAGTGGCGGCGGGAGCCACCGATCTTGTGTGACGGATCAACCGGACTTCAGAACATGAACATGCCGGGTGAGTTCTCCAGAGGCCAGCTCTTTTACGCCGGTATCAAATGTGACCAGAACGCCATTGCGCTTTTTCTGAAAACCCTCGCCGCCCGCCTGAAGGGCCACAGGCAATGGCCGGATGCCCTGCTCCTGGCCCATGCCGCCGCTCACGACCGGCCGGTCCAGCGGCCAGAATTGATGCCCCGATTGGCTGGTGATTTCGCTTAATACCCAAAAGTGCCGATGCCGAGCTTACGTGCCTTGGGTCACGGACGGACTTGTGAGCAAGCACAGCACACCGACCTCGACCAGCGGATTGGTGGCCCATGCCCGGTGGCCGGATTTCGCGAACCAAGCATGCGCCGCAAGGTGACCCTCGTGGCGCGGCCAAAGAAGGGCGAGAAGCACGTTCACATCCACCAACTGGCGGCTCATTCCTCGTCCAGCAGAGATTGCACCTGTTCGGTGCTGATTTGCGGAAAGTCATCGGGGACGTCGAAAACGGGGATGCCGTTTACTTTGCGGGTGCCGAGCTGATAACGCGCGCCGCGGCGCACCAGCTCTGAGGCAGCTTTTCCCAGGGAGACATGACGGCTCTTGGCGTATGCCTGGATAGCCTTTATGGCATCATCTTCCAGCGTGATGGTGGTACGCATGCCGTTATGATGTCGACGTACATATATTGATGTCAACCAGGTGAACGCGGTGCGAAATGGAGGTATTGACGAACAAGACCGGAATGCGCGCGGCTCTACTAAAGAGTACCGGCCACAGTGCCGATAGTACGGACATGAGGCGCATGGCGCTCCTGTGCGGTCTGGTGGTGTGGCTCGCTGGGCCGGGGCGAGGGGACGACAACGAAACGGTAGCGCGCAAGGATCTTAGCTCGCTGACGCTCGAGCAGTTGATGGCGATCAAGGTGGAGGGCGCGGCGAGGCATGAACAGAGCCTGGAAGACGCGCCGGCGAGCGTGACCGTCATCACAGCCGAGGACATCCACAAATACGGTTACCGGACGCTGGCGGAGGCGCTGGCTTCGGTAAGGGGTTTTTACATAAGCGACAACCGCACGTTTCAGACTGTGGGGGTGCGAGGGTTTAACCTGCCCGGCGATTACGCCAGCCGGTTCCTAGTGATGGTGAACGGGCACAACATGGCGGACAACATTCTGGATTTCGAGCTGTACTTCGGCCGCGATTTTCCGATCGACATGAACCTGATCAAGCGGATCGAGGTGATCCGCGGGCCGTCTTCGGCGCTCTACGGCAGCAATGGAATTTTCGCCACCATTAACCTCATCACCAAGACGCCCGACGAGATCGGGGCGCCCAGTCTGACGACGGATTTGGGCAGTTTCGGAGAAAAATGGGGCCAGATCAAGGGAGCGACGGCTATCGGCAAGAACGTGAAGGCGCTGTTTTCCGGGTCGATCTACAACACCGACGGAGAAAGCCCGTTATATTTTCCGGCGTTTGACGCGCCGGAAACCAACTACGGCCGGGCGATGCGCATGAATGGCGAGCGCGGCTATCACCTATTTTCCAACCTGGTATGGAAGAACTGGAACTTCACAGCGGCTTTTTCAGACCGGAAAAAGATCCAGCCGATTTCCTGGGGAGACACGGTATTCAACGACCGGGGGACGAGCGAACAGGACAGCCGCAACTATGTGGAAGCGGATTATACGCGTGAGGTCCATGGGGGGGCGCTCCAATGGCGCACCTACTACGATGGATTTCACGAGCGGGCGCGCTTCGAATACCCTTTAGAAGGCGACATCGAAGACAACCGGCAACCGTTCCTGGGAGACTGGGTCGGCACTGAGCTGGCCTACCGTTTCGACCTGGCTCACTTGGGCACGCTGACACTGGGCGGCGAAGGCAAAATCGATCTGCGAAGTCTGCAGGAAGATTACGACGTTTCGCCAGAGCCGGTCGGGATCATGCATATCGAACGGCGCGACAAGCAGGTGGCGCTGTTCGCTCAGGACGAGCGAAAGCTCTCGGATCGCTGGACGTTGGATCTGGGTTTGCGTTTCGATCATTCGTCTTACCGTCACGATTCTGTCTCGCCGCGGGCGGCGCTGATTTACCAGCCGTCCAGAGTGTGGACATACAAGTTCCTTTACGGCCGCGGTTTTCGGAACCCGAGCGCTTTCGAATTATTCTTCGACGATGGCCGGAGCGGCAGGCCAAATCCGCAGGCCCGGCCGGAAAAAGCAGACACGCTGGAAATGGATATCGAGCGGAAGATCGGGAAGCGGTTGAGTGTGGTGGGGGCAGCCTATGGGTACTGGTTACGAGATTTTTTGGTGGGCGTGTACACGGGCGGGGGCACGATCCAGTATCAGAACGTGGGCAGAATTCACGCCTACGGGTTTGAGACGGAGATCAACACGCGGCCCACGGGGTGGCTCGAAGCCACGGCGAGCTACGCGCTCCAGAGATCCAGAGATCACGACCGGGACGGGCTTCTGGAAAACTCTCCGGAGAATCTGGCTAAGCTGCGGTTTGCGGTGCCGTTGGGGCGGAAATTGGACGCCTCGAGCGGAATGGAGTACTACAGTGCGCGGCGAACGATGGCGGGGGCGTGGGTAGGCCCGGTATATCTGGCGGACGCGACGATTACCTCGAAACACCTGCTGCCGAATTTCGATTTTCAGTTCGGCATCCGTAATGCGTTGAACCGGAGATACTACGATCCGATCGCGCTCAATGCCGTGGTGGATAGCATGCGGCAGCCGGGGCGGACATTTTTCGTGGAACTGATCGCGCACAGGGGAGAGTGAGACGTTGTCCCTGCGGCGCGGTTCCATGCATCTGGGATAATAGAGCCGACGATGCCTCTTTACGAATACCGGTGCCGGAAGTGCGGCAAAATTTTTGAAAAGCTGAGGCGGATGCAGGATGCCGACCGGGAACTGGAGTGCCCGGATTGCCGGTCGGAAGAGATTGAGCGGCTGCTGTCGAAGTTCGCGACGGGCGGATGCGGGACGTCGGGCTCGGGACCCGGCCGATTTACCTGAGCACGGTAGTCGGCGGCCGGGGCGGCCGCTTCACGCACGAAGCTCGACTTCAACATACGAAGCTCTACAAGGAAGAAAAATGGGGACAGGCAGCGCTGTCCACGCGCGCGGAAGTTTCCGGCGATAGCCGAACGGGAGTGTGGCTTGGGACAGCGAAGCCAGTCCCCATTTTCGGCGTTGTTATCCGCGTACACTCGCCGCGGGGATCTTCTTCACTAAATCGAGCATTTCGGCGCGGGATTCCGAGCCGATGGTGAAGCAATCGACGCAATCGAGCGATAGGGCGAATTGCAGGCTCTGGTCGACTTTATTGCGGAGCGCGCCTGCGCCCAAAATTTTCATTCCGATCACGCCTTTACCGGCCGCTTTCATTTCACGCAGCACACCGATGACGGTTTGAGGCGGGGCGTCCATGGCGACCTGCGCGGGATTGATGCGCGCCAGATCGACCTCGACCCAGGGAGTGCGCGATGAAGTTTTGAGAGCTTCGAGCGTATGGCAGGAAGTGCCATGGGTGCGCACGATGCCCTTTTCCTGCGCTTCGGAAATGACGGCCATGGCGCCCTTCTTCTGGGCAGGCCAGTTGCCATCGAGCATACAGTGGAGCAGCAGGATATCGATGTAATCGGTGCCGATTTCGCGGCGAAAACGGTCGAGATCGGCGCGCATTTCTTTTTCCGTTGACGCGTGGGTTTTCGAGAGGATCGTGACCTTGTCGCGCGGCACGCTTTTGAGAGCTTCCTTGAGGTGCGGATGGGTGCCGTACTGGTCGGCCGAATCCCAGAAGGTGACGCCCTGATCGTAGGCGGCTTTGAAGAGATCGGCGACGCCGGCGAGGCCGAGTTTGCGCGTCTGGCTGGAGCTGCCGCCGACGCCATTGGTACCGGTGCCCATGGCCAGGCGGCTGAGCTCGATCTTTCTGGGGCCGAGCAGGACCCGGTCGCCGGCGCTTTTCCTGGTGACTCCGGCGAACAGATGATGAGGGAATTTGTCGAGGGCGATGGCAGCGCCCGCGGCGGCTACACTGCGGGTGAAAAAATCGCGGCGATTCATACGGCTCTCCTGAGAGGAGAAGTTAACATACATGGCGCGGCGAGCGCCATGGGAGCGCGTGATATGATCTCCGTTTCCATGAGGAGAATTCGGAGGACGAGTGCTGTTTATTACGTCACAATGCTAATTGGCACGATGCCCGTTCATTCGCAGGACCGCAACTATGCACGCTCGATGGTGATCTCGCGCCAGGGGATCGTCGCCACGAGCC
Organism: Bryobacteraceae bacterium; assembly: GCA_035280425.1. Lineage (GTDB taxonomy): Bacteria > Acidobacteriota > Terriglobia > Bryobacterales > Bryobacteraceae > QHXW01. The sequence continues at coordinate 185,521 of DATEFW010000034.1, read as the reverse complement.
AGACACTGGCATCGCAGGCGGGGGCGCAGATACTGGCGCGCGGCGGCTCGGCCATGGACGCGGCGATTGCGGCGAATGCAGTGCTGGGCGCGGTAGAGCCGATGAGCGACGGCATCGGCGGCGATCTTTTCGCGATTTATTGGGACGCAAAGACGGGGAAGTTGACAGGGATTAATGCGAGCGGCTGGTCGCCGAAAGCGCTGACCATCGAGTATCTGCGATCGAAGGGGATCACGACGATGCCGCAGAACGGGATCCAGTCGGTCACGGTGCCGGGGTGTGTGGACGGGTGGGAGAAGCTGCATCGCAAATTCGGGCGGTTGCCGTGGCGCGATCTTTTCCAGCCGGCGATTTACTACGCGGCGAACGGATTTCCGGTTACCGAGTTGATTGCGGGCGGGTGGAGCCGGGCGGTTTCGACGCTGGAGCTGGACGAAAACGGGCGGCTTATTTTTCTGCGCGACGGGCGGGCGCCGGAGACGGGCGAGATTTTCCGGAATCCGGAATTGGAGAAAGCGCTCGCGCTGATTGCGGACGGAGGAGCGGCGGCGTTTTATCGCGGGGCGATCGCCAAAGCGATTTTGAAGACATCGGACCGGCTGGGCGGCACGATGGCGGGGGCGGACCTGAGCGAATTCCAGTCCGAATGGGTGGAACCGATTGCGACGGAGTATCGCGGGTGGAAGGTTTACGAACTGCCGCCCAACGGACAAGGGATGGGGACGCTCGAGATGCTGAACATTATGGAGCGGTTCCCGCTGGGGTCGTATGCGGCGATGAGCGCAGAAGCGTTTCACATCAAGATGGAAGCGCAGAAGCTGGCGTATGCGGACTTGCAGCGGTACCTGGCGGACCCGCGGTTCGCCAAAGTACCGATAGACGGAATCGTTTCGAAAAAATACGCGGCGGAGAGGGCGGCGCTGATTGATCCGAAGCATGCGCAGTGCGAGCCAAAGCCGGGAGATCCGAAACAGTATGCGGGCGACACGATTTATCTGGCGGCGGTGGACCGGGAGGGAAACATTGCGTCGTTGATTCAGAGCGTTTATCTCTCGTTCGGCTCGGGCGTGGTGGTGGAGGGATTCGGGTTTCACCTGCAGGATCGCGGCGGGCTGTTCGAAATGGATCCGGAGCATCCCAATGCACTGGCGGGGCGGAAGCGGCCGTTCCACACAATCATTCCGGCGTTCATGGAGAAGGGATCGACGCACATCGGCTACGGCATCATGGGTGGGCTGAACCAGGCGCAGGCGCACGCGCAGTTTGTTTCGAATATGGTCGACCACGGGATGAATATTCAGGCGGCGCTGGAGGCGCCGCGGTTTACGAAACTGACCTTCGGCGGATGCGATGTGATGATCGAAGCGCGTGTGCCGGCGGATGTGCGGTCGGAGCTGAGCGAGATGGGCCACCGGCTGGAACTCCAAGGCGATTTTTCGAGCTGGATGGGAGGCGGGCAGGTGGTGGTGCACGATTCGGCGACCGGAGTAAATTATGCGGCGTCGTCTCCGCGCAAGGATGGCGCGGCGGTTCCGGAGGCGCCGGATTATTTTGCGGCGCGGAAGGCGAAGGCCGGAACGGCTAAAGGCAAAAAGTGACGCGGCGGGAGTGGCTCTTGTCGGCTGTGGCGGTCACGCTCCAGAAGCAGCGGTTGGAAGAGGCGGCACGGCTGGTTCAGCAAGCAACCGATGCAGGCGAGGTACGCGCGGCGGCGCTCGATGTGCGGCAGGGCCGGCTGCGATTCACGCGGGCGTTCGGGCAGGCGAGCGGCATGGATACGGTGTTCGTGCTGGCCTCGATTTCGAAACCAATGACGGCAACGGGTGTGATGGTGCTGGCGGACCGGCGCGAACTGGCTCTGACGGACCCGGTGAGAAAGTTTATCCCGGAATTCTCGGGCGGCGACAAGGATCTGGTGACGATCCAGCATTTGCTGACACACACCTCCGGGCTGCCGGACATGCTGCCGGAGAATGAGGCGCTGCGAAAAAGGCACGCGCCGCTTTCGGAATTCGTGGCGGGCGTGTGCCGGACGCCGCTGCTGTTCAGGCCCGGCGCCAAAGTGAGTTACCAGAGCATGGGGATTCTGCTGGCGTCGGAGATTGCGCAGAAGATTACGCAAACGCCGTTCCGGGATTTTTTACGGCGTGAGGTTTTTCTACCGCTGGGGATGCGGCAGACATCGCTGGGGCTGGGCGGACGGCGCGTGGAGGACACAGCGCAGTGCCAGGTGGAAGGCAATGCCGATTGGAACTGGAACAGCATTTATTGGCGCGATCTGGGTGCGCCGTGGGGCGGGGTGCATTCGACCGCTGGAGATGTGTCGCGGTTTCTCGAATCGTTTCTCGCGCCAGAGGGGCGCGTGCTGAAGCGAGAAACGGCGGCGGCGATGATTTCGAATCATACTTCTGGCCTGAATGAGGCTTGGGGGCTGGGCTGGATGTTGCAACCCGGGACATTCGGACATGGATGTTCACGGAGGACGTTCGGCCATTATGGAGCGACGGGCACCGTAGCATGGGCCGATCCGGAAAACGGCGTGCACATGGTGCTGCTGACGACCAAGCCGGCGGATCAGTCGCGCGCGCATCTGCTGGGGCCGGTGTCGGACGCGGTGGCAGCAGCGGCGAAATAACGTGATTCGACGGCGGGACTTTCTCGCGGGTTTGGCGGGAGGAGCTTCGGCGGCGGCGGTTGGCTGCGTGGCGCATAAACCGCCGGCAGGCGCGATTCCCGCAGTTCCATACAGGCAAAGGTTTGCGCCGGTGTTCGTCTCGGATGACCGGGTCACGCGCACGGTCGCCGGACTGCGGCCGTTCCGGCCATCGGGCTTCGTGGTGCGTGCGGAGAAGGCGGGAGCCAAGGTCATCGTGCACAACTACGGGCACGGCGGCGACGGAATGACGCTGTCGTGGGGCACGTCGTTTATGGCAGTCGAACTGGCGCAGGTGACAGGTGAGTCGAATGCCGCTGTGATCGGATGTGGGGGCGTGGGACTCGCAACGGCGCGTTTGTTGCAGAGGCGTGGCCGAACGGTGACGATTTATGCCAAAGATCTGCCGCCGGAAACAACGTCCAACATCGCGGGAGCGCAATGGCTGCCGGTCTCGGTATTCGAGCAAGACCGGGCGACAGCGGAATTCAACGAGCAGTTCATTCGCGCGGCGCGAATTTCCAACCGCTATTTCCAAACGATGCTCGGCGATTACTACGGCGTACGCTGGCTGCCGAATTATCTGCTGAGCGATGAGCCTGTGGCCGACAACCGGCTCATCGGATCGAACAGCCCGCTGCGGGACCTGTTTCCCGAACTCCACGATCTGGCTCGCGGCGAGCATCCTTTTGCCTCTACGTATGTGCGACAGTTCGACACGATGATGATCGAGCCGCCGGTTTACCTAAATGCCGTGCTGCGCGATTTTTTTCTCGCGGGTGGGCGCGTGGTGGTTCGGGAGTTCCGAAGTCTCGAGGAAGTGATCGCCCTGCCGGAGGCAGTGGTCATCAATTGCACGGGGCTGGGAGCACGCGCGCTATTCGGGGATGAGCAGCTTACGCCGGTCAAGGGACAACTCACGGTGCTGCTGCCTCAACCGGAAGTTGAGTACGCGGTCATCAAAGAGCAGCTTTACATGTTTCCACGGCGCGACGGAATTTTGCTGGGCGGCACGCACGAGAACGGCGAGTGGAGTCTGGAGCCAAATCTGGAGGCGAAGAAGCAGGTAATGGAAGGTCACCGGCAGCTTTTCGGGAGCATGCGAGCGGTAAGTTGAAGGGATTCCGTGATCGATTATCGCGTTGGCAATAAGCTGAATTTGGACGAAGTGATTGAACTTTATCGGGCCTCGACTCTGGGCGAACGAAGGCCCGTAGACGACCGTGAGCGGATGGCGCAGATGCTTGCCATCGCGAACCTAGTAATCACGGCTTGGGATGGCGGATTATTAGTTGGAATTTCGCGATCGCTGACAGATTTTTCGTATGTTACTTACCTGGCGGATCTGGCGGTGCGGCAGTCACATCAGAAGCAAGGCATCGGTAAGGAGCTGGTGCAGCGGACAAGGAAGGAATCCGGGCCGCTTACTAAAATTGTCCTGCTGGCTGCGCCGAAAGCGGTGGGCTATTACCCGCACATCGGATTTACCCATCATCCGGAAGCCTGGATACTTTCGTAATTACTTAGGCGATGACCAGACTTTGGCGGGAGCACGCTGATCGGCCTGCACCTTACGCAAGACTTTGAGCATCTCGCGGGCAGCATTGTAACCTGGAGCGCCCATGACGCCGCCGCCGGGATGAGCGCCCGATCCGCATAGATAGAGGCCTGCGACGGGCGTACGATAACGCGCACAGCCCGCGACCGGGCGCATGACGAACATCTGATCGAGGCTCATCTCGCCATGGAAGATATTGCCGCCGGTAAGACCGAAGCGGCGTTCGAGATCGAGCGGTGTGAGGACCTGGCGTTCTACGATAAGCGAGCGGATGTTGGGAGCATACTCCTGGATCAAGTCGATTACGTGATCGGCGTAAGGCTCGCGGACACTATCCCAGTCCGCGCCGCGCAGTGTGTAAGGCGCGTACTGAAGAAAAATTCCCATGATGTGATGACCTGACGGAGCGAGCGAGGGATCGTACATGGTGGGCATGGTCATTTCGAGCAGAGGGCGGCGGGAAGGCTGGCCGTATTTGGCGTCGTCCCAGGCGCGCTCGACATAGTCGATGGAGGGGCAGATATGCATGGTGGCGCGATGGTGCGGGCCGGGACCGGAAAGGGCGAGGAAATCGGGCAAACCGGCGAGCGCGAGATTGATCTTTAGCGAGGTTCCCTCACTGCGGTACCGGTGAATGGAGTTTCTGAATTCAGTGTCGAGATCGTGCTCGTCGAGCAAACGCAGAAACGTCGTGGGGGGGTCGAGATTAGACGCGACCATAGGCGCCTCAATTTCCTCGCCGGTTGAGAGCGCGACGCCGCGCACGCTGCCGTCCTGCACCAGGATGCGCTCGACGGGAGCATTCATGCGAATTTCCGCGCCGTACTTGCGGGCAGATTGAGCGAGGGCCTCCGAAATCGAGCCCATGCCGCCGCGCACGAAACCCCACAAGCCGCGCTTACCACCGACGCCGCCCATGCAGTGATGCAGCAGAATGTAAGCGGTTCCAGCCGAATGAGGACCGCCATTGGCGCCGATTACGCCGTCGGTGGCGAGAGTGACTTTGAGCTCGGGAGATTCGAACCATTCATCCAAAAAATCCGCGGCGCTTTGGGTAAAGATTTTGACCAGGCCGACAATCTGCCTGCGACCCAGCTTGCGGATTCGCGCGGCGAGTTTAAGATAATCGATGAAATCGCCGAGGCTGCGCGGGGGGAACTCGGGCGGCGTAGTCAGCAGCAGAGATTCCACGAATTCGGCGAGCTTCTCCAGGTGAGCTTCGTAGGCGGGATAGGCCTCGGCGTCACGGGTTGAGAACTTCGCAATTTCCTCGAGCGTCTTGCGCTCGTCCTGCCACATGAAAAAGTACCTTCCATCCGGAAACGCGGAGAAGAACGCGGGATCCTTGGCGTCGACGATGTAACCGTATTTGGTAAGATCGAGATCGCGAACGATGCGCTCCTGCATGAGGCTGGCCAGGTAAGCTGCGGTTGAAACACGAAACCCGGGCCAGACTTCTTCTGTGACAGAGCATCCGCCGACCAGATCCCGGCGCTCGAGCACGACGACTTTGTGGCCGGCGCGGGCCAGATAAGCCGCCGCTACCAAGCCGTTGTGGCCGGCGCCGATAATCGCAACGTCGTATGGATTTCCGTTCATGATGTCCGAGAAGCTAGATTATCGCAGGGATAGCGAAGTGGCCAGGAAAAAGCGGAGGCCGGATCATGCACGCCGCCGGAAAGCGACCACCGCGAGCGGCGGCAATGTAATCGAAATGCTGTGCGGGCGGTTGTGGCGCTGGACGGGCCGCGACAGCACGCTGAAATTCTTTACACCGCTGCCACCGAAGGATTCGGCGTCGGTATTGAACACCTCGTCGTAGATCCCCTCAGCCGGCACGCCGAATTCGTAGGGCGTGCGAACCACAGGAGTGAAATTACAGCAGAACAGCAGGAAATCATTGGGATCGGCGGCTTTTCGAATAAATGCAATCACGGAGTTTTCGACATCGTGGAAATCCATCCATTCAAAACCGGAATAATGAAAATCGACTTCGTACATGGCTGGATTGCTGCGATAGAACCGATTGAGTGCACGAACCGTGTCCTGTAGTTTTCGATGGTAATCGAACTGAATCAGGTCCCAAGGCACGCTCGACGCATGGTACCACTCTTCATACTGGCCAATCTCACTGCCCATAAACAACAGTTTCTTGCCGGGGTGTGCGTACATGTATGCCAGAAAAGCACGAGCGTTGGCGAAGCGCTGCCATTCGTCACCCGGCATTTTACTTAGCAGGGAGCGCTTACCGTGAACGACTTCATCGTGCGAGATGGGCAGGACGAAATTCTCGGTAAACGCGTAGAGCATGCTGAAGGTGATGTTGTGGTGGTGATGCTTGCGATGCACAGAATCTTTGCTGAAATATTCGAGCATGTCGTGCATCCAGCCCATGTTCCACTTCATGGTGAAACCCAAGCCGTTCAAATAGACTGGCCGGGACACGCCCGTAAATGCCGTGGATTCTTCAGCGACGGTAATCGCACCAGGGACCTGGTGAGCCAGCTCGTTAAAGCGACGAATAAAATCGATGGCTTCGAGATTCTCATTGCCGCCATATTGATTAGGAATCCATTCGCCGGGCCGGCGCGAGTAATCGAGATAAAGCATGGACGCTACGGCATCCACGCGCAAGCCATCAATGTGATATTTCCGCAGCCAGAACAGGGCATTGGAGATGAGAAACTCTTTCACCTCATTGCGGCCGTAATTGAAAATCAGGGTACCCCAATCGCGATGTTCGCCTTTTCGCGGATCGGCGTGTTCATATAGCGCCGAGCCATCGAAGTAAGCCAGACCATGGGCATCTTTTGGAAAGTGCGCGGGAACCCAATCGACGATTACAGCGATGTTTTCCTGATGGCAGCGATCGATCAGATGCATGAAATCTTCCGGGGGGCCGAAACGAGAGGTCGGCGCGTAATAACCGATCACCTGATAACCCCAGGATCCGGAAAAAGGGTGCTCCATGACAGGCAACAACTCGATATGCGTGTAGCCCATCTGTTTGACGTAGCAGACGAGGTTCTGCGCCAGGTCGCGATAGCTGAGAGATTCTCCGTGCGGCCCGCGGAGCCAACTCTCGAGATGAACCTCGTAAATGGAAATCGGTTCCCGAAGCCACTCACACTTGGCTCGGGCTTCCATCCATGGGCCGTCGCGCCATTGATATTTGTCGATGTCGGCGACGACGGATGCAGATTTGGGCGGCGTCTCGCAATAAAACGCATAGGGGTCCGCTTTGAGCTGGCGGTAACCGTGCAAGCGGGATCGCACGTTGTACTTATAAGCACAGCCCTCACAGGCGCCGGGAAGAAAAATTTCCCAGATGCCGCCGTCGCGCAGACGCATGGGATGGCGGCGCGTGTCCCAGTCGTTAAAATCTCCCACCAGTGTGACGCACTCCGCATTCGGCGCCCACACCGCAAATCGCACTCCGGCGACGCCGTCTACTTCGACCAGGTGTGCACCGAGCATGAGATAGCTTTCGTAATTTGTCCCCTCGGAGTGGAGGTGCAGTTGAAAGCTGGAAAGCATGGGAGGAAAGCGATAGGGATCATCAAACTCAACTGTGCGGCCGTCACCAAGGTGCGCGCGAAACGTATAAGCCTGAGGCTCACCTTCCAATAGAGCCGCGTAGAAGCCTTCTTGGTGGCGCTTGGATAAAGGAACAACACATTGCGAAGTGACGACTTCCGCAGAGACCGCTTGAGGCAGAAACGCGCGGACCTCCCAGCGCGGCTGATCGCCGCGTTTGCGAACCGAATGTGGCCCGAGAATGCGGAAAGCGTCGCCGTGGTAGCCGCCAACGATCGCTTCGATGTCCGCAACAGTCATCCGAGTTTATTATGGCAGGGATGGGCGCACTCCATGAACTTCCGAAAGCGGAACTGCACTTGCATCTGGAGGGTTCGGCAACTCCCGAGATCCTGCACGAACTTGTGCCGGAAGCGCCGATCGAGGAGATCAGGCAGCGATACCGGTTTTCCAATTTCGCCGGCTTTCTGGAGTGTTTCAAGTGGGTGGTGGAGCACCTGCGTAGTCCGGACGATTACGCGCTGTTGTTGAAGCGCCTGCTGGAGAATTTGGAACGAGAAAACGTCCGCTATGCCGAGATTACGCTCTCTGCGGGCGTGGTTTTGTGGAAGAAACAAAATTTCGCGGCGATCTACGAAGCCATCCGGCGCGTGCAGGCCGCGTCGCCGGTTGAGGTCTGGTGGAATCTCGATGCGATTCGCCATTTCGGCGCGGCGCACGCGATGCAGGTGGCGGAGCTCGCGGCAGAACGGGTCGACGATGGTGTCGTGTCGTTCGGGATTGGTGGCGACGAGGAGCGCGGCCCAGCCGAGTGGTTTCGAGAAGCGTACCAATTCGCACAGAGTAAGGGGCTGCGGCTGACGGCGCACGCCGGAGAAACGGCGGGACCGGAGTCGATATGGGGTGCGCTACGAATCGGAGCGGAGCGAGTCGGCCATGGAATTCGCGCAATTGACGATCCGGCTCTGGTGCGACATCTGCGTGATAATGCCATTCCACTTGAGATTTCGCTAACCAGCAACGTAGCGACCGGCGCGGTCCGCTCGCTCAACGAACATCCGGTCAGGCGCCTTCACGAAGCGGGCGTGCCGATTGTGCTGAATTCGGACGACCCGGGAATCTTCGGGACAACCCTCACGCGGGAGTACGATCTGGCAAAAACGCAGTTTGCGTTCTCGGATACCGAGCTGGCAGAAATTGCCGGAAACGGATTTCGTTACGCATTTCGTAAATGGCGCGGCGGAGCGACGCCGAGTGTGAGTTCGATCCCGGCGTCGAAATAGGTTTCTCACTGCGGCTCAATGGCCGCCGCGACAATCTGCGCAATGTCGAGCAACTTGGGCGGCGTCTGGCTGACTGCCGCAAGGGCATCGCGAAACATCGACTGGCAGAAGGGGCACGCCACGCCGACTGTTTCTGCACCGGCGGCCGCCAGTTCTTCCGCGCGCGCCACGTTGATCCGCTTGCCCTTTTCCTCGCCGAGAAACATCTGGCCGCCGCCGGCGCCGCAGCAAAAGGAACGTTCACGCGCGCGGGGAGGGTCGATTTCGCTCGCAAAACGCGCGATCACCTGTCGCGGCTCGTCGTAAATGTTGCGATAGCGGCCGAGGTAGCAAGGATCATGATAAACGACGGTGCCGTGCGCACCATTCGCTTGCGGCAACCGGTCCGCGTAGCGCGCCAGCAGTTCGCTGTGATGCTCGATCTGAAGCGCCGCGCCGAATTCTTTCCAGTCTTCTCCCATGGTTCTGACGCAATGCGGGCAAATAGAAATCAACTTTTGAGCTTTGCTTTCCTTCAAGTGCTCGAGGTTGGGCTCGGCGAGCTGAGAGAATAGATAATCGTTACCAAGACGGCGGATCGGGTCGCCGGTACACTTCTCTTTGCGTAATACGCCGAAAGTGATACCGAGATGGCGCAGGATGCGGGTCAGGGCGAGAATCGTCTCCCTGCCGCCTGTATCATAAGCCCCCATGCAGCCTAGCCAGAGGCAGTATTCCTGAGTGCCATCGAAGAAAGGGAGTTGGTTTTTCTCGATGAACTTCTGGCGCTCAGTGGCGGAAAATCCAAGGGAGTTACCGTTACGCTCGAGTGTGAGAAAGAATTTCGAGCCGTACTCATCTTCCCACTTGCCGGTGTTAACCGCTCCACGCCGCAGACCGATGATCACCGGAAGATGCTGGATACCGACCGGGCACGAGTACTCGCAGCCGCCGCAAGTAGTGCACTGGAATGCGGCTTCGCTGGAAATATGCGGTCCCAACAGGGGCGCTTCCGAGCCGGCGCCTTGCTCATTCAGATAACCGCGCATCCCAAGAATAATTTCCTTCGGGTTCAGCACTTTGCCGGTGTTGTATGCGGGGCAGAATTCGGTGCAGCGGCCGCATTCGACGCATGAGTAGGCTTGCAGAGCAATCAGCTTCGTGATGTCTTTACCGCTGTCGAGACCGAAATCTTCATCGCCTTCGAGCGGAGGTATCCGGCTGAACCCATCGCGTCGGGCAAAAATTGTGGCCGGGCTTAATATCAAGTGTAGATGTTTGGTATGAGGAATCAGGGGCAGGAATGCGAGCAACGTGAGAGTATGCAGCCACCAGCTCACGCGACCAGTGGCGGCCTCTTCGCCGAGCCAATATGTGCCCAAATAAGTCACCATCAGGAGGAAAATCAGCAGCGCGATCACGCCCGATTCGCCGGAAACGTGCCCGAGCCAAACCGGCCGCGAGACGAAGCGCCGCACAGCAAGCCCGGCGATCCCGATGGCCACAGCAACGGCAAACACTGCGACTAACGCAAAATAAACACGGCCGAAAGAGCTTTCTCTTGGGATAAGCGCCGCACCGAACCCCATGGCGATGTGGTTGATTGTGACCAAAGCGAACGCACAGAACCCCCAGAACACCAGCGCATGCGCAAAGCCGGGAAGCGGCCGGTCGAAAATCACTTTGCCCTGTAATAGCACTTCCCAAATAAAACGCGCGATGCGCGGAATCAACGGGTGCAGGCTCCAGGTTTTTTCGGGCTTCGCTTTGCGGATGGCTATGACCACCTTGCGAAAACGAAACCAGAAGGCGGCGATCGAAGCGCAGACAAGCACCGCGAGAATCGCCATTTCCGCCACGGATGGGTGCATGGATACCTAGCCTAACAGCCGGCACGGGCAAACGGGGTTCGCTAGAATGAGAGCTTCGCTGGAGGAGCGTTTGCGTATCGTTATTTCCGGGGCTGCAGGATTCATCGGCTCGCATATGTGCGACCGGTTGCTGAAAGACGGCCATACTGTCGCCGGTCTAGATAATCTGCTGACGGGATCGGAGCGCAACATTTCTCACCTCACAGATCACGCGAGATTCGCGTTTCTTCGGCATGACGTCACTCAGCCCTTAACGCTCGAAGGCGGAATTGATGCCGTGATTCATATGGCATCGGCTGCAAGCCCCAAAGATTACCTGGAGCATCCCATCGAAACGCTGGAAGCAGGCTCTACCGGTACGCGCCAGATGCTGGAGATCGCGCGCACGCACAACGCAACATTCCTGCTGACGTCCACCTCGGAATGCTATGGAGATCCACTGACGCACCCGCAGGTAGAAACGTATTGGGGCAACGTCAATCCGGTCGGTCCGCGCTCCTGTTACGACGAAAGCAAACGTTTTGCCGAAGCGATGACGATGGCGTACCACCGCACATACAAAGTGCGTACGAATATCGCCAGAATTTTCAATACATACGGTCCGCGCATGAAACTGGATGACGGGCGAGTGGTGCCGGCATTTCTCGATCAGGCGCTGCGCGGCGAACCGATCACTGTTTTTGGCGATGGATCGCAGACTCGCAGCTTCTGTTACGTGAGCGATATGGTGGAAGGTCTTTGCCGGCTGATGCAATCGGACGAGCGCTACCCGGTAAATCTTGGAAACCCGCAGGAATTGACCATCCTGGAATTCGCGGAGCGTATCCGCCGCCTGACCGGCTCGCATTCGACGATCGTCTACCGGCCTTTGCCGCAGGATGACCCGAAGCAGCGGTGTCCCGACATTTCGAAGGCCCACCGCATCTTAAGTTGGGAGCCGAAAATTTCGCTGGAAGACGGTTTGCGCAGGACGATCGAGTATTTTCGCGAGGTGCAGGCTTCGGTCGCTTGAGCTTACTTTACGTCCGCAGTATCCAGCACGCCTTTGACGCGCGCAACACCGACGATCAGGAACTCCAAATCGTGCGCGCCGGAATTTTCAAACGCATGGACATCGCCGTAGAGCACAGGAATGGCATCATCCTGGTGAACGCCGGCGCTCTCTTCACCAACGTGCACATTGCCGTTACCGCTCATAACGTAATAAATCTCTTCCACGCCCTGGTGCACATGACGGCCAACAGAAGTTCCCGCAGGCAGTAAAAGGTGATCGACATATGCCCAGTTGCTGAAGAAGACCTCCGGCTCGAGCGCGCGCCGGTAATATATGGTGCCTTTGCCGCCGTGAAAATTCGCAACGGGCTTTAGGAGGTTGCGATCCAGGCGAAGAGTGATGAACACCGGCTTGGGATCGAGTGGAACGCCCACGCGATCGTCATCCAGGTCGAAGTTATCGTATCTGCCTTTGACGGTCGCCACACTGAAATTCATCCACTCAACCGGCTGTTCGGTCGGATTGTAAATCGCATGCGAACGGCCCTGGCGGCACGGGGCGCCCACAGGCCCCCGAAGAAGCGACGTGCGGCCATCGACGGTGAATTGCGCCTCGCCGTTCAGGATGACGAACATCTCTTCCATCTGATTGTGATAGTGATGCCCGATGCCGCCCTTGGGCGGAATTACGCCACGGTGTAGAAACAGCAGGTTGGAATAGAAGGCTTTCTCATCAAACAGAACAGCGAACAGCAACTCACCGGCCCCGCCGTGAACTGCGTGTTCGACGGAATATTTCGACGGGTCAGTGTGTGCAATTCGTGCGCTCAACGGTTCGCGAGCAACCGCGGGAGCGAGCAGCAAGGCGGCAAGAATCACCGATTTCGTCATATGCTTTCGAATAGAAAGATCGGGAAATTATACTACCACCCTGGCAGCGCGACCGCGCCGACGCTGCGACTTCGCCGGAAAGGCGCTAACGGGCAGCGTTGACGCAGAAGCTGGGAGCCCCAGTTTAGATTAGGCTGCGGCGCCGATTAGAATCCGTGACGACCGCAGCCGGGTTGCACACAGGCCAACCGCTTGTTGCGTCTAGTTGTAGCCCCTGGTTGTCGACGCGCCCACCAGATAAGTGGCGAAACCCAGGTCCATTCCGGGAGCGGTGAACGCTACCGGCGGATTGGGAGAGTCGTTCACCGCGAGGATGCCGAACGAACCACCAGCGAAGTTATTTTGCACCACCGGCATCTGCTCCAGGATGCTCGCAGGCACCGTAAGAGAACCGGCAGCGGCGTCCGCCACGCAGACAAACCCGTCGGCCGTATAAATCGGGTTAGTGAGATCGCCGCCCGTTTGCTGGAACGCAAATCCGGTAACCGTGACGACAGCGCCGCTGGAGGCCGCACGCACCCCGGTTGGGACTCCGCCTGTCCATGTGACGTTCAAGTCCTGACTGCGCACAATGGGATCTGGAATAGCGTTCAGGTTTGGCGTAAATGAGCCTGGAAATGGATCGCTGGCATTGCTGAAGGCGCCGACAACCGAACCTCCGGGCCCGGCCCATGTGTATGTGCCTTGCGCGAGAGTCGGGGATCCGCTGCCGCCGATCCCGCCGAAGCCGCTCGAGTAAAAGGTCTTGTTATATATTCCGGTGGTGGCCATGGGGATCGCCACATTGGAGACGTTAGGCCCATTCAGCGTCAGTTGGGGACCCGCGTCTACCGGTGCAGACGGTTTGCCCGCGAGAATATCCTGACTCGAACCGGTCCGGTGGATGAAGTGACAGGATCCACTTTGATTGAACGCGAAGTTGGCCGAACCATAGGTGCCGCCCGTGTATCTAGAAAAAGACGCTGCTGCGCTCTCGGTCGTCAGTGTGGAGGTCGTCCCTTGAACCGTTACGTCAGTAGCTGTCTTCAACAGACTCAGCTCTCCAATCACCAAAGTTCCACCCGTATCCAGCTTGTGCATTTGAGCTGCCGTCAGGCCCGACCCCTGGCAGGAGCTATCGCCTTTATTGGCGGTTGCAACCGTCACGTGATTCGAAAAGCTTGGATCACTCCACGAAATGACAACATCGATAAAGCAACCTTTAACCACACCAGTGGGAAGCTTGACGTTGACTTGATCGAGTCCGGGCCCTCCGGGAGAGCGGCCTACGTAAGTCGGGTGGACCGTGACGCCTGCGATAATGATGGTGAAGGACGCGCTCATGTTCGTGGGCGTACCAGTGCCGTCCGCATCGTTAAAATTCGGATCATCCCCAGCGCCAGTGCCCCAGAATATGATCGTGTCGCCATCAATCGCGGGCCGCAATAGCCAGGCATGGCCGGCATAAGATAGGGTGCCATTCGTGAAGCGGTTGAGGTCATAACCACCATAGGTGGCCTGCGCCTGGCCCGCACCTGACGCGTCTGCGGTAACGATTCCAAGATTACGCTTGACCACAGTCACAGTGATGCCCGCGCTGGTTTGGCTGTTAAACGTCACGGTAGCGGTATATGACCCTGGAGCTGTGCCTTTCGGGAGCAGCGCCGCCACCTGGCCTGCGGACGTGTACACCATCAGGGCGTCAACCGAAGAGGCAGCGGACCGCTGGCCGGTCACCAGGCCTGAAGCAGCGGGCTCAAAATGAACTTTGGTGCCCGCCAGGCTGTCTTCAAGCGGCAGGCTGGATGCCTGTACCAGCGTCGCAGGACCAAGATTGCTTCCAAAAACAACAAAAATTGAACCCGGTGCGATGCCGGGCTGATAGCTGGCGGCATTGACTACTCCACCTGCGTTTATTACGGGTTGCGCGCCGGCCGGCGTCAAAAGAGCGAACAGAGCGGCGGCAGACAAAAAGAATGTCCTCATGTGAATTCCTCCTGATCCTTTCCCCTCAAAGCAGGAATTACGAGCCAGGATCGAAACTCGCGGTTTTCATTCTATCCGAGGAAAAGCAAATTTGGAATGATTAACTTTGCGCAGTTCACGCATGTGCGCGCTGACTCTCTTGCGGCGCCTGATAAATGACTTTGAGATGCGGCGTTTCGAGCCGCTGATGGTTCTGGACCCGGGACGTCAGGCAACTTTCCAGCATGCCGCTGGCCAATAAAGTCCGCTCGACCGGATAGGGCGCTTTGCCCGTCATGAACATTTCCTCAACTTTGCTCACCAGGCACGCCGAATAGGTCACATTCGGCTCCGGCGTCAGCAGGAACTGGTTCGATTGAAGCCCAAGTCCCTTAACGCGCGCGGCAAAATTGTAATCAGCAACGGCGCCGTCCAGCATGAGCAGCGTGGCTTTCAGGCCATCCGCATACTCGATGAAGTAAGCCCACGGATTCTTGACCAGCTTCGGCAATTGTCCGTTGTGCACCAGGTCCTGCGTGCGTCCATCTTTCACGGTCAGACCCTGCGGCGTATCGCTGCGCGAGAGCGCCGCGATCAGCAGTTCTTTCGACCATCGTCCGTTATCGCCCGCTTTCCAGACGGCATCGCCTTCGATCAGTTGAACAGCTTTAACCCCGGTCTCGCCGCCCTTGCGCCGCTCGACCATACACTGCATACCCTCAAGCGCGTGAAAATCCATGGCATCCGAGCCGCCTTCCCCCACCATCAGCGCGTCTTCAATCTCGCAGCCAAGCGGCAGTTCGAGATCCGGCAGGCGCCAGGTTACCGGCAGCGATGAGCCCGCAAGCATCGGAAATCCCAGGCGATGGGAAGCATCCACCATCCATTTTGCTTTTTCAAAACTGTAAGAGAGATGCTTGTCATTAAAAATCGGAACCGAACTGCCGTCTTTCTCGAATACGTCCACGCACTGCTTGAAAAATTCATATCGCGGATAGAGAATCTGGCCCTTTTCATTGCGCGGATAATGCCCGTGCTCGCCGATAATCATCACCGCATCGACAGCCAGCTTGCTGCCTCCGCAGCGCAGAGCTTCCGCAATTGTCGGGTAAACCTGGAAGCCGAATTCTTTCGCGCGCGTTTCGCTCAGATCGCCCTCAGGTTTTTGATCCACATAAAGGGACACGATCTTCATGTCCGGGCGGTGCCAAGCCCCGTTATGCGGGTAGCCGACCAGAATGCGGTCAGCCTCGTGCTGCGCGTGCGAGAGATATCGATAAACCGTGGTGATGACCGCAACTCGCTTGGGCATGGTTATGTTCTCCAGAAGGTCGATTCCGGCGTGGGTTGATACGCAATCGCAAGGTGCGGCGTATCGTAGCGCGCCTGCTTGCGGTACAGGCTTTCCACTCCAGCCGCCGTCAAGCCCGTAGTCAGCAGCGTGCGCTCCACAGGATAAGTCGGTTTGCCCGTCAGGAACATCTTTTCCATGTTGTTCACCAGCGGGCTGAAAAAATTCGCCAGAGTGGTGCGGCCGTCCGGCATCGGCAGATACATCTGTGTGGAAAATGGTTGGGAACGCCCTTCGAGGCGCGCGGCAAAGTTGAAGTCGCGCACCAGGCCGTCCATAAGGAGCATGGTGGAGCGCACGCCATCGGCATGCTCGTAGTGGTACGCAACCGGGTCCTTCACCAGCCGGCGCAAGTCATCCACGGTTGGAAAAACATCGTTAAATCCCTGGCGCGCCGGTGTCAGCGTGTGGCTGCGGCAGAGAGCAGCGTCCATTAAATCGTGCGCCCAGACGCGGTCCTGGTAGGCTTTCCAGAAATTTTCGCCGCGATAAGCCTGCACCCATTTCACACCGACTTCGCCACCCGGACGCCGTTCCACCATGCACTGAATTGTTTCTAGCCCGTGGAAATCATAACTGTCTACACCGCCATAACACACGCAGACTGCTTCGCGCACGCGCGCTCCCGCCGGCATTTCGAGCGACGGCGTCCGCCAGGTTACCGGCAGGCTCGAGCCTGCCATAAACGCAAATCCCATGCGCCGCGACGTGTCGTACATTTCTTTCGCCCAATCCCAATTCCACGAAAGATGCTTGTCGCTAAATACCGGCACCACGCGCCCGCTGTCTTGGAACACTTTTACGATCTGCTGGAAAAATTGATAGCGCGGATATTCGGTTTGCCCTTTTTCGTTGCGCCGATAATGGCCATGCTCACCGACGAGCACTACGCCATCGACCGCGAGCTTGCCGCCGCCCCGCGTGAGCGCTTCGGCGATCGTTGGATACATTTTCATTTCCGGATGGCGGGCGGCACGCTCCCGGCTCTCATCGTCTTTGCCGATCTGGTTGACATAGAGCGACACCAGATCCATGGGCGGATGGTGATGCGTGTTGTTCCACCCATAGCCGTCGAGAAATCGATCGACAATATGCTGAGCATGCGACATGCGGAAGTAGATGGTGCAGACCGCCGCCAGCTTCGGCCGCGCCGGCGGCTTCTGGGCGGTTAGCACAAAAGGAACTGCCGTAGTGGCGATGAACTCTCTTCTGGAAACGGGCATCAATGTTTTCTCTTATTTGGAGTTTATCTCGCGGCGCGGCGCCTTGGTCGAGGGGTCGTTGCCGCGAGGAGATGACTCTCGGCTGACCCGTCCGGACGGCGGATCGAATATCCACTCCTCAATGCCGTTCAAGCACTTCGTCACCGGCTCTTCGGAGCCCTCGTCATACCAGTTGCCGACACGGACGTGGACGCGCCTCCGCCGGTCGAAGCCGAGCATCTCGCTGAAGCGCATCGCGCACCTCCTCCGTAGCTTCCGCTTCGCCGTGTGCTCGGTCCTGGAGGCATCTCCCGAACACTCGACCCAAGGCGCGTGCAGCTTTGGGGCTTCCTGCGCAGCGCATGCAGGCGCTACGGCAAAAAATCCCCAGCAACACTGTGTGCTCATCGCCAAACCGCCGTTCTCCATAACCAGCACGTCCAGAGCTGAACGGACTCGAGCCGCGAATCTCATTCTAATTCTGCGAGCTCAATCCGGGCGCGTGGCGCGGCTATCATACTCTTCATGAAACGCGCTTTTACGATTCTCATCTTCGCAGTGACGCTCGCAGCGCAACCGCAGGTCTCCGAACGCGCCCGCAAGCTCCACCATGACGCTTTTGTCTTCGACGCTCATGTGCACGTCATCGATCGCCAGTTGTACCACGGCGGCGACATCGGTGACCGTGTGCCTGACGGCCAGTTCGATCTTCCCCGCGCCGGAGAAGGAGGCATCGACGCGATGTTCTTTTCCATTTTCGTCACCGAGGAGTATTATCCGCAGCGGTTCGAAACCAAGCAGACGCTGCGGCTGATCGATCTGGCTTTGACCCAGCTTGCCAAAAACAGCCAAACCATTGAGCCGGCCCTCAACGCGTCCGATATCGAGCGCATCAACAAACAAGGAAAAATGGCCGCCGTTCTGGATCTTGAAGGCGGTTTCGATCTCGATGGCGACTTGGGCGTGCTCCGCGATCTTTACCGGCTCGGCCTGCGCTCGGCGCAACTTTCGGCGCACAACTGGACCAGCAACTTCGCAGACTCCTGCTGCTCTCCGCCGAAATGGCATGGTCTTAACGAGCGTGGCCGCGCCGTCGTGCGCGAAATGAACCGGCTCGGCATGGTGATTAATGTTTCCCACAGCTCCGACGAAACAATGTCCCAGGCCATCGATTTAAGTACAGATCCCGTAGTCGCCACGCATCACGGCCTGCGCACGTTCAATGACATCCCGCGCAACATGCCCGACTGGCTGCTCAAAAAGCTTGCAGCCAAAGGCGGCGTGATCGGTTTCCAGATCGGCAACGAGTTTCACAACCGCAAGGCATTCGATTGGCGCACGGCGCACGCCGGCAAGCCTTTCTGGGACACCAGCGAAATTGCCAAAAACAAGCCGCTCACCATTGAGGAGATCGATCGCCGGGTCGCGCCGCAGTTTCCGATGGTGGGCGTCAACATGCCGGAGGATGTGAAGTTCACAATGGACGATTGGGTCGGGGTGGTGGACCGCGCGATTCAGCTCGTCGGTGAAGACCACGTCGCGCTGGGTACCGATTTCGATGGCGGTCCGACGCCTCCTCGCGGGATGCGCGATATCCGCGACCTTCCCATGATCACTGACGCTATGTTGCGCCGTGGTTACTCCGAGGAGCGAATCCGGAAATTTTTGGGCGGCAATCTTCTGCGCATCTTCCGGGAAGTCACGGAAAAGAAAAAATGAGTTTGCTATTTCGTCAGATCCACGGCCGCGTAAGCGTCCATTTCCGGAACGGTAAATTCGGTCGCGCCACTCGACACCAAGTAGTCCGTGAGCGCAGCATTTCCAATCTCGAATGCAGCAAGGTTATGGTGCGGATACTCACCGAGCACGCGCACCCGTAACCCTTCCACTTTGCGGCCGCTGTAATTGACCAGATGCACCCGCAGCTTGGTCCCATCGCCGTTCAAGTGGATCAGCACCACCTCGCTCCCATAGATGCGGGCCAAACGCTTATCGTCGCCAAGTTTTCGGCGAACCAGGTTGGCGAATGCCGCAGGATTCGCAGCCTCCGATTCCGGATAGTCCTTGCTTCCGATTTGCACATTCAGGTCAAGTTTTGGATCGGGCTTGTTCACAACCCGCAACAGCAGATTGCGCCGAGCTAACAGGTTGAGCACTTCGCCGGTCCGCGCGCTGCCGTCATCGACGACTCCGATATTCGCCAGTTGTGGCAGCCTTGGCTGATCTATCGACCGCAGAAACGCCAGCATCCGGCCGAATGCATCGAGATCTTGACTGTCTGGATGAACGACAGCTTCCGCGTCCCAGGCGTACGCTTCGGCGGCAGCGAGCACGGCTTTGCCGCGAGGCGTTTCATAGTAATACGTCGCGTGACCGCCTTTCCCGGCGCCGCACTCAATGCGCCACCCGTTCGCGTCAATCCACGGCATGGTCGTCGCGGAGGCCACATCCATCCGGTACCGGACTCCGGGAACCGGGAGCTTGATAAAATTTTTGGCTTCGAACGCCCTCGTATCTATTCCCGCAGCTTTCCAAGCCCCCACCTGTCCAGCAGGCACATACACGCGCTCAACGCCCGCCTGCTTCACCTCATTCACCGTTTTCGGACCCTGATCCCAATAGAGCCACGGTATCAGTGCCGCGATAAAGAAAGCAGTCATGTATTCAAATGCAGAAACGCCAGGAGGCGAACCTCAGACCTCGATTTTCGTCACCTTAATCTTGTTGATATCGTAAACGCCCAGCCCCAAGCTGGACGCATACTCGATGTGCCCCGGTTCCCGGATGAAGCGGTTGATGCTCGGATTCTCGTCGTAATCCCTGCCCGGCTTCACGTTTTTCATCGACCGGTCCCAAACGGAAATCGCGTGCTCAGCTTTACGCTTGTCGTCGATGACATCCAATTCGAGGCGGTCGACGGCTACCGGGTCGGTCCCGAACATCATCAGCCTGGGATAAAACCGGAATTTTCGCGAGGGCGAGAACGGGCCGCCGTGCCACACGCCGCGAAGCCCGTCCATGATATGCAGCACCGTGCGTGATCGCAGCGGTTCCACCGAAGCCAGCGTACCGATAAACGAATACGTGTTGGTTTTGAACCCGCTGTGCGAGCGCGCCACATTGGAAAAACTTCCGTAAGCGATATTCTTCAGGCACCCGGTCACGCCCGCCGCCCCGTGATCTTTCACGTTCGGCACGTTGATAATCTTCGTGAATTTTTGCGAAACCACTCTGGCGAGGTTCGATCGCGTGTCGTCTTCTCCGAAAAAATCCACCTCGACGTAAACTTCCGGATCGTAGCCGGCAATCGAGCCGCGCATATGCTCAGCCGTCCAGATGTTCACGCCTTGCGGCACATAGCGGTCGTAATGCACGCTGGATACCTGATTCGGAAACCGCTCGTATAGCCAGATCTGTTCCGGCTTCACGCCCACCGTGTTGAGATTGCGAACGATTTCCGCCACGATTTCGGGCGTTGACATAATGCCCGGCGCACCCGAACAGTTGAGCTTGATTCCGACTACGTCGGAGGGTGAGAAAAACCGCGACCAACTATCGCGCGCATCGGCATCGCCGGTCAAGGCGCACATGCCGCGTGAAATCATGTCGCGGACCACAGGGGTGTCCACCTTCTCCGATTCGGGATCGATCGATTTCTCGGCATGCACGCGTGCCACTTTTCCGGGATAAGTCCCCGGCATGCCGGGATGAGCCGCCGGCTTCAAGCGAGTCACGATGCGATATTTCGGCAGATCTTGATGCAGTTCTGCTGCCAGCGCGGCGGGGGCCGCAGCCGCCGCCTGCAAAAATGTGCGACGTTCCATAAGTCGATCATAAATCAGTTTCACTCCCTCGACTGTTTGTGTTCGCACCGAACGCGCGGGCTAGCAAGACACAAGCCCGCGTTTCGTTATAGCCTGTTAGATTGCATCGCATCGCGGATGTAAGGAGATCTCTTTGTGAAGTGGTTTGACTACGCCGCCCCATCATCGCTCAGCGAAGCGCGTGAGTTGCTGGTAAAGCATCCTGCAGCGCGCCTTCTGGCCGGCGGGACGGATCTCATCGTGCAACTGCGTGCCGGGCGCAAGCAGACGGATTTCGTGATCGATCTGAAGCGCATTCCAGAGTTGAATGCCCTCGATTTCGACCCGTCTCGCGGTCTGACGCTCGGCGCCGCCGTTCCCTGCTACAGGATCTACCAGAATCGTGCCGTGGCGGCCGCGTATCCAGCGCTAGCTGAAGTAGCCTCGCTCATCGGTGGCACGCAGATTCAAGGCCGCGCCTCAATCGGAGGCAATCTGTGTAATGCTGCTCCCAGCGCGGATTCGGTGCCGCTGCTGATCGCCATGCGCGCGACCTGCCGGATCGCTGGTCCCGGTGGAACGCGCGAGATTGCCGTCGAAGATTTCTGCACCGGTCCTGGCCGGAACGTGCTCGGGCAGGGTGAATTGCTCGTGTCCCTGCATCTGCCCGCGCCGCCGCCTCAATCCGGCGCCCGGTATTTGCGCTTCATACCTCGAAATGAAATGGATATCGCGGTCGCGGGTGCGGGTGTGGAAGTTGTCCTCGAAGACGGAAGATTTCGATCCGCGCGTATTGCACTGGCCGCCGTCGCCCCGACACCGCTGTTCGTCCGCGAGGCCGGCGACGCCCTGGCTGGAAATCCGGTGAGTGACGCGACCCTTGCTTCCGCTGCCGAAATTGCTCGCGCCAGCGCCAGCCCCATTACCGACATGCGCGGTACCGCGGACTACCGCCGCCATCTCTGCGGCGTCTTGACGCGCCGCGCCCTCGAATCCGCTATCCAGCGCGCGCGTTTCCGCAACGGAAAGGAGCATCGATAGCCATGCCCGCTAGAGTTCGCGTCCAAACCACGATCAACGGCGAGCCTCAGGAATTTCTCTGCGAGCCTCGCCAGAGCCTGCTCGAATGCCTGCGCGACAATCTCGGCCTCACCGGCACCAAAGAAGGATGCAATGACGGCAACTGCGGCGCCTGCACCGTGATGCTCGACGATCGCATCGTTACTTCCTGTCTCGTGCTGGGTGTTGAGGCCGAAGGCGCGCGCATCACCACTATCGAAGGCATCGCTAAGGGCAGCGAGCTGCACCCGCTCCAGCGCTCTTTCCTCGAAAATGCGGCTCTGCAATGCGGCGTCTGCACACCTGGATTCATCGTGGCCGCGAAAGCCTTGCTCGATCATGAGCCGCATCCGACCCAAGAGCGTATCCGCCTCTGGCTGGCCAACAATCTTTGCCGCTGCACCGGCTACGACAAAATCGTTCGCGCGGTCGAGCAGGCAGCGCAGGAGATGAAAGCATGAAGACCCAGGAATACTCCGTCATCGGCACTCGCCCGATCCGCCACGATGGCGTCGACAAAGTCACCGGCCGCGCCCAGTACGGCGCCGATTTTCAAATCGCCGGTCTGCTCCACGGCTATGTGCTGCGTAGTCCTCATGCGCACGCGCGCATCAAGCGCATCGATACCAGCAAGGCCGCAGCACTCACGGGAGTAAAAGCGGTCGTAACCGCGGCCGACTTCCCCGATACTCCCGACCGTCTCGTCGATCTTGGCGAGGGCGATACACCGCTCAGCTATGCCCGTGGAAATGTATTGGCAAAAGACAAAGTGCTGTACAAAGGCCATGCCGTCGCCGCTGTCGCCGCCGTGAATGCCCACGTTGCCGAAGAAGCCGCCGCATTGATCGAAGTCGATTACGACGTGCTTGCCTGCACGCTCACCGCGCCCGAAGCCATGCAGGATAACGCTCCCATTCTCCACGAAAATCTCAAAACCAAAGAGTTCGGCGAGCAAACCGGTCGCGTCAGCAACATCGCCGAGCATTTCCGCCACGAGATGGGCGATATCAACGCAGGCTTTGCCGATGCCGACGTGGTCATCGAGCGCGAGTTCCACACCGCCACCGTCCATCAGGGTTACATCGAGCCGCACAACGCGACCGCGCTTTGGAATAACGACGGCCGTGTTCTGGTCTGGTGCAGCACGCAGGGCGCTTTCGTGGTGCGTGACGTAACCGCCTGTCTGCTCGATATGCCGGTCTCGCGCGTCAAAGTCACTCCCATGGAAATCGGCGGCGGCTTCGGAGGCAAGATTCCGGTTTACATCGAGCCTGTCGCCGCTCTGCTCTCGAAGAAATCCGGCAAGCCGGTCAAAATCGTGATGTCGCGCAAAGATGTCTTCGAAGGCACCGGCCCGACGCCCGGCTCCTACATGAAAGTAAAAATCGGCTCACGCAAAGATGGTCGCATCACCGCTGCCCAGGCTTACCTTGCCTACGAAGCCGGCGCCTACCCCGGCGCCATGGTCGCCCCGGGCGCCATGTGCGTTTTCGCCGCGTACGATATCCCCAACGTCGTCATCGATGGCTTCGATGTCGTCGTCAACAAGCCGAGCACCGCAGCTTATCGCGCGCCCGGCGCCACCAACGCCGCCTTCGCTGCAGAAACCGTAATCGATGAGATTGCGGAAAAACTCGGCGTCGATCCGCTCGATTTGCGTCTGAAAAACGCCGCTAAAGAAGGCACTCGCCGCGCCGACGGTCCGAAATACCGCCGCATCGGCTGCGTCGAGGTGATCGAAGCCATGAAGCGCCATCCACATTACTCGGCGTCGCTCGAAGGGCCGAATCGCGGACGCGGCGTCGCCGTCGGCTTCTGGTTTAACGTCGGGCTTCCTTCCAGTTGCACGATTAGCGTAAACGCCGATGGCACCGTGAATCTGGTCGAAGGCTCCACCGACATCGGCGGCACACGCACATCAGTCGCAATGCAGGCGGCCGAAGTCCTCGGCATTCCGGCCGAAGACGTCCGGCCCACCGTCGTCGA
This sequence comes from Bryobacteraceae bacterium, assembly GCA_035280425.1. Taxonomy (GTDB): domain Bacteria; phylum Acidobacteriota; class Terriglobia; order Bryobacterales; family Bryobacteraceae; genus QHXW01. The sequence continues at coordinate 161,411 of DATEFW010000034.1, read as the reverse complement.
TACCGATTCCGTCGGCTTTACCGCGGTTACCGGCGGCAGCCGCACGACGTTCGCCACCGGCTGGGCCGCTTACGAAGCCGCGCAGGACATCGTCCGCCAGATGAAAGAGCGCGCAGCAAAACTCTGGGAGGTCGACGCCGCATCGGTTACTTCAGAGCGCGGCATTTTTCGCTCCGCCGACAAGTCGATCCCATTTCGCGAGCTCGCCTCCAAGCTCGATCAAACCGGCGGTCCGATCATCGGCCGCGGCGCCGTGAATCCGCGCGGCGTCGGCGGTTCTTTTTCCGGCAACATAGTCGATGTCGAAGTCGATCCCGAAACCGGAAAAGTCACTATCCTGCGCTTCACCGCCGTGCAAGATGCCGGCAAGGCCATCCATCCCAGTTACGTAGAAGGACAGATGCAGGGCGGCAGCGTGCAAGGTATCGGCTGGGCGCTCAACGAAGAGTACTACATGAGCCGCGACGGCTCCATGATGAACTCCAGCCTGCTCGATTACCGCATGCCCACCGCGCTCGATCTGCCCATGATCGACACAGTGATCGTCGAGGTGCCCAATCCCGGCCATCCTTTCGGCGCCCGTGGTGTCGGCGAAGCCAACATCGTTCCGCCGCCGGCCGCCATCGCCAATGCGATCTATCGCGCCGCCGGCGTTCGCATGCGCCGGCTGCCCATGAATCCTGCAGCCATCATGGAAGCCATCTGGAGCCAGCGGGACTGACGTTGGCGATAGTCTACATCCCAACTTTGCTCCAGAGCCTCACCGGTGGAAAATCTTCAATTGAAGTCGAAGGTGCGACGGTCCGCCAGGTGATCGATCGCCTCGATCAAGTCTGTCCAGGAATCCGCGAACGCCTGCTCGATCACGACCACCTGCGCCCCAACATCTCTGTAGCCGTCGACGGGGAAGTTACTCCCATGGGCCTGCTCGAGCCGGTCGGTCCGTCAAGCGAGGTGCATTTCATCGCTGCTATCAAGGGCGGCCATTAGCCCGCATGATCGTCGAAATATGATACAGTCTGCCGATACCACCGGAGGCAGGTATGAACACGAAATTCTTGGCTGTGGGAACTATCGTTGGCGGGCTGGTAATTTTTCTGTGGGGCGCGGTGACGCACGCCGTCCTGCCGCAGCCGCTGACTGCTTTTAAGGATGAACCCGCGCTCGTCGAAGCGGTCCGCGCGCACACAAATGGAAACGGCGTTTATTTCGCAACCCGCGGCATGCTGGCCGCAGTTTCTTTTCGCCCTGACCTCGCCGATAAGACCCAAAGTATCGCGCCTAACCTCGCCATCCAATTCGGCACCGATACCCTGGCTGCCTTTCTGCTCTGCCTTGTGATCGCCGGCCTGCGCGCGAATTCCGTGCTCGGCCGCTCCGGATGGATGGCTTTAGCAGGCATCGGCGCATTCGCGCTCAAGGAACTGCCCTACTGGAACTGGTATGGCTTCTCCCCATCTTTCATCTCGATGGAAGCGCTCGATCTGATCGGAAAATTTTTTATTTCCGGCCTTGTGCTCGGCGCCCTCTTCAATAAGCTCAATCGAACTGTCCACGTGAAGGTCGCCCGCGCCTAGCGCGCTACTCGAGCGATATTTCCGAAACCACCGGCACGTAGACCGGCTTTAAATCCTTCCAGTCGAAGCGCCCCTTCCACACCGGAAGATTATGGGCCTGCGCATATTGATCTCGCACCGCCCGCACTTCGTTCACCCATTCGCCAAATGGCAGCAGCAGATCCCGCAACACCAGATAGCTCATGTCCACAGTCCGGTCCGGCAGGTGATCTTTCACGTCGTCCAACTCGTGCAAAAACCTGCGCCCGTTCGCTTCTTCGACGCGCGGCATCCACGACTTGTACCAGGTCGCGATCGTATCCGCCAGCACACGATTGCGCGAGTATTGAATCAGCCCGGCCTGCTCAAGCACCCGGTCGAGCGCCACCACGGCTTCTTTGGATTTCCCGTTGCGTGCATCTTCCGCCGCTCCGCGCAACAACCCATCCATTCGCCCGATGGATTGCAGCATCTCCAGGTTGTAACGGCACATCCGCGCAACCGATAAATAAACTTCGAGGTTGTAAAGGTTTTGGTCCGCGAGCGGCAGATTCGCCTGAAGTAACCCCAATAATTCATCGTTTCCTCGAAAAAACTCCCCCGCCAGTTGAACGCGCTTGGCATTCTCCTTCGCCCAGTCTGATTGGTAGCTCAAGTCCGCTCCCGGCGCCGGCGGCAGCGGCAAACTCTGATCGTGAGCCGGCCGACGTTTCTCATAAATATGTTCCGAGTTCCCCCAAATCCCTTTCCGCGCGTTCGAAGGCCCTGTATCCCAACTGTCATTCCAGAATTGCGCTTGCGTACTCATCAGCTCGTAAACTCGGTTCATGTTACTAACCCGATGCCCGTAAAACAGCGGATAGAACATGCTCATTGTCTCTGCCGGATCGGGCGCTCCCGGGTGCCATGCCGTCGCCGCCGACGCTGCGTATCCCAGCCAGAACGTCTCGGCGTGTAGACCCTCATCCGCCCATCCAGCATTCACCTCGCCGATCAGATCCGCGTCGCGCCGAGAGGTATCGTAGGTGATCTTATTGAACGTATCCTCCACTCGCCTCCCGCCGCCATGCCCGCCATGCACTCGCATCGACCCCGACAGCGGGAAATACTCTGGAAACAGCGGCTCGACCCCCTCCGATGACGTATAGATCATCTGCCGAATACCGTGTTTGCGGAATTCAGGGTCGAACTGCGGGCCGTACACTTCTCCGTTCACCATGTACCGCGGTACCGCCGGAATGTCGTCCGGCCTCATCGGATATTCTCCCCAGAACATCACCGTTCGTCCGTGATCATGTAAATATCCGCCGGTCTTTGTTACAAATTCCGCCAGTAACTTACCTACACTGCCCAACTCTTTGGCGCGGGCCGCCTCGTGGCACTGTGAGTTATCGGCTAGTCCGATGTAATACGGCTCATCTGTCGACAAGTAAAAATAATTGACTCCCTTGTTTGCGTCGAGTAAGTCCTGGAACATTCCATTCAACAACTTATATGAATCTGGGTTGGTCACACATAACTCATAGTTACTCTCCGGGTACTCCCTTAACTTTGCATATTCCGGGTGTTTCAAAATAAATGCAATATGTGCCGGGCCATCAAGATACGGGATAAGTTGAATGTGATACCGCAGCCCATAATCGGTAAGTTCCTGTAACTCGGCGGGACTAAGTGCCTGCGGCTCGACCAGCGCCGGGGCGCTTTTGAACTGAAAATGCCCTTCCAGCTTAATGGTGAAACCGTTGATCTTGAACATCGCCGCTTGCCGCAGCGCGTGTTTGAGAGTGTCCATCCGGTCCAGGTGGTGCGCATCGTCCCAGTAAATATGCCGCTGCCCCAGATCGGGCCAGTCTTCGATATGCCCTTCCGGCAGTACCGGACCGCCATTCACCGGCTTCAGCATCTGAATAAACGTCACCACACCGTAAAACAAGCCGGTGGGCGCATTGGCGGCTATGACAATGCCGTTTCGGCTAAGATCGATTTTGTAAGCTTGGTCCGCCAGCGCTTCCCGGTTGCGATCCTGTGCCGCTCCCACTGCGACCGAGTTCGGCGCGATCGCCAGCCGCACGGCGCGCCCGCCCCGCCCCTGCCCGAACTTCAGTCCATACTGCCGCTCGACCTCTTGTTTCAGCGTCTCGACCGCAATATCGTTCCCGGCCACTCCCGTTGTTTCTAGCTTCCACTCGCCGCTGAATCCGAAATCCGATGCCCCGAGCTTCACCACCTGAGGCTCCGGCATGACCGTGTACCCGCGTGCGTATAGGGGCGACACCGTCTCCGCCCGCCCTGCGGCCCCGAGCCAGGCCAGCAGCAACCCTGTAACAATCCGTCTCATCCTTACGTTCCTCAATCCTCTTTCTTCGAGCTGACTTAACACTATATCGAAGCGCGCGCCTCAACTGCTCCCGCTAAAGACCATCCGTGTCATTCTGGTTTGTTGATGGATCCCATTCGCACTTTGCTCGACCGCCAGCCGCCCGCCCCCGCTTTGCGTCTGCCAGAAGATCTTCGCGCGCTCTACGGAGGCGATCTCGAAATCCCCGGCGGCGCCGGCGCTCGCCCGTATGTCATCGGAAACTTCGTCAGCACTCTCGATGGCGTAGTTAGCTACGGAATTCCCGGAAAATCCGGGGGCGGCGACATCAGCGGAGCAAATGAGCCCGACCGCTTCATCATGGGTCTGCTGCGCGCCACAGCCGACGCCGTGATCGTCGGCTCCAGCACGATGTCAGCCGCAGGCCGTTCTCATCTGTGGACCGCCGAATTCATCTACCCGCCCGCCGCCGCCTCTTTTGCGCACTACCGCCGCGAGGTGCTCCGCAAGCCGCTGTTTCCCGTGACCTTCATTGCCAGCGCCACTGGCGAAATCGATCTCAACCGGGCGATCTTTCAGAATCCCGAGGTCCATGCCGTGGTTCTCACCACAGCGGAGGGCGAAAAGCAGCTTGTCTCGGCCGGAATCCATCGGTTTCCGAATTCCCAGGTACGAGTCGTCCAGTCAGCCGGCTCAGCCGTTTCCCCCGTAGCGATCTTGGAACTGCTGCGCCGCGAGTTCAACGTCGGCCTCCTGCTCCACGAAGGCGGCCCCGCGCTGTTTGGAAGTTTTGTTGTTGAGGGACTGGTGGACGAATTTTTCCTAACGATCGCGCCGCAGCTTGCCGGCCGCACGCACGAAATTCCCCGGCCGGGAATGATCCAAGGCGGCGAATTCCTGCCGCAAACCGCGCCTTGGCTCAACCTCGTAGCCGTGAAGCAGTCAGGCGATCACCTCTATTTGCGCTACCGCCATCCCGCCTCGGCGCGCTGAGCTGCCCGCTCTTCTTTATTCCGCTGGATTGGTTCTTGCCGGGAAGTGTTTGGAGCCGCCGAAGCTCGCCGCATTTTGCCTCCCGATCGAGGCGGCCATTTGCGTCATTAAATCGGCCAGTGTGTCGATTCCCAGCGCATCGCCCTTGCACAAGCTGGATAAGGCGTCCACGGCCGTCTGCTCTGCTTCGTCCGGCGGAATCAGGCCCAGTTGCGCGATCGTCCGGATCAGTCTCTCGCGATTAATCGGTTTCAAGAGGTAGCCGTCGCCCATCTGAATCACGGCTTTCACCGTATCCGTGTCGCCCGTCGCCGTGACCGCGATGACGCGCACTCGCTCAGCTTCCAGCACGCCCCGCTCTTCTTCAATCCCCCGGATCTTCATCAGCAGCTCCACGCCCCCGAAATCCGGCAGTCCCATATCCAGGCAGATCAGGTCGTATGGCTTGTCTTCTGACAGCGATGCGTTGAAAGCCTGTAGAGCCTCGGTCGCCGTCTTAGCCACATCGCATTCGCCGTAACCGGACAAGATCCGCTCCAGGATGAGCTGCGTCACCCTCGCATCGTCCACAACCAAAGACCGCATTGGCACGTCAGCACCTCCTTCCCGGAAAAAATTGGCCGCTTCCACCGCGCTGCGTCAATACCACAGCGCATCGCCACACCTGTGCTCCGCGCGCCGGTTCTATCGGCACACTTCAGCCTCCGAGAGTCTATCGGCAGTTCTGCATCGGCGCTATAGGCGCCCAATTCCGCAATCTACAGCCGGATGGCGGCAAATGCGAGGCGGATGCCATGAGCGACCCCCGGCGACCCGAGCGGGTTTTCCGCACGCGAAGTTCGCGGAGTTCCACGAAGCCGGCAAAATTGCCTGCGCGCTTTGCCACGGCGTTTCGCTGCTTTGCTATACGAAGCTCCGCAACGGAGCGTACCTGGCTAAGAGCAAGACCGTGACGGGATTTGCGAACGTGGAAGAAGATTTTGCCGACAACGCTTTTTGGAGCATGAATCTGCTCTCCCGCGATCGGCACGTCATGCCCTGGAGAATCGAACATGAACTGAAGAAGCTTGGAGCCAACTACATTCAGGCCGGCCGTTGGCGTGGCTTTGCCTGTCGCGACGGCAATCTAAACACCGGTCAACAGAAGTTCCGGGAGTTAAACTGCGGTCTCGTTGGCCGCGCGCTCTGCGAATAGCACTGCCTGCACGCCGATATCCCGTCTGTAGTAGCGAAAAGTCAGACTTAGAAATGGCTTTTCCTGCGGAACTTCCTGGCCGCCCCTCATCCGCGCCCGATAAATGGCATCTGAGTAGCCATCACGGTCAGGAACTGGACATTGGCATCTAGCGGCAGGTTCGCCATATAAAGGACGGCCTCCGCTACATGCCGCACGTCCATGACCGGCTCCGCGCGGCGGCTGCCGTCGGCCTGCGGCACACCGGACGCCATGCGCGCGGTCATTTCCGTGCCCGCGTTGCCGATGTCGATTTGTCCGCAAACGATGTCAAACTTGCGGCCGTCCAGCGAAATGCACTTGGTGAGTCCCGTGATTGCGTGCTTGGTGGCCGTGTAAGGCGCGGAATTCGGCCGCGGAGTGTGCGCCGAAAGCGAACCGTTGTTGATGATGCGGCCGCCGCGTGGCGCTTGCGCCTTCATCAGCTTGATGGCTTCCTGAGCGCACAAAAATGCGCCGGTCAGATTGACGCGTAATACCGCGTTCCACTGCTCGAAAGTCAGATCTTCCATCGGAACACCGGGCGCGCTGATGCCTGCATTATTGAAGAGCAGGTCCAGGCGCGCGAATCTTTCTTGGACCGCGGCGAACAGCCGCTTGACGGCGTCTGGATTTCCAACATCGGTGGGCACCGCCAGCATCCGGCCGCCGCCGGGTTGCGCCATCGCCGCCGTCCGATCGAGTTCCTCACCTCGCCGTCCGGCAAGCACCACCGAAAATCCTGCGCCTTGCAAAGCCAGGCTGGCCGCACGGCCGATGCCGCTGCCTGCACCGGTCACCAGCGCGATCCTGCCGTTATCCAAATCATTCACAAGAGATTTCCCACTGATGAAGCATGACACAAAAAACTGGTTGGGAGGCGTTGCAACTTAGTTGATCAGGAAACGGATGGGATCTTAATGAGCGGCGTCCGCCGCGGGGAAGGCGCTGTAGCGGCGGCGCCAGCGTTCTCTCGACGGCGAAGACGGTTCTGCGGCTCGCATGTTCTCACCAGCGGACATCCGGGCCAAGCTCTGCGGCGCCCGCCTTACCAGGCCGTGTCTTTCTTAGCCTGCAAGGACCACAGATACTCGACTACGCGGCTGACTTCTTCGTCCGTCAACATCTGTCGCCATGCCGGCATATACAGCGGTGGAGCGGGTTTCTTGCCATCCGCCAGCGGCGGCATCTTTCCGTTCCGGATAATCGTCGCGACCTCGGGCTTGGTGTAATCGTCCGCCACGTGCAGCAGCGACGGCACCTCGCCACCCTGGCTGTTCGGGTTCGGAACTCCTCCCTGCCCGCCAATTCCGTGGCATCCCACACACCCGAACCTGGCAAAATTCTGCTTGCCCGCTTCCACCAGGGCCGCTTCCGCCGTCGGCGCTTTGGGCCGCCCGGTCAGAATCTGTTTCGCATCGTCCGGTGTCGCAACATTCAAGAATTCGATCACCGCTTTGCGTTCGTTCGGATCCAGTTCATACGCCGGCATCAGGCTGCCCGGCGAAATCATGTCCGGATTCACCAGTTGCTCGTCCAGCCATCCGATGGAGTGGCGCTTGGTCACGCCCGCTAAGTCCGGGCTGTCGGTCCGCCCGCCCACGCCGCCGATACTGTGGCACGTAATGCAGTTCTTCTCGGTAAACAGCTTCCGCCCGAAATCGGGACTCGGGATCAGCCTGACGCTCGAATAATATGCGCCCATCTGCTCGCTGGTGAGCGCCAGCATGTAAAACGTCAGCGCCCGCGCCTGCTCGTCGGTGAAGTGAAAGTTCGGCATGGCCGAACCCGCCGTCAGCGAATTCGGATCCAGAAAATGCCGCTTCAGCCATTCCGGCTGCCGGTGAAGTGCGCCTTCTTCGGTCAGATCCGGCCCGATGCTGCCGCCCACTCCGTTCAATTTGTGGCACCCGCGGCATCCATGTGTCTCGAAGATGCGCCGCCCCTCCGCCAGTTCCGGCACTCCCGGTACATCGCCTTCTTTATGGCAGCGCCCGCAGGAAGCGCGCAGATAATCCTTCGACAACAGCGGTTGCGACCAGAACGGCACTCTTCCATGGGCATTGGTCTTATCGACGGCCAGGCCCTGGCCGCCATGGCAAACCGTGCAGCCGAACTTCGACACCAGGTGCGGCCCGACATTCGGATGATAGCGGAACGGCTGCGGCGCCTTCGTCATCGTGGGATCGTCCACGCCCAGATGGCATGTCGTGCAGCGGTCCACCCGTTGCAATCCCGGCAGCATCACCTGCCGGATCGAAACTGCGCTATTGAGCACTGCTTCCTTAGCCGCGGCGGTCGGCTCCTGCTGCGCTTCCAGCCTATAGAACTGGCGCTGATACGATTTCCACGATGGGCTGCCCGCCTGCCAAATTGCGCCGATCAGCAGCGCCAGCACCACAACGCTCAGAGTGAAAAAAAACTGCGGGGTCCGGTTTTCCATCACTCGTGCCCCGCCACATGCACCCACGGAGGTGTCAGCGCCCAGCCGGGCCCGCGAAAATAGGTGCCCACAATAATCAGCACCAGATTCACCACCATAAAGATTGTGAAGATCCAGATGGCCCACTTCCTCGATTCGAGCCGTCGGCTCGGGTTCTTATCGAAATAAGGAATCGCCACCAGCGCCAGCACCATCAATGTCGGCGCCAGCACCCCGCCCACGAACGCCGAGTGGCTCACCAGCTCTTGCAGGCCGAGAAAATACCAGGGCGCTTTCGCCGGATTCGGCGTTTTCGCCGGATTGGCCAGCTCCTCGAGGGGCGCCTTCCACACCAGCGACACTGCCATCACCGCGACCAGCGTGAGTAAGAACGCGATCCCCTCGCGAAAGAACGCGTGCGGAAATGAAAAAACTTCTTCGTCCGCGTACTCCGCGCTCGCGGTCTCAAACACCGGCTTTCCGGTCACAACCTCCATCAACCCGTAAGTCTTTTCCTTGGATGCCGCCGTCACCATTTCTTTGCGCAATGGCGCCGGAGCCGCAGCCGCGCCTCCGATCTGTACCAGCGGCTTCGCCGTCAACAGGCCGGCCTCAATTGCCTCCCCATTCAGCTTCCAAACCGGCCGCGACAATCCGCCGTCTTTGCGAATCCGCCAGAAATGCACCATCGTGAACAGCACCACCAGCGACGGCAGCACCACCACATGCAGCACATAAAACCGGATCAGCGCGCCTTCCGCGACGTTGTGCCCTCCCAGCAGAATTTCCTTGATCTTCGGACCAATCAGCGGCGCGTAGCCGCCGATATTCGTGCCCACCGTAATCGCCCAGAAGGCCAGTTGATCCCACGGCAGCAGATAACCCGTAAACGACAGCCCCAGCGTCAGCAGCAGCAGCACCACCCCGATCACCCAGTTGAATTGCCGCGGCTTCTTGTATGAGCCCGTATAAAACACCCGGCACATGTGCAGCACCACGCAGATAACCATCCCGTGTGCCGACCACCGGTGCAGGTTCCGCAGAAAAGATCCCAGGAACACCACGAATTCGAGGTCCTTCATGTCCTGATATGCCTGCGCCGGGTACGGCCGGTAATAAAACATCAGCGCCACGCCCGTCCCTACCAGGATCAGAAACAAATAGAAAGTAATGAACCCCAGGTACCAGGTATGCTTGATTTTGAAATTTTCTTTTTTCACCTTGACGGGATGAATGTGCAGCCACACATTCAGAAAAACCAGTTCGGCTTTCCCTTTCTCCGTGGTGAGCGGATCCCGCCTTACGATCGAACCGTAAACTTCGCGCGCCCACTTCATGCTTTTACCATCAGCCGGTACGAGGGCTGCACGACTTTCGTCTTATCCACCGCCAGTTGCCCGTCCCTGGCCTGCGTCACTTCAAACCACTCCAGTCCCCGCGGCGCCGGCCCGTGGGCTACCTCACCTGTCGCCTGAAAAACGCTGCCGTGGCACGGGCAATGAAACCGGTCGTCGCTCGCGAACCACTGCACCGTGCACCCCAGGTGCGTGCACACCGCGCTCGCCACCGCGAAGCCTTTTTCCTGATCGCGAAACACGAAAATTTTTTCATCCGGCAGCAGCGTAGGCGCGCCAAAAGAAAAATCGCCCGGATTGCCGATCTTGAACGTCTGCGGCGGTTCGTAAAACACGCTGGGGATCAGGTACCGCACCGCCGCCCCCAGCGATACGCCAACCGCCGACCAAATGGCCGCCAGCCCCGCTACGCTCCAGTTGAAGAACTGCCTCCGGTTCATTCGAAAACCTCCCGCTCCTGCTGCTCGAGCGCTTCCATCGTGATGGCGTGCGTCGGACAGCGCTGCGCGCAAAGCCCGCAACGGATGCACTTGTCTTCGTTCTTGATGATGGCGCTCGCCTGCCCCGCCACCAGTTCTGCCGCGGCCCGCCCGTACCGCTTCTCAATCAAGCTTTCATAACGCTCGTCGCCGCGAACCTGAGCGAGATCCACCAGCTTCAGGCAGTGCTCCGGACAGATGTCGATGCACCCGCCGCACAAAATACACTTCGAGCCGTCGAAAATCGTGTTCACCTGGCAGTTCAGGCAGCGCAGCCCTTCGGCGCGCCCCTGCGCTTCGTCAAATCCCAGTTCCACTTCCGCGATCCCGATGCGCCGGTTGGTCGGCAGCACCGGCATCCGCTGGCGCGGGATGCGCAGGTACTCCCGCGGCATCTGCCAGTTCGAGATGATGCGGAAACGGCTCAGCAGCGTCTTTCTCGTCTTGCCGCTCAGATACGCGTGGATCGATCGCGCGCCGCGATGTCCGTTAGCTACCGCTTCCACCAGAATGCGCGGCCCGAACGCCACGTCGCCGCCCGCGAAAACTCCTGGCGCCGTGGTCATAAGATTTTCGTCGATCTTCAGAATCCCGCGCGGCGTCACTTCGATCCCGTCCGAGGGCTGCACGAACGAAAGATCAGCCTGCTGTCCGATCGCCAGAATCACGTTGTCGCATGCGATCACTTTCTCTTCGCTGCTGAACGCCGGGTTGAACCGCCCGTCCTGATCGAATACCGAAACGCACCGGCGAACCTTCAGCCCAGCAACTTTCCCGCCTTCGCCCATCACTTCCTTCGGCCCCCAGCCGTTATCCACGGCGATGCCTTCGTGCTCCGCTTCCTCGACCTCGCCCTTCCACGCCGGCATTTGTTCCCGCGATTCCAGGCTCACCATCACGACCTCCTGCGCTCCGCTGCGCAGCGCCAGCCGCGCCGCATCCAGCGCCGGTTGCAGGCTCTCGCCGCTGTTCTCTCCGTTCGCGCTCGCCTGCGGTTCCTTCACCAGCCGGACAGCCGCGCGTGCCACGTCGATCGCCACGTTCCCGCCGCCTACCACCGCGACCTTGCGCCCGAGTTCCACCGTGTAGCCCAGATTGACGTTGATCAGGAAATCGATTCCGTTGAACACCCCGTCCAGTTGCGCACCCGGCAGTTTCAGCTCGCGGCCTTTGTTCAATCCCGTCGCCAGCAGCACAGCGTCGAACTCCGAGCGCAACTGCGCCAGCGTGAAGTCGCGCCCGATGGTCGTCCGCGTGTGCAGGTTCACGCCCAGCGCGAGAATGTTATCGACCTCCATCTTGATGATTTCGCGCGGCAGCCGGAAGTGCGGAATCCCCAGGTACAACATGCCGCCAGGCACCGGCGCCGATTCGAAAACGTCCACCGAATATCCCAGCAGCGCCAGATCGTGCGCGCACGTCAGCCCGCAAACCCCCGCGCCCACAATCGCCACCCGTTTGCCCCGCTTGGCGGCCGCGCGACCCTCCTTGCGCGCCGGGTCGTGGCCTGCTCCCAGGTTGTGCCGGTCGGTCACGTAACGCTTGAGCGCGCAGATCGCCACCGGCTCGTCGATTTTTCCCCGCCGGCAGGCGTCTTCACACGGATGCGCGCAGATTCGGCCCAGCACGTACACGAAGGGATTGGGAGCGCGCGCCAGCATGTAAGCTTCCTCGTCCTGCGAAAGCCCGATGGCTTGCACGTAGCGCCCGCACTCGGTGTGGATCGGGCACGCGGTCCGGCACGGGATATTTCCCTCGAAATATTCCCGGTCCGGAACCGTCACTCGATATGGCATCGCAATCCCTCTCGTCCCGCACTTGCAGCCGCGCGGCTATTGCTTGGCTTTGAGCGCGGCAATCTCTTCATCGGTCAGAGCCCGGAAAAAGGCTTTTGGATTCTTCGCCTTTCGCTCCGTCTCGTCGTAAATAATGAAGTCAAAGATCGCTTTGCCGTCTTTGTCGCTGATGCCTGAATTCGGCTTGTGCATCATGCGCTTTACGTAGCGCTCCCACTCCGGCCGCGCCATGGTCGTATTTATCGGCCGCGCAATCGTGTGGCATTTCGAGCACTTCGTCGAGAACGTCTTGTAACTCTTCTGCAGCTCCGGTGGATAAGATGAAACATCGATCTTGTCCGGCCCCTTGTCCTGCGGCAGGTTCACGCCGCTGGTGTTCGTTTGCCCTTGCGCCAGGCCGCAGGCGCCTGCCACGGTAAGAATTGCTATCAGCGAAAAATTCTTCATTGTTTTTCTCCTCACCACATAATCCGAAGATCGAGCTTAAACAGCTTGTCCGTCGTCACCGTGCCCGCGGCCGGGTCCTGATCGCGTTCGTAGTTGTACGTGCCGCGTAGGATGATGTTGCCGAGATCCGTCAGAGCCTTCTGCGCGCCTACGCCCCAAGCCTGCCCGTGCGTTCGTGTGCCGCCCGTCAGGTTCTGGTTCAGCCGGTCGTATCGCGCCATGAGCGCAAACCCGCGCTGGATGTAGTAGTCCGCTTCGGCGCGAAACCCGTTGCTTGTATACTTGCCCGTCGTACCGGCGGCCGCTACTTTCCAGTCGTCATCGGCGTGCAGGTACCCGCCCAGCACATCCAGCTTGTCCGCGAATAAGTAGTTGCCGAAAATTCCGTTGCGCCGTATCGCCGGATAATAAGTAAACTCGTCCGGTGTCCCCTGATTCTGAATCTGATCTTTGTGACCGTAGTAACTCAGGAAAGTAACTCCGCCGTCCGGACCGAATAAGTAATCGGCATTCATCCAGAAGTCTTTTCCGTTTTTAGTCGAGGCGCTGACGATCTCGCTTCCGTCCGGGTTCAGCCCGTTGGTCACCTTGGCCTGAATGCCGAAAATCTGCTTGAAGTAAGGTGACGCCCAGGTGTATCCCGCGTTGATGCCCACCGGGTGCTGGTCCAACGTGAAATTGATCGGGCTGGTGTTCGTCAGGGTGATCGCGGGATCCGGGAACAGGTTGAAAAACAAAGCCGCGCGCGTTCCGTCGCCTTCCTGCGCGTGCAGCATGCCCACGCGGCCGAAATAGCTGCTGTTGGCCCGTCCGCCTGTATAAGTAAGAATGGCCTGCTCAATCGCCGATTCGCCGTCTTCATACAGCTTGAATTCGGCAAAATAACTGAACGGCGTCTGCGGTATCGAGCCGCCAGTAAACAAAAGCGCCTGGTCCAGGTTAAAACTCGAATTCGACCCCGACTGGTCGCCCGTCTTGTCTACCGTGAAGCTGCCCGTAGTTACCAGCGCCAGTGAGTTGGTAATGGTCCATTTGATATCGGCGTCCAGGTCCCGCACTTTCGGAGCGGGCTTGGTGCCATCCATCTCGTCCGGCGGCATCCGGTAACCAAGCCGCTTGAACATATAGCCGTTCTTATTCAATGCAGGAGGAATAATGTGGCAGGCATAGCACTTGACGTTGTACTTTCGGGCAAATGCCGGGATCGCCTGTGAGCGCTGTGGCATCAACAGCCAGATGGCCAGCGCCGCAACGAACGGCAGTAAGATCGATGTCCAACGCTTCTTTTCTTTTGATGGCATGATCGGCTCCTTAGACCGGTTCGCCATCCTCATGACACGTTGGCTGCCAGTCATTAACTTGTTTGGTTTTCGCATTTGATTGTGTTCAAGAACTTCGGTTGGGGAATGCATTCCACAAGAAGCGCTGGCTGATGAGGAATCTACTCCCCAACTGCTACTACCGCCTGTTCCTTTCTGAGGAGCGTGTAGAAAGTCTTGCGGTCTACCCCGGCTTCGCGCGCGGCTGCACTGACATTGCCGCCGCAACGGCTGAGGACCGTCCGGGAATAGGAAACTTCAAAATCGTTGAGGTATTTCTCGCGCGCATCCCTCCATGGGAGCAGCGACAGATTTCCCGCGATTTCAGCGGCCGGAGCTTCTACGTTCAGGTCGGAAGCGCGCAGCATGCCGTCCGGGTGCAGCGCGGTCAGCCGTTCGATCAGGTTCTTCAGCTCGCGCACGTTCCCTGGCCACGGCATGGCCAGCAAAGCCTCATGAAAATCCGGCGAGGCCGTCAGGTTCTTGCCATATCGCCGGGAAAACCGCTCCATATAAAAATTCGCCAGGTATGGGATGTCTTCGCGGCGCTCGCGCAAAGGCGGCAGGGTTACGATGACAACACCCAGCCGGTAATACAATTCCTCGCGGAACGCTCCGGACTTGATCTTGGCGCTTAAATCCTGGTTGGTGGCGCATAGAATCCGGCAATTCACTTTTACCGGCTGAAGCCCGCCTACCCTCCGCAATTCCCGCTCTTCTACAAAACGGAACAGCCGCGTCTGCAGCTCCACCCCGAGATCGCCGATCTCATCCAGAAACAGCGTCCCTTCATGCGAGGATTCGATCAGCCCTTTCTTGGTCCGGTCTGCTCCGGTAAACGCACCCCGTTCGTACCCGAACAGTTCGCTCTCGATCAGCGAGCACGGCAGAGCGCTGCACTCGACCGGAACAAATGGGCCACCGCCCCGCTGACTCTCCCGGTGGATGAACCGCGCCATCACTTCCTTGCCTGTGCCGCTCTCGCCCAGAATCATCACCGTGGCGTCGGTCCCCGCGGCACGCCGCGCGCATCGCATCTGTTCCTGCATCGCCGGCGACCGGCTCTCGATGAAATCCGCCTCGCCCAGGTCCTCCAGCCTTTGCCGCAGTTCCGTGACTTCCTGCTCGAGCTTGCGCTGCGCCAGTATACGCTTCACGGCTAACAAAAGATCGGCTCGCTTGAACGGCTTTTGCAGATAGTCGAAGGCGCCATTGCGCATCGCCACCACCGCGCCCTCGATCGAACCGAACGCCGTCAGGAAAATGACAGCAACCTCCGGATGCACTTCGTGCAGCCGCGCGAAAACCTCTTCGCCCGTCATCTCCGGCATCTTCATGTCCAGCAGCACGAGGTCCGGCGGATTGGTTTTCGCTTCTGCCAGGCCTTGTTTGGGGTTCGTGAACGTCGTCACCGCGGTATCGCGGTTTTCAAGCATCCGTTGAACGTTCTCACCCATGGCGGGCTCATCGTCGATCACGAAAATCCGGTTCATGTTCCCACCTCCTGAACGAACCAGTGGTAAGGCTGCTCTTTTGTGAACCGGGCCGGCGGAAGCTCGAGCGAAAAACGCGCTCCACCCGCCGGCCGCGGCTCGTATTGCAAAGATCCGTCGTAGCTGTCGAGTAAGCTTGCGGCGACAAACAGCCCCAATCCCAGGTGGTCCCGTCCCGCACTGGAAGACGCAAACGGCTCAAACAGATGCTCCCGCAATCCGTCAGGAACACCCGGACCGTTGTCCTCCACACAGACCACCACGCGTGAGCCTGGACTGTGATACGGCTCGATGCGCAGCCAAATCGTGGCTTCATGAGTGTCCTTGAGCGCTTCCACGGCGTTCGAAACCAGTGCACGCAGGCATTCCGCCAGCACGTGATCCGGCAGGTTCACCGGGGGAACTTCGTGCGGGCTCACCAGCAGGCGCACGCCGCGTTTTTCAGCCGATCCACCGAGCGATGCCACGATTTCCTTCAACGTCTCGGCGGGCTCGCACGGCGTGAATGTCTGGACCCCCCGCTCCCGCCGCAGCGCCGGCAATAGCGTGCCGGAGATGTTCGCCATGTAGCGCGCTTCCTTAAGCATTTGGTCCAGATCCGAGCACAGCGCGCGGTCTTCTTTGCGTTCTTCGAGAAGCACTTCAATGCGGCTCGTGAGGATCGCCAAAGGATTGTTGAATTCGTGCAGGAATCCCGCGGTAAATCGGCCCAGAATGGTGAGTTGATTGGCGAGGCGAACCCGGGAATCCGATTCCGCCAGTTGTTCGCGCAGCCCTATCATCCGGTCGCGTACCGTGTCCAGCTCCACCCTCAACGCTTCTGCCTGTTCGGACGACCGCGAAATCTGGCGAAGGAGCCGTGCCTCACGCCGGCTCCAGACCATTCGCAGAGGAAGAGGAGCCAGGGCCACTGCAAGAAGTGACGCGCCGGCAAGAATTAATGGGCGTCCCGGACCGACGTAGAGCAGCCCCGCCCACAAGATCGCCGTCGTTATTACGAAAATCGTGGTACGAGGCCAACCGGCGCGGCGGCCGGGTATCCGGCCCTTCCTCATTGAATGAATTCTTGCCACGGACGCCCCATGCCTCCTCAGACAGGTTGCGAGCCTTGCTATGGCAAGTTGGTTTCCGAGATAACCTCCGTAGCCAACTCTTTGAATAAAAAGGGGAAATGACCTGGCGACCAAGTGGTTCCACCTAGATCCGCTTCAAATACTGGTTGCTTTGCCCCACCTTTAATGCGTTTGCACTAGCCTGTGGGTGATACCACCCAGCTATTAGTGGCCGAACGAGCAGTTTTTCTTGAGACTTTTGCATGAAAGTCTGATAGGTTTTGCGCCCGCGTGTAAGGTGTCGAAGTTTCTGCAAGGCTTCGTGCTACACTCGAAGCCGCATCTTCCGAACTCGGCTTGATGAATCCGGGCAGATGTCTCTAAAATCCACCACCTTCCCGGCTCGTATGCTCGCCGAATCGTTTAGATTCAATG
This sequence comes from Bryobacteraceae bacterium, assembly GCA_035280425.1. Taxonomy (GTDB): domain Bacteria; phylum Acidobacteriota; class Terriglobia; order Bryobacterales; family Bryobacteraceae; genus QHXW01. The sequence goes on along the minus strand of DATEFW010000034.1, from coordinate 144,534 downwards.
GGCCCGGGTGGCGAAACCGGCAGACGCAAAGGACTTAAAATCCTTTTCCCGGAAACGGGAGTGCGGGTTCAAGTCCCGCCCCGGGCACCATGTTTTTAACGATTTGGCGGTAGAAGAAACCACCTCTCCCGAGCCTCGCGAAATCCAGATTCCAAGCCAGCGAAATGGCGTGCGATCCTCTACGATGGTCGCATGCGTTTTTTTCTGGTGCTGGCCGTGGCGTGGCCGGCGATTGCGCAGCCACAACTGGCGCGGGATATTTTCAAGGAACTGATCGAGATCAACACAACCGACTCAGCGGGGGATAATACTCGCGCAGCCGAAGCAGTGGCTGCCCGCTTCCGCGCGGCGGGATTTCCGGCACGAGACATTCACGTGCTCGCACCGGCGCCGCGTAAAGGCAATGTAATCGTGCGGTATCGAGGGTCGGGTGAAGCCCACGGCATTCTGTTTTTGGGGCATCTGGATGTCGTCGAGGCGCGGAGAGCAGACTGGTCCTTCGATCCCTTTCAATTCCGCGAGCAGGACGGCTACTTTTACGGGCGCGGTGCGCAGGACATGAAAGCCGACGACGCGATCTTAGTTACTAATTTCATCCGGTTGAAGCGCGAAGGCTTTCGACCGGCGCGGGATCTGATTCTGGCTTTGACGGCTGACGAAGAAGGTGGCGGATTTAACGGGGTTACGTGGCTGCTGGAAAATCACCGGGAGTTGATCAACGCGAGTTACTCGATCAATTCCGATGCCGGCGGCGGTGCGATTCGAAATGGCCGGCGCCAGTACATGGCTCTGGAAGCCGCGGAGAAGACGTATCAATCATTCCGGCTCGAGGTGACCAATCGTGGCGGGCACAGTTCACTCCCGAGAAAGGATAACGCAATTTATCAACTTGCAGAGGGACTAGCGCGTCTTGCGAAATACGATTTTCCTGTGCGTCTGAATGAGGTGACGCGATCCTACTTCGAGCAGATGGCTTCGATTGAGCACGGGCAGACGGCGGCCGACATGCGGGCCATGGTTCGGAATCCACACGATATCGAGGCAGGCGGCCGGCTTTCCACGTCACCGAGCTACAACGCTCAACTCCGTACAACCTGCGTAGCGACGATGCTTTCCGGCGGGCACGCCGAGAATGCTCTTCCGCAAATAGCGGCGGCGACGGTGAACTGCCGCCTGTCGCCGGACGATACGCCGGCTCAGGTCGAAGCCACTCTTAACGAAGTGCTGGCCGATCCCGAAATTAAAGTTACGCCGATTACACGTGCTATTGTGAGTCCGGTTTCGCCGCTCAATCCAAGAGTGCTTGCCGCCGTTACCGCCGCGACCACCGCGATGTGGCGCGGGGTTCCAGTGCTCCAGTTCATGGAGGCGGGCGCTACCGACGGCCGAGCGCTGAGGAATGCGGGTATCAACACTTACGGCGTGAGCGGCGTTTTTCTCGATCAGAACGACATACGAGCGCACGGCCGCGATGAGCGCATTCCGGTGAAATCTTTCGACGAGGCGCTGGATTTCATGTATCGTGTGATCAAGACTCTAGGTAAAGAAGAATGACAACGATATCCGGCGGAAGCATTCCGAGTGGCCCATCGCGGCGCAGTTTTTTGCATACCGCACTTGTTTCTGTGCTGATCGGCGCCGGGCCGGGCCGGCTCCATTCCGAGCCGCGGATTCAGTTTCCAACAAAGCCCCGAGACCGGCTGTCAGTGACGTCATGGCCATTCCGAGCGCTGATCGATGCGCCGGGGAATCGGGAGCGCCACCGCAGCAAATCGGGGATGGACTTAAAGGATTTCGCGGCGATGGTAGCCACGCGTTTCGGTGTGCATAACATCAACCCGCTGGCAGCGCATTTCAGCTCGTCGGAGCCGGATTACATAGAAGAGTTCCACAAAGCGGTGGAAAAGGCGGGATCACATCTGGTGGACCTGGGACTGGCGGGACGCAGCTTCTATCACCCGGACCGGGCCAGACGCGAGGAAGCGGTGGCCTACGGCAAGAAGTGGATTGATATTGCGGTGACGCTCGGTTGCCCGAGTGTGCGGCAGCACCTCAATGGCGCACCGGGAGTGAAAACGGCTGATGTCAGCCTGACGGCCGAGACGTTGGGCCAGATGGCATCGTATGCGGCCTCGAAAAACATCGTGATCAACCTGGAGAACGACGACCCGGTGAGCGAAGATCCGTTTTTTCTGGTCGCAGTGATTGAGCAGGCGAACAGCCCGTATTTGCGCGCTCTGCCGGATTTCGCCAACTCGATGCAACCCGACGGCGACGCCGAGCGGAATTACAAGGGAGTAGCCGCGATGTTCCGGCACGTATTCAACATGTGTCATGTGAAATCGGCGTATCAAGGGGCAGGCAGCAAGTTGTACACGGTCGATCTCGACCGGCTGTTTGGCATCGCCAAACAGAGCGGCTATGCGGGATATTATTCGATGGAAGCGGACATACCAGGGGACCCATTCGAGAACACGCAAAAGCTAGTCGAAGAGACGCTGCGATATTTGTAGAGCGCAGATCTCAATAGAGCAGCTTCAACGAAAACTGAATTTGGCGAGACGGAGCAGCCGTCCTGTTGATCAGCCCAAATCCCGGCCCGAGTACTATATTGGCCGGCAATCCGAAGTTAACCAGATTGAAGACGTTGAAGAACTCGGCGCGGAACTGGAGTTTCAGTTGCTCCTTTCCAATGGGCGTCTCCTTAATTAACGACATGTCGAAATTGTGAAGTGCCGGACCGCGAAATGTGTTTCGGCCCAACGTGCCGAACCGGCCGTGATTAGGTCCAGTACCTCCCGGCACATCACTCGGAATCGAGAAAAAAGCGGAGTTCTCCGAACCACGGCCGAAATAATCTTCGCGAACGCCACGGCTGGTTGATAGGTCCGGATTGCCAGTCTGATCGGGGCGGTCAGCCTGATTCGAACCTGCACCGGTTTGCTGGATGCCCGAGTAAATGGTAAAGGGAGATCCGCTGGTCAAGGTGATCATTCCGAAGGATTGCCAACCGGATGTCAGAACGCGGCTGAACCGGCCGGCGGCAAACCACCGCTCGAACGGCAGGTCCTCTACCAAACTGAGCGCCACCACGTGAGTGACGTCGAACGTGGAAGGGCCTTTCTCCGCCCGCGTATCCCAGGGATTCTGTGGCGCGGACTGTTGCAGCGTGCCGGAAAAGCTGCCGAAAAAACCTCCGAGCACGGAACTCACATCGTCGATTGACTTACTAAAAGTGTAATTAGCTTGAAAGCCTAATCCTAGCCGGGGAGATGTCTTTTGTACACTTGTCTGCAGGGAGTGGAAGGTCGAGTGCCCGCGATTTGTCAAATAAAATTCCGGACCGTATCCTCCCAATACACGTCCGGTGTCATCAAACTTAGTGAAGGGAGCAAATGCCGGGTCTGCTCCACCATAACTATTGGGATAATAGAGCGCACCAAGGCCCACACCAATTGTCGCCACATACGATGCGCTTAACTTAATATCCGAAAAATCGCGATCGAATCCTGCGGTATAGCTGGCGATGTAACCATTGCGAAAATTGAGCGCGTTACCAAACACAGTAAGCGGGCGAACCTGATGACCAGGCGTGAGCGCTGCGAGGTCATTCTGAAAGCGTTGAACATCCCATTCCGTATTGGGCTTAACATCGGTAGAGCGGCCGGTGGCAAACAGCAAAGATCCCCCGGTGGTATAGAATTCCGGTATTTGAAACTGAGAAATCGCATTATCGAAGGGGACGGGAGAGCCCGGTGTTGCTGATACATATGGTGTGATAACGAAAGGCGCCCCACCGGTTATGAAGTTATTCTGAAACAGGTTCGGGAGAATGGTGGTGAGGGATCCTGCAGCCCGCCAAATCGTTTTGTCGGTCGGGCGCCATTCGATGCTAAGCCGCGGGCCCCAGCCGTTCCAGTCCGGTTTGTAAGTGGGATGAAGATTAACGAGCAGCGCCTCACGTACGGCAGCGGGTGCAGCCGGTCCACCAGGTGAAAGAAAAAATTCGGGGCCTGAAGTGCGGCCGGTCGGCTCGCGAATGGGCGTGTTGACTTCGTAACGCAGGCCATAACCGATGATCAGCCGGCTGCGAACTCTCCACGTATCTTCGAAAAAAATGTTATATGCCTCGCGGCGGATGGCAGTCCACCCGATATGATCGCCTTGAGGAAACATCGGCGGCGCGGCCGAGATCGTGTAAGAAAACGGAGTCGCGGTGAGAAAGCCCGTCAGCGAGTCGGGTAAGGGGTCACCAGGATAGATATCGTGGCGACCGGTCCTTGAGGGAATGAATAAAGGCGAATAGGCGGTGCCGCCGCCGAAGGTGTATTCGCCGTTGGTGGAGATTCCGAATACGCTGGTATCCCGATTTGCACGTATCTCAGCTCCGCCCTTATAAGTGTGCTTTTGGGTAGCGTAAGTCAAGATCAGTTTGCCTTGATACAAGTTGCCCCACACGCCGCTAATTGTTCCACCGGGCGCGTTGAACGCCTCGTACAAACCGTCGGCAAATTTGAGAGCCGGCTGTTGGTGATTGACTGGAAGAAAAAGAGGCTGGCTCCGTTCATAACCGAGCGAGGACTCCATGACGAAGTTCGGGGAGAACGTGCGAGTGTAAGTAATTCCCGCATTTCGTTGGCGATCCAGAAACTCTATGGCGAAGGTGCGGTCAATTGCTGTCTGGCTCGGATTTGTAAGTGGCCCATTGACGTTGTTGAAGTTGAATCGGAAAAATAGCCGGTCCTTATCGGATAGATGATGATCGATGCGAACGGAAAATTGATCCGTGTCGGTGGTTACCTTCGACGAAGTCGCATAAGTGCGGGCACCGTACGGCCCCTGCGGATCATTGGGCATCGGATAGCGGGCTAAGACGGCCGCGATGCGCGGATCCACCGGCACGAACAACGTGTCGCCGGCAAAAGCGGTGGTGTCCAAACCGCGGCGCTCTTCCTGAGTCGGGACGGGCAGAACCTGGGTGGTACCGAGAAGCTGCCGGAAGCCTTGATACTGACCAAAATAGAAAGTCTTGCCGCGTCCATTGTAGACATGGGGAATGATTACCGGCCCGCCATTTGTGAAACCGAATTCATTGCGCTCAAATGGCGGGAGCCGGCCCGGGTTAACGATCGAGCGGCGGTCAAAGAAATTGCGGGCATCCAGTGCGGCGTTACGCACAAACTCGAAGATGGCCCCATGGACCACATCGCTTCCCGACTTAGTGACTACATTGGTGAAGCTGGCAGCTCCATGTCCGATGTCGGCAGGCATCACACCAGAATTAGACTGGATTTCTTCGATGGCATCGACGTTAAAGTTGGAGAAAGTGGCCCCACCCATTTCCGGGTCGGTGGTCTCGATGCCATCCATGGCAAACACAGCCGTGGTTCCGCGCTGACCGTTTACGGCAAACTGCTGGGTAAAATTGGCGGCGCCGTTGGTGTCGGTCTGAGTTCCGGCGGCTAGCAGTAGCAACTGGCTGAAGTCACGCTTGTTTAGCGGAAGCCCGGAAACGCGGCGGCTGGTGAGCCGCTCACCGCCGGTCGAGGACACGTCGACCGTTTCTGCGGCGGCGCGCCACTGCAACTGGCCGCCAGCAGTTAGCTCCAAAAGAATTTCTAGCCGATCTCCCATTTGGATCTCAAGGTGTTTTTGGGCCGCCGCAAGATGACTCGCATCGCGGACAGAAACGGGATAGCTACCGGGGGGCAGACCAGAAAAGGCAAACTTTCCGTCGGCGCTGGTTACGGCGGTCCGTTCGTGCTGGGCATCGCCGAGCACAACGTGTGCTCCGGATAAAGCCCGTCCTGTGGCATCGCGCAAGATGCCTTCCAGAGAAGCTGCGCCGAGGCAGGAGAACGCCGTCAGGCACACCATCGCGCGCTCAAAGAGGCGAAGCATGGATTAATGCCAGTCTAGCTGCTGAAGAGCCTGATCATTTTGTCACGCGACTGATCGATATGGGAAGCCATAGCGCGCTCGGCGCCATCCACGTTGCGCGCCTCGATCTCAAACATGATTTCCTGATGCGCGATCCAGCCGGGAATCTTCTGCGTGCAGAGCGTATCCAAGCGCCGGACATAGCCCAGCGCCAGGCGCAATTGATCGATTACCCGCTGGTTACCGGCCATCTCCGCCACGCTCAGGTGAAAGCGTGCATTGGCAGCCAGGATATCGCGCATCTCGGCGCCGGGCTGATTTTCGATGGCGAGAATCGATCGCAATTCAGCAATTTGTTCGGGCCGAGCGCGCTGGGCAACTTTTCCTGCGGCAAAACATTCGAGCACTTTTCTGTACTCGTAGAGCTCGACGATTTCGCGAACAGAAATGGGGCTGACGAGATACCCCTTGCGGCGGATCAGCGACAGCCATTTATCCTGAGCGAGACGGCTACAGGCCTCGCGAATGGGCGTGCGGCTGGTTTTGCAGCGCGCTGCGAGTTCGGCTTCGGACAAGAAATCGCCGGGCGCGAGCCGGGCGGTGATGAGCCATTCGCGCAGGATCTGGTAAACGCGCTCGACTTCCCCTTGCCTCTGCGGTTTCGTCGGTTTGGAGGCTCTCGCCCGGGCGAACATGCGTCACCGCGTGTGGTCAGCCAGTTGATTCCGTCAAAGTACACTGCTAGTATACTTCCTGCATCCCCAAAATGTGCGGAATTGTTGGATTCCTGGACCGGTCGCAAAACGGCCAAGCGGAGATCGGCCGCACGATTCTGGGTATGCTGAACGCGCTCGGATGCCGGGGACCCGATTCCGCCGGCGTGGCGCTGTACACCGCCCCGAGCGATCACCAGCTTGTGGTTCGCGTCAAATTAGGCGAGAAGGAAACGTCCGAGGCGAAGGTTCGGGCACTGTCTAAAGCGATCGAGTCCCGCGGCGTGTCAGGTAACTTTGCCGTTACTGGCCCGTACGCGCGCTTTTGTGTAAGCGATCAGGCCGACCACCGCCAACTGGCGGCCAGCATCGAGGCCGCCTCTGGTGATTTCGAAGTGGTGAGCATAGGGTGTCGACTGGAAATTGTCAAGCAGGTTGGATCTCCCGCCAATCTGGAAAAAACATACGGGATCGCGCAGTTTCGCGGATCCCACGGACTCGGGCATACCAGGCTTTCGACGGAATCGCGAGTGGATTTGAGCCACTCCCAGCCGTTCTGGGCGCACGGCTATCCGGATCTGGCGGTGGTCCACAATGGGCATATCACAAACTATCACCAGCTCAGGCGGCGCTACGAACAGCGTCACGTGCGGTTCTATACCGAGAACGATTCCGAGATCATTGGCATTTACCTGGCAGAGCAACTAACCGGCGGAAAAACGCTGGAGAACGCTCTCGGGGCGATGCTGCGGGACCTGGATGGCTCGTACAGCTGCCTGGTCGCGACAGAACGCGAACTGGCATTTGTAAAGGATCCGTTCGCGCTGAAGCCGCTGGTTTTTGCCGAAACCGAGAAATGCGTCGCGATTGCCACGGAGGAAATTGCCATCCGATCGGCGGTACCGGGCGATTACGTGGTCCGGGAAGCGCAGGTGAAGGAAGTGCGGGTATGGCGGCAATAAACTGCGACGGCCGGACGACGCGCGAGATCAACGCGGAAATCAAGCGGCTGGCGGAACACGGCGAGTCCGAGATCGTCGTGAAGAATCCGGGGGCGCGACACAACCTCGCCGTTGCGGTTTTGAAGCCGGCGCGAGTGAAGATTGAAGGAAGCGTTGGTTATTTCTGCGCTGGATTGATCGACGGACCGGCGATCGAGATTGCCGGCAGTGCAGGATGGGGATTAGCGGAGTCCATGCTGTCCGGGCATGTGTCGGTGCAGGGGAATGCGGGAAACGGAGCGGCGGCGGCGATTCGCGGCGGAACAGTCGTGATCCACGGCGACGCAGCGGCGCGGTTGGGTGTTTCGATGAAGGGCGGGACGGTGCTGGTGGCGGGCAACTGTGGCTATATGGCGGGGTTCATGGGGCAGAAGGGAACGCTCGTTGTGTGCGGCGACGCGGGCGACGCATTTGCTGACTCGCTGTACGAAACGGTCTGTTTTGTCGGTGGAAAAATTGCGGGGTTGGGCACGGACGCGGTAGTCCAGGAGCTTTCCGCAGAAGAAATCGCATGGCTGGATGGCACTTTGCCGAAGTACGTGCCGCAATGCCGCCGCCGTGGCGCTGAATTCCAAAAGGTCGTAGCCGGTCGAAAGCTCTGGAATTTCGACAAGCGCGAGTGGAAAGTCTGGCAGGAGGCGCTCTAGCGTGGCGGAGCATAACACGCTGGTGACCAGCGGCACTTTTCAACCGGCGGTCATCGAAGATATTCAGACGAAAGCGGAGACGGGACTTTACCGGATTCGCGGCTGGGGAACGCTGCGCGAGCGCCGCTGGGCGACGTTCGATGACCTGACCTTTCTGCCCTGCTCGCTGACGCGGATTCCACTGGAAGGTTATCGCGAAAAGTGCTCGACCAAGACTGTCCTGGGCACGCGCTTTGCGCGGAAGCCGATTGAGCTGGACGTTCCGGTGATGATCACGGGGATGAGCTGGGGCGCGCTCTCTTATAACGCCAAAGTTGCTCTGGCGCGCGGAGCACGCACCGTTGGATCATCCAACACCACCGGCGATGGCGGCATGCTGATGGCCGAGCGCGAGAACAGCCGGACGTTGATTTATGAAGTGCTGCCTTCGCGTTACGGCATCAACATTCATCACATGCGGATGGCGGATGCGATCGAGCTGACGATCGGCCAGGGCGCCAAGCCCGGCACGGGCGGGCTGTTGCTCGGCTCGAAAGTTTCAGACGTAATCGCGCAGCAGCGCGACCTGCCCATCGGCGTCGATCAGCGAAGCCCGGCCCGGCATCCGGATTTTCTCGGGCCGGACGACATGATCATCAAGGTCGAGGAATTGCGCGAGGCCACCGACGGACAGGTGCCGATTTTCATCAAGATGGGTGCAAGCCGCGTGTTTGACGACGTAAAGCTGGCGGCCAAGGCCGGCGCGGATGTGATTGTGGTGGACGGGATGGAGGGCGGTACCGGTGCATCGCCTGCGATTTTGCAGGAGCACACCGGGATACCGACGCTCGCGGCAGTTTGCGAAGCGCGCGCGGCACTCGAAGATATCGGCCTTTACGGCGAAGTGCAGCTCATTATCGCGGGCGGCATTCGGGATGGTGTAGATGCCGCAAAAGCCATCGCGCTGGGCGCGGATGCGGTTTATATCGGTACTGCTGCGCTGATCGCGCTCAACTGTAATCGGCCGGTTTACATCGAAGACTACCAGGCGCTCGGCACAGAGCCGCATCACTGCCATCACTGCCACACGGGGCGCTGTCCGGTCGGCATTACCACGCAGGATCCGGAGCTGATGAAGCGTCTGGATATGGATGAAGGCGCCGAACGCGTGGCCAATTTGCTGCGGGCGATGACGCTCGAGATCCAAATGCTGGCGCGGGCTTGCGGCAAGTCGGATATCCATCATCTCGAGCCCGAGGATATGGCGGCGCTATCGATGGAGGCTTCGATGATCTGCGGTATTCCGCTGGCGGGAACCAGAAAGGTGATTGGGCGCTAGTATGTCATTCCTGATTCCATGCCCGCATTGCGGCCAGCGCAGCGTTTACGAATTCCGCTTCGGAGGCGAAGTGAAAGAACGGCCGCAGCCTGAGGCGCCGGATGCCCAGTGGATGGAGTATACCTATACGAAGGTCAATGAATCCGGCGTGCAGAAGGAGTGGTGGTACCATCGCTCCGGCTGCCGGCAGTGGCTACAGGCATTGAGAAACACCACCACCAACGAAGTTCTGGAAGCTTTTTTCCCCGAATAAGGACCCCGTGGCCGACCGCACCCAGACATTCACTTTTGAATTCGAAGGCAAGCAGATTGAGGCGCGCGAAGGCGACAGCGTGGCATCGGCTTTATATCGCGCCGGGCGCCGGATCTTTACCCGCAGCTTCAAATACCACCGCCCGCGGGGTTTGCTTTGCGTGGCCGGCAAATGCCCCAACTGTCTCATGGACGTCGACAACACGCCCAATGTGCGGACGTGCATCACTCCGGCCAAACCCGGAATGCGAGTGCGTCACCAGAATGCCTACCCGTCACTCGATCACGACTGGCTCTCGGTTGTGCAACGTTTCGACCGGCTGATGCCGGTGGGCTGGTACTACAAGACCATGACGCACGAGTGGTCCTGGCACGCCGCCGAAGGGTTCATCCGCAAAGCCGCGGGATTAGGAATCGTTCCATCACCCGATCAGGGTTCGACCGATTACGAACATGGCTGGATGCATGCAGAAGTTGCCGTGATCGGCGGTGGGCCGGGGGGGCTGAACGCCGCTTTCGATCTCGCGAAGAACGGCGCCCAGGTTACGCTCATAGACGACCAGCTCGAGCTCGGCGGGCATCTGCGGTATCGCAAACGCGCGCGGGCCGTTCCAGCAGAATTGATCGCGCAATTGCGATCGCAGCCGCGTGTCGAGATCCTTTCCAGGGCTTACTGTTTTGGGCTCTATGAAGGCAACCTGCTCGGCGTGCTGCAATCGAATCCGCATCCGGGCGCTCGCGAGCGGCTGATCCATCTTCGCGCAAAGCGCGTCGTGGTGGCCACAGGCGCATACGAAACGCCGTTCACGTTCGAAAATAACGATCTGCCGGGCGTCATGTTGTCGAGCGCCGTACAGCGGTTGATCCATCTGCATGGGATCAAGCCTGGAGAGCGGGCGGTAGTTGTCGCGAACGGAGAGCAAGGGGAGGAAGTAGCGGCGGATCTTCAGGAGGCTGGTGTCGAAGTGATCACCACGCTGGCTCCGCACCAGGTGGTTTCGGCCATTGGGTCTTCTCATGTTACGGCCGTGCGTGCGAAAGACGGAGAGTTCGCATGCGATCTGGTCGTTATGTGCGGGCAGCGGGTGCCGGATGCAGGCCTGCTGAATCAGGCAGGCGGAAAGCTCGCCTGGAGCGACGAACGTGGAGCGTTTCTACCGGTGGATCTGCCGGCGAACGTAAGCGCTGCCGGGGAAGTCACGGGAGCCTGGATTTCCCGCGCGGCGCCCCTTCCACCAAAAGACATTCCGCTCGAGAAGCGCGCGTTTGTGTGCTTCTGCTCCGACGTCTCGACCTGCGACTTGCGCGATGCGATCGGCGAAGGATTCGAACACATCGAAACCTTAAAGCGGTACACCACTTTGACAATGGGACCGTGCCAGGGCAAGATGTGCCAGTTGGCCGGGATTGGCGTGTGCGCACACGAGACGGGGCGGACGATGGGCGAGACAGGCGCGACCACATCGCGCCCACCGAATCCATCGGTTTCACTCGGCGCTCTGGCCGGTGCACGGCATCATCCGATACGCCGCACGCCGATGCATTATGCGCACGACGAATCGGGCGCAGTGTGGATGGACATGGGAGAGTGGAAGCGCCCGCGCTATTACAAGAGCGCGACATGCAGTTCGGAGCGCACGTGCGTGGAAGAAGAATACCGGGCCGTGCGCGAGCGAGTGGGACTGATCGACGTCAGCACGCTGGGCAAGTTGGACGTCAAGGGACGCGATGCCGGCAGGCTGCTGGATAAGGTCTACACGAACCGCTTCTCGGATTTGAAGCCGGGCCGTGTGCGGTATTCCGTGCTGTGCGACGAGGCAGGCATCATGCTGGATGACGGCACAATTTCGCGGCTTGCCGAGGACCACTACTTCATTACCACAACGACCGGCAATCTGGATTTCGTCCAGCAGTGGCTCGAGTGGTGGCTGATCGGAACGGGCTGGGACGTGCACATTACGAACGTGACCGGGGGACGTGCGGCGGTGAATCTGGCGGGTCCGCAGGCGCGTGATGTATTGAAAACGTTGACGGATTGTGATCTTTCGACCAAGGCCTTTCCATATATGTCGTGCCGTGAAGCAGAGGTAGCGGGGGTTGCGGCGCTGCTTTTGCGCATCGGTTTCGTGGGCGAGACGGGCTGGGAGGTCCACTTCCCGGCAGAATATGGCGAGCACCTCTGGCGCAAGTTGTTGGATGCGGGCGGGGGCTTCGGCATCCGGCCTTTCGGCGTGGAGGCGCAGCGGTGGTTGCGGCTTGAGAAGCGGCACGTGATTGTCGGGGTCGATACGGATGCTCTTTCGAATCCCTATGAAGCGGACATGGCCTGGGTGGCGAAGCTCGATAAGAATGACTTTATCGGGCGCAACGCACTCCGGCGGCTATCGAGCGCGCCGGCACAGCAGAACCTGGTGGGGTTTGTGATGCTGGATGAATCCTTGCCGCAGGATGGCGCGGCGATCTTGGTGAATGGCTCGCTCGCCGGGCGGGTAACCAGCGCGCGCTACTCGCCAGCGAACGGCAAGGCAGTGGGGCTGGCGTGGCTCGCAGGCCGATTGGCGAACGAAGGCGCCGAAATTGATATTCGCGTTGACGGCCGAACGGCTCGCGCGCGCTTAGTCACGGAAGCGTTTTACGATCCGCCGGGCGCGCGGCTGAGGATGTGACGATGGCGGCGATGCGGCAATCCGCGCTCCACCACTGGCATGTGCAAGCCGGCGCAAGTCTCACGGAACACCACGGCTGGCAGGCGCCGGGCTATTTCAGCTTCGCGCAGAAAGAGGCCGAGCAGTTGGCGCAGGCCGCGGCGCTGGCCGACCTGAGCTGGATGGTGAAACTCGATCTCAAAGGCTACGGTCTAAAGACCCCTCCATCTGTCGGTGGCGGCCACGCATGGAAGCTCGGACCGCAGCATTATCTCGCGACTTGCGACCCCGCGGCGCGCGACGCTGTGCTTGCCGGCATTCGCGCATCTTACGCTCCTTCATCCGACCTCTCGCTGCCTCCGGCGGTTTACGTTACCGATGTCACTTCGGTTTACGCTCAGTTTCTGCTCGCTGGTCCGCGCAGCCGTGATATCCTGCGCAAGCTGACGTCGCTCAAGGTATCGGCTATCGAGAATCTTGGCTGCGGCCAGGCGAGTCTCGCGCACGTCCATAGCATGGTCTTGCGGCAGGATATCGACGTGCACCCGGGCTTTCATATTCTGGTGAGCCGCGAATATGGCGAAAGCGTGTGGGAAGCGGTGCTGCACGCGGGACACGAATTTCATATCGCGCCGGCCGGGTTGAAAGCGCTGGAACTGCTTGGTGCCGGCCTATGATGCAGCTCTTTCGCAAGCAACGAATGTGGCGCGCGCACGATCTGAAATCGAGCTATGACGTCGTCATCGTTGGCGGAGGGGTACACGGGCTGGGCATCGCGTACTATCTCGCGAAGGAGCACCGTGTCCGCCGCATTGCGGTGCTGGAAAAGGGCTATTTAGGCTGCGGCAACAGCGGCCGCAATACCGCCATCATCCGATCGAACTATCGCACACCCGAAGGCATCCCTTTTTATGAGGCTTCTGTCCGGCTCTACGAGCAGCTCTCGCGAGAGCTTGAGTGGAACCTTCTGTTCAGCCAGTGCGGCCATCTGACGCTGGCGCACACGGATTCGGCAATTGCCGGCCTGCGCGTTCGTGCCGAAAACAACCAGGTGCTGGGTGTGGACAGCCGCGTCATTTATCCGGACGAGATTCGGCGCCTGGTGCCCGCGATGGATATGAGCGATCGCCCGCGGCTTCCGGTGCTGGCGGCGCTCTACCATCCTCCCGGAGGGATCATCCGTCACGATGCCGTGGTGTGGGGGTACGCGCGCGCGTGCGATCGTATGGGCGTCGAGATTCACCCTCATACGGAAGTGACAGGAATTCGCGTGGCGCGGGGAAAGGCCGAGGCCGTCATCACCTCGCGCGGCGAAATTGGCGCCGGCATGGTTGTGAATGCCACCGCCGGCTGGGCGTCGATTGTCGCGAGGATGGCGGGTGTGACGCTGCCGATCGTGAGCCATCCGCTGCAGGCCTGCGTGACCGAGCCGCTAAAGCCGTTTCTCGATAAAGTCATCGTATCGGCGAGCCTGCACGTTTATGTCAACCAGACCGATAAAGGCGAACTGGTGATCGGCGCCGAGATTGATCCGTATCAATCGTACAGCCTGAAAGGAACGTTGCCCACGCTCGAGCAGATGGCGTCCTACACGCTCGAGTTGTTCCCGCAGTTGTCCGGCTTGCGGGTTTTGCGGCAGTGGGCAGGGATTTGCGATATGACGCCCGATTATGCGCCGATTATCGGAGTGTCGCGCGAAGTGGAAAATTTCTATGTAGATGTCGGCTGGGGCACGTACGGTTTCAAAGCTGCGCCAGCGGCAGCCAAATACCTGGCTGAGCGGATTGCGACCGGCAAGACGCCCAAGCTGATTGAAGCCTTCTCGCCGGCGCGTTTTTATGGCGGTCAATTAGTAGGAGAAAAAGCCGCTGCTGCGGTGTCATCCTAGCGGCAAACAGGTGATGCTCACATGCTCGATCAGATTAAATCACTGGTGAAAGAAAAAGGCATCGAATATTTCCTGTGCTCATTTGTGGAATTGAGCGGCGCGCCAAAAGCCAAGCTCGTTCCGGCAGCGCATCTGGACGACATGGCGCGGGAGGGTGCGGGTTTTGCGGGGTTTGCGGCAGGAGACTTGCGCCAAGGTCCGCATGATCCCGATATCGTGAGCCTTCCGGATTTCAATGCGCTCACCATATTGCCTTGGCGGAACAATGTAGCCTGGGTGCCTGGAAACCTTCATGTGAACGGGGAGAGCTGGCCGTATTGCCCGCGTACGGTTCTGGTCCGGCAACTCGAGTGCGCGCGGAAGAAGGGTTACATTTTCCACGTGGGCGTGGAGCCCGAGTTCATTCTGTTGAAGAAAAATTCGCACGAACAGTATGAACCGTGGGACGTTCTGGATAACGCTGCCAAGCCCTGTTACGACCTGCGCGCTCTTTACCGGAATCTCGGCATGATGACCACGCTGCTTGGTTACATGCAGCAGCTCGGTTGGGATCCTTACGCCAACGATCACGAAGATGCCAACTGCCAGTTCGAAATTAACTGGGTTTATTCGGACGCCCTGACGACCGCCGACCGCCATACGTTTTTCAAATGGATGGTGCGCACGGTAGCGGAGCAAAACGGCTTGTGGGCTACTTTCATGCCCAAGCCGTTTGCGCACCTGACGGGCAACGGAGCGCACTACCATCTCAGTCTCGCGGACGTCCAAAGCCGCAAGAATCTTTTTCTCGATGAAAGCGATGCTCTGGGATTATCGCAGCTCGGCCGCTGGTTTATGGGCGGTTTGCTTCACCACGCGCGTGGCCTTGCGGCGGTGATTGCCCCGCTGGTCAACAGTTACAAGCGCCTGATTCGCGGCGCGCCGCTTTCCGGCGCCACCTGGGCGCCGGTTTATGTAACCTACGGAGCTTCAAATCGCACGCAGATGATTCGTATCCCCGGCCCGGGGCGTATTGAAAATCGGGCGGCTGACGGCGCGGCGAATCCATATCTCGCTATGGCCGTTATGCTGGCCGCCGGGCTCGATGGAATCGAAAGAAAGATCGATCCCGGCCCCGCCAACAGCGGGAATCTCTACGAAATGCCCGAGGCTGAACTGCGCCGCCGCAACATCGCCTTCCTCCCGACGACGCTGCGCGAGGCGCTCGATTGCTTCGAGCAGGACGACGTGGTGCGCCAAGCCATGGGCGAGGATTACGCAGCCTATTACGTGGACGTGAAACGGGAAGAGTGGCGCGAATATCACCAGAACGTCAGCCAGTGGGAGCGGGACCGGTATTTAAATACTTTTTGAACGTCTACGGCCGCCGCCCCACAATCATCCACTGCACGGTGTCGGAGCCCGCGGTCGCGAACGGAGCGCGAACGGACTCGATGGTGAACCCGGCCTCCTTCAATTCCTGTTTCACCAGGTTCGTCGCAATCTGGTGTCCGCTGACCTGCTTGCTTCGCGGAGATCCCGCGGCTTCGCCCGCCGGGCTGTGATCCAAAATTACATCGAACCGCCGCTGGTGAAGAACGACTTCCGTTTCGAGCCTCTGCGTGACCGCCACATCTTGACAATCAAGATAAGCGGTGATACCCTTCCGCACTATGGACGGGCCAAACACGGACGTCATCCAGGGCACGCTCGACATGCTGATTCTGAAAACGCTGAGTCTGGAGCCCATGCACGGTTTCGGCATTGCTCGCCGCGTGGAGCAGATTTCCCGCGGCGTCTTCAAGGTAAATCCGGGATCGCTGCTGACGGCTTTGCAGCGGCTCGAGCGCGCCGGGTGGCTGGATTCGGAGTGGCGCCAGACGGAAAATTCGCGCCGCGCGAAATTCTATTTCCTGACACGCACGGGCAAGAAACAGCTCGAGGCCGAGACCGCGGCCTGGACGCGCCGGGCTTCCGCAATCGCGCGGCTTTTGAAAGCCGAGGGTTAACGCGTGTCTCTGTGGCGGCACATTACGCATGGCCTGCGCGTCTTCTTCGACCGCAGCGGCGCCGAGCAGGACGTCGCCGACGAAGTGGAGCACTACCTCGACGAAACCGTTTCCGCGCTGGTGACTCGCGGGCTGTCCCCCGAGGACGCCCGGCGGCAGGCCCGACTGGAACTCGGCAGTCCGATGCTTGTCCGCGACGAAGTCCGCTCTTATGGCTGGGAAAATGTGATCGGCTCGCTCGCCGCCGATGTGCGCTATGGCGCCCGCCGGCTGCGGGCAAATCCCGGCTTCACCCTCGTCAGCGCGCTTACGCTGGCGCTGGGGATCGGCGCGAGCACCGCGATTTTCAGCGCCGTGAACCCGATTCTGTTCGAGCCTCTGCCTTACCCGCATGCCGGACGGCTGGTGACCGTCTGGGATATTTTCCAGGGCGCGCGCACGTGGGTCACCTTTCATAGCTTTCGTGAAATCGCGGAGCGAAGCCGGTCGTTTGACGGTCTCGCCGTCATGGAAACCTGGCAGCCGACTATGACCAGCGATGCACAGCCGGAGCGATTGGATGGGCAGAGCGTCAGCGCGGGCTACTTTCACACTCTAGGTATCTCGCCGGTGCTGGGACGCGACTTCCAGGCGGCGGATGACCGGTTTCACGGGCCCAAAGTAGTCATTCTGAGCGATGCCCTTTGGCGCCGCCGCTTCTCGGCTGATGGCGCGATCGCAGGTCGCGAGGTGCGGCTGGATGATGATCTGTACACCGTTATTGGCGTGATGCCGCGCAATTTCGAAAACGTTCTGGCGCCGTCTTCGGAAATCTGGACGCCGCTACAGTACGATCCGGGACACATCACCACGCTCGATACGCAGGAGTGGGGCCATCACTTGAAAATGGTAGGCCGGCTGCGCGCCGGAACCTCGAGGGATCAATGCATGCGCGAGCTCGGGCGGATCGCGCGCTCGCCGGCGCCGGAGTTTCCCAGGCCTCCCTGGGCGGCTCTCAAGTACGGGTTTATCGTCGATTCGATGCAGGACGATCTCACGCGCACCGTACGGCCGGCGCTTGTCGCAGTCCTCGGTGCGGTGATGCTGGTGCTCCTGATCGCGTGCGTGAACGTCACCAATCTGCTGTTGGCGCGCGGTGCTCAGAGGCGCGGAGAATTCGCCATGCGCGCTGCTCTCGGCGCCGGGCGGCCGCGGCTGATTCGCCAGTTGATGACCGAGAGCCTGCTGCTGGCCGTGCTCGGAGGAACGCTCGGAATGCTCGTGGCGCAATTCGGCCTGGATGCCTTAAAAGCCCTGAGCCCCACCGAACTGCCGCGGTTGAGCGCAATCGCCGTCGATGGCGCGGTGTTCGCTTTTGCGGCCGCCATCACAACGCTGGTCGGCCTGGCGGTCGGGTTGGTTCCGGCGCTCCAGGTCTCCCGCGAGGACTTGAACGCCGGATTGCGGCAAAGTTCGCAGCGCGCCACCGCCGGTCACCAATGGACGCGCCGCACGCTTGTGGTTGCGGAAGTCGCGCTGGCGCTGGTGCTGCTGGTGAGTGCGGGACTGCTTTTACGCAGCGTGCGGCATTTATTCTCGGTAGCTCCCGGCTTCGACCACGCCAACCTGCTGACGATGGAAGTACAGGAAGCGGGCCGGCGCTACTACGACGACAGCGCCAGGCGTCGCTTTTTCGCACAGGCTCTCGACGCGGTGCGAAACGTTCCCGGCGTCGAATCGGCAGCGTTTACGAGCCTTCTGCCGTTCGGCGGCGATCCGTTCGGCGAATACGGGACGCACTTCGAAAGCCAGCGCAGTTACGATGCATTTCGCTATGCGGTGACTCCCGGGTATTTCGAAACCATGGGCATTCCGCTCCGCAGCGGCCGGTTTCTGGACGATCACGATACGGCCGGCGCCCAGCCGGTGGTGCTCATCAGCGCATCGTTAGCCCGCCGCGAGTTTAAGGATCAGAATCCGATCGGCCGGCGCGTTCACGTCGGGCCCATGAACCGGCCCTGGTACACGATTGCCGGTGTAGTCGGCGACGTGAAGCAGGCTTCTCTCGCGGAGAGCCGCGCCGATGCCGTCTACCTGGCGCCGGCGCAATCGTGGTTCGCGGATTCGGTGATGTCGCTGGTGGTGCGTGTGCGCGGCGGTGGGGCGGCGCTCGTCCCGGCGATCCGAAATGCGATCTGGTCGGTGGACAAGGATCAGCCGATCGTCCGCGTGGCGACGATGGATCAACTGCTGGCGGCATCGGCGGCTGCGCGGCGTTTTGCGCTGATCGTGTTTGAGGCGTTCGCCCTGGTGGCTCTGGTGCTCGCGGCTACGGGAATTTACGGTGTGCTCTCGGGCAGCGTCACCGAAAGAATGCGCGAGATCGGTGTACGAACAGCGCTGGGCGCATCACGCCGGGATATCGTCGCACTCATCGTCCGGCAAGGCATGGCGCTCACCGGCGCGGGCATTTTGATCGGCTTGGCCGGGGCGTCCTTGGCAAGCGGTGCGCTTGTTACGCTACTGTTCGCTGTATCGCGGCTCGATCCCGCAACGTACCTGGGGGTGATCGCGGTGCTCGCGTTCGTCGCCGGTGCGGCCTGCTGGATCCCTGCATGGCGCGCCGCGCAGGTGGATCCTTCGATCACGCTGCGATCTGAATAACACCTGTCATCCGGCCTTTTGCTCCAAAAGCGCTTTCAATCGTGCGTAACCGGCGCGGCTTACCGGAAGCTGCGCACCGCTCGAAAGGACCACTACGCGGCTGTCCTTCGTATACGGCTCAATTTTTGCCACCCGCTCCAGGTTCACAATATACGAACGGTGAATGCGCACGAAACGCGTGGCGTCGAGCGAAGCTTCCAGACTGGAGATGGTCTGCTGCTTCAAGTGTTTTTTGCCGGCTGAGTGGAGCGCGACATAATCGTCCTGCGCTTCGGCGAAATCCAGCCGGGAGACGGGGATGATATGCACCTGAGCGCCGTCACGGACGGCGATGCGTTCGAGATACTGAGCCGGTGGACGTGCGGCCGCGGCCAATTCCTGCGGCGCCGGCATGAGTTGGCCCAGGCGGCTTTTGGCGCGCGCGAGCGCCTCTTCAAATCGCGCACAGCCGAACGGCTTCAACAGGTAATCGACGGCGTGAACTTCAAAAGCACGCATAGCGTACTGGTCGTATGCGGTGACGAAGACCACCGCGATATCGGGGCCGACTAATTCCAAGACTTCGAAGCCGTTCAGCTTCGGCATCTGGATATCGAGGAACAAGAGATCGGGCTTACGCGCGGAAACGGCTTTGACCGCTTCGAAGCCGTTGGCGCATTCGGCGAGAACTTCGATTTCCGGATGCGAGGCCAACAACTCCGTGAGCGCTTTACGCGCCAGTTCCTCGTCATCGACGATCATGGCGCCGAGCTTCTTTTCCGTTTGCCCGTTCATGCGCCGTCCGCCTGCATTCCGGCCGGTAGAGACAGCTCAGCCACATAGCGGTTGCCCCGTGCGCCGGTTTCCAAACGCGCCCGGCTGCCGTAATATGCTTCTATTCTCTGCCGCACGTTAGACAATCCCAGCCCGTTCCGGCGGGCAGGAGCGGAGTCGGGGTCAAAGGTGTTTGCGATGGTGATGACCAGATCGCCGGCCGAGCGCCGGGCCTCAATCGAGATCGACCCTCCTTCGATCATCTCGCCGATTCCATGCGTGATGGCATTTTCGACGAGCGGCTGGAGCAAGAGCGGCGGGACAAGCAGCGTCCGGCAGTCTTCCGGCACCGCTTCATCCACTGCCAGCCGCGGCCCGAAACGCACTTTTTCAACGGCCAGAAAGTTCCGGACGAGCGCCAGCTCTTCTTCCAGAGGAATGGCCGCCTTCTCTCCGAGCCCGAGCGTGCGGCGCAGAAAATCGGAAAGCAAAATGCACATCTCGCGGGCCTTGGAGGCATCGGCGGTGGTGAGCGCGCTGATCGAATGAAGGCTGTTAAACAGAAAATGCGGATTGACCTGAGCTTTTAGAGCTTTCAATTCGGCGTCGCGCGCCAGAATGCGGGCTTCGGCTGCGCGCCCTTCGGCTTCATGCGAACGTTCCATCGCGGCCAGAGCATAATAGAGCGCAACGGATACGAGATAAAGAATCGCGCCCATGCCGAACAGCAGCGGCATCTGCGCGCGAAAATGCTGGTCGAACCCGCGGAACGATTCGAACATGGCCAGCACGTGCGCCCATCCGGTTCCCACCAGCGTCCAGAAGCTGCTGACCAGAATCGCGGCGGTGAGGTGGGTCGCAATGAGTCGGGTGAAGGGCAACTGCTCCGGCGGCGCCATTCGCACCGGATACCAGGCCGAGAGACAGACGAATGCGTAAATCAGGCAAAGGGGAGCGGCAAAGACCGTGCTCTCCAGCCACCCCCAACCGCCCGCGCCGGCCAGAAGGAGCACCAGCAGACCTGCGATCGGAATCCACGCCAGCAGGTAGAGTCCGAGTCGTCCGCTTCTGGCGAGGATGGGATGCATCGGGGATTAGTTCTTGACCTCGACGCCTCCGAACATGGCGACGCCACGGACCACGAGCGTCTTCACGGAAGCGGGATCGTCGGTTTTCGGATGCCGTGAGCTGTCTGAGTAGCCGCCGAAGATGCCCAGCCCGCGCATCACCACATTCCACGATTCCGGCACCAGGATTTCACCGCCGCCGAAAATGGCGTTGAACTCGAGATCGGCCTGGTTGCCTTTCATGGAGGCTTGCTTCAGATCCACCTTGAATCCGCCGAAGATGGCGTTCATCTGCCCGCCTTCAAATTCGGCGCCGCCAAAGCGGCGCTCGCCGCCGCCGAAAACCGCGAATTCGTTGAGTACCGGGCCCGCGCTATTGACGGGCGGCGGCCAACGCCCCCTCTTGGCTTCGAGCGTGCCGAATAACATGGTGAGGCCTACGCCGATCAGAATCAGCGGCCAGAACAGATTCCAGAATCCGACATGCAGAATATTGAGCTGGTCCAACTGAAGAAGCGTGCCGGCGACGATCAGCAGAACGCCCCAGACCCGCCCGGCCCATCCGTATCCCTGAAACAGTTTGAGAAGGCCGTAGAGGACGACGGCCAGGGGCCAGAAGCGGAGCAGATAGCGGGCGTCGAACAGGTTGGTTTGCTGGAGCAGGAGGATGACGCCGATCAAGGCGATCAGTGCGCCGGCGACCATGCTGGCCCAGTTGTGCCCGCTGCAACCGTGTTTTTTGATATTCTCCGGTTCCATAAAGCGCTCGCCAGCCGGCCTTAGGACCGCGTCCGCGGCCGTTCGTCGTGTTCGATCAGCTTGCCGACTCCCAAAGCAATCAGGATCACGGGCCAGAACTGGAACAGATCGGGCATGACGTCCAGATTATGAACCAGCAGCAGCGCGCCGGCCAGCACCAGCAGGATACCAGCATCCAATTGCGCCCTGTTAGTTTGCGTTTTTACGTCGGTCATCGCGGTGTTGCTCCTTAAGGCTAAAAGTAGCATCGGGCGAAGCGAGCGTCCCGCGATTTTCGACGAATGCCGGGCGTTTACCGGCGAATGGCGAGTGTTCCACCGCCGGTAACGGCGGCCGAACCAGAAACGTGCGACGATGCCTGCGCTCTTAATCAGTTCGCGCGCACACGCGTCAGCGTGAAAGTAAAGGTATCGCCGAACCCAGAGCGGTCGGACAAAACGGTATCGGCTGAGGGGCACGTAAATGCAGATGTGCCGCATGGCCAGATTTTGGCAGCCGCGTGACCATTGGTCATATGATCCGGGTCTCCGGGAAGCACGTCATGAGAGCCACGGGTCACCAGCACGAAATAACAAGGCACGGCATGAGAACAACCGGGGAGCGTTTCGTCTAAGAGAACCTGCGTGCCGGCCCATGTATAGGAGTGCGGCCCCGACCGGGTCCAAGCGCCGTTCATCGCTGTTGCCTTAGCGGTAAAGGGAAATGGCAGTGGGATCGTTCCAAATCCGCGTGTGTCTTCAGCCGTCCAGGTGCCATCCGCATTGAAGTGCCCCAGGAACGGGAATCCCACGCCGGGCTGCAGATCGACGTTTCCAAACCATGCCCCAACCGTGGTCAGTCCGGAATTTCCGTCCCCCGGACTGGATTGCTGTGCGTTGACCGTCGACCACCTTGGTGAAAGCAATGCAAGGACTGCTACGGCAAAAATCGTGCTGGCAAAAATCGGTTTCATGTTCTTTCCCCTCAATAGATATTGGAACGGCCGGTTATCCCGGCTGTTCCGCCGCCTCGCCATGCCGCTAATCAGGCGCCGCCGGGCGGCACGGTTCACTATATATCAGCGTTGTTTTTTGGGAAGTCCGAATTTTTGGAGCCTGCGGCCAGACATCGTGCCGGCCAACTTTGATCGATTAAGCCCTTTATATCCATCAGGTTGAGCGATCGGCGGCGATGGGACAGCCCCGACCAGAAGAGCCGAAGGGATAGAACAAAGAGATCGCGGGAGCGTCTGGCGAGATGACTGCAGATTGATATGATCAGACCGTGTCGCCGTCCGGAGAACCGGAAGCATCTTTCCGGCCCCCTGCCGCTCGAAATAGTGAAGCCGGTGTATTAAAGCGGCTCGCTTATGCAATCGCGGGAATTCTTGCGGGCGATCTGGCTCTTCTGTTTTCGTTGTTTCCGTACGCCCTGGGCTTGTTCCCTATCTATGCTGTTTTTTCCGTCGTTGGATGGGTCTTGGTCGGGCTCCCATTCGTCCTGACTGTGCCGGCGCGCGTCCTCGCCCGGTGGCCGTGGCCGGTTATTTTCATCGTTGGTGCGATTCTGGGACCACTGGCGTTGTTGTTGATCCTTCTTTCCTTGGCAGCGATGCAAGGCCGCCTGAGCGCGTTCAGCCTCAGCCACACAGAAACCTTCTGGCCGTTTTCGATCCTCGTGTCCACCGTGTCATTTATGGTGTATGCAGCGTTAGCGCGCCGCCGAGTTCGCCAGTAATTAGGCTCCGAGATGTTTAGGAATCCAGCCGGCTCAGGTCCAGTAATTCCGGTCTAGACTCCGGTATTGCACCGCCTCGGCCAGATGCTTGGCGGAGACGCTTTCGGAATGGTCCAGATCCGCAATCGTGCGGGCGACTTTCAAAATGCGGTCGTGAGCTCGGGCGGAAAGTCCCATGCGGCGCACCGCCATCTCGAGCGTACGCTCGCCGGCATCGTCGAGCGCGCACTGCTTGCGGATCAGCCGCGCGGGCATGTTGGCGTTGACGAAGCCCCGCCCGTGCTGGACGCTACGTGCCTCGACCACACGCGCGCGAATCTCCTCGGAAGTTTCCGTCGCGCCGTTTGAGCGTAGTTCTTTATACGGCACTGCGGGCACTTCGATGTGAATGTCGATACGGTCGAGCAGCGGCCCCGAGATTTTGCCAAGATAGCGCTGAATGATTCCGGGGGTGCAGCGGCATTCGCGCGTGGCATCGCCGAAAAATCCGCAGGGACACGGATTCATCGCCGCCACCAGCATGAAACTCGACGGGAACCGCAGCGTCATGTTCGACCGCGCGATGGTTACCGATCCATCTTCGAGCGGCTGCCGCAGCAACTCCAGCACGTTGCGCGGGAATTCCGGAAACTCGTCGAGAAACAGGACGCCGTTGTGCGCCAAGCTGACCTCGCCCGGCCGCGGCATGCCCAGACCGCCGCCGATCAGCCCGGCATCGGAGATGCTGTGGTGCGGCGCGCGAAACGGCCGCTCGCGCAGCAGGCTGGCACCCGGAGCCAGCGCGCCGGCGATGCTGTGCACTTTAGTGGTCTCAATCGCTTCGCTGAAGCTCAAGGGCGGCAGCACTCCGGCGAGGCGTTTCGCGAGCATGGTCTTCCCCGATCCCGGCGGCCCGATCATCAGCACGTTATGCCCGCCCGCAGCGGCTACCTGAAGCGCGCGCTTCGCCGTGCTCTGGCCGCGCACTTCGCCGAAATCGGGCGCCGTGGAATCGGGCGTGAAGGCGGTTGCCTCGCGCGCTTCGGCCGGCGAAAATTCTTCGGGCTTGGTGATGAGCGCCACCGCTTCGGCCAAATGCCGCACGCCGAAAACGCGGACGCCATCGACCACCGCCGCCTCCGCCGCATTTTCCGCCGGCAGCACCAGATTGAGAATTCCCTGCTTGCGCGCGCACACCGCCATCGAGAGCGCGCCGCGCACCGGCCGGATCGCGCCATCGAGCGAAAGCTCGCCCACCAGCAGATGCTGATCGAGTCCCGCCACCGTCCCCATCGCGCCCAATATCCCGAGCGCCATCGGCAGATCGAAGCCCGCACCTTCTTTGCGCACATTGGCGGGAGCGAGATTGATGGTGACGGCTTTGTTCGGGTAGCCGAAGCCGGAATTGATCAGCGCGGATTTGATGCGCTCGCGGCTTTCTCGAACGGCGGTGTCGGGCATGCCGACGGTGATGAAATCGCGCGCCGAGCCGGACTTATACATGTCGACTTCGACATCGATCAGATGAGCATCGATGCCGTAAACGGCGGCGCTGCGCGTCTTGAACAGCGCCATGCAGGCAGGTCTCGCTTACCAGTATAGCGAAGACCGGCTTGTTATACTGAAGGCGTTTCCCAAAAGCTGGAGTGGCGGAACTGGCAGACGCACGGGACTCAAAATCCCGCGCCCTTCACTGGGCATGAGGGTTCGACCCCCTCCTCCAGCACCAGCTCGTTTTCTGAAAATCCTCGCGTCTCTCAGAATTCCGGCGAGCGCTGCCGCACTTTTTGTAGCGCAAAAAAAACGAAGTGGCAGAATAGCGTCGTAACCAGCCATGAAAATACGATGACGGCGCCGTCCCACAGCGGCAGGCGGAAAATTCCCGGATCCCAAAACATCTGAAACAGCGGGTTGTAGCCGACCGTCGTCGGCTGATCGGCAAACCAAACCAGAGTTCCTGCCATCGCCGCCCATACGAGCCGGTTCGATGCAATGGGATGTCGCCGCAGCAAACGGAACAGGCGCGATAACAGCCCGGTTGTTCCGGTTGGACCCTCGGAGCCGGGCCGCGAAGTCGGGGGCATCACTCGATTTTACGCCAGTTTTCAGGAACGGAGTTTGTTCCGTATGAATCGCGACGGCTGCCGGAACATTCGGGACGTTTGAGCGTCCAATCGGAATATGCGTTCCACGCTGACGATGTTTGTGTGCTTGACCATACCGGTTCTCGCCGCAGAGACCTCTACCCCCAAAACCGCCGCTCGCAAGTCACACTCAACCAAAACAGCCGCGAAAGCCAAACCGGCGGCGATTGCCGAAGACTGGCGCCTTTGGGGCGGAAAGAACCGCAATTTCATCGTGGACGCCTCCGGTCTCGCCGACTCCTGGCCCGCGAGCGGTCCCAAAAAACTCTGGAGCCGCGCCCTGGGCGACGGCTATTCCGCTATCTCCGAAGAGTCCGGCGTGCTCTACACTGCCTTTCGCCGCGGCTCGAAAGACGTGATCACCGCGCTCGATGCGGCCACCGGCAAAACGCGCTGGGAGTACGAATACGAAAATCCCTTCACGAATTCATTTTCCGAGAAGGTCGGCCCCGGACCTTACGCCATGCCGCAGGTCGTCGGCGACCGCATTGTCACAGCCAGCAGCACCGGCAAAATTCATTCGCTCGATAAAAAAACCGGAAAGCCCGTCTGGTCGCACGATCTCTACGACGAGTTCGACGGCACCCGTCTCCAGTTCGGCTACTCCTGCCACGCCCTGCCGTACAAAGATACGCTGATTTATCTCTCGGGCGGCCGCGGATCGGGCGCCATTGCCTTCCGGCAGAAAGATGGAGCGGTCGTCTGGAAAGCGCTCCAGTTCACCAACGCGCACTCATCGCCGCTCCTGATCGACGTCGACGGACAACCGCAAGTTGTCGCACTCGCAGCCAACACCGTGTTCGGCTTCAATCCCGATAACGGCGCGCTGCTGTGGACGCACGAGCACCAGACTCCTTACGGACTCGCCGTCAGCACGCCCGTCTGGGCGCCCGGTAACCTCCTCTTCGTCGCTTCAGCGTACGGCACCGGAGCGCGTGTACTTGAGCTGCACCAGTCCGGTGGGAAAACGGCCGTGAAAGAGCTCTGGTACGACCGCCATCTCCAGCTTCACTTCGGAACCGCCATTCAGCACGACGGCTATGTTTACTTTTCGAGCGGCTACGATGGCCCGGTGCTCATGACGGCGGTCGAACTAAAAACCGGCCAGATCAAGTGGCGCCAGCGAGGATTCGCCAAGGCGCAGCTTCTCTCGGCGGACGGAAAAATCATCCTCGCCGACGAGGACGGCACGCTGGCGCTTTGCAAGGTCAGTCCGGAAAAATTCGAAGTGCTGTCGAAAGCTTCGGTGCTCCAGAGCATCGCCTGGACACCGCCGACGCTCGTAGGCACGCATCTGTACCTGCGTGACCGCCGCACCATCGAGGCGTTCGACCTGGGAAGATAGCCTCAGCCCGCTCACGATTTCGATTCGAGCTTTCGCTCCACGCTGTGCACTTTATCTTGCATGGTCTGCTCGCGATCGGTGCGCGTTCCGAACCGCAGCGTCGACGAGATCCGCGGCACGCCCATCGCGTGGATGGCTTCATGGCAGCGCTTGATCGCAGCGAACACCGCGTCCCATTCGCCTTCGATGTTCGTGCCGTAGGCGTGCAGCCTGGTTTTCAGTCCGGCTTCGGCGAGAATCCGCTCGCATACCGCCACTTCGCGGGAAACCGAGACTCCCGTTCCCATGGGAACCACACACAGATCGGCAATGACTTTCATGGATGATTCACCTGCGCTTGACTTCCGCCCGCGACCACATTGGTCGGGTGGCCGCTCAGAAAATTCCAGACATTTTCGATCGAAAGGGCAAGACCGGCTTCGAGCGCTTCCGGTGTGACGCCGGCCGAGTGCGGCGTGAGCACGACCTTTTCCAGCTTAGTCAGCGCATGCCCCGCGGGCAACGGTTCGGTCCCAAAGACATCCAGACCGGCCCCAGCGATGCGGCCCGCCGAGAGCGCTTCCACAAGCGCCGGCTCGTCGATAATCGCGCCGCGCGCCGTGTTGATCAGGATGGCGGTCGGCTTCATCTTCTCGAGCTCCGGTCTGCCGATGAAACCCCGCGTCAGGTCCGAAAGCCGCAGGTGCACGCTGACTACATCGCTCGTGCGCAATAGCTCGTCGAGCGAAACCATCTCGAAACCGAGCGCCGCGTCGGGATGCATGGTCCACGCAATGACCCGCATGCCGATGCCCTGTCCCAGCCGCGCGAACTGGCGGCCCACGGCGCCCAACCCGAAAATGCCCAGCGTTTTTCCGTGCATCTGCACGGCCCGGCCCCGCGGCCACTTGCCCTGCCGCACTTCGGTGTCGATGCGGGGAATGCGCCGCGCCACCGCCAGCATCAGCGCCAGCGCGTGTTCTGCAATCGAAAAAGCGGAAACGCCCGGCGTGTTGGTGACCGTCACGCCATGCCGCGCGGCCGCCGCGAGATCCACGTTGTCGGTGCCGGTGCCCCAGAGCGAAAGCAGCCGCAGATCCGGTGATTGGCTAAAAACGTTTTCGGTGAATCGCGTAGACGAGCGAATATTGATCACGACGTCGGCGCCGGCAATGCGCTCGATGAGCCGGTCTTCCGTTCCCGGCAGCGTGTCGTGATACTCCACCGGCGTTTTCGCGATCAAGTTGCGGTAGGCCTGGCTCGCCCCCATCACCGGCGGCGCGTCGTCCGGAATCACGATACGCGGCATAGATCTAACAGCATAGCCGCTATTTCCGTCCCAGCACCGGCACGCCCTGCCGGTTCGGTTTCCGGGCGAGGGGCGTTCCTGAAAATTTGGCGATGGTCAGCTCGGCGCGGTACAGCACGCGGCAACCTTTCTCCAGGTGCCCGCCAAAAGCGCCTCTGGCGTCCGACAGTGTGATGTGCAGGTGCGGGTCGTTACCCGCGATCATGCCGCTGATCCCGAGAATTTCCATCGGCCCTTTCTCCGTGACGAATTTATCCTCCGGCTTTTCGGCCACCGAGTTCACGCGATGAAAAGTGCATTCCTCGAGCGAGCCGGCGGCCGTCAGGACCGCCCCGTCGGCAATTCCGTACTGGTGAATGACGTTCTGAATGGTTTCGAGCAACAGATCGCCGCGATCCAGGCGAATCCGGTACACCTCGGCGACGTGCGCGCCGCCGAAACTCTCCGCCGGAAGACACGGCAGGGCAAGCAAGAGCAAAACGAGCACTATCCTCATGACTGCCTCCTCCGGGCAAGTTTATCGCTGAACAGATTTCTGCTGGGCGATCAGCCGGCGGATCGTTATGCCTTCCGGTCCATGCGCGATGCAGACCGGTACGTCGCCCCCGGACTTTATGAAATCCTACAGCCCCACCCGCCTCACCAGCTGTAGGAATCGCTCGTCCGCTCGCAGGCAATCGAAGATCGGAGAAACGTTCATGTGCGCCAGGCGCGGATCGTGCTCCTGGTAGGCCTGCTCCAGCAGCTCGAACGCACGGTCGTGGTCGTAGCCGAAATGCGCCCGCGCGAGCAGGTAGGAAGAAATGGAGTTGGTGCTTCGGCAGCGATCAAGTGCTTCGCGCAGCCGCGCCGCTTCCACCGTCGCGCCGCAGACATTGTACGCGTGCGCCATCAGCGCCAGCGGAACCGGGGAATTCGGCGTCAGCTCGCGTGCCCGCTGAAATGCCGCGATCGCCTGGTCGAACATTCCCTGGTGCAGGTAAGAACGGCCCGCGCTCAGGTGCGCCCGCACGAACGTATCGTCCAGTTCGAACACCTTGTCGTAGTATGCGCGTGCGCGCTCGTGCTGCCGGGCGATATCGTAAACCGTTCCCAGACAGGTGGTGATGATCAGCGACAGCGGATCGAGATGATGCGCACGCTCGAGCGCCGCGATCGCCTCCTCCAGCCGGCCTTGCGGCGTAAGAAAATCGTAACCGTGCCACTGGTGGGCCGTCGGGTAGCTTGGATTCAGCTCGATCGCGCGCCGGAAATGCCTTTCCGATGCGCTCCAGTTCCATTCATACAGCCCTGCCACCGATCCGAGAGACACATGCGCCTCGGCCAGCGACGGATCGATCTTGAGCGCCCGCTCGGCCGCCACTCTTGCTTCCTGCATGACACGCAGCGCCGGAAGCGCGCCATGCTCGCCGAGCATGATGTAGGTATCCGCCACGCCGGCATATGCGGGCGCGTAGTTTGCGTCCGTCTCGATGGCCTGTTCGAAAAATCCCAGAGCCTTATAGAAATCCTGTTCGTTGCGCTTATTCCAATAGAAGCGTCCCTTGAGATAGAGATGGTACGCCTGCAAATTTTCCGTGTAGCGCGTCACCAGCGACCGGCCGGATGGGCCCGCCAGCTTGATGCGCAAAGCGCCGACAATCGCCGAAGAGATTTCGTCCTGCACCGCGAAAACGTCTTTCAGCTCGCGCTCATAGGTCTCCGACCACAGATAATGACCGCCGGTCGTATCAACGAGCTGCGCCGTGATTCGCAGCCGTTCGCCCGTTCGCCGCACACTGCCTTCCAGCACCGCCCGAACTTTTAGCTGCTCCGCAATCCGCCGGATGTCGCGCGTCTTTCCTTTGAGCTGAAACGCCGAGCTCCACGCCACCACGCGCAGTCCTTCCACCTTGGTCAGCGCATGGATCAGCTCCTCGGTCAATCCGTCGCTGAAATATTCGTTATCCGGATCCGAGCTCAGGTTGGTAAATGGCAGCACCGCGATCGCGTTCTCCGTTCCCGGGGCCGCGGCCGCGATCGCCGACGCATCCCGCTTTTCAACCAGCGGCACGTAGGTTCCGGTCGGGAAATCGATCGACAGAGGGTCTTCCTTGCCTTCCGTCTCGTAGTACTTCCGCAATTTTTCGCGAAGCCGCCGGGCCTCGACGCGCACGATGGGGTCCATGCGCGGGTCATACTTCTCCGTCTTGTCGAAGACCTCAATACCGATGACGAATTCCTTCAGGCCGTCGCCGCGGCCGGCAAGTGTCTGCTCGACGGTGAAATTCAAAAACCGCGCCAGACGCTCGGAACGCGCAAAGGTATTGCTGGATAAGATCTTAGCGAGTTGTGTGCGAACTGATTCCGCCGAAAGCTCGGTAGTATGCACTTCAGATGTGCTCCTGGGAAAACCCGTTTTCGGATTAGATTAGCGTCCCGCGAATTCGTCTCGGTCTTGTAACACATTTACCGTAACCGTAAGGCGCACACGGTTACGTTACCCGCGGACACCTGCTCGATCGCTACCCGCAAAAGTCAACATGACATATGACCGCCGCAATCCGAAGTGCCTTTTCTGCATGGATTTTCACGATTTGTCTGGCGCCGGCCGTCGCGCAGACCGACCCGCCAACTTCTTGGGCCGCGCTAAACGCAAAAGGATCGGCAGCCTATAGCCGGGGCGCCTACGCGGAATCGGAAAAGCTCTACGGTTCCGCGCTGGCGATCGCCCAAAAGTTCGGCGACACCGACGACCGGCTCGCTGCCAGCTTGACGAATCTCGGAACCGCGTGCCGCGCGCAAGGCCATTATTCTCAAGCGGAAAAACTTTATCTCCGTGCCGCCGGGCTTCGCGAGAAAATATTCGGTCGCGAAGCCCCGGAACTCGCAGTGATTCTAAACAACTTGGCGACGCTGTATCACGCTCAAGGCCGGTATGAGCAGGCCGAGCCGCTGTTCCGCCGCGTTCTGGGGATTTGGGAGCGGGCGGGCGAAGGCCAGGAACAGCACATAGCTATTGTTTTTAATAATCTAGCAGGGATTTATCGCGGCGAAGGCCGCTACTCTGAAGCCGAGCCGTTGTATAAGCGCGCGCTCGCCATCAACGAAAGGCTTCTGGGGCACGAAGATGCCGGTGTCGCGCAGGTTCTGAGCAATCTGGCGGTACTCTATCAGAATCAGGCACGCTATGATGCCGCCCGCGAGCTGAATTTGCGCGCGTTAGCGATCCGCGAACGAGCGCTTGGCCCGGAGCACCCCGATGTCGCAGTCAGCCTGACCAATCTGGGCGACATCGATCGCGCGCAGTGGCGGCTGGCCGAGGCCGAGCAACACTACCGTCGCGCTATGGAAATCGAAGAGAAAACGCTCGGACCGAACCATCCGCACCTTGCCGAAACGCTGAATAACCTCGCGATGTTATACAAAACACAGGGGCGGTACGCCGAGGCTGAGCACTTCTACCGGCGCGCCCTGGCGATCACCGAGAAAGCGCTAGGGCCGACCAGCTCGCGCATGTCCATCGAGCTGAACAACCTCGGCCAGCTTTTGGCCCAGGAAGGCCGGCTCAATGAGGCAAAGCAGCTCTATCAAAGCGCCATCTCGATCGTGGAGAAGGCTTTCGGGCCGAACCATCCGGACGTGGCGCCCGGGCTGAGCAATCTGGGCGGTCTATACTTTGCGCGCCACAAGTACAATGAGGCGGAACGGGCTTACCGCCGGGCGCTTGAGATTGACGAGGCGCATCTGGGCAAGACGCATCCAATGGTTGCCGTGAATTTGAACAACTTAGGGTCTGTCTGCTACGCCCGGCGCCACTACGGCGAAGCCGAATCGCTCTTTCAGAGGGCCATCGAGATTGACGAAAGCTCGCTCGGCCGGGATAACCCGACGCTGGCCGATCCTTTGCTGAATCTGGCGGCGGTGTATGTAGTGGAGCGGCGATTTGCAGAAGCAGCGGCGTTGTACCAACGCGCGCTCCCGCTGCGCGAGAAGGCTTTGGGCGCCGAAAGTCCCAAGGTGATCGAGGGGCTCGAAACTTACGCAAAGATTCTCAGAAAGCTGAAAGATTTCGCCGAAGCCGAGAAAGTCCAGGTGCGCGCTACGGGCTTGCGGGTGAAGATGGCGCTGAGAAACTCAGGAGAATCGGCGGAGGCGCGCTAAGGTCCGTGCTAAGCTAGACGCGACCCGGCGCGCCTCTGCTCAAAATTCCAGGCGGTGGAAACGATTTCACGTAAATCGGAGAAGTGCGGGGTCCATTCGAGCGAGCGACGGAGTTTAGAGGAATCGGCCACGAGCGCCCGGGCGTCCCCTTCGCGCCGCGGGCCAATTTCAACGGGCACCTTTTTGCCGGTCACTTCCTCGACCACGCGAATCACTTCGCGGACCGAATGGCCGGAGCCGGTACCGACGTTAAAGACATCCGACCTGCCGCCGGAGAGCAGCGATTCGAGAGCCAGAATGTGCGCTTGGGCGAGGTCGGCGACGTGGATGTAGTCGCGGATGCAGGTGCCGTCGGGCGTATCGTAGTCGTTGCCGAAAATGGTGATCGGCCGGCCGCTCGCGATCGCGCGAAACAGGAGCGGAATCAGGTGAGTTTCCGGATCGTGCTCTTCGCCGAGACGGCCCTCGGGATCGGCACCGGAAGCGTTGAAGTACCGCAAACTGATGCTGCGCAGCGCGTGAATGCGGTCGAACCAGCCGAGCAGGGTTTCCACCATCACCTTCGACTCGCCGTACGGGCTTACCGGCGCGAAGGGAGCGTTTTCTTCGATCGGCATGTCGTCGGGCATGCCGTAGACGGCAGCGGTGGAGGAGAATACCAGGCGTTTCACGCCCGAGCGAACCATCGCGGACAATAACGAGAGCGTCCCGCCGACGTTGTTGGCGAAGTAGAGCTCCGGCGTGCGCATCGATTCGCCGACCGCGATATAAGCCGCGAAGTGAATCACAGCATCGACTGCCCGCTCGGCAAAAACGCGGGCGAGGCCGTCGGCATCGGCCAGATCGACCACGCGCAGCAGACGGGAATCTACCGCATGCCGGTGCCCGCGCGAGAGATTGTCGGCCACCAGCACGTCATACCCCTGGCCGGCCAGCAGTTGAACCGTGTGGGAGCCGATATAGCCGGCGCCGCCCGTGACCAGAATCGAGGCTTTCGGCATCAATAGGTCATTGTAACCGGCGCGTTTTGCAGAACGGTTATATTTTCGGAATCAGCGGCGTGGCGACCAGCGCTTCCGGCTCATAAAAGCCGAAATTTCCCTGCTTGCGGTAAAGCTCGGCGTAACGGCCAAGCTTATCGCGATCGAGCGTCACCCCGATGCCGGGGGCCTGCGGAATCGCGAGACAGCCGTTTTTGTACGGCAAGGGGCCCGAGCCTTCGATCACGTCGTCAGCCAGGAACGAGGCATAAGCCTGATTGGCGTGGAGAAAATTGGGCGTCGAAGCGATAACGTGGGCCGCGGCATAAGTCGCGATGCCCAGTTCGCCCAGGCTATGTTTGAGCACCGGCAATCCGGCGATTTCGCAAAGTCCGGCGCTGCGCTTCATGTTGAGCAGGCCACCATCCATCTGGAAATCGACCGAAACGACATCGGCCGCATTGTTGCGAATCACATCCAGCGCATCGTTGCGCGTCCAGGAAGCTTCGTTGGCGAGCACCGGGGTTTGAATCTGGCCTCGCACGTAGGCCATTTCAGGGAGATTGCGCGCGGAGACCGGCTGCTCGACCAGCTCCAGCTTGTAGCGCTCCAGCTCGCGAATAATGCGAATGGCGGCGCCGGGGGACCAGGCCTCGTTGGCGTCGACGCGAATCAGCGCGTCTGGCCCCGCGCCTTCGCGGATCGCGGCGACCAGCTCGATATCCTCTTCGGGACGATTGCCGCCGACCTTCAGATAGAGCGTGCGAAAACCGCGGCGTACGGCGTCACGGGCATCTTCGCGAAGCTGCGCCGCGGGCTTGCGGATGAGGTAATACATGTATTCGACGCGATCGCGCACCGGACCTCCGAAGAGATTCACCAGTGGCTGGCGGCAAACTTTTCCGACGATATCCCAGCAGGCGACTTCGACGGCGGCGATCCCGGGGCTTGACGCGCGCACATGATGCCAGCCGCCGACGGCGTACATGCGCTTCAGGATGCGCTCGATGTGAAACGGATTTTCGCCGACGACCAGGGCTTCGAGCGAGCGGATGACGGCGACGACGATATCGGGCGTGGGATAGCCGCCGGCTTCTCCCAGGCCGGTGACTCCTTCGTCGGTCTCCATCTCGAGAATCACGTTGGCCAGCCCGCCGCGGCCGCCCCAAGCCCACTTTTCGGGCGCGGTGAACGGAATCGCGACGATGGTCGTTTTCAGGGCAGTGATGCGCATGTGTTTGCTCATGGTACACCGTGCGGAGCGGACGCGCTGCGCTTCCGGCTCGATTGGCTTGCTGTGAATTGACACTGCCGCCGGTCTTTGACATAAAGTGAGACTTTGGCCTGGCGGATTACTTATGCTTCTTGTCGATTCACACTTAGATCTTTCCCTGAACGCGATTAACTGGAACCGCGACATTACGCGCCCTACGGAGGAGATTCGCCGCTCCGAAAAGGGGATGACGCAGCAGGCGCGTGGCAACAATACCGTGGCGCTGCCGGAGATGCGGAAGGGCGAGGTCGCGGTCTCGATTGCGACGTTGCTGGCGCATGCCAATCCGGCGGGCTCGAGCAGTATCGACCATCGGAATCAGGAAATCGCGTGCGCCATGGCCCAGGGGCAGCTTGCGTATTACAACATTCTCGAATCTGAAGGCCACCTGCGCCAGTTGAGGACGTGGAGCGCGATTGAGGCGCACTTGCGCGAATGGAAAAACGACGGCGCGCGTTGTCCCCTGGGATACGTCCTGAGCATGGAAGGAGCGGACCCGATCCTTTCCCCGGCGCAAGTGGGCTACTGGTGGGAGCGAGGGCTGCGGCTGGTGGGCGTCACTCATTTCGGGCTGAACAGTTACGGCCATGGGACGGGAACTCCGGGCGGATTGGCGGCGCGCGGCCCGGATCTGCTGCGCGCCATGATGGATGCAGGTATCGTTCTGGATGTGACGCATCTGGCGGACGATGCTTTCTGGCAGGCGGTCGAGATTTACAAAGGGCCGGTGCTGGCGAGCCATAACAACTGCCGCGCGCTGGTGCCCGGCGACCGGCAGTTCAGCGATGAGCAGCTGCGTTACCTGATCGAGAGAGACGCGGTGATCGGCGTGGTGCTGGACATCTGGATGCTTTATCCCGAGTTTGTCTACGGAAAGACGCCCAACACGGTCGTCAGCCTGGAAGACGTCGCCAACCATATCGACCATATCTGCGGATTAGCGGGCAATGCGCGGCATGTGGCTATCGGCAGCGATCTGGACGGCGAGTTCGGGACGGAGCAGACGCCGCACGATGTGAATACCATCGCGGATTTGCAGAAGCTGCCGGGAATTTTGCGTAAGCGGGGCTACTCGGAAGGCGACATCGAAGGCATCATGCACGGCAACTGGCTCAGGTTCTTCAAAAAGGCGCTGCCGGCTTGATGTGGTTATTCAGGGCGGCGAAACGGTAGCCGGTCCAAGGCTCACTCTGGATGGATCTGGGCTGCGTGGGGTGTGGATGGCTGCTGACGTATTCTGACGATTTGTCTTTGGAAACCGTGCCGTTCCATTTTGCCCCAGCCGCGCTTTTTGCGAAGCGCATCCCACACGCCTTGCACGCGCCAGGCCGCCAGGAGCTGCCGGTAGCCCAGATTTTCGAGCACGGCCGCGGCCAGAAGGCGTCCCAGATCGCCCACTCCGGGGTAGCGCCGCATCGTAAACTCTTCGAGAACCACGGCGCTCATGGAAAGCAGAATTCCGAACAGAACGGAGACTACGAAGAACCAGGTCGCGACTTGCAGTGAAATCAGCCCGAAGCAGATTCCGGCGATGGTCATGGCGTAACCGGCAAGTTCCACGGCAGGGCCGAACATTTCGAAAACCAAGAAATAAGGAAGCGCAAAGAGTCCCGGCGCGCCGAATTGCGGGCGAAAGATCATGTCGCGATGATTACGGAGGGTCTCGACGGTGCCGCGCTGCCAGCGGTTGCGCTGGCGGTAAAGCGTCTCCCAGTTCTCCGGGACTTCGGTCCAGCAGACCGGCTCGGGCACAAAAACGATACGATAACCGGATTTTTTCTGTCGCCACTGCTTGTGCAAACGGACCACGAGTTCCATATCCTCGCCGACGGTAGTGGTGAGAAACCCGCCTGCCTCCACCACCGCTTTGCGGTTGAAAATACCGAACGCACCGGAAATCAGGAGCAGCGAATTGAAAAAACTGAAGGCGACGCGGCCGCCGAGGAAGGCCCGCAGATATTCGATGGTTTGAAACAGCGCGATGCCGCCGCGCGGGGTGGCGATGCGGACGACATTGCCGTGATCGACCTGGCAGCCGTTCACCACGCGAATGATGCCGCCGCAGGCGAGAACCCGGTCCGGATCTTTAAGAAAAGGTTCCACCACGTTGAGCAGGGCGTCGGGCTCGAGCAGGGAATCGGAGTCCACGGCCGCCACCAAAGGCGCGTGCGCGACATTCAGCCCGGCATTTAAGGCGTCCGATTTGCCGCCGTTTTCTTTGTCGACCACGATTAGCTGGATCGGGCTTCGCGACTGGTAAACGGCGCGCACGGGCTTGGTCGAAAGGCTGGCCTCGGTGCGGCAAGCCGATTTGCAGAGTTGAAAATGCTCGACGAGCAGATGCAGCGTCTGATCTCTGGAGCCATCGTTGACTACGATGACGTTGTAGTTCGGATAACGCAGGTTCAACAGCGCTTTCACGCTCTCGACGATGGTCACCGCCTCGTTGAAAGCCGGCACGATGATGCTGACTTCCGGCACCAGCGGCGAACCGGCCAGCGCGAAACGCTCTTGCGGTGTGGTTTGCGAGCGGTACTCGCGGAGTGCGAAGAATCCGATCACCATCAGCAGAAAGTACACCGTGTTGATGGCGCCGACGTAGTAGATGATGACGCGCTCAAACCAATAGAACAGCGCTACCAACCCCGGTTGCCACATCATACAGGCACAGCCAGTTCATTCCCGGAGACCTGGGCCTGCTCCAGTGCCTCCAGCGCGACCGATGCGGCCAGCGGAGGCCCGGTGAAAGTCTCCTGCTCGAGCACCTGGCGGCCCGCCGTTCCTAATTGGGCCAAAGCCCAGGCAGCCGCCGCCGCGGCATCGGAACAATCCTCGTGCACCAGGCGCGCAAGAGCCGTGAGCACACCGGCAACGGCCATCCGGCCGGCGGTCATAGCGGCCGCGGCTCGCACCTCTGGCTCTGCCGCGCCCAAAGCGTAAAGAATCTCTGACTTGAGCTGATGGAGGCGCGGCACTTCCGGCAGCACACGCAGCGCGACCGCCCTCACCCGGGCATTCTGGTGCCGCAACAGCCCGTAGATATAAGGAAGAGGCAAGAACGTGTTCCACGAATGCATCATCTCGAGCACGGCAACTAACCGGTCCTCGTTGCCGGAACAGAGTGTCCGGATGATCACGTCTGCCAGCTCCAGTGCATGAGGCCGCAGGTCTTCGGTCAGAATGGCTCTGGTAATCAGCGAGCCGGTTACTGCCAGCCGGAACACGTCAGCGGCCTGGCCTGGCTGGCAATTCAGCAGCAATGCCCGGCCGGTGTGCAGCCGCACGGATTCGTCCGGGTCCGCCATGGCAGTTCGCAGAGTCTCTTGAGCGAGGCTCTGGTCGACGAGGGCGAGCCGCGCGATGGCCTGACGGCGGCGCAAAACATGACGCGACCCGTATTGCGCCTTCCACCGGCGGATCAGCCCCAGCTCCGATGCGAGCCGTGAGACCGTTTCCCGCCCGCCACCACGCAGCATGCCCAGGAACTCCACCACGCACGCTTCGACCTCCCGCGGGTACTTCTCCGCGATGCGCCGGATTTCCGCCCGGCGATCAATTCCCGCCGCGTGGGCGCCCAGCAATTCGCGGACATGCGGGCGCACGCGGGCGTCCCGCGAATCGAGAAGCTGGCGCCAGAGTTTTGCACAAAAAGAAAAGCCGAGCAGCGTTACGATGGCCACGCACTGAACAAGTGCGATCGCCAGAGCGGCCGAAATTTCTCGTGAAGAAATCCGCCGGGTCAGATACAGCAAATCAAACAAAACGATCGCCGCCGCATACACGAGACTGAAACCCAGGGCCTTGGCGATCACCGGCGCGCGCGATTCGGCCCTGGCCTTCATGGCCGCACCGTGAGGTTCACGCCGAAACTCGTCTGGCGCTCGCCGTTCGACCGGGTCTGGTAGGCGCCGAAAAGACCTACGGCATATACGCGCGTGATCTTCCAATCCGAGCCCGCCAGAAACGTATTTGCGGCGAACAGCCCCAGACGGTCGATAGAAAGCGCGGTAAAGCTCTCGGTTCCCCGCGCGTACCCGGCGTGCAGCACCAATGGCTTGGCCACTTGATGGAAGTACTGGATCAACACGCCCTGATCCATGCGATAAGGCGAGCCGGGCGCAAGCATGGTCCAACTGTTGAAGAGCGTCGCCTGGACCCAGGAAGGCCGCGCCAAGTAGTACGAAAGGGCGGGAGCGGCGACATGCACTCTCGCGGTGTGGAAGCCGAGATAGCGATAATCGACATCGAAGACAAAACGCCGTGGAAGGCTGCGCGAAAATCCGGCGGTATACTCCTGGCGTGGAACCGACAGCGCCCCAGGGCCCCACATGGCGGATGCGCGCAGCCACCAGCGGCCATTCCATTTTTTGGTAAAGTTTGCGCCGCCGCGGCGCACACGTTCGCCGAACCGGCTCCACTCTTCGTATTGCACTCCCGCACGATTGGATTCACCGAGGTAGGAGGCGCTGAGAGTGCCGGCATTGCCCGCATCGGCAAATGAAAAGCGGTCCTGGCCGTAACCCATGCGCACTTCCATAGGGTGCGGCGAGCCGATTTCCGCGCGCAGGTCTTTCGCCTCGGCATTATCCGGATCGACTTTGAGCGCGGCGGAAACGTGGGCACGGGCGTCACGGTCATGCCCTTGATAGCGCGCCAGGCGAGCCTGCGCGACATGCACATCGCCGTTCTCCGGCGCGGTTTGCTCCGCCAGCGCAAGAGTTTCGTCCGCTTCCACGTAGCGTCCAAGCCACATGAAGACGTAAGCTTTGCCGACGAGGGCTTCCGTGTTGTGCGTGTCGCGTGAAAGCACGCGATCGTAGCCCTCGATCGCCGTGGCGTACTCTTTCAGCCACGCGGAGAGCCGGGCAGTCCAGACCTGGTAATCGAGGTTGTCGGGGTTTCTCTCGGAAAGCCGGCGATAGAGAGTCCGCGCTTCTAAGAAACGCTGCTGGGAAACCAAATTGTGCGCTGCCAACTCCTCATCCTGGGCCAAACATACGGCTGGCGCCAGAAGGGCGAGGACAACCATCGGCATGCGCCATCGAATCACGGTTGTCTGCCAAGCAGCCGCTTCAGCCGCGCGATCAGTTCCATCGGGCTGAAAGGCTTCACCACGTAATCGTCCGCGCCTAACCCGAAACCACGGATTACGTCGGTCTCCCGCTGCAACGCCGTGAGCAGGATGACGCGAATTCCCTTCGTCGCCGGTTCATTGCGCAGCGAGGAAAGGACCTGAAAGCCGTTCAGGTTCGGCATATTCACGTCGAGCACCACGGCATCGGGATGCCAGGCGCGGATGGTATCGAGGGCGGCGCTGCCGTCAACCGCAGAACGGCACTCGAGCCCGGAGTTCTTCACCGATGCCTCCACCAGCGCGCGAATCGTGGAATCGTCGTCGGCCACCAGAATGCGCATCTTTTCGTTTCGCGCCGCGGGAAGCATGGCGACACTGCTCTGGCCGGCGCGCGATAACACCAAATAAGACCGGAGAACGGCCTCTTCCGCGGTCCACGGGGAGAACAGGAAATCCTCCAATCCGGTTTGATCCGGACGCGCGAGGGTGACCAATAGATCGCGAGGGCCAACCAGCAAGACAGGCTTGTCCAACTGCGGGACCGATTTCATTCCGGCCGGCACGTTGAGCAGCACGACGTCGAAAAGGCGCAGCGATTCAGGACTGGTGAAGCTGCCGGCGGCGAGCTCAGTCGAAAACGCCTGTACGCGCGCCACACATTGGGAAATCCGAGCCGATTCTTCCGGCGTGAACCCAACCAATCCAAACCGTCTGCCGCGAAGGGCTTGGGCCAGTGCCGGCGATGGGAACCCTGGCGAAGCCGCAGACGCTCTCGGCGGCTGGTTTAGTGGCGCAGTAACTCCCTGCGAGAGTCCTTGTAAACCTTCGGTAAATAATCGGGCCAGGTGCACAAGGCTATCGCGCACGTCGTCCTGAGACGCAACTCCGTTGTCGGTGAGACGCCGCTCCAAATCACGGGCGCGCTCGCTGATTTCCGGGTAACCGACCGAGCCCGCCGCCCCGGCCCAACGATGCGCCATCACCTGCACTTCCGACTGATCGAAGCCGAATGCAAGGGTGCTGATGAGTTTTCCGCTGGAAGCGACCGCGTCGGCCAGGAAACTCTGCTGCATTTCCCGCAACGGAATGCCGCGCGGCTGAGCCACCGGCTCAGGGCCTTGCGGAACGCCGCCCGAGTTTTCGGACGTTTGCGCCAGATATTTCCTGATTAACGCCGGAAATGTGCGGGTATCGATCGGCTTGGTGATGTAGCCGTCGCAGCCTGCGGCGAACGCCTTCTGTTCGTCGCCCTTCATGGCAAAGGCGGTCAGCGCCAGCACGATCGTGTTCTGCGTAGCCGGGTCGGACTTCAATCGCCGCGTCATCTCGAGGCCGTCCATTCCCGGCAACTGAATATCCGCCAGCACCAACCGCGGGCGAAAACTCTTGGCCACGTCGAGCGCTTCCTCGGCGGTGTTTGCCGTACGAACGTCGAAGCCTTGCCGGGATAAAAGGACGCGCACCAGCTTCAGGTTGACAGGGGTGTCGTCCACAATAAGCACGGAATTATTAGACATGAATGACCTCGGCGGCCCGCAGCGGAATTCTGAAAGACGCTGCCGGTGCGGCGGGGCCGAAGACGGCCGCTGCCGGTTTCAACGATGCTCCGAAACTTGCCATTTGCCTCCTAAACTGACCGCACGATCTCGGGCCGGATCGGGATCGAGGAAAAAACTGCGCTCGCACCCTCATTAGAGCGATGCGTCTCCGGTGTTTCGCCCGGAGTATCTGGACGCCCGCCGGGAAGAATGGCATAAAACACACTGCCGCATCCCGGAACGCTCTTGACGCCTACGCCGCCGCCCAGCCCCTCGGCGATGCGCTTCGTAAGCGCCAGGCCAAGTCCGGTTCCTGGATTGGCGTCGTTGAGTTGCCGGAAGTCGGCAAACAGGCGCGGCAGGTCATCCTGGCTGATGCCCGGCCCGTTATCTTCGACCTCCACACGAAATGATTCGGCGCCTTCCCAAGCTACGCGCAACTGGATCACGCCGCCTTCCGGTGTAAACTTGATGGCATTCGAAACGTAGTTGTAAACCACCTGCTTCAGTCGCGCGCTGTCCGTGACCACGGCCTCTAAGTCGTCCGCGTCGTGGATAATGATCGAGATATGCTTTTTTTCGGCCAGAATCCGCATCACGTCGCAAACCTCATGCAATAATGGCCGGATTTCCACTCGCGCGGGCCGGAAGTCCATTTTTCCCGCCTCGACCTTCGCCAGGTCCAGCACCTCGTTGACAAGCTGAAGCAGGTGCCGCGAACTGGCGAGAATATCTCCCAGATATTCCTGGTGCTCCGCCGATACCGGCCCGACCACGCCGTCATACATCAGCTCGGTCAGTCCGATAATGCCGTTCAGGGGCGTTCGCAGTTCGTGAGACATCGCTGCGAGAAAGCGTCCCTTCGTGGCGCTCGCTTCCCGGGCCGCCGTCAGCGCGAGCAGCAGCTCTTCATTTTTCGTCCGGAGTTCCTGGGCGTACTGCTCAACCTTCTTGCCGGCCATGTCGACCATCTTGCGAGCCGTGACATCGAGCAGGGCGGAGCGAATGCCGACAACACGGCCATCCTTGTCGCGAATCAGGTTCTCGTGCACCTCTACCGTCACCAGTGTGTGATCGCGGCACTCGTAATCGCATTCGTAGGGAGTGGCGGGGCGCGTCCCGGCCAGGCGCTCGCGCACTTTAAGTTCGACACTGTTCCGGCTTTGCGGCGCAACGATCTCCCATACGCGCTTGCCCACCAACTCGTCGCGCTCCAGTCCCATCAGCGCGCATTCCGCCACGTTGACATGGCGGATAATGCCATCGCAGTCGGTCTCGTGATAAGCGATGGGAGCGTCGCGGAACAGGGTGCGGAATCTTTCTTCGCTGTCGCGCACCTCACGCTCATGACCTTCGGCCACGGCGGCGGCTGCCTGAAGGCGTTTGCCTAAATCATGCAGCTCGCGGCTGTCCAGGATGAGCCGCTGCGGCGGCCGGCCCTGACAGAAAAGTTCTGCATTTTGCTCGATCGCCCGGATTTGTCCCGAGACGCTGCCCGCCAACCAGAGCGTAGCCACGATCTGAAAAAAAACTCCCGCCACTGCGCTTGCTGCAAGTACCGCTAGCGAACGGTAGCGCACCCGCTCCACATATTGCGAATAGATTTGCAGCAGCCGGTCTTGCTCTAACTCGATCGACGCAACCTTGGCTCGCAGGATAGAACGCCGGCTGGAGGATTGGTCGCCTTCTGCTGCCTGCGCGGGCGGCTTGCCCGATGTACGGGCCGAAGCAGCGTCAAGAGATTGGAATTCCCGTGCCACCAAGGCTTCGGCTTCGCGCCACTGTGCCGACAATTTCGCATCATTTTCGGCTAACTCGCGCAAATGAGCTGTCGAGGCAGGCAGCAATTCTTTCGACCGGAGATACGGCTGCAACGAATTCCTATCCTGGTGGCGCGAGAATTCCCGGACAGACGCTTCGGCATCTGACAGCAA
This sequence comes from Bryobacteraceae bacterium, assembly GCA_035280425.1. Taxonomy (GTDB): domain Bacteria; phylum Acidobacteriota; class Terriglobia; order Bryobacterales; family Bryobacteraceae; genus QHXW01. The sequence continues at coordinate 101,566 of DATEFW010000034.1, read as the reverse complement.
AACCATAACCTCGTGCAAACTGCTGCGTATCTCCCAGACGTGCGCGATTTGCGCTCCAAGCAGTTGCCCTTCCGCCCCGGCTCGCCGCAGGGTGATTGCTCCTACGATCACGAAAGGCAAGGGGATTAACAATAGTGCAAGGGCCCGCGTGCGCAGTGTAAGACTGGCCCAACAGCGGTTCAACAGGCTGGTCGCGTGCGTGGCCATGGCCGGCTACAACCATGTTAAGGTTATCGGTTCCGGATGGTCTATATTTCTTTAGTTAACGAGTAAATGCAATTTTATAACTGAGGTTATAAACCCCAGCCACCTTTCTCCGTCCGGAATGGTGCTGATTTTAAGCCTATCTTACTGGCGGTTAAATCTTTTATTTTTACGGTAAAAGAAGAGCTTTTTACTTGTTACTTCGGCGCTTGAAACCTACAATTGACTCGCGGCGAAAATAGTTCTTCAGGCAGGCCGCCGGTGCAATCCGCTGGGGTACTCCAGCCGCATTCCCCGCGCCGCTCATACGCAGCGGGATGCGACCGAAGTGTGGCGGCCGGACTTCATCTGAGTGGCGTTGCCGCATCCTGGAAAGGACTGGTGACTTGTCAAGCTTCCAGAGAAGGCTGTGCATCGGTATTTATGGCGTAACCGTGCCTCCGTTCAGAGGAGGCGCTGTTCGTTTCTCAGCCAAAGAAGTCGCCGCCATACCTCGCGAAAAGAGCATCACGCCCGGAATTAATAGGCCGAAAATGGCATGACTTTATATTTTAGATTCCGCTATTTTTCGTCATTGTTCTTGCTCATGAGCGCCGCTATTTGCTTTAATGGAACCAAATCATGATCCGCGGACACTCGTCCAGTACGGATAAACCCGGGCCAAAATCGCTGCCAGTAACTCAAATTATAGAACCTATTACGGAAATTGAGTCCTCTTTTCGGGAATTATTCGAGCTTGCGCCGGTAGCTTATCACGAGATCGACGCCTCGGGCATCTTGCGCCGCGTGAACCAGGCCGAGTGCCGGATGTTGCGTTTTGCGCCGGAAGAAATGATCGGCAAGCCGGTTTGGGAGTTCGTCTCGACCGATCAGCAGCGCGAATGCCGGGAGGCTATCTACCGCAAAGTATCCTGCGAAGAGCTGATCGAGCCGTATGAGCACGATTTCATCCGGCGCGACGGCGGCTACCTGATCCTGGAGCTCTATGACAGCCTGATCCGCGACCGCTCCGGGGAAGTGACCGGCATTCGCTCCGTGCTGCTCGACGTCACGGATCGCCGGCTGGCGGAACAGTTGTTGGCCAACGAAGTGGCCGAGCGAGAGCGGCTCACGGTGGCGTTGCGGCGCTCCAAAGAAGAAGCCGAGAAGGCCAACCGGGCGAAAAGCGAATTCCTTTCGCGCATGAGCCATGAGCTGCGCACGCCGCTCAACGCGATTCTCGGATTCGCTCAACTGCTGGACATGGCGCAGCTCGATCGCGACAAGCGGGAGTCGGTCGGTCAGATTTTGAAAGCCGGCCAGCACCTGCTGGGTCTGATCAACGAAGTGCTCGAGATCTCGCGCATCGAGGCCGGCCGCCTGTCGTTCTCCCCTGAGCCCGTCCTGATCAGCTCCGCGGTGCAGGAGACGTTGGACCTTCTGACGCCGATGGCGATACGGCGCAAGATCAGCCTCCGTGACGAACTGGCACACGTGCGCAAGCGCCACGTGCTGGCCGACCAGCAGCGCCTCAAGCAGGTGCTGCTCAATGTTATCTCGAATGCCATCAAGTACAACTGCGACTCCGGCACAGTGACGATTTCCGCCAAAGAGTTCGAAAACCATCGCCTGCGCGTAATGGTGCGGGACACTGGCCCAGGCATCAAGCTGGACGATCGTGAAAAGCTGTTCACACCTTTCGAGCGGCTGGGCGCGGAGCAGACCGGCGTCGAAGGCACCGGCCTGGGTCTCGCGCTTTCCAAGCGGTTGCTCGAGATGATGGGCGGCTCGATCGACGTAGAGAACAACCCCGACCGCGGCTGCACGTTTTCTCTGGATCTTCCGCTCGTTCAAGATCCGCTCGAGCAGGCCGAAACCGCAATCGAGGAGCTGCCTGCGCCGCCCGACACCACTCCGCACGCCCGCGAACGGATCGTGCTGTACGTGGAAGACAATCTTTCCAACATCACGCTCATCGAGCACATCATGGTGCACCGCCCCAACGTGCGGCTGGTCCCGGCGATGCAGGGGCGCCTGGGCCTCGATCTGGCGCGCGAGCACCGGCCGGACCTGATCCTGCTCGATCTTCACCTGCCGGACATCTCCGGAGAGGATGTGCTGATCGGGCTGCGACAGGAGCCCGAGTTGAAGGACATTCCGGTGATTGTGATCAGCGCCGACGCGACCCACGGGCGCATCGAACGCCTGATCGGCATGGGCGTGTTGGATTATCTCCCCAAGCCGCTCGACATCAAACGCTTCCTGGAACTGCTGGATACCTGTCTGACCGAAAAGGACGGTTCGCCATCATGAAAGAAGACAACCTCAAACAAGCTCACATCCTGATCGTCGACGATCAGCCGGCCAACGTGCAGTTGCTCGAGCGTCTGCTCCAGACCGCCGGCTATTCCAATTTTCTAAGCACCACTGATCCGCGCCAGGTGCTGCCGATGTTCGGCAAATTTCAGCCGGACCTCATTCTGCTCGACCTGATGATGCCGCACCTGGATGGCTATTCAGTCATGCAGCAGGTCAGCCCGCGCATCCCGGAAGGCGCCTACCTGCCGATCCTGGTTCTGACCGCGGAGGTCAATGCCGAGGCCAAGCAGAAAGCGCTTTCCATGGGGGCCAAGGATTTTCTCACCAAGCCGCTGGATGCCACCGAAGTTCTGCTGCGCATTAAGAACCTGCTCGAAACGCGGTTTCTGCATCTGCGCCTGCAAAATCAAAACCAGGTTCTCGAGGAAAAAGTGCGCGAGCAGACCGAGGAGCTCGAAGAGGCCCGCATCGAGATTCTCCAGCGTCTCGCCATGGCCGCCGAGTACCGCGAGGACCCGACCGGCGAACATCCCAAGCGCGTTGGCGAAATGTCTGCGGTACTGGCGCACGCCGCCGGCCTGCCGAAAGCCCAGGTGGAACTCATTCGCCTCGCCGCTCCCCTGCATGACGTCGGAAAAATCGGCGTGCCGGACGCGATTCTTAAAAAAACGTCCACTTTGACCCCGGAGGAAGCCGAGCAGGTCAAGCTGCATGCGGCTCTCGGCGCACGCATTCTCTCGGGAACGCAGGTGCCTTTACTCCAACTGGCCGAAGAGATCGCGCTTTACCATCACGAATATTGGGATGGCTCGGGATACGCGAATCTCAAGGGCGCAGACATTCCGATCGCGGCGCGCATCGTGGCCATCACCGACAGTTTCGATGTTCTCACGCACGATCGTCCATACCGAAAAGCGCTCTCCAGCGCCGAAGCGCTCGCGGAAATGTCGCAGCAGAGCGGCCGCATGTTCGACCCGCGCCTGGTAGATGCCTTCCTGCGCTGGCACAAACGCCAGGATCTCCCCAGAAAAATGAGGGAGGCGATTCTCGCCAGCTAATCCGGCGGTTTTCAAACCAATGACCTTGACGGGGCAAACGCCAGAGACGCAGACCGATCTTCCCGCATCACCCGTCCCTTTGCCGCCCGCAGCGCCACACATACCGACGCCCGAAGCCGTCCAGGAGCAGCTCAACCGGATTCTCGCTTCGCGCTGCTTCTCGCGTTCAAAAGACCTGTGCCGATTTATTCGCTTCGTCGTCGAGCAGACGTTGCGCAATCGCGCGGTGCGGCTTAAGGAATACCTGATCGGCGTTACGGTATTCGAGCGCGGCGAGAATTTCAACCCGGGCACGGATCCCATCGTGCGCGTTCAGGCGCGCCGCCTGCGCGCCAAGCTGGCCCAGTATTACGAGACCGAGGGGTGGAGCGACCCGGTACGGATCGATTTGCCGAGCGGACGATACGTGCCCGCATTCCGCCATCGCCGTCTGCCGTCCACGAGCCGCAGCGCGGTAACTGATAGCTCCCTTCCCGCCTCACACAAGGCGGATGACGTTTCCACGATTCAGGAAGAAGTTTCGCAGGCTGTGGCGGACGTTTTGCGGGTCCATCTGGCAAACCGGCCGGAAACGGGTCCTGCGCATGCGGCCGGCAATCCCAGCGATGCTCAGCAATTTTCCCGCAAGGGCTACCTCTACCTTGATCAGCCGACGCCCGAGGCAATCCGTCTGGGCATGGAAAACTTCGAACGCGCGATTGCCGCCGATCCGGGGCATGCAGCGTCCCACGCGGGCTTGGCCGGGCTATATGCCGCGGCCGGTCTGACCGGAATCTATCCGCTTAACGCGGCCATGGCGCGAGTGAAGAGCCTGGCGGCCAAGGCGTTGGAGCTCGACTCCCGCCTGGCTGCCGCACACTCCGCGCGGGCCCTGGCGTTTTCCATTCACGACTGGAATTTTGCTGCGGCTGAAGAACAATTCCGCAGGTCACTCGATCTCGGGCCGGGACTTGCTCACACACATCACTGGTACGCGGTCGGCGCATGGCTTCCGCTGGGTATGATCGGACGCGCGGTCCTCGAGTTGAAGGTCGCGCGCGAATTCGCTCCGCATTCCCCCTTGATTCATACCGATTTGGCCTGGGTGCTCTGTCTGGACCGCCGGTATCAGGAGTCGCTGGAGTGCGCGCGCCGAGCGCTCGATCTTGCGCCTGGATTCTTCGGCGCGCATTGGGTGCTCGGCCAAATTTACGAAGCGCAGAACAAAATCGACGTCGCGCTGGCCGCCTACGAACAGGCCGCGCGGCTGTACGGTTCCGATCTTGTTCCGGGCGTGGCCGCTTCTCAGGCTTACGCGTGCGCTCTTGCGGGAAAGAAGAGCGAGGCCGTGCGCCGGCTGGAAGTATTGATAGATAATGCGCGCTCCGGCGGATTAGCCCTGGCCGTGGCTACCGTGCATTTGGGCCTCGGCGAGATCGACCGCGCCTTCGAGTGGTTGGATAAGGCCGTACAGGAACGCGAAGGTGGATTGATCTGGCTGAACGTTAACCAGCGTTTCGCGCAGTTGTGCGGCGATCCGCGCTTCCAAAACATCGTTGCGCAAATAGGCCTGGTTGCTCCGACAGCCGGACTTGCAATGATTTAGCCGCCCTGCTCTATTTCGCCAGCTCGCGCAGCTCCGCCGCATTTAAGTCCGATACAGCCCAGTAGGTCATCCGGCCCCTGGTCCAGTGCAGCAGGTGGTAACCCTGGCGGTCGGTTTCTTCCACACTCGCGTCGGGCTGATGCGGCGCCGGCCAGGTGAACAGATTGATCACATGTTGTCTGCGTTGAAACACCAGCGCGGCAACGGGCCGTCCCTCGAGATAATCCAGCCGTCCGCCGACCAATGTGAAGCCGCAATCGGCGAACCTGGCGACATCCGGCGAAAAATCGAGTTTTCCGTTGAACCATGGTTTCACCGTATGGCGGTCTGAGGAAAGCACGTCCGTCAGGTGCGACGCCATCAGCGAGCGCACATGCGAGGCCACCACTTCCTGAGCCACAATGTCCGCGTCTCGCCGCTCGGTCCGCATCACGCGCCATGTCCCCGCCGCGATAATCACCAGCGCCGCTGCGACCGCCGCCCACTGCCAGTTGAACTTCCACACAGCCGGGGCAGACTGCTTGACGCCGCCGGCCTGCCGCAACTGGAAGCGAATCCGGGTCTCGAGGCCTTCCGGAGCCGGGAAATTGGGGATATTCATCGAGGAGCGCATTTGATTGAGTCTTTGATAAACTCCGGCGCACGCCCGGCACTCGCGAAAGTGGCGCTCCATTTCGAGACTGCGAACCAGGTCGATCTCGCCATCGGCGTATCCATGAACGAGTTCCCGCACCTCGCCGCAGTTCACGCCCGCTCTCCCATCGCCTGCGCTTCCATCAGAGTCTTCTCCAGCCGCGCGCGGGCCCTGGCCAGCCGGGACATCACGGTGCCCACTGGAATCTCCGCCACTTCGGAAATCTGTTTATACGACATACCCTCGAGCTCGCGCAGAATCACCACGTCGCGAAATTCCACCGGCAGTGCTTCGATCGCGCGCCGCACCGTTTCACGGCGGGATGCGGCCAGGAAAAGCGTCTCCGGATCTGCTTGGCCCGGGTCGGGCAGCGGCATGTTTTCATCGAGCTCGGTCATGATCACATTCGGCCGGTTGCGCCGCAGCCAGTCGTAACAGGTGTTACGAACAATGGCCAGCAGCCAGCCGCGCGCGTTGCCCCCGCGAAATCCGCCGAAGAACTTGAGGGCGCGCAGATAGGATTCCTGGACGACATCTTCGGCATCGTGCTGGTTTCCGGCAAGCCACCGCGCGAGGTTATACGCGGCGTCCAGGTGCGGAATCATGGCTTCTTCGAATCGCTGCACCTCTGCCGGCGTCTGATCGGCCTCCTTGGAGCTTCCTATTCCAATACCGCGCATGTTGTGAAGTTATTCCCTGCGGCTAAAGATAATTTACAGACGCTCGATGGGTGATTAAGTTGCCGTTACAGGAGGTATTTACACCTGTGGCAACGACACTACTCGAAGAATCGTGAGCCCGGTGGGCTGGTTGGGTGTGGATGCCGGCCGGGCACTCCCTCAGTTGCCCGGCCGGATATGGCGCCGCCGCTCAGAACGTGATGCGGCCCACGAGCTGGATGTTCCTTGGCTGTGAAACGGTTCCGCTCCAGACCCCGAAACTGGAGCTGGAAGGATCGTTGTTGAACGGCACGCAATCGCCGAACGCCTGGCCGTCGCACGTGAAGTAGTGATTGTTGAATGCGTTGAAAGCCTCGGCGTGCAGTTCGATATTCACGCGCTCTTTGATGCTGATCTTCTTCTCAAGCGAAATGTTGACGTCGCGGTACGGCGACCCGCGCACACCGCTCACGCGGGGCCCGGTGCCGAGATTGAAATTCGGCAGCGTAGCGAAAGCCGAAGGGTTGAAGGCCGACTTATTGACATCCATCGATCCCCATGACTGCGTCAACACCTTGCCGGTGATGGCGGGAATGCATGCCGCGCGGAACTGCCCGGGCACATCGCAAACCGAAGAGTTCCAGAAAAAGAATGGCATCCCCGAGGTGAACTTCATACTGGAAGCGAGCGACCAGCCGCCGAGCAGATGATTGATCGCCCCTGTATGATTCATCCATTTCTTGCCCGCGCCGAACGGAAGATCGTAAACGGCCAGCAACGAGAGCGTTTGCGGAATGTCATCCGGTGAAAGGGACTTATTGCGGCTCCCCTGGAAAGGACTGATCACATTGCCCACGGCGCCGTAACCGGCCTGTCCGGACTGCGTTGTCGATGCCGCGCTGGTGGTCAGCCGGGAGTAGGTATAGTTTATGCCGGCATACATGCCGCCCGAGAACTGCTTCTCGTATTTCGCCTGAAGCGAGTTGTAATTCGAAGTGCCTTCGTTTTCGTTCAACCCGGTCAGCCCGCCGCAAAATTGCGGATACGGAAGCAGAGCCTGCGCCACGGTTGGAGCGCAACTGCCGGCGTTCAGCGTATCCACCCAGCCGGCGTAGGGCGCGTTCACCCCGTTAAGAGAGGTTTGCCCCGGTTGGAACACCGCGTTGAGTTGGTCGCCCATGGACAATAACGACGGGTTGAGCACATTCAAGGGCTGCATCGTCGAAGGCAGATGCGTGCCCTTGCTGGCGACGTATGCGACGCTGGCGACGCTGGTGACGCCGAACTTGTGTTCGACCGTCAGGTTCCACTGCTGCGTATTGGACAGATGATTGGCGTAGGCAGGCCGGTAGGTTGGGCCGTTGGTGCCGTTGTCCGCGGTCGTGGTGATGTTCGGAGCCTTACTGTAGGCCGGGAAGCCGTTGTCCAGGTAAAACGCCGGCTGGTATCCGCTCAACGAGTCGCCGAAGTTGACGAGAGGATTGAAGCCGTCGAGGCTGATTCCACCGCCCCAACCCGGATAAAAAGCCTGCGTGTAGAAGAGGCCGTAGCCGGAGCGGATCACGGTATTGTTGCCGATTCTGTAGGCCAGACCGATGCGAGGCGCGAATGCTCCATGCCAGAGGTTTTCCGGATAGCGAACGCCCGCGCTGGCATCTCCCCACTTGCTGCCGGCGAATACCAGGCGCCCCGGCAGGTTCCCGGCTCCGGGGTTGGCTCCAAAGTCGAAGAAAGCCGAATGGTCGCCGGTTTCAAAAGTAGGCGAGAACTGATCCCAACGCACGCCGTAATTGACGGTCAGCCTCGAGGTCATCTTCCAGGTGTCGCCGACATGCAGGCTGTAAGCGCGCTGCTCGGGCCCGTACTTGGCAACGTTGTAGACATTGAGGTTTCCGTTATCCACTGCGCCGATGTAGAAGCTGGCGAATGGGTTGCCGCTCTCCACGCCCGGCAGGCCGGTCGAGTGGTCCGCAAAACCGACTGAACCGGACTGGTTGTTGTTGTTGCGGAAGACTTCCTGTAAGTGACGGAACTCGCCGCCGAACTTCACAGTGTGGGCGCCGTGGACCCAGGTAATGAGTTCATTGATCAGATGCGAAGGCCTCGTGGATTTGTTCAGGGGGCCAAAGCCTTCGGTGTTTCCCCAACTGGCATAGGTGCTGATTCCATTTCCGCCAAAGTAAGCGGCTGGTGAAGCGTTGTACGCGGCCGCGTTTGGAATGTGCGGCAGCTTCGTTGGGTCCTGCCCGCTGACCGATCCATAACCTTCGTTGCGGTTCAGATATCCGTATGCAAAATGGCTGAGGAACGTGGGCGAGAAGATGTGATCCCAGTTGACGCGGTTTACCCAAGCGTCTTCCGGGTTGGCGGGGCTGGACGTACAGAGCTGTACGGGCAATGCGCACTGCTCGTTCGGGTGCGTTTTCTGCCGCCAGATAGTCACGAATATGTGATCCTTATCGCCCCAGTAATGATCGATCTTGCCCAGATAGTGATCCACGTTCGATAGAATGCCGTCGGAAACCGGCTGGGCCAGGTAGTTGTTGAATGGGCCCGGACTTGTGGGATTCGGCAGGAATGCCATCCATTGCTGGGCTAAGGCGCTTTGTTCGGAGGACGGAATTTTGTTGCCGGGATACGGCGAGCGGCTGATTACGCCGTTGGTGATCGTCTGCGTTTTCGGATCGTAGATCGGCGTGCTCCAGTCCGAGAAATCTCCCGTGCGGTCCTGCGCAGAGGGAATCGAGAGCAAGGGCCGATTGGTGCCGCCGAGGCTCTTTAAGTATTCCTCGTCGTGGAAGAAATAGGTCTTGTGGTTGGTTCCCCAAACGAACGGAAGAAACTTGAGCTTGACCGGCCCACCGATAAAGCCGCCGAACTCGTTTTCGTTATCCTTCGGCCGCTGGTCGCCAGGAGCACGCTGGTTGGTGAACTGGAGCGCATTCAAGTCCTTGTTGCGGAGGTATTCAAAAACGCCGCCATGGAAATCATTGGTGCCACTGCGCGTCGTGACGATCAGTTCGCCGCCGGTGGTGGTACCGTACTCGGGCTCATAACTCGAGGTCAGCACTTTCACTTCGCTGACCATGTCGGGCGTGGTCGGGAAGTCGAAGAACGATACCATGCCGCTCTGCGACATCGTGCCTTCCTGCATGCTGACGCCGTCCATGACCGCTTCATCGCCCATCTTTAGGCCGCCGTTGATCCGGGCATTGAAAGCCTGGGGGCTTGTTCCGGTGTTCACGCCGGGCAGGAATGTGATGAACTGGACCGCGTTGCGTGGGGTTCCGGCGGCGACCAGCAGCGGCAGTTCATTGATAACGCTGGGCAAAACGCCTTCCTGCTTGGTGCCGTTGTCCGTATTCAGTTGCGCCACGTCAGCGATGACTTCCACTTTGGTGGAGGTGTCGCCAACCTCCAGATGGGCGTCGATGCGCACCGTCTGGTTCGCGCTCAGCTCGATCTTGCGCTGCACGTAACCTTTGAAACCCGCAGCGTCAACGCTGAGATCGTACGTGCCCGGGTTCAGGTTGGGGAAAGAATAGCGGCCGTCAGAATCGGTTTTGATCGCCGAGCTGAATCCGCGCTCGGTGGACGTGATGGTGACCGAAGCACCGGGGATAAAGGCGCCGGACGGGTCCTGCACCTGGCCGCCAAGGCTGGCGTTCTGACTTTGCGCAAAAGCTGACGCGGCGAATAGCAACAGGGCGGTACAAGGCCCTAAGAATGAGCGACGTGGCATATCTTTTTTAAAAACCTCCCAAAGCTGAAGTAGAGCACCCGTGAAACGTAGTAGATAAATGCTATATCCACAACGGCATGTGTGTCAAATCGCAGTTAACAAGAATGTACTATGGAAGGTTAGTTTTGCGGGGATTCGGCCTTCAATTTCCTGTACTCGCTAAACGCCGCGTCAGCCTCGGCAGTCCGGCCGTGGCGGCGGTAAAGCAGGCCCAGCGAATAGAGCGCTTCTACGGCCCGCGGCTTGGATGCAACTGCCGCGCGGTATTCTTCGATCGCTTCGGCATCGCGGCCGTCTCCCTCGAGCGCGCGGCCCAGGTGGTAGTGCGCGATGGCCAGATGGGGGTCGTATTTCAAGGATTCGCGGAGGGCTTTTTCCGCGTCTTTAAACTGCTCGAGCCGCACCTCGAGGTAGCCCAGGTTGTGCGGCGGCCAGGCGGACGGCTCTGCAAGTTTTCGGTTTAACTCGACGGCTTTCTCTAAGGCCTCACGGGCTTCGCCGGAACGGCCCAGCATGTCGAAGGAGAGGCCGAGATTGTCATACGCGCGCGCCGACGTGGGATCGAGCGCGATCACGCGGTTGAATTTCTCGACGGCGGCATCGTACAGGCGCTGATAATAATCGATGCGGCCCAGCCAATAAATGTAAAGCGGAGCGGAGGGATGCCGGCTCGATAGCAGATCGAGCTGGCGGCGGGCGCCGGCGAAGTCGCCCAATTCGACCAGCGCCATGGCCCAGGTGAAGCGGTCGGAATCCACCAGAGGCGCGAGCGCTTCGGCATTGCGAAAGGCCTGATCGGCCCGGTCCATGCGGCCGCGCAGGAACTCGACGTCCCCTGTGAGGGCCTGAAGTTCTCCTGGGTGTGGAGATGGCCCGGCAGGCTGGTGATCGAGAACTTCCTGCATCCTGGCGTAGTTTTTGGACGCAAACGCAGCGGCAAGCGCCTCGCGCGCGTCCGGTGGAAGTTGGGATGCGCGGATGCGCTCGCGCAGGTTCTCGGGCTGCTGCTGGGCCGAGAGCGTCGCCCAAAATGCCAGACACACGATCACAACGGGCGCGCGCATCAGTATGGCCGGAGCTCGATGGTCCGAAGCATCAGTTCGAGTTGTTTCGACTGTTTTTCGTCGAGAGTCCGGAGGCGCACGGCTTGTTCTTTGGCGCGCGGATCGTGCGTTCGCTGGTAAAGAGCCAGCAATGTGGAGTTGGCCTGGAAATTATCGGGATCAAGCGCCAGCGCGCGCTCAACGGCCTTGCGCGCGGCTTCGTTCTGATCCTGGCGCAAACGGATGCGGGCCAGTTCGGTATAGCTTTCGGCAAACGACGGCTCGAGTTTCAGGGAACGCTCAATCTGGGCTGCGGCCTCGGCGTAATTTCCTTCCACGCGCGCGATGCGTCCGAGAAAATAAGCCGCTCCGGCTTGGGTTTTCGGATCTTTGCTGACGCGCAGCATCTCGGCGCGGCACTGGTCGTAATTGCCCGAAGCAAAGTATGCGACGCCCAAAGCGAAGTGCGCCCGCACGTCATTTGGGCGAGCTGCCACGGTTTTTTCAAAATACCCGGCCGCTGCCGCGTGCTCGCCCATAGCCAGCAGGGTGGTTCCCATGGAGTAGTTGTAATCCGGGTTCTGCGGATCGAGCGCCAGGGCTTTCTCGAGCGATTTTTTGGCTTCGAGCGGCAGTTTCATCTGGCTGGTGACGAGGCCAAAGAGGAAATGCACGCGCGGATCGTTGGGCGTCAGATCGCGGACGTGAGCGAGATATCCCAGGCAGCCTTCGAGATCGCGCGAGAGATAAGCTACGCGCGCGAGTTCATAAAGATGCTGCGGATTCGAGCGATCCTGCGCGGCGACCCGCTCGAGAGTTTTTCGCGCGTCGGCGAGGCGGTCCAACTGCTCGTACGCGATGGCCAGGCGGCGGAGAGACGCGATCGATGCGGGGGTTTTGGCATCGGCGGCTTCAATCAACGTAACTGCGAGCTGCGCATTGGCTTTCGATTCGAGCACGGGAAGGATGGAGATAACATCTGCTTCGGAAAACCCGGGAGCGCGCACCAGGCGCACGGCGACGTCTTCGGCCTCGCGGGTGCGGTGGAGGCCGGCGAGGTCGGCGCAGCGCAGCGCGAGCATTTCCGGACGTGCGGCCTCTGCGCGCGGCAATTTTTCCAGTTCCTGGAGCGACTCGCCGAACTTGCCCTGCCACTCGTAGAGAGTTGCCAGCGAAGTGCGCGCCTCGGTGTCGGAAGGACGCGCTGCGAGGACGCGCTGCCATGCATGCACCGCGCACGCGGTTGCGGTGGAATCGCGATCCGTACCCATCTGGCAGGCGCGCGCGAGATTCTGCCAGGCCGGAATCAGGGACGGGGCCAGTTTTACTGCCTGCTCGAAGTCCGCGCGGGCCTGCTCGACTTCCGAACGCATTCCGTGCAGCACGCCGCGCAGATTGATGAGTCCGGCCGCGGCGGGGAAACGCGCCAGGGCGTCATCCAACTGGCGTGAGGCGCCGGCGTGGTCTCCTTTTTGAATCGCAGCCTGGATGGACTCGATGGTCCGGCCAAGGTCCGGATTCTGGCTTGCAAAAACCGCCGTGGCCCAGAGCAGCGCTGCCGTGAGCGGCGCAACTCGCATAAGCGCATTTTAGCGTTCGTCAGGCATTGGACTCAACGCTAGTGTCTGTTGCGGGAATAATCTGGCGTTTCTCCATCCGGGGAACGAGCACGCTTCGCTGGGCGCCGGCCGCGCGGTAAACGATCGGCGCTTACTTCAGCTCGGCCATCATTCCCGGCAAGCTCCACTGCATTTGCAGCCCGGTTGGAGACCAGCCGAACTCGGCGATCATGACTTTGCCCACATCTTCCTGACTCTTGCCTTCATGAATCATGGCAGCGGCGCGGTTGCGCAGCTTTTCGACGTTGTTGCGATAGGCCATGAGGCCGGCTTTGTTCGTCACTGCGCCGTGGCCGGGAATGACGGTGTCGAAATCGAGATCCATGGCTTTATCGAGAGTTTTGGTCCACTCAACGACGCTGCCGCCGCCGGGATAATCGATCAGAGGCGTTGAGCCGGCCATCAGGTCGCCGGTGTGAATGGTCTTGAGCGCCGGGAAGTAGATGATGGCATCACCGTTGGTGTGGCCGCGGCCGAAGTGGCGGGAGCGAACTTCCTTATCGCCGAGAAAAACCGAACACTCTTCGGTGAAGACTACGCGGGCCGGAGCGACTCCCGGCGGAGCGTTCGCCTGCTTGTGCTCGACGATATTGGTGCGCGCGTTGGCGGTCGAGATGATTTCGGCGGTTGGCAGAAACTTGGCGTTGCCGCCGCTATGATCGGCGTGATGATGCGTGCTGAGCACGTATCGCACGGGCTGGTCGGTCACGCTCTTCACCTTGCCAACGATGTTTTCGTGATCCTGATCGAACTTGTCATCGACCAGGATGACGCCTTCGCCCGTGACGTAGACCGCAACGTTGCCGCCGTCGCCCTCGATGTTATAGAGGTCGTCTTTGACCTTGGTGATATTCAGCGGTGGAGGCTGCTTGCCCTGGTTTTGTGTGTAAGCTATCCAGCAACCCGCAAACAACACGACACCGGCCAGAATGCGCGCAGGAAGTGTTCGATTCATCCCGGACACTATATCAGGATTCGGTGCGGCGGTTAGTTTTCCAGGAGCCAGCGTTCCGGCGGGTCGCTTGCCGGGAACGACTGGCGGGAAGCCTCATCGATGGCTTCTTCCTCGGCTTCAATCTGCTTTTCGGCACGGAGCCAGTCTTCGTCAGGGGAGCCCGGCCGATTAAAGCGTTCCAGGTAGAGCGCGTAGGCGCGGTTCCGGATGCGTTCTTCGATAGATGGCCCGGCACCTGTGGCGCTTCCGGTCTGCGCGAATGGCGGCATGATGATTTACCTCCAACCTGAGAAGACGAGGACGGCGGGCGCCCGGTTAAGCGCGATTGGTGCTGACGGTTACGGCCGCGGTCCGGTTTTTCCCATTTTTCAGGTTAAAAGCGGGCGCATATGGGTGATGGGGGTGAGTGCGCCCGCTGTCGTAACGGGGATATGCCAGTGGAACGAGATTGGAAGGCTTTTTGTTCCGGAAATTCGCGGGAGTGGGCCCAAGCTGTCCGGCCAAACGGCACTTTTTGAGCCCGTTTCGGGACCGCCCGGACGTGCTAAAATGAAGTAAACATGAAAAAAATCACTGTAGAGTTGACTGCCGATGAGTTGCGCACCCTGGTCAAGCTCTCGGACAATCAGTTCTTCCGCTTAAAGTACATCGATCCCAAAATGCCGGGTTACAAGGCGAACCCTGAAGAACTGCGCACGGCGCAGTCGGCGGTGCAAGTTCTGCAAGAGGCGTTGAAGAAAGAAAAGGGATTCAAGAACTCATCGGTCAAGACCGCCTCCGCCGTATCCTGATAGAAATTAGTTCGCGACCTGACATGCGCACCGGAAGGGAGTTTGGTGTCTTTCCGGATGCCAGCCCGCGCGGTGTGTCTGGCGGAGAGGGGGGGATTCGAACCCCCGGTAGAGCTTTAAGGCCCTACGACGGTTTAGCAAACCGCTGCTTTCGACCACTCAGCCACCTCTCCTTGAGGGCGGAAACGGTCTTTTTCGCATGGTAGCACAGTGGGCCGCAGATTCCGGAGTAAGCCGCGGTTAATACGGCCAGCTCGGCTTGCTGAACAGGCCGCCATCCACCCAGATCGTCTGGCCGGTGATGAATTCGGCGGCATCGCTCGCCAGGAATAGAACGGCGCGCGCCACGTCGACGGGCTGGCCAACGCGGCCGATCGGCGTGAGGGCGGCCCAGGTGGCGGCGTAATCGCCGGCTTCTTGTTTCGTACGCTCGATCTCCACGGCGCCGGGCGCTACGCAATTTACCGTGATGCGATATTTCCCGAGCTCGACCGCCGCAACTTTCGTGAACATTTCGATGCCGCCCTTGCTGGCCGTGTAATCGACCAGGTTCGGGAACGCGACTTTATTGCAGCCCGAGCCGATGTTGACGATGCGCCCGCCGGTTTTGCGCATTTCCCGCGCGGCGCGCTGCGTGCAAAGGAAACAGCCTTTCAGATTGGTCGCGATCGTCCGGTCCCATTCGGCTTCGGTCAAATCGAGCAGAGGCTTCCAGGTCTGCACGCCGGCATTGTTTACCAAAATGTCGAGCCGGCCGAATTCTTCGAGCGTTTGGTGGAACATGCGATCGACATCTGCGGCCACACCGACGTTGCCCTGGACGGCCACAGCCTTGCGGCCCATTTTGTCGATCTCGGAAACCGTCCGCTCGGCGCCTGCGCGATCTGAATTGTAATTTACCGCGACGGCAATGCCGGAGCGCGCCAGCTCGAGCGCAATGCCCTTGCCGATGCCTTTGCTTGCGCCCGTGACGAGCGCGGCTTTCGAACCGTCGACAATATTCACGGAGGCGATTGTAGCAGGGCGGCCCGCTAACCGAGGCCGGCTACTCTTCGCGCAACGTATCGGCGGGATTCAATCGCACGATGCGTAACGCCGGCACAAGGCTGGCTGTCGCTGCAACCAGCAGCAGCACAACGACGACGCCCGCATACGTGGCAGGATCGGTTGCGCTAACGCCCCAGACCAGATGCGCCAGAATCTTCGAAGAGGCGGCTGCGAGCAGGCATCCGGCGGCCAGGCCGGCCAGCGCCAGTTGAATGCCGGGCAGTGCCGCATCGCGGACAGCCTGGGCCAGGCTCGAGCCGAGCGCGATGCGAATGCCAAGTTCGCGGCGGCGCTCGACGACCGATTGGGCCATCAAGCCGTGAATGCCTACGATCGCGAGCACTAGCGCCAAACCAGCCAGTGCGGTCAGGAGAGTGGCTTGAAAACGCTGCCAGCGAACCGACTCGCTGCGGAGATCGCGCATGGTGTGGAACGCCGCGATGGGGAGCAGGGGATCGATTTTCGCGGCAGCATCCTGAATGCCGCGAATGGTATCCGCCGGAGGGCCCGAGGCACGCACCACCCAGTTCGGCGAAATCCAGACGTGCACCAGCTTCATGAAACCGTCGCTGGTTTGCGCGGCAGGAATATAGACGATAGGAATTGCGCCGAGCGGTCCGTAATCGCCCCAACCGGGACTGTTCTGGACATTGCCGACAATCCCCACGATCTCGCGCGCTTTCGATTCGACTTCAATATGGCTGCCGAGCGGATCCTGCCTGGAAAGATACTTTCTCGTAAATGCCTCGTTCACTACCGCCACTCCGGCGGAATGGGCGCCGTCGCTTGTGCGAAAGACACGGCCACGCATCAGCGGCATGCGCAGCGTTTCGAAGTAGCCCGGCGTAACGTAACAGAGATCGGTGATCACATAATCGTCGCCCACTTGCGGCCCATCCAGATGGCGGAAACCGTCGTTCAGGTTGCGTTGGAATGGGAGGGTCAAGCCGGCGGCGGCCGATTCGACGCCGGGCAATTCGCGGATGCGTTCCAGGCCCGCATCGAATAGCTGATTGACGCGCTCGCTGGTGGCGTACCGCGCGTCGCGCAGCGAGAAACTGGCGGCGATGACGTTGTTGGGATCGAATCCGGCGCGGAGATTGTAGAGCGTCGCGAGCATGCGAATCATCAGCCCTGCGCCGATCAACAACAATACGGCGAGCGCCACTTCGCCGGACACGAGCACGCGCCGCGACCAGCGTTTTCTTCGGCCGGCGACGCCGCGGCCCCCTGCTTCACTGAGGGCAGTACGAATGTCGACAACGCTGGCTTCGAGCGCCGGGAAAATCCCCGCCAGCAGACTGGCCAATAGCGCGAGCACGGCCGTGGCAGCGAGGACACGGGCATCGAGCCGCACGGTCGCAACGGTTGGAAACTGGTTGGCGGCGAGATTCTTCAGCCACAGCATGCCTGCGTAACCGGCCAGCAGCCCGGCCGCGCCGCCGAAAATCGCCAGCACCACGGCCTCAACCAGAAGCTGCCGGACGATGGCCGCACGGCCGCCGCCGATTGCGATGCGCGTGGCCATCTCACGCGTGCGGGTCGCGGCGCGAGCCAGCAGAAGGCTGGTAATGTTGGCACAGCCGATCAGGAGGACAAGGCCGACCGCGGCCCAGAGAATGACGAGCGGCTTCTTCAGGCCCTCCATCTGGCCCTGTTGCAGGCTGACCAGGCGCAGCTTCATGTTGTTGTTTTTGGAGTACATCTGGCGAAGGATCGGCGCGCCGATGGCTTCCATTTGCGTATCGGCCTGCGCCCAAGTGGCATCCGGCTTGATGCGCGCGATGATTTCGTAATTGGTTCCGGAGCCTTCGCCGGTTGAGGTCGGACGCAGCGGGGTCCAGAGGTCGGCGGGGACGCTGGATTGGAAATTTTCGGGCATCACGCCGATGACGGTGTAAGGCTCGCCTCGCAGCATGATGGTTCGCCCTACGATCGAGGGGTCCGTGTTGAAGATCCGTTTCCAGAGGTGAAAGCTGAGAATCGCAATGGGCGGGCCGCCGGGAAGATCTTCCGCGCGGGTGAACTCGCGTCCCAACAGCGGCTCAACTCCCAAAACGCGGAAAAACCCGGCGCTGACGCGCTGCTGCTCGACATACTGCACATTGCCCGCGGCGGCGAAGTTCACGCCTTCATAACCGGCGAGCACGGCTGCATCCAGGAAAGTGGCGTGATCGCGAATGGCTTCCCAAACCCGGCCGTTTTGCCCGATGGAATCTCCCTCGCCGTTGCGGCCCTGGAAGTGCCGGGCGACGTGCACCAGGCGGCCGGGTTCGGGGTAGGGCAGAGGGCGAAGAAGCGTGGCATCCACCACGCTGAAGATCGCTGTATTCGCCCCGATGCACAGCCCGAGCGTCAGCACAATAATCGCGGTCACGGAGGGAGTTCTGCGCAGAGCCCGCAGGGCATACCGGAAGTCCATCGCAAGGTTCATGGGTGCACCGCCTGTGTAATTCTATAACTGAGCTTCGCCGATAAGGTTACACAGGCTACGCGCGGAGAACCTGATTTGTTCCGTGGGTGGTGGTTCTGGTTGCGGCCGCCGCGGTGAGAAATTCCACAATTACCGGATGCGGCCGGCCCTCAGCAGATGAAAGTTGCGGCTGAAACAAGGTGGCAATAAAAAAGCGATGGCCGGGAAGCTCGATGGCGCGCAATTCTCCGCCGTCATCGAACGCCGCTAGCCGCAGTCCGGCCTGTTCGAGATCCCGGTGGTAGGCGGGGTTGACTTCGTAGTTGCAGAAATATTCTTCTTCGATGCCGGTGACCCGATAAATGGCTGCCAGGCGGGAGCCGGACTTAATGCGGATGGCGCGCATGCCGGAAAGTTTAGGTGCACCCTCGCGGCGCTGGGGCACAGGACAAGCTACGGGAGCGATCAAAAAATTCTTCGACGATCCGCGGTGCTCGGCCGAATCGGCGTCGAGAATGCCCATGACGTTGCGCGCATACTCTAACAGAGTATGTTGAAAACCGCCTCAAGTGCCGACGAACGGCCAGTTGCGCACGCGCGCCTGTCGAATTCCGTTGAGCGCTCCATCCATGCTGCCATAAGGGCTGCCGGATGATGCCCACAGGCCATTGAAAGTCGCGAGGATATGTTCAGCATCTTCGTTCAGAAGCGTTGGAGTCGCGAGCCAATGAACCTCGGTTTCGAGCCCCAGTTCAGCGGCGGCGTGGGCCAGCGAAGCATTGGTTGCCTGGTGCGAGCGGTACTCCGGGTTGAAATCGCCGATGATACCGATCCGGACGGGCGCTGCCATCCCTACCTGGATACTACGGAATGAAGCGGGAGAGAAGTCTTTAACCGTAACTCAGGAAGCCGCTTTCAGCAGAGCGCGCACGCCATCCACGCACAGGACTGCCGCATGCTTGGACTCAGGCTCGAGGCCGCCGACGGCTTCCTCCACAGTGGCCGGCTTGATCGCGGCGAGCTGGGAGCGCGTTTTTCCCGCCATCCATTCGGTGAGGGCCGAACCCGCGGCGATTGATGCTGTGCAGCCGCGCGTCTTATAGGCCACCTCGCGCACAATGCCCTCTTCGAATCTTGCGGAAAGCCACAGAATATCGCCGCAGGCCGGATTCGAGACCTCGACCGTCACGGCGGGTGGCGAAAGTTCACCGACGTGCCGGGGGTTTTGAAAATGATCGAGCAGTTTTTCGCTGTACATGCCTGCGGTGTGCTCCAATATCTTATTGCAATTCGAAGCGCGGCAAGTTCACCCGCCGGAAACCGGCCTGGATTGGTTCGACTCGGCGCCGCTCAGAATGCGTAGGCTGCGCAGTCTATGACGGTCGTAGCGGCGGTCATCGAGCATCAAGGCCTGGTGCTTATCTGCCAGCGCAAACCAGGCCAGTGGCACGCATTGAAATGGGAATTTCCCGGAGGAAAAGTTGAGCCGGGCGAATCTCCGCCAGACGCCATCCGGCGCGAACTCGATGAAGAACTGGGCATAGTCGCCAAGATCGGGCCGGTGATCGCGGAGTACGATTACCAGTATCCGGAGCGTCAGCCGATCCGGCTTATCTTCTACTCAATAACCGAGTTCAATGGAGAAGTGAAGAACCGGGTATTCGCGCAGATTCGCTGGGAGGACCGGAAGCGGCTCCCCGAATACGACTTCCTCGAAGGCGATGTCGATTTTGTGCGGGCCCTGGCAGCCAACCGCCAAACGCAGCTCTAGTTCGGCAACTTGACCTGGAGATTCCGGCCGCGGTTCAGCTTATCGGTCAGATCACGATCGACCAGGCTGAGGGATGCCTGATTGTGCACCCGCTGAGCCGTCACGTAGTGCAGAGTATCGCCTTCGACCCAATAAGCGAAAGCCGAGTAGATCGAGTGATCTTTGAAAGCAATCAGATAAAAACTGTTGTCATCCGCAGTCCCCTCGGCCTGTGTGCGGCCGGGCGCTTCGTAAACGTGGACGCCGGAAGAGTCATCGGTATAGTCATGCATTACCGGCGTGGCGTGTTCGGGGACAAAATTCTGGTTGATCACCACCTGGGGCGTCTGCTGCGGAGGATTGACAATGGTGATGTTCGGCGATTGCTGATAACCGGGATCGCCATAGCTGGGGTAATCGCCATAGCCGTAACCTCCGACATACACCGGGTAGGCGTACGGCGTTACCAGAGGTTCGCGAAAACGGCGGGATCCGCGGCCGTTGAAGCTGAGTCCACTCACGGTTGAGCCGAGGCGCGAGGCGAAAGTCGTGTCGGTCACGGTGAACTGGTTTCCGACTGCCGGCGGGTGTCCGGTTCCGGGGAACAGCACGCGGCCGAAGCCGGTGGAGTTCCCGTAGGTCGGCTGGGTTGCGGGAGCGATCTGTACTCTCCCGGAATTATGGTGCTGCGCGAAGCCGCAAACGGCGAAGACTGCTGTTAACCCGGCGGCAGCCAGAGTTTTCATGACGCCCTCCCTCCGACAGCTTTAGCTTACACCATTGTTACGCGTCCGGCGGCCGGCGGTTACTTCGGCGGAGCAACCTTCGGAGGAGCAGCCTTCGGAGGTGCGACCGGTTTGGGAGCAGCGGGCCTCGTGATGGCCGAGGCACCGGGTGCTGCCGACGGCGGCGGGGTTACCGCCGCAGGCGCGTTCTTGTCGTACAGCTCGATGATTTCCTTGGTGATATCGATGGCGTTCGACGCGTACAGCACCGGTGTCTGCGGCGAGCTGACATCCAGGATCAGCGAGTAACCGTTATCCTTGGCGTATTTGTCAATCACCGCCATGATCCGGCCGCCCAGTTCGCTCATGATTTTCTGCTCTTCCTGATCGAGCTCGGAACGCGCGTCCTCGGTGTCCCGGTTGAGCGACTTGGTCTTCTGATCGATATCGCGGACCAGTTTGGTTCGCGCGTCTTCGCTCAGCGTGTTGCGGCCGCGATTGAGCTGGTCCTGCATCTGTCCGATCTCGGACTGGCGCCGGTCGAGATCGGCTTTTTTGGGGTTGAAGCGCGTTTGAATGTCGTTAGCCGCCTTTTGTCCGTCTTTGGTGCTGACGATGGCGCTTTGGATATTGATCACGCCCACTTTGCCTGGGCCCGGGGTCTGCGCATCGGCCGAAAAGGCTGCGAGGGCCAGGCCCGCTAAAACAAGCAATGTACTGTTCACGAAATTGAACTCCTTACAAAAATCGGGGCGAGCCAGTTAAGCCCGTCCCGTGAAACCTTCCTTCAATTCTAATATTTGTCGGCACCCGGTTAGAACGTCCGTCCGATCGTGAACCGGAACGTGCTGCGCTTCTCAAAGAACGGATACGCCTGGCCGAACGACGCGATCGAGTGCAGAAAGGTCGCGTTGTTCGGGAAATATGACCGGTCGGCTACGATCGGCGGTTGCAGGAACTCGCGCACAACCTGGGGATTGTATGCCCAATAGACGCGGAACGGGGCTTGCACCACCGGCAAAAGCACGCCAAGCTCAAGCCCCACTGAGGAGCGCATGTTCTGCGTGCCCGGCGCGATTTTGACCCGGCCGTCGAATGCGGCTTGCGGATAGGACGCGTTCAGTTGCGCCACCCGCCCGGGGTTCATCTTTAATTCACTGGGCAGCAGGATGCGGTTGACACCGGCATCAAAGAACGGCGCCAGCGTTACCGGCCCGAAGATGGGGATGCGGTATTCGAAATTGGCGATCAACTGCGTGTCGCCGCCCGGAAAAATCAACTGATAGGACGGGATTCTCATGGTCACCGGCACAGTCGAAGGCGCGTTCTTGACAATGACCTTTTGCGTCCTTACCGTGCCATCGTTGTTATATACGGGCACGTTGGCCTCGCTCGCCACGAACGCGATAGGGCTGATACCCCAGATCTCGAAGCCGCGGATATCCTGTTCGCCGCCGATGTAGGTGCGGGCGAAAGGCGGCGCGACCTTACCGCCGTAACCGGTAAGCACCGAACCCATGAAATGGGCCGCGAGGATATGGCTGCGGTGCAGCGGATTCGGGTGGAAGTACTTGAAGTCTAACGTCGGACGGATGGTGTTCACGTTACCGCCCAGGAAGCTGCCTGCAAACTGCGTCGAGAAGAATATGCTCTTGCCGCCGGTCGGGTTGATCGGGTGGTTGACGGTGTTATAGCTGTAGGACGGCGTAATCGAGCTGGTCTTGATGCCGGACAGCGAATTGGGCCCGTTGACTCCCTCAAAGTTGATGTAATCGAAATACTGGGTGGCGGCGTCGCTGGTGGTCTTGATCTGGGAATTGTCGTAGCCGTATGTGATGCCTACGCGCGCGAAGCTGCGCCGCAGCATCTTGCTGGCGGAAACGTTGAAGCCGTGGCCGTTCTGAATATAGTTGAGCAGATTATTGGTGCCCAGAGCGTTATAGAGCGGGATCAAATTCTGCCCCGTCAGGATCGACGCCTCGCGGCCCTGGTCGAAGTCGAATCGCCGTAAGTAAACGACGAAGCCCAACTGGATGGGCTTATCGAGAAAATACGGCTCGGTGAAGCCGAAGCTCACAGAACGCAAACGCGTGCCGAGCTGCGAATCAAGCGACAATGTTTCGCCCAAACCAAGGAAGTTATTAGTCGAATAGTTGAATCCCATGAAGCTGCCGGCGATTCCCGACACACCGCCGTTCAAGCCGATCGAGTTCTTGCCGCGCTCCTTCACTTTAAGCGTGATGTCGACCGTGTTGGTCTGGGTATTACGCTGGATGGTGGCGGCGTCTTCCGCCTTGAGCATCTCGAAATATCCGAGCTGATTCAGGCGCAGGATGCTCAGCTCCCACAACCGGTTGTTGAAGATGTCGCCCTCATCGAGCAGAATTTCGCGCCGGATGACTTTGTCGCGCGTGGTTGTGTTGCCGGTGAAATCGATGCGGCGGACGAAGAACTGTTTGCCTTCGTCGGCGGTGAGGGTGAGGTCGATCTTATCGGTGTTCGGAATGGGATCGAACGAAGGCTCGGGGACGAAATCGATATATCCGAATTCGCCGTAGAGCTTCTTCATATTTTCAATGCCCTTGCGCAGCTTTGCGGTCGAAAAAACGTCGCCGTCATTCATCTGGAAGATATTTTTTTGCAGGAAATCCGTGGTGCGGAACAGCTTGACGCCCACGAAATTCATCTTGTTCAGATGCATGAGCTGGCCTTCTTCGACGGGGATCTCGATATCGGCGCGCTTACCCGGTTTGTTCGGCTTCAACAGGGGAATATGCAGGCCTTTGCCGCCGACGTCGCGCAATGTCACCTTCGAATCGAGCACGCGCACGGTGAAGTAGCCTTTGTCCTGATAAAACTGGCGGATGCGTTCCTTATCTTCCTCGAGCTTTGAGGAATCGAAAGTCTTGGCGAACAAACCCTCAAAGAAGATGGAATGCGGAATGCCAACCGGGTGAAGATTCTTCATCGCCCGGATGACCACACGATCGCTGAAAGCCTTATTGCCCTGGATATCGATATTCCCCACCTTCACCTTGGGGCCTTCATTTACGTTGAAGTAGACCTCGAGTGAGGACGGCGGAATCTGGCGTATTTCCGGCTCGACCGTCGCGTACTGCCGCCCGCGCTCGGAAAGAAATTCCTTCAGCACAACCGCGGCACGCTGGATTTTGTTGGGATCGTACTGGGACTCGACCGACAAACCGACCTTGCGTTCCTTGAACCGGTCGAGCACCTCGGACACCGTTACGGATTTCATACCGGGTCCGTATTTGATATCGCGGATCACCCGGCGCTCGGTGACCACATACCGCAGAATGACCCCTTCCTTACCCGGCTCGGTCTCCAGCACAATATCGTCGAAACGGCCGCTGTTCCAAAGAATCATGAAGTCGCGGTGCAGGGAGTCTTCGTCATAAATGTCGCCCTTGCGTGTCAGGATCATGGCGCGCAGCGTGTCCTGGGGAACGCGCCTCGCTCCGCGGAATTCAATGGCTTCGATGACTTTGCCTTTGGGGGCGGCGGCCTGGGGAGCAGTCGGCGGCGCTTCGAGTTGCGGTTTACCGGGTTGGCCGGGCTGCTGAGGAGGCGGCGCCGGCTCGGCGGTCTGCGGAACATTTTCGAACGGATTCGCTTTTTTGGGTTCCTGGGCGGGCTTCGGCTGCTGTTGTTGCGTAGCCGGCTTGGCCTGCTCGCCTGGTTTGGCTGGTTCAGCCGGCTTGGGGTTCTCCTGCGGTGGAGTCTGCGGCCGGGCGGGAGCAACAGCAAGCGCGCCAACGAAACATACCAGGATGCCAGCCAGGCGCACACGCCTGCAAAAACTCATGAAAAACCGGGTTCCTTTCCAGTCTGCGACGGAGGAAAGACGTGGCTCTCCCGTAAAAGGTTTCACGCAAGACAACCCACGCAGATGTGATAAAGCCCTATTCTAGCGAAACCATCGCCGGTCAACAACGACTGCATCGGGTGAGCGATAGCCACCACAGTGGGCCATCGGTTACACACGTAAAACGGTCGAACCTTGCAGCTTGGACCTGCGTATTCACTACGAAGAGGACTCATGAAAAACTCGCTCGCATCCACTCCTGCAATCTGTGTTCCTGCGCCGGATGGGGCCTTCGGATGGCGAGGACAGTTCGCGCGCCCCACGGGCTTCGCCGGACGCCTGGCCGGCCACCTGATGGCGTTGCGCAACAAGCAACGGAGCTGGTGGGTTTTGCCGCTGCTCGACATTCATGAGGATGACCGCGTGCTCGAAGTCGGGTTCGGCTCGGGCATGGATATCCGGCGCGTGAGCGAGATGGCGATTGATGGCTTCGTGGCCGGCGTCGATCACTCCGAGGTCATGGTGGAGCAGGCTCGCAAACGCAACGCGGCGGCGATCCGCGCCGGACGCGTCGAGATCCGCCATGCGGAAGCTTTGCGGCTACCCTATGCGGACGAGTCGTTCCATAAGATTTTTTCGATCAACGTCGCGCAGTTCTGGAACGATCCGGTGGAGGTGCTGGAGGAGATGCGGCGCGTGCTCCGGAGCGGCGGGCTAATCGCGGTTGCGGTGCAGCCTCGGAGGAAAACGCGGCCTGCGCGGGAGACCGGCCAACTGCTGGTCGAGTGGCTCCGTGCGGCGCGATTCTCGGATGTTCGCCTGGAATCGAAGAGGATGAAGCCGGCCGCGGTGATGTGCGCGCTGGCAGTGAAATAATCCGGCTAAATCTGGACGCGGGCCCGGCGGGGCCTATCGGGCCCACCCGGAAACAGCAGTGCAGCGACGCTCACAAACAGCACCAATGCGACGAATGCGGCGTCCGGGTTGAACATGTTTGGCCTCTGGGCAAGACGTTAACACGCGCCGCTGTCAGCAATCAAGCGCCAGACGTACCGGTACCATTCTTCTCCAAAACTTCCCGTGATAGAATGCCTCGGCTTATTACAAGGAGGGCCGTGTTCCCGATGCGCGCTTTTCTGATTTCTCTTTTGCTTGCATCGCTTGTGGGGGCCGAAGCTCCGCGTCATCCTCTCGACGCACTGAGTCAGGAGGAGTACTGGGCCGTTTACGGAACCATGAAGGGTTCCGGCAAGCTCGACGACCAGAGCCGCTACGCCGGCATTAATCTCCATGAGCCGCCGAAAGCCGAGGTGCTCGGATGGAAGCCAGGCCGGCCGTTCCGGCGCGAGGCGCTGGCCATCGTTAAGCAAGGCCGCCGGACGTTCGAGGCCATCGTGGATGTTGCGAACCGGAAACTCGTTTCGTGGAAAGAAATCAAAGGCGTGGAGCCGGTGTTGATCGCGGACGAAACCGAAGGGGTCGAGGCGAAAGTAAAGGCTAACCCAGAATGGCAGGCTGCCATGCGCAAGCGCGGCATCACGGACTTCGAGACGGTGGGCTGCGGCGGCGACTCGCCCGGATACTTCGGCACGCCGGAAGAACAGGGGCGCAGGCTTCAGCGCGTGCGCTGCTCCGAAGGCCGGGGGGCCTCGAACCGCGGCGCTCATCCGATCGAAGGCGTGATTGTGGTTTGGGATTCCGAGGAACAAAAAGTGATTCGCGTAATCGACACCGGTGTGGTACCGGTGCCGCGCGGCAACGCCGATTTTGACACCGAGTCCATCGGCCGCACGCGCGAAGTACCGGGTCCGATTACGGTTCTTCAACCGCTGCACGGCTTCAAGGTCGACGGCACGCAGGTGAGCTGGCAGAACTGGAATTTTCATTTCCGGGTTGACCCGAGAGTGGGGATCGTCGTAACAAATGTAATTTTCAACGATGGCGGCAGACCGCGGTCGATCCTTTATGCGGGTTCACTCGCCGAGATTTTCGTTCCCTACCAGGATCCCGCCGAGGGATGGAATACGGTGACGTTCATTGATATGGGCGAAGGCAACATCTGGAACAGCGTCGCCAGCGTGCTCGAGCCGGGTGCGGACTGCCCGGATAATGCCGTGTATTTCGACTCCGTGGTTGCCAACTCGCACGGCATGCCGCAACACTGGCCGCGCACGGCTTGCCTGTTCGAACGCGAAGCCGGTGACTTCGCGTGGCGGCACAGCGAGGGCGGGTCTCAAACCGAAAGCCGGCGTCGGCGCGACCTGGTTCTGCGAATGATCACCACTTTCGGCAATTACGACTACGCAGTCGATTGGACCTTCCAGCAGAACGGAAGCATCCGGATCGGAGTAGGAGCCACCGGCTTCGTCGAGGTGAAAGCCGTGCGCAGCCGGACCGCCGCCGAGGATCGCGACGGGAAAGATCGGCGGTACGGCCACTTCGTTGCCGAGAATACCGTCGCCGTAAACCACGATCATTACTTCGCGTTCCGGCTGGATCTGGACATTGACGGGACGGAAAACAGTTTTCTCAAAGAGCAGCTGAAAACTCAACGGGTCGCGGACGGCAATCCGCGCAAAAGCGTGTGGGTTACTGAGTCAAAGGTCGCCAAAGTCGAAGAAGAGGGCCAGCTTCGGATGATGATGGAACACCCGGCATTGTGGCGGGTGATCAATCCCAACGTGAAGGGGCCGCTCGGAAATCCGGTAGGCTACCAGATCCAGCCCGGGCACAACGAGATTTCACTGATGACGGATGACGACTGGCCGCAGCGGCGTGCCGGCTTTATCGCGCATCATCTTTGGGTAACGCCCTACCGTGAGGACGAGCTGTACCCGGCGGGCGATTATCCGACGCAGAGCCATGGCGGCGACGGGCTGCCGGCCTGGACCAAGGCAAACCGGCCGATCGAGAACACCGATCTGGTGGTCTGGTACACCTTGGGATTCCACCACGTGCCGCGCCAGGAAGACTGGCCGGTGATGCCGGTGGCGTGGCACGAGTTCGAGTTGCGCCCGTTCGATTTCTTTGCGCGGAACCCGGCGCTTGATCTGCCTAAACAGCGCTGACCGCGCCGCCCAGACGCTACCGGTTGAACCAGCGCTTGCGCAGCGATCGAAGCCGATTCCTGGCGCGCGCATATAACGAATCAGCCGGCGCCTCGGGCGCGGCCGCGCGGGCTTGCGTCATGACCCGCGTTGAGGAGTCGACCGGCCGTTCCAAAACGTGCGGCTCGCACGGTTTCTGGCCGGCAGGCCGGATGGTTATTCCGTTTACTGAATAGATACGGCGGACGTGCTCGCCGCCTGAGTCAACGCAAACCGAAAAACCGGGCGGCTCGACCAGGACGGGAAAATATCCTTGCACCCGGCGCTGGATGTACGCCGTCTCGTAGCGATGATGACGAAGACTCCAAACAAAGACGCGATAACTGTCGAAATCATAGGGCTGAAGACTCGCTTCAATCGTGGTCCACAGCCAGATCTTTTTGACTTGATCGCCGTCCCGAATCTCGCCCAGCGGAAAGTACGAGGTGATGCGGCGGCCTTCGGCGTATTGCGCCACTTCATCCGGAATGGACATGAACAGGCGCCGGGTCAGCACCCAGCCGCTCGGTCCGGCCGCCGTTCGAACCAGCGACCAGTCATCCATGGGCTCCTCTTCTTTGGCGTCCTTCTCTTCAGCTTCTTCCGGAAGCTTGGTTTTCGAAAGCGTCAACCAGTCATCGGGCGGCTTGGGCGGCGCCGGCGCGGGCGGAGGAGGGTATTTCGGAGCTTTTTCCGACTTTTTCACAACAACCGGCCGCGGC
Source organism: Bryobacteraceae bacterium (assembly GCA_035280425.1). Taxonomy (GTDB): domain Bacteria; phylum Acidobacteriota; class Terriglobia; order Bryobacterales; family Bryobacteraceae; genus QHXW01. The sequence continues at coordinate 73,409 of DATEFW010000034.1, read as the reverse complement.
GCAGGAGCGACCAGAGGTTTGCGCGGCAAGACTTTTCGCGGGGCCACTTCATGTCCGATGACGTCCAGCTTCTCCCCCGGCTTGACTTGCAGGAAGCTCGGCGAGAAGCGCGAAGGTTCAATGTGGATATTGAGCGCATCGTACGTGGTGGCGGCGCCTTGCGAAGGCATGTTGCGCGCCTGCTGGCTAAATCGTCTCAGCCTGGCGATTTCATCGGGACTGAGGAGCATGCGCTCGTCGGTCCAGCCCTCCTGGCCTTTTGCCGTCCGAACTCGAACGAAGCGCCGCCGCTGCTGGATGATCTCGAGCCGCTCGCCGTGGTGCGCCGTACCGGCAACCGCGGAGTGGGGATTAATTTCCTCGCGCAGCACAAGCGTCGCAGGCCCGGCGTATGCTTCGCCGATAACCGGCGCATGATCACCCTGCGAACTACATCCAGTGGTTAAGAGCGCAAGAAAAATAAATCCGGCGAGGAGGCGCATCGGGGAACGTCGTCATCCAAATACCAGTTTATCGCCAGGGGGAAAGCCGCGGGATGCCGGCGCCGGGGTTATGCGCTTGGACGGGGACGGATCAGCGTCGCCTCCCGCAGCTTTTCCAATTGGCGCCGCGCGATGGCGGCCCAGGTGCCGGTCGAATCCAGCTTCAGATAAGACTTCCAGTGGCGCACGGCCGTCAGAAAATCGCCGCGGCGCTCGGCGAGGAGCGCGAGGTTGAAATGGGCATCGGCATAATTGGGGTTGAGCTGCAGCGCGGTCGTATAGTGCTGTTCGGCGCGCGTGAGATCGCCCTGCTCATCGAACAGGTTTCCGAGGTTATAATGCGCCAGCGGATAGTTGGAGTCTACCTCGATCGCGCGCTGGTAATTCTGCTCGGCCTCCCGGTACTTTCGCTGGCGGTAGTAAATCGTTCCAAGATTGACCAGGGCGCCCCCCGCCGCAGGATTCAGCTCGACGGCTTTCTTATAAGCCTCGATGGCTTGATCGATGGGAGAGCCCGATTCCTCCAGCGCCAGACCCTGCTGAAAATACGCTTCAGCCTGCCGCTCCGCGTTCACACGGCCGGTGGCGCGCTTGGGAGCGAGTGCTGCCACGCTGCCCAGCTCCGAGGTTTCGAAATCGAACAGCATCTGGCCGGTGAGCGCCTCCATTTTTTGACCCGCGATCTGCACCGCGATAGTTCGGCCGTCGGAAAGAATCTTCAGTTCGGAAAGCGGCCGTTCCACTTCCGATAGCTTCTTCTTGAGAGCCGTCAGCGCGCGACCGATTTTACGCGGCGGTATGCGGTTCTCCTTCAATTTTTGCAGTGTCTTGAGAGCGATCAGGTCCGAGAAGGAAAATGAAGGCGCATTCGCGATGAGCCCGTGGCGCTCCCAGCTCCGAAGCTGCTGCTCGGAAACTCTCAGCAGGCGGCGCACATCCTGCCGCGAGTACTCATGGCTGGCGCCAGAATCGAGCACGCGAAAATTTTAGCACGCTCGATTGTTAAACGAGAAGAAAAACGCATCGAGTCCATCACCGAATTTTGATCGCACCCCGGATGATTTTTTTTCAGACGTTTGCAACGCCAACGCTGTGGAAAACGGAACGAAATCTTTTTCGTCCGCGATGCGAGAAATCGGTGAAACGCAATTTAACCGCGCCTCACTATTGAGCTAAGGAGCGGGAAGTAGCTGGTTCCGGCTGATCCTTCCATCGTGACGGCAGCCGGGTGCGTGCAACGGAGCTTGCCACCTGCCTGGGACTCACCCTGGCCGTTGCCGCGCATGCCGGCCGGAGGGTACTTGCCGCTCCATTTTTTGCCTGCCGCATGCGCACCGCAAAATGCAACCGGCGTACAATGCAGTACAATATCTACTTGCAACCCAGTTGCTATGCTGCAAACTTTTGTCATCGCGTTACGAGAAGGCGTTGAAGCGGCGTTGGTGATCGCGATCGCGGTTGCCTATCTGCGGAAAATCGGCCGCATCGAGCTGCTTCCTTCGGTCTACAAAGCGTTCGGAGCCGCTGTATTTGCAAGCTTTTTGGTGGCCGCCGTGCTCGCCCGGATCGATATCAACGATGACCGGTATGAGGGCCCCCTGCTGCTGGTCAGCGCGGCTTTCGTTCTCACCCTGGTCATCTGGATGAACCGCCATGCCCGGGATCTCAAAGGCCAAATTGAAACTCGTTTGCAACAAGGAAGCGCCTCCGCCGCCTCCCGCTGGGGCGTTTTTCTATTCGTCTTTCTGATGATTTTTCGCGAGGGCGTGGAGATGGTGCTGATGATCGCCAGCCTGCGCTTCGACACTTCGGGAATCATGCAATCTTTAGGCACAGCGCTGGGCTTAGCCCTCGCCGTCTTGTTCGGGGTCAGTTTCGTCCGCGGGACGATCCGAATCAATATGGGAAGCTTCTTCCGCATAACTACCGTGATCCTCATGGTCGTAGTTCTGCAACTGACTATCACGGGACTCCACGAGCTTTCCGAAGGCCAGATCCTGCCGAGCAGCGAGCGCGAAATGGCGCTGGTCGGGCCTATCGTGCGCAACGATGCGTTCTTTTTCGTCACCATCCTGGCGCTCGCAGCAACCATGCTCTTGATGGAATGGCGCAGAAGGCGCGCGCCGGATGTCCGCGATCTCGCCGGCGCTCAACTGCGCAAGGCCAAATGGACGGCGCGGCGCGAGCGCCTGTGGGTCCTGGCATCCTGCTCGGCTGCGGCTTTGTTCATGCTCACGATCACGGCCGAATTCATTTACGCCAAATCCGAGACGGAGCTTTCGACCCCCGCTCCGCTGGTGGTCGCAGACGGGTTTGCGCGTATTCCGGTCAGCTCGGTTAACGATGGCACGCTTCACCGTTTTGCCGTTCAATCGGGCGGCGTCACCATCCGGATCATCGCCATCCGCCGGCCGGATCAATCCATCGCCATCGCGTTTGACGCTTGCCAGATCTGCGGGCACCAGGGCTACTATCAGAAAGGCCCCAACGTGATCTGCAAGAATTGCGCATCGGCCATCAACATTCCGACTATCGGCTCGCAGGGAGGCTGCAATCCGATTCCGCTCGAATCAAGAGTCGAAGGTGATCAGGTGGTGATCCCTGCGGCGAAACTGCTGGCCGGTTCACGGCATTTCGGGCCAGGGAGCCGCTGATTTGTTCTTGAGGTTCGTAGGGCAATCGTTGCGCCGTTCGCCGCGCCGCAAGGCCATGACCATCGGCGCCGTGGCGCTTGGGTCCGCGGTGGCTACCGCCATGCTTGGCGCCATGCTCGACGTGGGCGACCGCGTGAATCGAGAACTGCGCAGCTTGGGTGCCAACCTGATCGTCACGCCTAAGTCCACGCAACTGCCGGTCGAAATCGGCGGCGTCCAGTATCAGCCTGCGGCAAAAGATGAGTTCATTCCGGCGGCAGCCGTTCCCAAAATCAAGTCCATCTTCTGGCAATTGAATATCACGGCGCTTGCGCCTTCCATGCACGCGCAGAGCGTGATTGGCGGCCGCGAAACGCCCATCGAAGGCGTCTGGTTCCTGCGCACGTTTCGCACTCCCGATGGGCTGAACGCGACCTCCGGGCTGCGCGCCTTGAACGCCACATGGAAGGTGGACGGCCGGTGGATTGACGACTCCCTTCCCGACGATCGCGCCGATGAATGCATAGCCGGCGCCGCCGTGGCCCGCAGGCTGGCGCTCAAGCCCGGCTCGGTGGTCGCCTTGTTTGGCGAGCCTTTTACGGTGGCAGGAATTCTCGCCACCGGCGGCGAGGAGGAAGATCGCATTTTCGTACGGTTGGAAGTTCTGGAACGGCTGACGCATCGTGCCGGGCAGGTGGACGCCATTGCAGTCGGCGCGCTGACCAAGCCCGAGGATGCGTTCGCGCGAAAGAATCCGGACCAGATGAACCCGGCGGAATACGACCGCTGGTATTGCACGCCTTACATTACGTCGATCGCGCACCAGATTGAACAAGCGCTGCCGATGGCCGTGGCGCGTCCGATCCGCCGTGTGGCGGACAACGAGGGCCGCGTGCTCACGAGAGTCCGCGGGCTGATGCTGCTGATTTCACTCGCAGCTTTGGCGACTGCGGCGCTCACAGTTTGGAGCGTGATGGCCACCACGGTGCTCGAAAGACGCTACGAAATTGCCATCATGCAGGCCACTGGAGCCGCCAACTGGCTGCTGGTGATGCTGTTCGGGGCCGAAGCCGCGATTCAGGGGGCGCTCGGCGGGGTGATCGGCGCTCTCGCCGGCGCGCAGCTTTCGAGTTGGGTGAGCCGCACGGTTTTTGGCGTGAATGCCGAAGTGCCTGCATTGCTTGTCCCACTGGTCGTGCTGATCGCGGTGGCGGTGGCTCTGGCCGGGGCTGCCCAGCCTCTGCGGCGGGCTCTGGCGCTCGAGCCCGCGGCGATGCTCCGGGAGGGCGCTTAGTGTTCTGGCGCTTTGTACTTGGCGCGGTGAAGTTTCGCCGCAGAAGGTTGCTGCTGGCCTTCGCCGGCCTGGCAGTGGCAGCCACGCTCGCCACCACGCTGTTCAGCGTTTATTCCGACATCGAGCGCAAAATGCGTCGCGAGTTTCGCGGTTATGGAGCCAACATCGTGGTGGCTCCCACGGGCGCTTCGCAAACCGTGCCGCTGGCCGCCGCCGGAGATGCAGAGAAGCTTGGCGCCGCCGCCGCGCCTTACATCTATACCATCGGGCGCATTGGCGATGAGCGCGTCGTCGAGGCAGGCGTCGATTTCCGCCGCTCTCTGCCGCTCACGGGCTATTGGCAAGTCACAGGCGCGCGCACAGCCGGTGCGGACGAGTGTCTCGCCGGCGCCGCTCTCGCCGCGCATTTCCGGCTAAGCGTAGGACAAGCTGCGGCGCTCGCGTCCGGCGCCTGTGTAATCCGCGGAATCGTGACTACCGGCGGCGCCGAGGACAACCAGTTGCTCGTGCCATTCGACCGCGCGGCGCGCGATGCGGGTTTCACGAATACCGCGAGCCTGGTTCAGGTGCGCGCAGACGGGCAGCGCATCGAGCAGGTTCGCTCCGCACTCGCCCGCATGCTTCCGCAGACGGATGTGCGGGTCCTGCATGCCATTGCTGAAACCGAAGCCAACGTCGTCATCAAAGTGCGGACCACGGTTTTTCTGCTTACGGCCTTGATCCTGGCGATCACAACACTTTGCGTGACCGGCAACTTCAGCGCGCTGGTCATCGAACGCAGCAAAGAGATCGGCATACTGAAAGCCATCGGGGCGGCGGAAAGCAAAATTGCCTCGCTGCTTCTTTCGGAATCGCTGGTGCTTGCGCTTCTGTCCAGCATCGTCGGTTATGTAGCAGGCCTGGCAGTGGCATACGCTATTGGGAGAACCGTTTTCTCCAGCGCGCCGGAAGCATCGCTCGCAGGGGTCGATTTCTCGGTGTTTGTTCCGGTGGCCGCGGTGACGGTTTTGGTAGCTGCGCTGGCAACTATCCTGCCGGTATCGCGCATCTGGCGAATTGAGCCCGCCGTCATTCTGCGGGGAGAATAACGGAGATGCCGCACTTTCTCGAGATCGATCGCGTATCGAAGCATTACTCGGTCAGCGGCGGTGCGCCTTTGAAGGCGCTCGACAACATCAGCCTCACCGTGGAAGCCGGCGAATGGTTGGCGATCATGGGGCCGTCCGGCTCGGGCAAAACCACGCTGCTGAATCTTCTCGGCTGCCTCGACCGGCCGACCAGCGGCGCGGTGCGCATCGGCTCGACCGATATTTCGCAGCTCAGCCGCAGCGAGCTCGTGCGGTTTCGCGCTGAAACCGTGGGGCTGATTTTTCAGCAGTATCACCTGATTCCCCACCTGACGGCGCTCGAGAACGTGATGCTCGCGCAATATTTTCACAGCATGACCGATGAGCAGGAAGCCCTGCGCGCGCTCGAGCAGGTCGGTCTCGCCGGGCGCGCCCGCCATCTGCCCTCACAGCTTTCCGGAGGTGAGCAGCAGCGCGTCTCGATCGCGCGGGCGCTGGCCAACGATCCGAAAATCATTCTGGCGGATGAGCCGACTGGAAATCTCGATGCCGCCAACGAGCAGATCGTGCTCGATCTGCTCAGCGGACTGCACGCGCAGGGCCGCACGATCCTGCTCGTTACGCATGATGAGCGCGTCGGGCGGTGTGCCGACCGCCGCATCAATCTCGAGCACGGCCACATCGTCGAGCAGGTTGTATTTACGGCGGAAGAGAACGAAGATTTCGACGAGATTCTCGAAGATTTGTGGATGCACCGCGAAAGCAAGCTGCATCACGAGAGCTCCCATTTCACCGAAGTGCAGCGCCAGCGATTGCTGGCCACCATGTCGCGCATCGGCCTGCTGCACGTGGCCGGCAACGAGGTGGGCTTCACCGATCAGGGCGAGGAACGCGCCCGCAGCGTGATCCGCCGGCACCGGCTGGCCGAGCGCCTCTTCATGGATGTGCTCTTCATTCGCGATGACGCCGCCGTCGAATCGAACGCCTGCACTTTCGAGCACATTCTCAGCCCGGAAGTTACGGACCGCATCTGCACGTTTCTTGGCCACCCGAAGACGTGCCCGCATGGCAGCCCCATCCCGCCGGGCGCATGCTGCGGCAATGGAGCGACGAGCCAGTCTGCGGCGAAGCCGCGCGGCGAAGTTGTATCGTAGCCTCAGCCAAAAACAAATCCGAAAGGACTTTGAGTATGTGGAAATCCGACGCTTACCTGAAGATAACTTTGACCGCGATTGCCGTTTTCCTGGGCATCCTGGCTCTGCGGCCGCTGCTTTCGCCTGCGGCGGCGCGGGCCGATAGCACGGCTACGTTCGCTCCCTTGCAATTCAGCGAAAGTATCAATGAATTCGAATCCAAGAATGGACACATGGTCGGCAGGCTTGCGATCGACCTTCGCACCGGGAACATTTTACGGTTTTCCGACAGCTGGCAATGCTTATCCGCGCAATCCTCTCAAAGCGGGCATCGTGATTTCCGAACCGGTGTTGCTTGGAAGGTTCGATATTAGCAAGCTGGCGAATTAGGCCCGCCAACACCCGATGTGACGCGTGTTACATTAGAAGTTCTTTCCCTGTAAATCATGTCTGGGTTGCGAAACGTTGTGATTGTCGGCTCGGGTTGTGCCGGAAACACCGCGGCCGTGTACACAGCCCGTGCCAATCTGAAACCGCTGGTCATCAAGGGCCACGAGCCGGGAGGCCAGCTCTCCCTCACCACCTTGGTGGAGAATTTTCCCGGGTTTCCGGAGGGCATTAACGGGCCGGATCTGGTCGAAAATATCAAGAAGCAGGCCGAGAATTTCGGCGCGGAATACAAAGACGGCGTGCTGATGGAGGCCGATCTCTCGCGGCGTCCGTTTCGTCTCAATGTCGATGGCGAATGGATCGAAACGCGCACCCTGATCATCGCCTCCGGCGCGTCCGCCCGCTGGCTCGGGCTTCCAAACGAACAGAAGCTCATCGGTCACGGCGTCAGCTCCTGCGCCACCTGCGACGGATTTTTCTATCGCGACAAGAAAATCATGGTAGTGGGCGGGGGCGACTCGGCTATGGAGGAAGCCAACTTCCTCACACGCTTCGGAAAAGAAGTGATGCTCGTGCACCGCCGCGAGCAATTTCGCGCCTCCAAGATCATGCTCGACCGCGTGCGGAGGAATCCGAAGATCAAATTCGTCGTCAACACGGTCGTGGACGATATTTACGACGTTGACAAGGGCATTGTCACCGGCGCCAGGCTGCGGAACCTTTTGACCGGCGCCGCTGAAGATGTCGAGGTGGACGGCTTCTTCGTGGCCATCGGCCATATCCCGAACACCTTGGTTTTTCGCGGGCAGATCGAAACCGACGAAGATGGCTACATTCTGTCGAAGGGCGGTGCGCGCACGAACATTCCCGGTGTGTTCCACGCCGGCGACGTGCAGGACCGCGTGTATAAGCAGGCTATCACTGCCGCCGGCATGGGCTGTATGGCGGCCATGGAAGCGGAAAAATTTCTGGAAGCGGAGGGACATTGATGATCGAACGAATCACGCCGCCGGGTGTTCCGGCGCCGCGCGGGCCCTATTCGCCGGCGGTTCGCGCCGGAGATTTCATTTATGTCGCGGGACAAGGCCCCATCGATCCCGCTACCAACAAAATGTCATACGGCGATATCCAGCACGAAACCAAGCTCGTGCTCGGCAACATCCAGAAAATTCTGGAAGGCTGCGGCGCCAGTATGGCGGATGTCGTCAAGTGCTCGGTGTTTTTGGGCGACGGCCGCGACTTCAGCGCGATGAACGAGATTTATGCGCAGTTTTTCGGCCAGCATAAACCGGCCCGTACCACGGTTGAGGCAAAATTTGCCGATCCGAAAATGAAGGTCGAGATCGACTGTATCGCCTACAAACCGAAGAAGTAAGCTCGACGCCGGTGTACGATTTTGCCCAGGCGATATGCGCCGCGGAATACCTCTCGGCAGAAGTCCGCACTATAATAGGCAAGCGGTGAAACGCGCTATCTTCCTTTGCCTCGCCGGGGTTTGTTCTCTTTCGTTACGCGCGGGCGGCCCCGAAAATGGCCCAAAACCGGTCGATTTTGACCGAGAAATACGCCCGATTCTCTCCGACACCTGCTTCGCCTGCCATGGTCCCGATGAAAAACAGCGCATGGCCAAGCTGCGTCTGGACACCAAAGACGGCATGTTCGCCGACCGCGGCGGCTACCAGGTGCTGGTCCCCCGCGACGCAGCCAAGAGCAGGCTCTACCAGCGCATCAGCAACACCGATAAGGCCAAGCGCATGCCACCGCCCTATGCGGAGCGCACGCTTAACGAAAAACAGATTGAGCTGATCCGCCGGTGGATCGATGAAGGCGCCAAGTGGGAGACGCACTGGTCCTACGTGCCGCCCAAGCGTCCGGAGCTGCCGCACGTAAAGGACAGCAAATGGCCGCGCAACGCGATCGACCGCTTCGTCCTGGCACGGCTCGAGAGTGAAGGCCTGAAGCCCGCGCCCGAAGCCGACAAAGCCACACTGATCCGCCGGGTCACCTTCGATCTGACGGGGCTGCCGCCGACCCCCGCCGAAGTCGCCACGTTCGAGCGTGACCGCTCGCGGGATGCCTACGAAAAAGTCGTCGACAGGCTGCTGGCGTCGCCGCGCTACGGCGAGCGCATGGCCATGCAGTGGCTCGACCTGGCGCGCTACGCCGATACCCATGGCTATCACATCGACAGCCACCGCGAGATGTGGCACTGGCGCGATTGGGTGATCGACGCGTTTAATCGCAATATGCGATACGACGAGTTCACGATCGAGCAACTCGCCGGCGACCTGCTGCCGCATCCGACGCTCGCGCAGCGCATAGCCACCGGGTTCAACCGCAACCACATGATCAATTTTGAGGGCGGCGCGATTCCGGAAGAGTATCAGAACGAATACGTGGTGGACCGTGTGGAAACCACGTCGGCAGTGTGGCTGGGCATGACCATGGGCTGCTCGCGCTGTCACGATCATAAGTACGATCCCATCAAGCAGAAGGATTTTTACCGCTTCTACGCCTTCTTCAACACGATTTCCGAAAAAGGCCTGGACGGCCGCAGAGGCAATGCCGAGCCGGTGGTGCAGGTACCGTCGCCCGAGCAGGAAAAAGAAATTATCCGGGTCAAGAACGAAATTTGCGCCCACGAATCGGCAATTCCCAGCGACAAAGAACTGGATGCCATGCAGGCAGAGTGGGAGAGAACGGCTCTCGAGACGCTGCCCGACGCAACGCGCGAGGGCTTGGCCACGCATTACGAACTCGACGGCAACCTGGCGGACAGTTCAGGCCATTACCATCACGGGCGCATTTTGAAGGGCGACCTGACTTTCAGCGGCGGGCCGGTGGGCCGCGCGGCGGATTTTGACGGCGAGACGCATGCGGATTTCGGCAATACAGCGTCGCTCGATGAAACCAAGCCCTTCTCGCTGGCGTTTTGGCTGCGGCAGAACAACAGCAAAGAGATGTCGGTGATGCAGAAGCTCGATGGCGACCGGCGCGGCTGGGAGCTGTATCTCGAGGAATCCGAAGTCCTGCCGCGGCTCGAGCGGGGTTCGCGGCTTTACGTGCGGCTGATCCATCACTGGCCTGACAACGCCATCGAGGTGCGCACCCGCAAGCCGCTGGTCGAGGGCGACTGGCATCCGATCGTCGTGACTTACGACGGTTCCGGCAAAGCCGCAGGCGTCCGGCTGTATATCGAAGGGAAATCGGAAGAATTGGAAATTCTCACCGACAAGCTGACGGGCTCGATCGCCAACGCGGCGCCGCTTTCAATCGGCGATGAGAAGCTGGGCAAGCCATTTCGCGGATCGCTGGACGATTTTCGGGTTTACACGCGCGTGCTTTCGGCTCCGGAAATGGAAGAGCTGGCGATTCACCAGCCGGCGCGCGCCACCGTGGCGATCCTGCCGAAGAAACGGTCGAAGTCGCAGAAGGCGGACCTGCGCGATTATTTCCTGACGTACGTGGCGGGGCCCGAAATCCGCAAGCAGTATACGGAACTCAAGCATCTGCGCCTCGAAAAAGAAGACCTGGACTGGACCGTTCCCAACGCCATGGTCATGCAGGAAATGGATGTGCCGCGCCAGACCGCTATACTGGGCCGGGGCGATTACCGCAACCGCGGCGAGATCGTCACGCCGGACGTTCCCGCAGTGCTGCCCGGAATGTCCAAGGATCTGCCGCGCAACCGGCTGGGGCTGGCAAAGTGGCTGCTCGATCCATCGCATCCGCTGACGTCGCGCGTGGCGGTGAACCGCTACTGGCAGATGCATTTCGGAACGGGGATTGTGAAAACCCCGCAGGATTTCGGCTCGCAGGGCGATCCGCCCAGCCATCCGGAATTGCTCGACTGGCTGGCAACGGAATTTATTGGCACCGGCTGGGACATCAAAGCCATGCAGCGGCTGATCGTCACCTCAGCCACTTACCGGCAGTCGTCGCATGTGACGCCGGAAATCGAGGAGCGCGATCCGGAAAACCGGCTGCTCGCGCGCGGCCCGCGCTTCCGCTTGCCTGCGGAGATGATTCGCGATAACGCGCTCGCGGTCAGCGGGCTGCTCAATGAAAAGCTCGGCGGTCCGAGCGTCTTTCCCTACCAACCGAAGGGACTGTGGGAGGAGATCGCTTACGGCGACGTATATTCGGCGCAGACGTATACGCCGAGCCACGGAAAAGATCTTTACCGGCGCAGCATGTATTCGTTCTGGAAGCGCACCAGCCCGCCGCCAACGCTGATCACGTTCGATGCTCCGGACCGAGAAAAATGCACGGCGCGGCGCGCGGTGACCAACACGCCTTTGCAAGCGCTGGCGCTGATGAACGATCCGACATACGTGGAAGCAGCGCGCGGGCTCGCTCAGCGGATGATTCGGGAAGGCGGTTCCGACGCCGCCAGGCGCATTCGCTTTGCTTTTCGGCTCGCCACCGGCCGCGATCCCGATGCCAAAGAAGTTGAAGTGCTGCGCGACCTGGAGCGCGCCGAGCTAACCGAATATCGCGGCCGCAAAGACGCCGCGCTGAAGCTCGACGCAGTGGGCGAGTCGAAATACGATCCGCGGCTGGATGCGAGCGATCTGGCGGCGTGGACTACTGTGGCAAGCACGATTCTCAATCTCGACGAAACGATTACGAGGGAGTAAGGGCCATGGATGTGGATGAGCAATACCGGCTGTCGCTCACGCGGCGGCATTTCTTCGGTCTCTCGAGCACAGGCTTGGGTGCGGCAGCGCTCGGATCGCTGCTCAATCCGCAGCTTTTTGCCGCTGCGATGGACGTCAACCCGAAGACCGGCGGGCTGCCGGGTTTTCCGAACTTTCCACCCAAGGCGAAGCGGGTGATTTTTCTGCACCAATCTGGCGGGCCCGCGCAGATGGATCTGTTCGATTACAAGCCGAAGCTCGCCGAGTACCGCGGGCAGAATCTGCCGGGCTCGGTGCGCATGGGCCAGCGCATCACGGGGATGACATCGGGGCAGGCAACGCTGCCGGTGGCGCCATCGATCTTCAAATTCCAGCAATACGGGAAATCGGGCGCCTGGCTGAGTGAGCTGCTGCCTTACACCGGCAAGGTCGTGGACGATATCGCGATCATCAAGACCATGAACACGGACGCGATCAACCACGACCCGGCGATTACTTTCATCCAAAGCGGGAGCCAGCAGCCGGGCCGGCCCAGCATGGGGGCGTGGGTCAGCTACGGGCTCGGCAGCGAGAACCAAAATCTTCCCGCGTTTGTCGTGATGGTTTCGCAGGGGAGCGCCCTGAACGTCGATCAGCCGTTGTTTTCACGCCTGTGGGGCCCGGGCTTTCTGCCATCGAAGTACCAGGGCGTGACTTTCCGCGCGGGCAGCGATCCGGTGCTTTATCTTTCGGACCCGCCGGGCGTGGATAAAGGTACGCGTCGGCGCATGCTCGATTCGCTCGCGAAGCTGAATCACATGCACGGCCAGGTCTATGGCGATCCGGAAATTGAAACACGCATCGCGCAATACGAGATGGCGTTTCGCATGCAGACTTCGGTGCCGGAGCTGGTGGATCTTTCGAAAGAGCCGGAGCATATCTTCGCGCTCTACGGAGCGGATTCGCGCAAGCCGGGCACCTATGCGTGGCAATGTCTGCTGGCGCGGCGCCTGGCGGAGCGAAATGTGCGCTTTATCCAGATTTACAAGCGCGGCTGGGACCAACATGGCGATCTGCCGCGCGACCTCGCGCTCCAGGCCAAGAGCACGGACCAGGCATCCGCGGCGCTGGTCCAGGATTTGAAACAGCGCGGGCTGCTCGAAGACACGCTGGTGGTTTGGGGCGGCGAGTTCGGGCGCACCGTCTATTGCCAGGGCAAGCTGATGGACACCAATTACGGACGGGACCATCATCCGCGCTGCTTCACGATGTGGATGGCGGGTGGCGGCATCAAGCCCGGCACGGTGCTCGGCGAGACCGACGATTACTGCTACAACACCGTTTCCGATCCGGTCCATATTCACGACTTGCAGGCGACCATTCTTTATTGCCTGGGTGTCGATCACAAGCGTCTGACGTACAAATTTCAGGGGCGGCACTTCCGGCTGACGGATGTGGCCGGCGAAGTCGTAAAGAAAGTGCTGGCATAGCCTGCGGCATATCGTGAAAAAATCGGCGCGAACGCCAATGAAATCAGGCTTCTGAACAAACCGGCATCCCGCCGTGGCAGGTTTACGACTTGTAAATTGTGGTCTCGATGTGTTCCCGCGCGCGGCGTATCGTGGGAACATTTTGTAAGTGAGGACCGCGCAAACCTTCGACCGGGAAATGGCGCAACGAGTGCTGGATGTTGCACTGGTGACTGTAAGCGCGCCGCTATGGGCGCCGGTTCTGCTGGTTCTATTTGCCCTCAAGGCGCTGATCGACGGGCGGCCCGTGTTCTTCGCGCATGAACGCCTGGGCCGCGGCGGTATTCCTTTCCTGCTTTACAAAATTCGCAGCACGCCGCGCGCTTTCCATGCGCGGCCGGAAGACTGGCCCAGCGAGGAATTTCCGCCGCGCACGCGTTTCGGACAATGGCTGAGGCGTTGGGATCTGGACGAGCTCCCGCAATTGTGGAACGTGCTGCGCGGCGAGATGTCGCTGGTAGGCCCGCGGCCGGAAACGCCGTATCACTCGGCGAAATTTTCAGCCGAGATGCCGCGGTTCCACGATCGGCTCCAGGTGCGGCCCGGTCTCACCGGCCTCGCGCAAGTTCGCGGCTGGCGGGGCGACACCAATGTCTACGCGAGGCTCTCGGCGGATCTCGAGTATTTGAACCGGCGCGGTTTCCGCTTGTGGCTCTCTGTTCTGCTGTGCACGCTCTGGATCGAAGCGTCCGGCGAAGGCCGCTACACGGCGAGCCCGGTGCCAAGAGCGATGCGCTCGCAGTCGGACGTTCCAAATCTCTGATACAAGAACGCGCAAACCTCTACGGGTGCGGAATGTCCCCGTGCGGCTTGTGCTGCATGATTTCCTCGTACGTGTCGCGGACTTGATCTTTCAGCCCGTCACCCACCCAGTTCTTCACGCTCGGCGGTAATTGGATCGATGTCGAAACCAGCTTGGTTCCATCCATCTTGACGATGTCCTGAAGCTTCTTGCCCTGCTTTACGGCGGAATCGACAGCCTTATACAGCTCGATCATGTACTGCTTCTGTCCTTCGAGGACTTCTTTGCCGCCCGGACCGCCGTGGCCGGGAAGAACGTGCTCGACGTCCAGCTTCTGCGCGGCTGCCACCACCTTGGGCCAGTTGCCGATGTTCGCGTCCGCAGTGTAATTGTACGGTCCGTTCAACACCGCATCGCCCGAGCATAGTACTTTTTCCTTCGGTAAGTACGCGAAACCGTCGCCGCGGGTGTGCGCCCAGCCGAAAAAGTAAAAGCGAACCTCGCGCGTGTCATCCTTAATGACAAACGGGCTTTTGTCAAAGGTCTCCTTAGGCGGCTCGACGCTAGGCTGATGAAGATCCGCCACATCTTTGCGATTTTTGGCCTCGGCCTGCCAGCGCTTCGGTTCGTAGCGCTTCATTTCCTCCGGAACGCCTTTGTAGGCAAGAGTCGTCGCGCCGGCCTGCGTCCAGACGAGATTGCCGTAGGAGTGGTCGCCATGGTGATGCGTGTCGAAGACATACTTCACCGGCTTTTGCGAAACTTTCTTGGCCGCCGCCATGGCGAGGCGCGCGCCGCTGGGAAAATTCGCATCGATGACGATGAGGTAGTCTTTCATCTCGATGATGGCGTTGTTGCAGTGGCCCATGGTTTCAATTTCGCCTTCGCGAAACCAGACGCCCGGCACGATCTGCTTGAGGGTTCCGGGTTGCGCGTCGGTCGAGGTCTCGAAGAAGGCCAGTGCGGCAAAAGCCGCGAACGTAGTGAGGATCCAGAAGCGCCGTTTGGTCATTCGTCCTCCAGGCGAGAGGCTATGCTATCGCGCGCCGCACAGCAAAATCAAGAGATCAGTGACTTTCGATGCCGAATAGCGGCCGGCGAATGTGGTGGAACTGGTAGCGCGCCGGATTGACCGACGTCAGGCCGGGCGTATCGACTGAAATCAGGCTGGCCGAAACCGGCTCGTACGCCGCCCGTGGCGCGATGACGCCCTTGACGACGAAAATTTTCTGGCGCTCGGGATAAATGCCGCAGCTCACCAGTTGCTGAATGCTGGCCGGCATTTCGCGCTCCGTCGTGAGCATCAGCAGATTCTGAACGTCGGGTGTCGAGCCCGCGACTTCGATCACGGCCGTCAGGCCCTGGTCATGGTAGCGTCCGCCGCCGTGGCGCACTTCGTGCTCAATGTATTGCCCGTCATGGAGGGATTTCACGCGGCCGTGGATGTGAACCGGATCTCCATGGAACTTGTCGGTCTTGCCGCCGACCATGGCATCGAACGGCTGGCCAACGCCACTGTGAACCGCTGCGCGCACCGCTTCGGGATCGGCAAGGACAACAACCCAGCCGGTGGCGTGCTGCCGGAGCAGCTCGCTCAGCAGAAAGGTGCTGTCTCCGGCTGAGCCACCGCCGATGTTATCGCCCATATCCAAAAGCGACACGGGAAATTTTTTCGCGGCCATGGCCTGGCGGACGGCTTCCGCGGCATCCGGCAGATTAAGCTTCAGCCGGTCGCGCGTGGCCCAAAGCATTTCCGAAAGCCGCTCGGCCTCGCGCCGGGCGAGGGACGGATCGTTGTCCGTAACCACGATGACGCTCGGGCCCATAGCGGGAACGTCGGCGAATTGATAACCGCCGGACACGCTGGCCGCGAGAATTTTCGGATTTTGCTCGAGACGGCGGCTTTCCTCGACGATCGGCTTCAGCGGCTCGCGGCTGGTCTGCTGATAAACGATGTTGTAATTCATAGGCGGCTTGGCGATTGCCTGAACCGGGTGAATCGTGCCGCGGGCAATTCCCGACATAATGCGCGCCGCCTGAATGCCGCGCTCGCGGGTATCGAGATGCGGATTCTCTTTGTAGGTGAGGAGCGCCGTCGAAAGTTTCACAATCTCCTCGGAAACGTTGGCGTGAAAATCGTGCGTGACGACGATGGGGAGATTCGGTCCCAGCGCCTCGCGCAATCGCCGCAAGACTTCAGCATCGGCGTGCGGGTAGCTTTCGGCCACCATGGCGCCGTGCAAGGCGAGCAGCAGCCCATCCAAGTGCCCGGCGGCTTTCAATTGCGCGACCAACTCTCCGGTCAGCGTGTTGAATGCTTCATCGGTAACAGGCCCCTTTGGTGTTGCCGAGGCCATCAGCACCGGGACCAAATCAAGATCGAACTGGCGCGCGCCTTCGATATAGCCGCTCAATTCGTCGTTGCTCTTCGACCATTCCTGCAAGGCCTGTTCCGGCGGCGACGTGCGGCGGCGCGTGAAATCGTTCAGCCCGGTTTTGGCCGGATTGAACGTGTCGGACTCGTGCATGATACCGCCGATCGCTATGCGCGGGCGATGTTCCTGAGCGAGAGAAGCCATGAGCGAAGAGAGGAAGACCGCGATGAGTATCCTGTCGAGTCGCATTTCCGGGTCAACCGGCGGGAGTATGTCATAATGCGCGAAAGCATGTCAAATCCAGAACAGGTATTGGAATGAACCCGGCTCCTGTGGCTTCTCAAGCTAACGTTGTGCGCGAGGCCTGGCCGCCGCTCAGGGCACAAACGAAAATTGTCGCGCTGATGTTCGCCTTGAGCGCCATGAGCTATTTCGATCGCATCGTGATGTCCATTGCCGGTCCGGGCATCATGAAGGAGTTTCAAATTTCTGAGACCGCGATGGGGTCGGTCTATTCGGCATTCCTGCTCAGCTACACAATTTTTATGGCGCCCGGCGGCGGGCTTGCCGACCGGTTCGGCGGGCGAGTGGTGCTCACGGTCGCGGGTTTGGGTGCAGCGCTGTTTACGGGGCTTACCTCGATCTGCGGTCCCACCGGTTTGGGCGCTTATCTGGGCGTTGTTCCGGCGTTCATCATACTGCGGCTGGCGTTCGGAGTTTGCACTTCACCGCTTTATCCCTCGACCGGCAGGATCGCGGCTGCGTGGATACCGCCCAGCCAACAAGCGCGCGTGCAGGCCATTATCATGGGCGCGGCGGCGATCGGCGCCGCAGTGTCGCCGGTGTTGTTCTCGCGGCTCATCGGCTCGTATGGGTGGCGCCGGTCATTCTGGTTCGCCGCGGGCGCGACGGTTGTCTTGATCCTGATCTGGTACATGACCGTGCAGGATCGGCCGCCAGGAAAGAGCGAGCCTGTCCGTCCCATCGCGCACAAGCATGACACGCAGTGGCTGGTCTTATTGAGAGACCGCAATATGTTGCTGCTGACCGGCTCTTACTTCGCGCTGAATTACTTCGAATACATTTTCTACTACTGGATTTATTATTATTTCGGCGAAATCCGGCACATGCCCAAGGATGACACAGCCGTCGCCACGACGGCGCTGTTCATCACCATGGCGATCATGACGCCGGTGGGCGGTTTTATTACGGACTGGATGCGATCGCTGTTCGGGCCAAGCAAGGGCGCGCGAATCGTGCCAATCGCCGCCATGACGCTGAGCGCGATTTTGCTTTATGTCGGCGCCAGCGGCCTGGGCGTGATCGCTACCGTCGCCGTTCTCTCGGCGGCGGTGGGCTGTGCCATGGCGCCGGAAGGCAGCTTCTGGTCGACCGCCATCCACATGGGCGGAAAGCAGGTGGGCGCCGCCTGCGGCATCATGAACTGCGGCGGCAACGTCGGCGGGATGCTGGCGCCGATCCTGACTCCGCTGATCGCCACGCGATTCGGCTGGACCGGCGGCTTGTATTTTGCCAGTTTCCTCGTGGTTTTGGGAATGCTGGCATGGTTTGTGATCGATCCGACGCATCAGGCGGGCGGCGATTCACGGATGATGCCGGAAACGAGCGGTTAAGCTCGCAGCACTTCCCTGAGCCGGCGCGCCACAATCTCCGCTTCGCCCGGTTGCAGCATCCACGAGGCGATTTCAAGAGTGCCGGGCTCATCCGGCTCCGGCACCAACTCAATCGAAGGCTTGCCTTCACGAAGGCGTTGCATCACCTGTTCCGGCGTAAGCGCGATCTGATTCCGGTCCCAGCGGACACGCAGGTGCGGCACTTCGTTGGCTATAACGGGCACGAAGCGCTGTGCTGTAACGCCGGGTATATCCGCCACCGCGTCGGCCATGAGCTTGACGCGCTTCTCCCATTCGCGCCAGTCGGCCTGGTGATCGTTCTTCAGGTACTGCTCGACCGCCACCATCATGGCGACCATCTCTTCCTTGTTAACTTTCAAACTGCGGCCGATCGCGTCCCCGTTGGGCGACGTGTTGAGGCGCGCGGCGCGAATCAGGTCCGCCCGCCCCAGCAACAGCCCGGCGCTCTGCGGCCCGCGCAGTCCTTTACCGCCGGAGAATGCGACCAGGTCAAAACCCATGCGGATGTATTTGGAAAGGTTTTCGACCGGTGGCACATCGGCTGCAGCGTCATTGAATGTCGGGATGCCATGCTTCCTGCCGAGCGCGACGAAGTCGGCAATCTTGATCTTCCCGAGCGGGTCGAATTTATTCAGAAACAGCATCATGGCCGTACGTTGATTCACGGCGCGATCGAGTTCCCCGGCTGTCTCCACTTCGACGAAACGGATCCCGCAATTGCGCACCATGTGATCGTAGGAAAAGCGGTGCGATTTCTGAACGATCACCTCGTTTTTCATTCCGTCGGTATCCGGCAACCGGCGGATCAGATCCGGATCGCCGCGCGTGATGCAGGCGGCTGTTCCCAAGGTCAGAGCCGCGGCCGCTCCCGAGGGCACCATGGCGCCTTCGCAACCGAGGAGCGACGCGATCCGCCGGCCTACAGCGTCGTGCAACTCATCGAGACGAACGAACTGGTGCGAGAGCGCCTCGATGGCGCGTACGACTTCCGGGTGCATCAATGAGCCGGTCAGGAACGTGTAGACGCCGGCGCCATTGATCACCGGCGAAACGCCGAGTTCTTTCAAGAAATCACGCCTGACGGGAGCGGCTGGCGCTTTTCGAGCCGCCAGGGCGCCGGCGAGCGGCAGCGCCGAAGACAGTTGCAGAAAACGTCGTCGAGCAGGCATCGCGCAGAATATGTCACAATGCCGCACGGGTGTCAATGAAGAGCGGAGATTCTAAACCAAAGGCAAACCTGTCGGGTGCGCGACATTTCAGCCGCCGCGAATGGATGGGACTGGCTCTGCCGCTGGCTGCCGCCAGCGCGTATGCGGCGCCGCGGAAAAAAATCGCCACCGTCATCACCGAATACCGGCGGAACTCGCATGCTGATGTGATTGTCGGAAGATTGCTCGAGGGCTACGAATATAACGGCCGCAGGCAAGCGCCGCAAGTCGACGTCATCTCGATGTACACCGACCAGGTGCCCAAGAACGATATGAGCCGCGCGATGGCCGCCAAGCACGGCGTTCGGATTTGCACGACGGTACGCGATGCGCTCACCATGGGCGGCGGCAAACTCGCGATCGAAGGCGTGGTGCTGGTCGGGGAGCACGGCAACTATCCGGAGAACGAGAAAGGCCAGAAACTTTATCCGCGCTACGAGCTGTACAAACAGATTGTCGATACGTTTCGTGAAACCGGCAGCAGCGTGCCGGTATTCTGCGACAAGCACCTCTCGTACGATTGGGAAAAAGCCAAGTGGATGTACGACCAGTCGCATGCGTTGCATTTCCCGCTGATGGCCGGATCATCGATCGTGATGACCTGGCGACGGCCGCCTGTCGAGATCGCGCTCGAAACGCCGGTGGAGAAAAGCGTCACCGCATTTTACGGTGACCGGGAAGCGTACGGCTTCCACGCGCTCGAAGCGAATCAGTGCATGGTGGAGCGCCGCAAAGGAGGCGAGACGGG
Source organism: Bryobacteraceae bacterium (assembly GCA_035280425.1). Lineage (GTDB taxonomy): Bacteria > Acidobacteriota > Terriglobia > Bryobacterales > Bryobacteraceae > QHXW01. The sequence continues at coordinate 53,534 of DATEFW010000034.1, read as the reverse complement.
CGTTCGCGCGGTGACTTGCGTCGAAGGCGCCGGTGTTTGGAAATGGACGGACGGGAATCCGTGGGCCGGCCGATTGTTGGAATCGGCGCTCGCGCGCTGCGAGGGGCGGAAGCCGGGATCGCCGCGCGAGTTAGTGAAGGAACCGATTCTTTTTATCGTGGAGTACGCGAGCGGGCTCGAGAGTGCAGTGTATCTGTTGAACGGGCTCATCGAGCAGGCTGGATTTGCGGCGAGCATTCGCGGTGTGGCGGAACCCGTGTCGACCGAACTCTGGCTACAGCCCGCGCGGCCGTTCTCGCATTTTTCGGGGTTAGTTCACTATATCGAGCAGATGATCGTGACCGGCCGGCCTGCATATCCGGTGGAGCGAACGCTGCTCACTACCGGAACGCTTGCCGCGCTGATGGATTCGCGGTACCGGCATTATCAGCGCATCGAGACGCCATATCTTGACGTGAGCTACAAAGCGCCGCGTGAGTCGCTGTTCAGCCGTGGGCCGGTTCCGGCGGAAGACCGGGAGAAGCTGTAAGCTCGCCCGTGACCAGCACCAGCCCGGACGGCAGGTCTTCCCCGAAAATACGGCCCAGCGTGCGCTCGTCGCGCTCCTCTTCTCCTTCGAACAGGGCGAGCAGTTGATCGGCATGCGGGAGCGCGGAAATTTTGGCCTGCACCGCGTCGCGCGTGGCGGGCGGCAGATCGCGTGTGGGATCGTCGGTGCGCCGCGCGAGCGAAGCTAGTGCTTCTCCGGCAGAGGGATTCGGCACGAGCGCATCCACCCAGCGCTTTACCGTCGCGGGCGGCAGTACGAGATTGATCGGGCCGTAAAACAGTTCGCGCGCGCCAAGCCGCGAAACGCACCACAATTCCGATTCACGCCCGGTTCCGGCCTTCACCATGCGAATCAGAGCGTCACCCAGCTCAGTTTTGGTCTGGACGGGCAACAGTTCGAGGCTCGCGGCGGTGCGCCACATCTCGCGCAGCAAGCTGCTGTTCAGCCGCTGCTTCTTTCCGGGTTTTGGCAGGAGCGCGGGAGCGAGGCGCTGGTACAGATCCACCTGCTGATTGCGATTCAAGCCGCCGGCGATGCGGCCCCAGAAAATCCACCAATCGATCTCGCACTGCACTTGATTGGCATATGCCAGGCCGGCGGACCAGATTCGGCGCGCTTGCTCTACGCGAAAGTCATCGCCGGGAAATCCGAAACCGGGCCGCATGCAGAACCCGCACAGATTCAGCCAGCGAGCTTCGAACGCCGGGCTCTTTTTGCGGCCGTCCGCGCATTGAAGAAAAACATCGGCGAGTTGCCGGATCGCGGTGACCGGCCAGGAGGCGCGGCCGAGCGCCAGGGTCTCATCGAGTTTCGCCGGTAATTCTTCGGGGGCGATGGCCGCTTTGCCAGTTGGAGAGAAAACCGCGCGAACGAGCTCAGACGCGCGCTCGAGACCCGCTTCGCTGACGACGGCCGCCGGCTTGGCTCTCTCCGGTTCTGCGGGGCGCTTGCGCAGCTCAAACTGCAGCCGCCAGCGGTGATCGCTGATCTTCGATTCGCACCAGGTCTCAAGCGTACCGATCTCCGTCAGCCGGGCGCCGACCTTCACCGGAATCAGCTTCTCGCCTTTTTTCCCAAACCGGATCACGGCGTGGAGCGGCGCGTGGGTATGCAGGTTGTCGTCGTTTGCATCGAACTCCACGACTTCGCCCGTCCGGTCTTCCGTGCGCGTGAGCGAGCTGTAGAGCCGGAACGAAACCGGCCGGTTCGCGACGAGCTGCAAATCTTCGCGATCGATTTCGAGCGTCGCGCCTTCTTCGGCGCCGCGCGGAACCAGGCACACGGCCGTGATCTTGTCGCCGGCTGGCTGGCCGATGCCGAGGTAATACGTTCGCGGCAAGCCGCCGCGCACCAGCACGCCGCTTCCCGTCGAGCGCACGTAGGAGTAGTACGCGGCGCCCTCGGCCACCGCGAGATCCAGATCGCGATTCTCAAGAATTTCGGGCCGCTTGCCGTACCAGTGGCCAACCACATCGGCGACGCGCTCGCGGCAAACGTCCGGGATAAAGAACCCGCCATTAAAGAGGATGGCGTCGGGCTGCTGACCGGCGCTCTCCAAAAATGCATTCAAGTGCTTCGTGATCGCCGGGTCGGAAACGTAAGGCAGGCCAAGTTCGCGGAAAAGACTGCGCTTTTCTTCTTTTGGCGGATCGCCGCGTTCGGTGACCGGAAGAAAACCTTCGAGCGCAAGCTCGAGCGCTTCACTGCGCAGGATTTCGCTCTTGAGCGAACCGCCGATCAGCGATGCGCCCGCGCCCAGCACGGTAATCTCGACACTCTGTAAATGCGCATCGCACAGCAGCCGTTCTTTGGCGGCCGAGCACTGCCGCCGCAAGCCGCTGCGCTGCCGGATGGTGAGCTGTTTTCCAAGCTTGGCCTCCACCAGCCACGCGAGCGTGAGGTCCAGATTGTCGCCGCCGAGCAGCAGATGCTTGCCGACAGCCGTGCGCGTGAAGTCGATGTGGTCTCCGTCGCGGCTAACGCGGATCAGGCTGAAATCGCTCGTGCCGCCGCCGACGTCGCAGACCAGAACAATTTGACCGTCGAAAAGCAGCTTGCGCGAGCGCTCGAAATTGTTAGCAATCCACGAATAAAAAGCAGCGGCAGGCTCTTCGAGCAACGTCAGTTTCGGCAGGCCGGCTTCCTGCGCGGCCGCCACAGTCAATTCGCGCGCTTCTTCGTCAAACGATGCGGGAACCGTGAGCACGATGTCTTCTTCCGCCAGCGCCGAGCCGCGATTCTTATCCCAAGCCTCGCGAAACTGCCGCAAAAAATCGGCCGCGACCTCGACCGGCGAAAGCACGCGCCCGGTTTCCTGCGAATCCCAGGGAAGAATTTTCGCCGTGCGGTCGACGTCCGGATTCGAGAGCCACGATTTCGCCGAATGCACCAGGCGCGTCGGCACCAGCGCGCCCTGCTCGCGGGCATAAACGCCGATGGGATGGCCGTCTTCTAAAAAGAGAAACGAGGGCAGCGTCCGGCGCGCCTCGGTCTTGCCAGGAGCCACAAGCTGCGGCACTTCGAAAATGTGGATAGGCGGAAAATTCAGGTCCTCGGCTTCACCGGGATCGATCCATGCCAGCGCCGAGTTGGTGGTGCCGAGGTCTATGCCGATCTTCATTGCGTGACGCGTTCGCGAACGTTGAATTCGAGTTTCCAGCGGCGGCCGTCGCGGGCCACGCACCACAGCTCGAGCACCCCGGTTTCGGTGACGACTGTTTCGAACGATACGGGCACGGTCGCTGCCCCGTTCGTCCCGCCGGTCAGGGCGACTTCCATGGGCGCCAGTTCCGTCAGCTCGTCGCCGAAATCTTCAACCAGCGCGCCGGCCGCATCGTCTTTGCGTTTCGTCGAGGAAAAGAACCGGAACTCCGCTGGCTCCCCGACTATCAAGCCGAACTCGCGGTCGGGAATCGAAACGGAAGTTCCCTCCTCCATGCCGAACGGCGCGACGGTGAGCGCTTTGAGCGGCGCAGCCATTCCCGGAACGGCCGGCATGGCGCTCTCGATGCCGACGTAGTAAGTTCGTGGCACGCCGCCGCGAATGCGCACGCCCTTTCCGCGCCGCGCGAGACCGTAATAAGCGGCGCCGCGAGCCACCGCATGCATCAAATCTTCGCCCGCGAGCGCCTGAACCGCGCCGAACCCTTCTTCCGCCAGCCAGGAGTTGAGAACCGCGATCAGCCGGTCACGAATCAGCCCGGCACGCAGCACGCCGCCGTTGAACAGAACGTGCGTCGGTGCGGCAAGCCCCGAAGGTCCGCGCCGAACGCGCTCTTGCTCCGCCGACGAAGCCTGCTGCCTCAAAAACTGCGCCATGTGTTTTGTCACCGCGGCATCGGCGGCGTATGGCAGCCCGATTTCCTGCAAACCCATGCGTCTCTGCCGCTGCGGCATTTCCGAGCTCTTGATTTCCGGAAAAAATCCCTCGCTCAGCACGCGATCGAGATCCTCGCGCCGCAGCGCCGCTTTGATCGTGCCGCCAACCAAACCGGTGCCTTTCCCCAGAATCGTAACCGGCTGCTCCTTGGCTCGCGCGCCGGGCTCCAGCAGCTTCTCTTTCGCTACCCGGCAGTTGTGCCAAAGCGCAAGAAGCTGGAACGAATCGATGCGCGTTCCCTTTTGCGCAAGCTGATCCGCCACCAGCCGGGCCAGCGCCAGGTCGATGTTGTCGCCGCCCAGCAAAATATGCTCGCCTACAGCCATGCGCTCGAGCGCCAGCTCGCCCGCGCGTTCCGTCACCGCGATCAGCGTGAAATCCGTCGTGCCGCCGCCGATATCGACCACCAGAATCAGATCGCCAACTTTCACCCGCTGGCGCCAGTCGCGATGCCGCTCGATCCACGCATAGAACGCGGCCTGCGGCTCTTCCAGCAGCGTAACGTCGCGATAACCCGCGCACTCCGCGGCTTTGAGCGTCAGCTCGCGCGCCACGGCGTCAAATGACGCCGGCACCGTCACCAGAATCTGCTGCTCGGCGAACGGCGCATCCGGCATCTTCGTATCCCAAGCGTGCCGCACATGCTCCAGATAGCTCGCCGACGCCTCCACCGGCGAGAGCTTCTTCACGCCCTCTGGCGCTTTCCATGGCAGAATCGGCGCTGTACGGTCCACGCCCGAATGCGAGAGCCAGGATTTCGCCGAAGACACCAGCCTGCCTGCATTTTCCACGCCGCGCTTTTGCGCGAGCTGTCCGACGACGTATGCCGGCTGCGGATTCCACGGCAGCTCGAGCGATCCCGCGGGAAAATCCGAGGCGCCCGGAACGAACAGCGCCGAGGGCAGCAGCGGCTCATCCCGCACCTCGCCCGGGTTCACCAGTTGCGGAATTGCGAACAGTGCAACTTCGGGCGCTTCGAGCGGCCCGGCTTCCGGTTTCCATTCGCTGTAAGCCAATGCCGAATTGGTGGTGCCCAGATCGATGCCGATAACGTACTTCATTCGATTTCGATCTCGGCGGGTGAAATGATGTTCGCGTCCTGCTTCGCGTGGAGCGCCGGCAGATCGATCTTCCCGGCGCGCCAGCCCTTATGGCGCAGCAGTCCTCCGGAAGGCTTCCCTGCCGGAACGTTGCCGATGAACTTCACGGCCGCCGGGTCGGAAACCGCCGGTTTCGTAAATGTTCCCTCCACACCATCGATCACCGGTTCGAGTTTCACGTAGCGCGCCAGCGAGTCGCGCGCCTGATCGTGCAAGCCGCGCACTGCCGCGCCCACCTGTTCATCCGAATACGTGGCAATGTCTTCCATGATGAAATCGATCAGCCGCGAGTCGCGTTGCAGAATAGCCAGCATTTGCAATGCGCCGTCGGATGGCCGGGCGCCGGGCGATGACGACACGGTCTGCGGTTTGCCTGCCGCGCGCTTCATGAGGCCGAGCCGCGCGAGCGCATCCTCAGAAAGGTTGCCGCGGAATAGAATCGAAAAAAATCCGGTGATAGCGAGCCAGATGCGTCCCAAAAGATTTGCTCCAATCTCTCAGGATACAAGACTGGTGACTCGATTTTGATCGGGCGCTACCAGATGGGCGTCACGGCAATGTTCTGATCGAACACTTTTTGATTGAGCGTATACCCGAATCCCGGCCGGTCCGTAAGTGACAGCCAGCCCTCAGCCGGGCGCGGATCGTCCGTCAAAACCCAATCCGCCGGTGCATTCCGGTAAATATCGACGTACTCGCAGAACGGCGTCAACTCCGGGCCGTTCGAAATCAAGTAATGATACGTGGCGCTGCCGACGCCGTGGCAGACCAGCTTAACTCGGTTCGCCTTCGCCAGCGCGGTAATTTTCTTGAGTGCGGTCGGGCCGCCTGCACGGTAAATATCCGGCTGCACGATGTCCACACATTCTTCCTCGATGAGCCGCCGGAATCCCTCGAGCGTAAATTCGTGCTCGCCGCCGGTCACCATGGTGTCGATCTCGCGGCGGATCTTCCGGTAACCCGCGTAGTCGTCGGGAAGCACCGGTTCCTCGAGCCACGCGATCTTGTGTTTGCGCAGCCGCTCGTACATGCGGAGCGTGTATGGAACATCCCACGCCATGTAAATATCGAGCGCGATGAAGCCTTCGGCACCGATCGCCGTGCGGGCAAGTGCCACGACTTCCTCGTTCTTTGCCATTCCATCCGCGCCGTGCGCCGGCCCGTACGGCATCGCGATCTTCATGTCACGAATTCCGAAATTTTTGAGCGCCTCCGGATCGTAGCCGGTGTAATACGCCTTCAGCCTGTCGCGAGTTTTTCCGCCAAGCAGATCGTACACCGGCTTTCCCAGCAACTTCCCCTTCGCATCCCAGAGCGCGATATCGATGCCCGAAATCGCGCATTGCGCCAAGCCGCCGCGCCCGTAGAAAATCGATGCGCGGTAGAGCTGCTCCTGAATCAGCTCGGTTTCAAAAACCGATTTGCCGATTACGAGCGAGCCCAGTTGCTCCTCGATCACGCTTGCGGCCGCGCCGCCCTTAGCGCCTCCTACGAACCCAAAGCCCGATGTGCCGTCTTCGAGCACCACTTCCACAACCGCAGCCGACATGCGACGGTACCAGGACGATCGCTTCTCCCAGTACTCGGGATATATGGACATCGGATTCGCGATGACGGTTTCCGTAAGCCAGGAACCGCCCATTGGAGCCACATGGCATTTCACATCGCGGACCTTCATGTTGTTCTCGGCTTAGTACCCGAAATAGCGAGCGCTCAGGCCGCCATCCACTACAAGCGTGGTTCCCGTAATCCACTCGGCGTCGTCTGAGAGTAGAAATCGCACCGCGCGCGCCACATCCAGCGGCTGGCCGCGGCGTTTCAGTGGATGCCACTCGCGCGTCTCGCGCTCCATCTTTTCCGGATCCGGCACAGTCGCGAGCCACTGGTCCCACAGCGCCGTGTCGATGTAACCCGGGCAGACGGCATTGGCGCGGATGTGATACGGCCCGTTCTCGAGCGCGATCGTGCGTGTCACCGCGACGATCCCTCCCTTGCTTGCATCGTAAGGCGCGGCTTCTTCAAAGCCGAAATTCGCGTGCACTGAAGCAATGTTCACAATCGCCCCGCCGCCGACCCGCCGCATGTGCGGAATCGCCGCGCGGGAGCACAAAAACACGCTGCGCAGGTTCACCGCAAGCACCCGGTCCCAGTTGGCCGCGGTCATCGAGATCATCGGCGCGTTTTGCTCGATGCCGGCATTATTCACCAGCGCCGTTACGGGACCGAAGGCCGCCGTCGCCTGCTCCACCATGTTGACAACGCTCACTTCATCCGAAACGTCCGTGCGAATGAATTTAGCAGTGCCGCCGTTTTTCGTAATCTGATCCGCAACGGTTTTACCGGAACCTTCGTTAATCTCCGCCACGACTACGCGCGCGCCGTCCGCCGCCAGCAGTTCCGCCGTGCCGCGGCCGATCCCGGAGCCTGCTCCCGTGACAATCACCACTCGATTTTGAAAACTCATGAAAATTCGTTCCAGCGATCTATCTTATCGGAGGCGCGGCTTTCCTACGCTGCCTGATCTTCGCCGGGCTGGCTGCACGTTCACGATACAATTTCTTTGTAGCCATCGCGCTCTTTTATCGAACGGAACTCCGTCATGAATTCTCTACATCTGATGCCGTCCGGCCGCACGGGCGAAATTATGCGCGTTACTCAGGAATCCGCCGGGTGGCAGACCATCTCGCTGCACGTCATTCACCTGGAACCGGGCGGGCAGCACATCGTTTCGCAGCCCGATGAAGAAATCGCGCTGGTCATGCTGGGCGGGAAGGCAAAAATCAGCGCCTCGGGGCAGCAGTGGGATTCAGTCGGAGGCCGTACGAGCGTCTTCTCCGGCATGCCGCACACGCTTTATCTGCCCGCTGGCGCCGGGGAAATCGTCATTGAGGCTTCAACCAGCGCTTGTGAATTTGCCGTCTGCGGAGCCCGCGCGAGCCGGAAATTTCCAGCGGCGCTGATCGAGCCCTCCTCGGTCGAAGTCGAAATCCGCGGCGGTGGAAACGCCACGCGCCAGATCAATCACATCATCAAGCCCAGCTTTCCCGCGGACCGGTTGCTTATTGTCGAAGTCTACACGCCCAGCGGAAACTGGTCATCTTATCCGCCGCACAAGCACGACGTCCACAATCCGCCCGGCGAAGTCGATCTCGACGAGATCTACTACTATAAGATTTCGCAGCCGGAAGGCTTCGCGATCCAACGCCTCTACACGCGGGATGGAAGGCGCAACGACACTTTTACGATCCGCGATAACGAAGTTCTGCTCATACCCGATGGTTATCATCCCGTCGTGGCCGCGCACGGATATGATTGTTATTACCTGAACGTGCTCGCTGGATCGGCGCGTTCCATGGCTGCGAGTGACGATCCGGATTACGCCTGGGTCCGCGGCGCCTGGAACGCGAAAGATCCCCGCGTGCCGCTGGTTCGATAAGCTCCATGGACGTTACGATACTGGGCCGCATCGGCTACGATCTCTACTCCGAAGAACCGAACGTCCCGTTGCCGGCCGTGCGCCGGTTCTCACGTTATCTCGGCGGGTCGAGCGCCAACATGGCTGTCGGCCTCGCGCGCTTGGGCGCCAGCGTCGGGATCATCGCCTGCCTCGGCAACGACAGTTTGAGTGAGTTCCTGACCGGCTTTCTGGCAAAAGAAAAAGTCGACACCAGCCATGTGAAAACCGCGCCCGGTTATTTGCCGTCGCTCTGCCTGACGGAAGTTTCTCCGCCGGACCGTTTCCCGCAGGTTTTCTATCGCCGCGATCCGGTCGACACGCGGCTCGAAGTGCACGAAGGCGATCTGACTTACATCGCCTCCAGCCACATGTTCGTAACGAATGGAACATCGCTTTGTGCATCGCCATCGCGCGAGTCGACTTATCGCGCGCTGGAGCATGCCCACCGTGCCGGCTGCCGCGTCGTGCTGGACGTCGATTATCGCGCCATGTCCTGGACCAGCCCCGCAGAAGCCGGATTAGCCGTGCGGCTGGCGTTGCCTTTTGTCGACGTGCTGATCGGCAACGAACCGGAGCTCGAATTGGTCGCCGGCGCCTGCAATCTCGATGAGGCCATCGAAAAACTGCGGCAGGCGCGCATTTCCACGCTGGTTTCCAAGCTCGGACACAAAGGCACGCGCGTCTGGACGGGCGTTGAATCGATCTTTCTCGAGCCTTATTCCGTCAACGTGGTTTCGACCATCGGCGCGGGCGACGGTTTCGCTTCCGGCTTTCTTTATGGGCTGCTCAAGGACCGGCCGATCCTTGAGTGCCTGCACTATGGCAACGCGGCCGCCGCGATCGTCGTCAGCCGCTTGAGCTGCTCGGAGGCCATGCCGACACTCGCCGAAGTCGAGCAGATAATCCGCGAGCAGCGAAGCCGCGCGTCTCGGGTTCCTTAGATTCTGATCTTCTCCCGCAAATACTGGCGGCTCCGCCGCGCGCTCTCGAGCGGACGGACGTCCGGCTGCGCGATATCCACATCCTGCTCCACTACAGCCCAGCCATCGAACCCGCTTTCGTTGAGCGCCTCGACCACTTTAGGAAGATCGACCGCGCCCTCGCCCAGCTCGCAAAATACGCCGTGGCGAACGGCTCCCAGAAAATCAAGTCTTTCACGCCGCGCCGTTTCAAGCGCCGCCGGCCGCACATCCTTGAAGTGCAGATGCCGGATACGTTTCCCGTATCGCTTCGCCGCTTTCACTGCATCGCCGCCGCCATAATGATAATGCCCGGTGTCAAGACACAAACCGAGCAGCCCTGGATCGGTGAGCGCGAATAATCGCTCCACCTCCTCTGGCGTTTCCACAAACGTCCCCACGTGATGGTGAAACACCGCGCAGAGGCCGCGCTGGGCGCATGCCTCCGCCGCTCGTGTCACCAGCGTCGCCGCCCGCTTCCACTGCGCTTCCGTCAGCCCATCGCGCTCCGTGACGCGGCCCGCCACCGCCATGCGTTCCGGACTCATCTCGTCCGCCAGCACGACAAACCGCGCTCCCGATTTCGCCAGCAGGTCCGCAGTTTTCATCGCCTCTCGAAACCCCGCCTCGTGCCGCTCGGCCGCGGCCAGCGGCAGCGGAACGAACGCGCCCACCAGCGTCAGCCGGCGGCGTTTCAATTCCGACTGAAGCCGCGTCGGCTCCGTCGGCAGAAATCCGTACGGCCCTAGCTCCGTCCCTTCATATCCCGCCTGGGCGATTTCGTCCAGCACTTCTCCGTACGTCTGCCGCCCGTCGAATCCCTCGGCCTCCATCACGCCCCAGCTCACCGGAGCGCTCGCAACCCGAATGCTCATGGCTCAATCACCGCCTTAATCGCTTCTCCCGACCGCATCGCGTCCCACGCTCGTCCCACCTCGGCCAGCCGCAGCCGGTGCGTAACCAGCTTCTCGAGCGGCAACACGCCCGATTCCAGCAGCCGCACCACCTTCGGAAACGCCGTCCTCTGAATAAACGATCCCTGAATCGAAATCTCGTGCCGCGTGATCGTGTACTGATTTAACTCCCGCCCTGCGTGCAGGTTCATGCCGAACAGAATCACCCGCCCGCCCCGCCGCACCAGTTGCACGGCTTCCGGCAAAAGCGTTCCCGCCGCATCCACCGCGATATCCACTCCAATCTCCGTGGCCGCTCGCACTTCATCACCGGCGGATCCCGAGCGCCCATCCAGCACCGCGTCCGCCCCCAAATCCCGCGCGAACTTCTGCCGGAACCCGACCGGCTCCATCACAAAAATCTTTCCCGCCCCCGCCGCCCGGAACAGCATCAGAAACAGCAGGCCGATCGGCCCCGCGCCCAGAATCGCTACGCTCTCCCCCGGCACCAGCGCGCATTTCTCAAACGCATGCAGCACGCACGAGAGCGGCTCTGCCAGCGTCGCGCGTTCCGGCGGAACGTCCCGGCTGATCTTATGCAGTGCTCTCGCCGGCGCCACGTTAAACTCCGCCAGGCCTCCATCGCGATAAATCCCCAGCGTCGTCATGTTCTCACAGACATTCGAAAGCCCCATCTGGCAATACCGGCACAGCCCGCACGTGATGTTCGGATCGATCACCACGCGATCGCCCGCCTTCAAATGCACCACGTGATTCCCCGCCTCCACCACCGTCGCCGCGTATTCGTGCCCCAGAATGCTGCCCGCCGTCGCCGGATGCCCGGGCGGCACCGCCAGAATGTGAAGGTCCGTGCCGCAGATGCTCGCGCGATCCACTTTGAGCAGCACATCGTCGTCCGCGCGCACCTCCGGCGCCTGAACACTCTCCACCGCCCACCTGCCCTCGCCGCGAAACACCACGGCCTGCATCGTTTTGTTCATCCTGATTTTGCTACAGGAACATGCGCTCGCGCCGGACGGCCTTCTCGTATTCTTCTCGAGCCGCCTTCACCGGAGCTTCTTCCGAAATCTCGGCGACCGGCACGTCCCACCACGATTCGTAACCCGGCACCCGCGCCTCTTTATCGGTTTCCACCACGATCACTGTAGTTTTCTGCCGGCTCTTGGCGTCTTCCAAAGCCTGGATCAGATCGTCCCGCGTCATCGCGCGCACCGCATGCGCTCCCAGCCCGCACGCGTTCGCCACAAAATCCACCGGCAGCACTTCGCCGTCCAACTGCCCGCTCCGGCTCTGCCTGTACCGGTAATCCGTCCCGAATCCGCCGCTGCCCACCGCCTGCGACAGCCCGCCGATACTGCTGAATCCGTGATTGTCCAGCAGCACGACCGTCAGCTTGTAACCCTCCTGAATCGATGTCACGATCTCCGACGACATCATCAGGTACGATCCGTCCCCCACCATCACGTAAACCTCTCGCGACGGGTCCGCCATCTTCACGCCCAGCCCGCCCGCGATTTCGTAACCCATGCACGAGTAGCCGTACTCGAGATGGTAGCCTTTGGGATTTCGCGTGTTCCAAAGCTTGTGCAGATCGCCTGGCAGGCTCCCCGCCGCGCACACCACCACGTCTTCCGGCCGCGACGCGCGATTCACCGCACCGATCACTTCGCCCTGGCTCACCGGGGGCCCGTGCCGCACATCGAAAATCCGTTCGCTCTCTTCTTCCCATTCCCGCCGGTACCGTGCCACAGTTTGCGAGTGGTTCTCGCTCACCCGATAACTCCCCAACGCCTGTGCGAGCTCTTCGAGAATCACTCTCGCATCCGCCACCACCGGCAGCCCGGCATGTTTGAACGCGTCCACCTCCGCGACATTGATATTGATAAACCGCACGCCCGGATTCTCAAATGCCGTCTTCGACGCCGTCGTGAAATCGCTGTACCGCGTGCCGATCCCGATGATCAAATCCGCTTCCCGCGCCATCCGGTTGGCTCCCGGCGTTCCCGTCACTCCGATCGCGCCCAGATTCTGCGCGTGATCGAACCGCAGCGATCCTTTTCCTGCCTGCGTCTCCCCCACCGCGATGCCCGTCTGCCCGGCCAGCCGCGCCAGCGCATCGGTTGCTTCGCTATAAATCACTCCGCCGCCCGCGATGATCAGCGGATTTTTCGCCGCCCGGATCCATTCCACCGCCCGTTCGAACTGCGCGCGATCTCCCGCCGGCCGCGCAATGTGCCACACTCGCTTTTCAAACAGTTCCGCCGGATATTCCCCCTGCTCGGCCTGCACGTCCTGCGGCAGCGCCAGCGTCACGGCTCCTGTATCGGCGGGCGAGGTCAGCACGCGCATCGCCTCCATCAGCGCGAATGGAAGCTGGTCCGCCCGGTTGATCCGGTCCCAGTAGCGCGAAACCGGCTTGAAAGCGTCGTTCACCGAAATGTCCTGGCTCGATCCCGATTCGAGCTGCTGCAGCACGGGCGCCACATTCCGCCGCGCGAAAATATCTCCCGGCAGCAGCAGCACCGGAAGCCGGTTGATCGTCGCCACCGCCGCGCCCGTGATCATGTTCGTCGCGCCCGGGCCGATCGAGCTCGTGCACGCAAACGTCCGCAGCCGGTTGCTGGCTTTCGCGAACGCCGTGGACGTATGCACCATCGCCTGCTCGTTTTTCGAGACGTAATAGCGGAAATCCGGATTCTGATGCAGCGCCTGCCCCACACCCGCCACAATCCCGTGGCCGAAAATCCCCCAGGCGCCCGCGAAAAACGGATTCTCGCGCCCGTCGCGCTCCACGTATTGGTTCTTTAAAAAACCAACCAGCGCCTGCGCCATCGTGAGTTTTACGGTTTTCATCGCGCTTCCATTCTATTTCCTAAACTCCGCTGCCAATGCGCCGGTCCGCGCAAGCCAGTCCATGTCGCGGCCTCTGGATTTGCCTGCCGCCTCCAGCGCCTGCTCCACGCTCCACCCGCGATGCACAATCCCGCCCACCGCTTCCGCCGCCACCAGCGGGTCCTCGTCTCCCGGATAAATCACGTTCCTGCCCACCAGCGCGCCCCGCACGTTCGCGCCCGCTGCGAGGCCGCTCGCCACTTCCGTCAAAAACGGCCGTGGATCTCCCGCCGATTCTCCCCCCAGCAGCAAAATCGGCAGGGTCGTCGCGCGCGCCACCGTTTCGTAGCCCGCGCAATACGGAAGCTTCAGCCACAAATACCGGCTGCTATCGCCCAGCGCCGAGGCCACCCCCGCAATCTTCGCCAGCGCCTCCGCCGTCTTCACCACCTTGTATCCGGTTTCGCCCTTTACCACCGGCAGCGGCTCGAGAAACATCGGCAAGTGCAGCGCGTTCAACTCGTTGATCGCTGCCGCCGCCGCCAGCATCGTCTTCAATGACCCGGGATCGTCATCCGCGATGCGCAGCAGAAATTTTCCGCCGTCCAGCTTCCACTCCGCGCACGCCGCCGGAGTCGCCCCCGTAACGGCATCATCCATCTCCCATGCCGATTGCGCCAGGCCGCTGCGGTTCAAGCTCGCAATCAGCAGCTTGTCATCGAGAAACGCCGCGCCTCCGGCCTCGCGCATGAAATCGTGCAGCACCAGCAGGTCTTCGAGCACGTCCATCGTGGCCATCACGCCGTCCACGAAATCGCTTATCAAAACCCGCACGATCCTCGCCAGAAAATCCCGCCGGTTCGCCATCGCCAGCGCCTGCGCTCCGATATTCGTCACACGCCGCGCCGGGTGATCCGCCGCCAGAATGTTCAGCTTCCCGTCGGGCGCGACACGGTTCCTGCGTTTGCGGTCCTTCGCCGCCCGCAGCGGCCGTCCCGGATCTTCCACGCGGATTTCCGTTAACCGCTCGACCGCTGCCGCAGGCAGAAATTCAGCCCCGGAAAAACTCACGCGCGCACCTGGATTTCATCAGGAGTCACGTTCCTTAAGATATCAACAAAGGAGGATGGGGCGATTCGCTTGACGCACGGCCACGGATGTTGCCCAACGAGCAACTGAGCCGCGCACCCGCTGGAAATCCGATCCCGGTTGTGCTAAAAACACATTGCCGCGTTCCCTTTCCCATCTGGAGCTTTCTATGAAGCGTGCTCGTTTTGTGTTCGCGGTCATGGTGTTCACCGAGTGCGCCGCGGCGGGCCAGGCCGTTCCCCCGTTCGGCGCAGCCGGTTACGCCTTTCCCACCACACGCGTGGCCTCCGGCCAGGTCATTACGTTGTTCGTCCGGGGCCTCAGTGTAGAGGATGCTGCCGCGCAGGGCGCGCCGCTGCCTGTAAACTTGAACGGCGTCACCGTGGGGGTCAACACCGGAATCCAAAGTTACCCGCAGTCGCTGCCCATCTTCGCCATTCGTTCCTATCCCGAGGAATGCACAGCCAACGTCCAGTTTTGCGGGGTCACGGCGGTTACGGTCCAGGTGCCGACCGAGGCAGCGTGCACGCCGTCCGCATTTCCCAACGACGTCTGTTACGGGCCCACCGTAATCACCGTTTCCGTACAACAGAACGGCGCCACCATCGAGCAGGTTCCCTTGGAGATCAGCGATCCTCAGCCGCACATCCTCAATACTTGCGACACTATCCTGGCCCAGTTCGGCGGTTGTTATCCAATGGTCACACACTCGAACGGGCATCTGATCTCTACTGCTGAACCGGCCAGTCCCGGAGAGACAATCGTTGCGTATGCCGTCGGTCTCGGAGAGACGACACCAACCGTCAAGAGCGGAGCCGCCGCGCCGTCACCCGCGCCTGCCGCGAATCGGTTCGTTCCGGTCACTCTCGCTTTCGATCTCGACTTGCCCCCGGGTTCTCCTCCGCCACCGCCTCTCTGGGCGCCTACCGGCCAGTGGATCACACCCGATTTTGCGGGGCTCGTGCCGGGCTTCGTAGGTTTGTATCAGATCAATCTCAGATTGCCTGACAAGCTTCCGGCCCAAGTGCACCATTGTCTTGATTTTCAAGACGTGAATACACGCATTCTGATCGGACAGGGAATCTCGGAAGGGCAGATGCAGAACGTCGATACAGCCGATATTTGCGTTCGGCCCTAAGACGATCTCGCGTGACTCAAGCCGGCCGTCTAGGCATGCCCCGCGTGCATCGCTTTGCGCCCGCGCTTACCCGGAGGCCGCTTCTTCACGCGGTTCCACGCCAGCACCGCCAGCGGAATCACCAGCGTCCCTACGAGCCACTGCCAGTTGCCTACAATGAACCGTGCCGTCGAGTAAATCGGATTCACATGCACGTGGATTGTGCGCGTGAACGGCGCATAATCCCGCACGGCGTCCGGCACGCCCGGCACCGCGATCCGCACCGTCACAATCAGCGAAAGAACACGCTCGCCGCTATGAACCGGCGTCACATCGTAGCACCACTGCGTGAACCCGTCGTCGGATACAAGCTGTTCGTCCGAATCGAGCGCCGCGATCTCGAAGCCGTCTCCCGTCAGCCGCACCTTCATGGAATCGCCGGCGCGAAGATTTTCGATCTTCGGCGCGCCCGTACCTTCGAGGCCTTGGGTCAGGTCTTCGATCTGGTTCTTCGATATCCGTACTTCGACTCTCTCCTTCACCCCGACCTTCATTTCACTCGGTGGATTGTAGAGAATTCTGCCCGGAGCGAGTTTCTTCAGCTCGGCGTCGATGATCGCCGCAGTGCCCCCGGTCGCCGCGGAACTGCTGGTAAGAGGTGGACTTGCTGCAGTCCGCCGCTTCATCTGAGGTACTTGATGGCCGGCTGCAGCGGGCGCCGTGACCTCAACGGGCGTTTGGGCGGACGGCGTCGGATGCGCGCCCGGTGATTCTCTCTCTGCTGTTTCGCGTTTTGCCTTCGCCGCTGCCCGGTGTTTGTGCGCCGCGGACGGCGGAGCCGAGGTCGAACGGGAAGTCTTCTCCGGCTCAGACGCGCGCTGGCAACCGGACTGGCTGACAACCAGGCAGCAGACAAAAAGTCCCCACCAACGCATGGCACGCTCCATCGGGCTTCCCCGAACCGTCACGCCGGTACTTCCCGTTCAGGAAATAGTGAACGGCGGTCGCGAAACGTTTCACCGCCTGACCGAAAAATCGCCGATCAGTGATGTAGTAGTGTACCAGCACCCGGACTTGGAGGCGGCTATAATGTCACCCAGCCCAGATCGCCAGGTGCTGCTAGTCCTGCGTACCCGAATGCTTCCGACCACTCCGGTAGGATTGCGGCCAGCTCCCATTCCCGCCGACAACCGCACAGAGATACCAATAGTTCCGTTCCTTTCGCATCGGCTCAACAGTATCGGGCGGCAGATTGAATTTGCCGCAGAAGTCACAGTCGAGGTCGGGGATGTCATCCATTCTTACGTAGTTCGATCTTGAACCGCATTCCAAACAATCGCGGGACACGAAGCCGCCACTTCGACTGCGGACCAGCAACTCTTTGGCACGGCAGCAGGTCGAAAGAGGTACCGAGAGGATCAGGCGCTTTCCCTCGACCCGTCGAGGCAACGGTTGGTTGTACGCGCCAGCCGAAACGAGATCCCGAATCTGCGCCAACGTCATTTCAGCTTGAATATTGCCCGCTCACCAGAACAGCGACCCGGAACCGCCCAACCTTTCACCGCCTGACCGCAAATCCCCGATCCGCGATGTAGTAATGCACCGCCGGCGTCACCACCAGCGACAGCACCATCGAAGCCAGAATGCCGCCGATCACCGCGATCGCCAGCGGTTGCAGCATCTGCGAGCCCGCACCCCACGCCAGCGCCAGCGGTATCATCCCGGCTACCGTCGCCAGAGCCGTCATCAGAATCGGCCGCAGCCGCCGCTCGCCCGCATCCAGCATGCTCTGCTCCGCCGCGACGCCCTCCGCACGGAATTTCTGGTCCGCGTCGAGCAGGAGAATCCCGTTCTTCGCCACGATCCCGATCACCATGATCAGTCCCATGAATGACGAAAGATTGAACGTCGTCCGCGTCACCAGCAGCGCCAGAAACACGCCCGATGTCGAAAGCAGCGCCGACGCGATCACCGCCACCGGCGCCGCAAAGCTGCCGAATTCAAACAGCAGCACGATAAACACCAGCAGAACCGCCAGCACTAGCACCGTTACCAGGTCGCGGAACGATTTCTGCTGCTCCTCATACTGCCCGCCGTAGGCGACCCGAATCGTCCCCGGCATGTGCAGCCCCGCCACCGCTTTCTGCACATCCGCCATGCCGCTGCCTAGGTCGCGATTTTCGAGGCGCGCCGTCACCGTCACGTCGCGCAACAGGTTCTCGCGCCGGATCTCCGTCTGCCCCGGAATCTCAACCACGTTCGCAAGCGACCCAAGCGTCGCTGTCTTTCCGGTCGAGCTGACCAGCAGCGTGTTGCGAATCGCATCGAGCGACGACCGCGTCTGTTCCGGAAACCGCACCCGGATCGTGTATGCGCGGTCGTTCAGCACTACCGGCGTCGGCGCCGGTTCACCCTGCATGATGGCGCTCGCATCCAGCTCGATTTCCTGCGGCGTAAAGCCCGCGCGCGCCGCCACCGCCGGGTCCACCTGAAACAGCGTCGCCGGCCCGCTGATCGTATTATCGATGCCGTTGAGCATGTCCACTACGCCCGGAATTTTCTTGATCGAGTCGCCCACGCGCGGCGCCCATTGCCGCAGCAGAGCCGCGTCCGGCGAAAAAAGCTTGATCGCGATCGGCTCGGGCGCGCTCGTCAAGTCCCCGATCATGTCCTGCAGCAACTGGGGAAACTCCACTTGCAGCATCGGCTCCTGCTTCGTCACCTTTTCGCGCACGTCGGCGATCACTTCGTCGCCCGAACGCTTGCGGTCGCGTTTCAGCTTCACCGCTATGTCACCGGTGTTCGCCTCCGTCACGGTCGCGAGGCCAAGCTGCATGCCCGTGCGCCGCGACGTGCTCTCGACTTCCGGAATCCCGCGCAAAATGCGTTCCACATCCGTCACTACGCGGTTGGTTTCCTCTAAAGACGATCCGGCGGGCATGATGTAATCCAAAATGAATCCGCCCTCATCCATCTGCGGCAGCAAGTCCGACCCCAGATTGCTGTAGCACAGATACGACGCGCCGATCAGTACCACTGTAAAAATGGCGAGCAGCCCCGGATGCTCGAGCGAGATGCGCAGAACTCGTTCGTATGGCCGCATGATCCACAGCGGCATCCCTTCGTGCCCGCCGCCGGCTGCCCTGTGCCGGATGAAGTAGTGGCTTAACGTCGGCGTCCACGTCAGCGCCAGCACAAGCGAGGTAATCAGCGCCATCGCGACTGTCACCGCCAGCGCGCGGAAGAACGTGCCCGTCACTCCGGCAATTGAAATCAGCGGCAGAAACACCACGATCGGCGTAATGGTCGAACCCACCAGCGGCACGCGGATTTCGCGAATCGCGCTGCGGATCGCCTCCGCGCGTGTTTCTCCCGCGTCGCGGTGCGTGACGATGTTCTCTACCACCACGATCGCATCGTCGATCACCAGCCCCACCGCCGCCGCCAGGCCTCCCAGCGTCATCAGGTTGAAGGTTTCACCCAAAACGCGCAGCGCGACAAACGTCACCGCGATAGTCGCCGGAATGACGAGCCCCGCCACCAGCGACGTTCCCCAATCCCGCAGAAACAGCACCATGATCAGCGACGCCAGGATCAGCCCGATCAGAATCGCGTCGCGCACGCTCTTGATCGAATCATTCACGATCTCCGATTGATCGTAAAACGGCCGTAAATCGACGCCCCGCGGCAGGATTTTGCGGATGCGCTCGATTTCGCCATGCACCGCGTCCGCCACCAGCACCGTGTTGCTGTCCGGCTGCCGGTAAATGTTCAGCAGCACCGCCGGTTTTTCATTCGCCGTCACGAGCGTGTACACCGGCTTCACCGACGGCGCCACCGACGCAACGTCGCCGATCCGGATGGGCGCGCCGGCGGGCGTGGTTTTGACCACAATGTTCGAAATTTCCGCCGGCGTCCGCGCCTGCCCGCTTACCAGGCTCAAGACAAGCTGGTGTTGATGCGCAAATAGCCCCGGCGAATCGATCATGTTACTCCGCCCGATCGCGTCCAGCAGGCTGGGAATTGTGAGCGAGGTTTCCAGCAGCTTGGCCGGGTCCGGCCGGACCTCGAATTCCGGTTCCTGCCCGCCCTGCACCACCACCGTCGATACGCCGTTCATGCGGTTCAGCCGCGGTTTGAGGTCGTAAGTGGCTAATTCCCAGATTCGGGTCTGCGGAACCGTATCCGACGTCAGGCTGTATCCCACAATCGGGAACGCCGCGAACGTCAGCCGGTTGGCCGTCAGTTTGGCGGTTGGCGGCAAGCTGGTCTGCACGCGGGCGAGCGCCGCGTTGACCAGCTCGAGCGTCCGGAACATATCGACTTTCCACGAAAAGAAAAGGTCGATTTCCACCGATCCGCGGCTGGTGAGCGACCAGATGCGGTCCAGCCCTTGTACCGTGTTGAGCGCCTCTTCTATAGGTCGCGTGACGGTTACCAGCATCTGATCGATCGGCGCGACGCCATTATCCACACCGACCACGATGCGGGGGAAGTTGGTTTCGGGAAACACGGCCACGGGAATGGTCAGCGCCAGGTAAATGCCTACGGCGACAAGGGTTAAGATAACGAAGATAATTGGCTTGCCGTGACGGGCAGTCCAATGCTCGGTTTTGGCCTCGGCACGGGGCGGAGTCGAAAGGCTGCTCATTCTTCTTTCGCCTTGTTTTCGCCCGGTTTCGCGATTGTGACCTGAGCGTTGTCCTCCAGGCCGACGCCGCCAACCGTAATCACCTGGTCGCCGGGCTTGACGCCGCTGAGAATCTGCACTTTGTCCGGTTCCCGGACTCCGATTTCGACCTTGTGTTCGTGAGCCTTAGAATCGGCCCCGACCACCATGACAGTCGTTTCGCCCTCGGCATTGGGAAGCAGGGCGGCGGGCGGGACGACAAGCGCGTTCTTGATGGTCGAAGCAACAATCGACACGCGAACGCTGGTACCGGGGCGCAGCCCCTCGCCGGAATTGGGGATTTCGACCCAAACCTGAAGCGTCGTGCTATTGGGATCGACGGCCGGGCTGACGACCGTGACTTTACCGGCGATCGGATCGGTGCCGCCGGCCGGCGCTACCATGGCTGCATTCCCGACCTTGAGGTCTGCGGCCTGGTCTTGCGGAATGTTAGCGCGCGCGACGATGCGCGAGACGTCCATCAGGGTGAGCAGCGGCGTTCCGGCATTGGCCATTTCGCCTTCGTAGACAGAGCGGTCGGTGATCACCCCGGTGATCGGGCTTCTGACTTCGGTATAACCGAGCTGCGCTTCTGCGCCCTGGTAGTGCGCCTTGGCGGCGTCCGCCTGGGCGGCGGCGACTTTGATTTGCTCCTCCCGGCTGACGCTCTGGAGAGCGGCCAGGTGTTGTTTGGCGGTCTCGTACTGGCTGCGCGCCTGCGCGTAAGCGACCTGGGCCTCATCGACCTGCCTGCGCGCCAACGCACCTTCGCGAAACAGTTTCTCGCGGCTTTCGAGCACTTTTTGCGCGGCATCGAGGGCCTGCTTGGCGGCGTCGAGGCCAGATTGGGCGCTGATCATCTGCTCGGGAACGGTGGCCGCAGAAGTGACTTTATAATTCGCCTGCGCCTGCTCGTAAAGCCATTTGCTTTCCTGGGCCGCTGCTTGGAGATCGCGGTTTTCAAGCACGGCGAGCAACTGGCCTTCCTTCACATGGTCGCCGCGGTTCACATAAAATTTTTTCACCGGCGCGCTGACCTTGGGCGTCACGCTGGCCTGATTGCGCGGCCAAAGGACGGCATCTGCGCTGACGATGTGGCGGATCGAATCCAGTCGCGCCGCAGTGACCTCAACCGGGACCACTGGTTCAGCTTCCTTTTCTTCTTTTTTCGTGCAGCCCGCGAGCCAGATCAGGCACGCCAACAATATCGCTTTGGTCAATTTATGCATGGGCTAGAAATTCCCCGTTAATGTCTGGAGATCGGCTAGGGCCACGCGGTATCGGACCAACCCGTCGTCATAAGCATTGCGGGCCTGTGCGAGGGTCGATTGCGCATCCACCACTTCGAGCACCGAGACCTCACCGGCCTGATACCGCAGGAGCGTCAATCTCAGGCTCTCGGATGCCAGTTCTTCGGAATGGCGCAACGATTCGACCTGTGAGCCCGAGACGCCGGCTTCCTGGTAGAACGAATCCAAATTAGCCAAAAGCTGGCGCTGGGTGAAGGTCAGATCCAGCCTAGCCTGTGCGAGATGCAACTCGGCCTGGCGTACTTTGCTGCGCGTTGCGCCCCAGTTCCATACTGGAATGTTCAATTGTGCCTGAGCAGCTGAGCCAAGGTTCCGCTGATGATTGCGATTGTAGACGGCAAACTGGTTGGCATCGATGCCGTAGAAGTAATCGAAGGAGAGGGAAGGCAAGTAGCCGCTTCGCGCGCTCGCGACGCCCATTTTCTCCTGCTGGACGGCCGCCTGCGCCGCGCGGATATCCGGGCTATTCCTGGCTGCCAGGCTTTGGATCTCGGCGAAAGGCGGCAAGGCAGCTTTGGCTTCCAGATCGTCGACTGCGGTGAAATTCTTGCGGAAATCCGGAAAGATCAGCACAGCCAGACCGATACGGCCTTTTTGCGCGGCCAGTTGGGCTTCCTGGGCGTCGCGCTCGCGCTGGGCGAGTTGGATCTCGGCTTTGACGACATCGGAGTGCGCGACCTCTCCGCCCTGCTCCTGCTTTTCGGTGATGTCCAGAAACTGTTGTGCCTCCTGCAGGCTTTTGCGCGCATTCGCTTCCTTTTTTTCGGACGCCACGAGCCCGTAAAAACTCTGAACGACGGTTGCGATCAGCCCGCGGGCCGCAATTTCGGCTTTGGCGCGCGCCACGGCGTCGGCGGCGATGGCGCGCTGGTAGTCGGCGCGCTTGCCGGGAGCAAAGAGATCACCGTGCACCAGGCCCTGGCTGTTGTATACGTGGATGCCGTCATTAGCGACGAAAACACCAGACGGCGTGCCGTTCGCCTGCGTATAAATGTACTGATTGAAATAGTTCAGGGTTGGAAGAAGGCCGGCCTTAGCCTGCACGCGATCTTCACGGGCCAGTTGCGCGCTGATGATGGCCGACTGCACCTGCGGGTTGATGGCGCGGGCACGCTCTATAGCGTCCTTCAGGGTGATGGCCAGCGGAGCTTCGCCCGGCGCGGTCTGTCCGGTTGCAAGCGCGGGTGCTTGCGCGAGCGCGCCGGCCTGAACGACCAGAGCGGTCACCACTAGTAAAACCGGCATTGAGATCTTCGAGTGTAACGGGCGAGAGATGAACATACGATGAATTATCGGCGCAGCAGCACGGTAAAAGTCGATCCCTTTCCCGGGCGGCTCTCCAACTGAACCGTGCCGTTGTGCGATTCCGCGATCCACTTGACAATCGAAAGGCCCAATCCGAAGCCGCCGTTCTGCCGGGAGCGGGCCTGGTCCCCGCGGTAGAAGCGCTCGAACACATGAGCCGCCAATTCGGGCGGAATCCCCACGCCGGTGTCGGCCACCTGGATGCACACGCCGCCTTCGGCGGTCTCCAACCGGACTGCGACTTTGCCGCCGGCGGGCGTGAAGCGGACGGCATTATCAAGCAGGTTCAACACCAGCCGGCGCAATAGCTCCTGATCGCCGCGAAAGACGACATCCGCCGGACAGGAGCACTCGACCTGAACGTCATGTGCACCGGCTGATGCCTGCACCGAGCGGCAGCACTCGGCGAGCAGATCATTCAGATAAAACTCTTCGAGGCGCAGGTTGACATGCCCGGCGTCGGCACGCGCGAGATTTAACAAGTCATCGACGAGCCGCGATAAGCGGCGGGCTTCGTCCTGAATGATGGCGAGGGACTCCTGATATTCTTGCGGCTTTCGCTCGTGGCCGAGCGCCACGTCGGCCTCACCGCGAATCACGGCGATGGGCGTGCGCAGCTCATGCGAGGCGTCGGCAACAAACCGGCGCATGGTTTCGAAAGACTGATCGAGCCGCGCGAGTAGCTCGTTGAACGAGTCCGAGAGCACCTGCAGCTCTTCCTGCGCATTGCCCACATCCAGGCGATTGTGAAGGTTCTTGTCGGTAATGTTACGGGCCTGATCAGCCATCCAGCGCAGGGGCGCGAGATTCCTGGCGGCCAGCAAAAAGCCGCCAATGCCCGCGATCAACAAAACGAGCGGCAGCGCCAGGTAAAGTACTCGCCGGACCACGGCAAGTTCGGACTGTATCGATTCCAGAGATTCGACGGCGATGACCACATATTGCTTGCCGCCGAAGACAAATCCGCGGGCGACTACGCGAGCCCCGGCGCTGCCTGGCCGGGCAACGGTGGTCAATATCTCCGCGTTGTGAGCGGCGGCCGCGCGGCGGATGAGATGCTGCAAGTCGGGAATATTGAACGGAGAGCTGGACCCCAGGAGCTGATCGTCGGCAAACACGGCAACGAGCACACCCCGGATCGTCATTTCGGCCATGGCTTCGCGCGCGGCGCCCACGCGGTCGCCATTGAGCTCGGCCATTTCGTCGCGAAACAGGCCGGCGGCCGTGGCGACTTCCGAGGAGAGCGTCTCATCCATGCGCCGGGCGAGAGCTTTTGACAATACGCTGTAAAGGAAGATGCTGAAGGCGAGGAAGAGCAGGGTGAACAGCAGCAGGTACCACGCGGTGAGCTGGAGGCGGAAGCTCTTAATCATCGGGCGCTACCTGTTCCGCCGTCAGAATGTAACCGGCGCCGCGGCGTGTATGGATGAGGGGCGGCGCAAAGCCCTGGTCAATCTTGGCGCGCAGGCGCCGGACGTACACATCGATGATGTTCGAGAACGGATCGAAATTTTCATCCCAGACGTGCTGCGCGATCTGCTCGCGATTCACGACCCGGTTCGGGTTCAGCATCAGGAACTCAAGCAGCGCGTATTCTTTGGCGGTGAGGTTGATGGACTTCCCGCCTCGCGCAGCGGAGTGGCTGGCGGTGTTCAGCGCCAGGTCGGCGATCTGGATGGTTTCCGGCCGGAGTTCGGCTGAACGGCGCGAAAGCGCCCGGAGGCGGGCGAGCAGTTCCTGAAAGTCAAATGGCTTCGTTAAATAGTCATCGGCTCCGCAGTCGAGGCCGCGCACGCGATCCTCGACCGCATCGCGCGCGGTCAGCATGAGCACGGGAGTGCGCACGCCCGAGGCGCGGATTTCGCGGCAGACCGTGTAACCGTCCTTGACCGGCAGCATCACGTCGAGAATGACCAGATCGTACTCGTTGACGCCTGCGCAGTACAGCGCTTCACCGCCATCGCGGGCGATATCGACGGCATAGGACTGCTCGCGCAGGCCCTTGGCAATGAAGCCCGCGACGCGGGGCTCGTCTTCTACCAGCAAAATCCTCACGGCGTACCAGCCGGGGCGCTGTCCGGAATTACTACGACTTGGGAGGCCCGCCCCGCCGCCTTGATCTTAGCTTCTTATTGTGACGCGACGCAGATGAACACACGATGAACGGCGCCGGCGGCGCGGGCGGTTCCGCACTCGGGTTAGAATTGGAGCGATGGCCGGGCGAACGGAATTCGGTCTTCGACGCCTTGGGTGGATCGCACCAGCGATAGTCATTTTGGCGTCAGCCGCGTTCGCCGCGCGATGGCGGCCGGTCATCCCGGCGCAGAATCAGAGGCGTGATCCCGAACTCTCCGCAGGCAAGCTGCTGGTTGCGCGGCGCGAGCTGATGGACCCGAACTTTGCGCGGACCGTCATTCTGCTGGTCCAGTACGATGACGACGGCACGGTGGGTCTGATCATCAACCGCCAGACGAAGATTCCCATTTCCCGGCTTGGGGACGAAATAGAGAGTGCGAAGGGCAAGTCCGACCCGCTGTATCAGGGCGGTCCGGTAGAGCAGGGAGGTCTGCTGGCGCTGGTGCGAAGCCACACCAAGCCGGAAGGGGCCAAGCATGTGGCCGGCGATGTCTACATGATCTCCACCAAGGCCGCGCTCGAGAAAACTATCGCGTCCGGTGCGCCATCGAGCTCGTTTCGACTCTACCTCGGCTACGCCGGATGGGATGCGGAACAACTCGAATGGGAGATTGGCATAGACTCCTGGGACATTCTTCCTGCTAACGCGGGGCTGGTATTCGACCCGCATCCGGAAACGCTATGGACCCGGCTGGCGGCGGACGAGGGAATGCAGAAGGCGGGCCTCGGTGATGCGGTCGGGCTGGGCAGCCTGACGCTGGCGCGTAATGCGCGATCACCCAGGTTTTGATCCGGCCTACTTTGCGAACGGCGAGGTGACACATGTCCCAATCGAGAAGAACTTTCGTGCAGGCAGCAGGCGCAGCGCTGGCCGGACTCGGCATGGCGGCATCGCGGGACACGCTGGCGTTGACCGGCGGGCCGAAATCGGTGACATTTCCGGCGGACGAGCAGAAGGCGCTCTTCCGGTGGCCGCGCTACGGGGCAGGGGAGAAACAGGCACTGCACGAACTGATCGACAGCGGCAAATTTTATGAAGAACTGCCGCTCTTTGAGAAGGAGTGGAAAGAGTACACGCGCGCGCCGTTTGTGAAAGCGCACATGAATTGCTCGAGCGCGCTCACCAGCATGTATTTCGCGCTGGATCTGGAGCCGGGTAGCGAAATCCTGGTGCCGTCCTATACTTTCTTCGCCACCTGTCTGGCGATGCGGTTTTTCGGATACGTGCCGGTATTCGTGGATGTGGATCCGGCGACGGTTTGCTTCGATCTCGAAGACGCCAAGCGTAAAATCACGCCGCGAACGAAGGCGATGATGGTGATGCATTCCTGGGGGCTGCCGTGCGAGATGGACCGCATCGCCGGTTACGGCAAAGAGAAAGGGCTGGTGTTGCTCGAAGACGCGGCGCAGGCGCATGGCGCGGCGATGCAGGGGCGCGCGATGGGCACGTGGGGAGCGATGGGCGCGTACAGTTTTCAATTGAGCAAAGTACTGCCGACGGTCGAGGGCGGGATCGGGATGTACCAGACGCGCGAATATTTCGAGCGCGCGGCGGCGTTCGGGCATTACGAAGATCCGGAAAAATTTCCGGCGGACAGCCCGGTGCGGCAGTACGCGGGGACGGGCTTCGGGCAGAAATACCGGATGCACCCGCTGGCGGCGGCGATCGCGCGGCAGCAGTTACGAGGGCTCGACGAGCGCAGCGCGGTGGTGGCGGCGAACGTGCGGAAGCTCAATGACCGGCTGATTCAATTGCCCGGGCTGCGCGAGCCGCGCTGCCGGGCGGACCAGAAACGAGCGTATTATTACGCGAACATGCTGCTGCTCGATTCCGCCAAGACGGGTTTTGCGCGCGACGCACTGGTGAAAGCGCTGCGCGCCGAAGGCGTGCGGGTGAGCGTTTGGGATTACCCGGAGCAGCACCGGCTGAAGATTTATTCGGAGGCGAAATGGTGGCACCACGCGCCGGCGATTCCGCCATCCATGCCGGGGAATAAAGAGGTCAACTCCACCCACATCTTCCTTCCGTTGATGCATGGCGAGGCGCAGGAGCTGATCGATCAGTACGTACGGGCATTCGAAAAGATCTGGTCGCACCGGGCGGAAGTAGCGGCGGCGTAGAGAGAGTGGAATATTTGAAGCACAAGGTAGCCCAACAATCTATCCTCTGCGGCGCATGACGCAACCCGGGTATCGTGCGCGGGCAAGCCTGGCCTGTAGGGGAGGGGCAATCCACTCTCACGCCGCGGCCTGTAGAATGTTCTTCATGAAATCTTCCGTGTTTTTGCTTTTTGCTCTAGCCGCGTTGGCGCAGACGCCTTACGACCTGGTGCTCAAGGGCGGACATGTGATCGACGCCAAGAATCATTTGAGCGAAGTGCGCGATGTGGCGATTCAGAACGGGCGCGTGGCCGAGGTTGCGGGCAATATCGATGCCTCGAAGGCCGCGAAGGTGGTGGATGTTTCGGGCCTCTATGTGACGCCGGGGCTGGTGGACATTCACGTGCACGTTTACGCCGGGACGGGGATGCGCGGCGCTTATTCGGGCGATAACAGCGTTTATCCGGACGGCTTCACGTTTCGCGTGGGTGTGACGACGGTGGTGGATGCGGGCAGCTCGGGCTGGCGCAACTTTCCGGATTTCAAAGACCGCGTGATTGACCGGTCCAAGACGCGGGTGCTGGCGCTGCTCAATATCGTGGGCCGAGGGATGGGCGGCGAAGGCAAGATCGAGCAGGATGTCACCGATATGGACCCGAAGGCGACGGCGGAACAGGCGGAACGCTATCGCGGCGTAGTGGTGGGCGTGAAGTCGGCGCATTTCCGCGGGCCGGAGTGGACCTCGGTCGAGCGCGCCGTGGAAGCGGGGAAGCTGGCTAATATTCCGGTGATGGTGGATTTCGGCGAGTTCCGTCCGGAGCGCCCGTATCAGGAACTGGTGCTCAAGAAACTGCGGCCCGGCGACATTTCGACGCACATGTATCTGGGGGCGGTGCCGATGCTGGATGACAACCAGAAGGTGCTGCCTTACTTATTCGAAGCGCGGAAGCGCGGCGTGATCTTCGACGTCGGCCACGGTGGCGGGAGCTTTCTATTTCGCCAGGCCGTGCCCGCCGTGCACCAGGGATGGATTCCGGATTCGATTTCGACGGATCTGCACATCGGCAGCATGAACGCCGGCATGAAAGACATGCTGAACGTGATGTCGAAGTTTCTGAATATCGGGATGTCGCTCGACGACGTGGTGGGGCGGTCGACGTGGAATCCGGCGCGCGAGATCAAGCAGGAAGAGCTGGGCAATCTCTCGGTAGGAGCGCCGGCGGATGTGTCGGTGCTGCGGCTGATCCACGGCAACTTCGGTTTCGTGGATGTCAACGGAGCACGCATGCGCGGCGATCAGAAGCTGATTTGCGAATTGACGGTGCGCGACGGCAAGGTGGTCTACGATCTGAACGGCATCACGCGCGAGGACTGGGACAAGCTGGGACCGCACTACACGGCGCAGGGGGATCCACGCTGGGACGAGACCATCGGGCACACGGTGAGAGCGCGGCGCTAGCGCCTACATTTTCGGCGCGTAATAGCCCTTGCGGGCGCGGACGACCAGATCTTTGCGGCCTTTCACGCGCAGATCGACGGTGTGATATAGGCCGTCGGTTTTGAACGGATCCGGGCGGTAGAAGATGTTGTACTGGTGGCGCAGTTCGTTGGCGATGTTTTCGAAGGACTGGGCGAGATCCTCGGCTTTGAACGGGAAGAACGCCTGGCCGCCGGTCTCGGCCGCGAGATATTTGAGCACCTTGTCGCCATCGCTCTGGATGCGGCTGATGTTGGTGGAGATGCAGTAGATCACGGCGTCGGCCTTTTGCGCCATTTCGAGCGCCTGATCGCGCGAGTAGCGGCTTTGATTGTCTTCGCCATCGCTGACGACGATGACGGCGCGGCGGAATTTGTGGCGCGGGCGGTCCTGCTGGAGCTTATCGCGGGAGGCGAAGAACAGGGCGTCGTAGAAAGCCGTGCCTCCGCCGGGACGCAGGCTGCGGATGCCTTCGGCGAGCTTTTCGGGATCGTCGATCAGATCCGTCACCAGCTCGGCATCAGAATCGAAGCTGACGATCATGGCCTTGTCCTGGCGCGGGCGGATGACGCTGTTGATAAAGTCGACGGCCGCCTGCTGCTCGAACTTGAAGCGCTCGCGGATGCTGTTGCTGGTATCGATCAGGATGGCGATGCGCAGGGGCAGATCGCTTTCGGCGGTGAATTCCTGAATAGTTTGCGGCCTTTTGTTTTCGACGACCTGGAAGTCGTCTTTGGTGAGATCGGTGACGAATTTCCCTTTTTTGTCCGTCACGGTGAACAGCATGTTGACGCGGTTGACTTCGAGGACGATGCGCGTGTCGGAGGGCTCGGCGCGAATGGGCTTATCGGAGGGTTCGACGCGCGCCGGTTTTTCGGCGGGCTGCTGTCCTGCCAGTGACACGCCCAGCGCAGCGATTACACAGGGGAACAGCTTTTTCATATAACTCAATTATAGAGGGCGGAGACGGCAAGCGGACGCGATGCAAATTTACTCGATCAGCGTGGCCGTTCTGGCGGTGGCGGTGGGGGTGCAGGCACAAGACAAGCCGTTCGAATCCGGGATCAACGAGTTTGGGGCATGGGCGGGATATTCGTTGGCGAACCCGACGTTGATCGGCACCACGAGCAACCGGCGGTTCATCAATGCGGGATTGCGCTACGGATTCGTGTTCGG
This sequence comes from Bryobacteraceae bacterium, assembly GCA_035280425.1. Classification (GTDB taxonomy): domain Bacteria; phylum Acidobacteriota; class Terriglobia; order Bryobacterales; family Bryobacteraceae; genus QHXW01. The sequence continues at coordinate 23,964 of DATEFW010000034.1, read as the reverse complement.
CACCAAGGGAGACGTGGCGTTCGAGTACACGCTGGACGTGGTTCCGGCCGCCATCTTGATCCAGCCGCCGGGAACGCAAGTGGCTGCAGAGACGGGCGATCCGCGGTTTGCGGGGCACGGCAGACGAGCGGTTTACGGAGGAGGCATTTCGCCCATAGGATTCAAGTTCATCTGGCGGAAGAGCCGCAAGTGGCAGCCGTTTTTCGGATCGACCGCGGGTTTTGTTTATTCGGCCGAGCCGGTTCCGATTCCGGTAGAGGGCGCGACGCAATTCAATTTCACGTTCGATTTCAGTCTCGGGATGCAGATCCTGCGAGCAGGCCACCAAGCGTTTATTGTGGGCTACAAATACGACCACATTTCGAATGCGGCAAGGAGCAGCGTGAATCCGGGATTCGACACGGGCGTGCTGTTTGCAGGATTTTCGATGTTCAGGTGACGGGGCGCTCGCGGCGTTGCATCCAATCGGCCAGTTCCTGGGGGAGAGGCGATTCGACGGTAACCGGCTCACCCGTAGACGGCTGCGCGAAGCGGATGCGGTGGGCGTGGAGGAAATAGCGGTCGAGGGTAGGCTCGCCGCCGATTTTCGCCGGGGCGCCGTACAGCCGGTCGCCGGCCACGGGGTGCCCGATGCTTGCGAGATGGACGCGGATCTGATGGGTGCGGCCGGTGCCGATGCGAACTTCGAGAAAGGTGAACCCGGTTAGACGCCGCAGCACGCGAAACGTTGTCGACGCCGTTCGGCCGCGCGAGAGCCGCGCAGTCATGCGGACGCGGCGGTGGGGATCGCGTGCGATGGGTGTTTCTATATGGCCGTGGTCCTGCTTGATGTTGCCGTGCACCAGGGCGAGATAAGTTTTCTCGACGCGCCGGGAAGAAAACTGGCCGGCCAGTTGCTGATGGGCGGCATCGTTTTTCGCCACGAGGAGAACGCCGCTGGTGTAGCGGTCGAGGCGGTGGACGATGCCGGGGCGGAGATCGCCCGCGGTTTTCGAAAGCGACTGGAAGCGGCCGAGCAGGGCGTTGACGAGGGTTCCGGAGTGAACGCCTGCGCCGGCGTGGACCACCATGCCCGCGGGTTTGTCGATGGCGACGACGTCGTCGTCTTCGTAGAGGATGAGGAGCGGAATGGGTTCGGGCGTGGCGCGGAGCGGGGCGGGCGCAGTAGGGGTGGCGTCGATCACATCTTGCTCGCGCAGGGCGTAGGACGGCCGCACGGGCGCGCCATTTACCAATACACGGCCGGCCTTGATCCATTGCTGGATGCGCGCGCGGCTGAATTGGGGCAGGCGGGCGTGCAGGACCTGGTCCAGGCGCTTGCCGGAATCGCCCGCATCTATTTGGATTCGCAGGGGGTCCACGTGCTCTCCACATTTTGGCAGAAGCGCGCCAAAGCTCAAGTTTTCCTGTAACCTTTCTCGGTGAGCCCGGTATTTCTGAATGTAAGGGCGCGAATGAGGCGAAAGTTTTAAGTGGAAGCCCAGGCGGATCACGTGGTGATGCTCGCGGTGCGCGACGGCGACGTCGAGCGCATTGCGGTTCTATTCGACCGGCATCACCGCATGCTGTTCAATTTCTTTTTGCGGCTGACCGCCAACCGGAGCCTCAGCGACGACCTGGTACAGGACGTGTTTTTTCGCATGTTGAAATACCGGCACACGTATCAGAACGCGACGAACTTCACGGCCTGGATGTACCAGGTGGCGCGCAACGCGCATGTGGATCACTTGCGCAAACGGCGGCTGGAGATCGTGCCGGACGAGGAGCCGGCGTGGGACAACATGGCTGCGGGCGATCCGGATCCGGAAGAGCGGCTGGGGCACTCGCAGGAGATCAGCCTGTTACGGCGGGCGCTGGCGCGGCTGCCCATTGAAAAACGCGAAGTGCTGGTGCTGAGCCGTTTCCAGAACCTTAAGTACAACGAGATCGCGGAGATTATGAATTGCGAGGCGAATGCCGTGAAGGTGCGGGTCTTTCGGGCGATTCGCGAGCTGAGCCAGATTTTCGGAGAGTTATCAGGCGAGAAGGCATCATGAAGTGCGAAGAAATCAGGGAACAACTGCCGGACTACTGGACCGGCGCGATCGATGAGGCTGCGCGGGGCGAAATGGACGCGCACATGGCGGTGTGCCCGGCGTGCCGCGCGGAAGCCCAGACGCTGGGAGCTATCTGGAAAAAGCTCGGGGCGCTGCCTGAAGAGCGCCCGGGCCGCGACATGCGGGCGCGCTTTGAGGCGACACTCGAAGCTTACGTGCAGGGTCTGCGCCAGGCGGAGCGCGGCCCTGCCGCCCGCGAGCGGCTCGACAAATGGCTGGAGGGCTGGTGGCCGCGGCAGCCGGCGTTTCAGTTCGGTTTTGCCGTAGTATTTCTGGCGATCGGGCTGCTGGCCGGCCATTCACTGCAATTCGGCGGGCAGAACGAGGGCGAGATCACGCGGTTGAGAGACGAAGTCCACAACACACGGCAACTGGTGGCGCTGTCGCTGTTGCAGCAGCAGTCGGCGAGCGAGCGGCTGAAGGGAGTGGATTGGAGCCAGCGGCTGGGCCGGCCCGATCCGCAGGTGATCGCAGCGCTGCTGCACACCGTGAACAGCGATCAAAACGTCAACGTACGGCTGGCGGCGTTGGATGCCCTGCGGCAGGCATCTTCGAACGATACGGTGCGGCACGGGCTGATTCAGTCGCTCGACCGGCAGACGTCGCCGCTCGTGCAGATTGCGGTGATTGACGCGCTGGTGGAGCTGCGCGAGAAGGAAGCGGCCGAGGCGCTCAAGGGACTGTCGCGCGAGGCCGGCTTGAATCCCGAGGTCAAGGAGCGGGCGCAGTGGGCGTTGGGGCAGTTGCAATGAGCGGGCGTCTACTTGCGCTGGCATGTCTCGCCGTCTCACTGGCCACTGCGGGCGATGATTTGGCTCTCGCGCAGGCGGAAACAATCAAACGAACGTTTCCGGCGGCGAAGAATCTGGATGTCGATAACTTCGACGGCGCGGTCACGGTGACGGGCGCCAACGTGCGCGACATCGAGATCGAGGTGCACAAGACCATTCGTGCGCGCTCGGCGGAAAAAATCGAAGAAGCCAAGCGCGAGGTGCGGCTGGACATGGAAGAGCGCGGCGACGGCGTGCGTCTGTACGTTGACGGGCCGTTCCGCTGCCGGTGCGGCGACGGGTCAATCAACTATCGCGGCTCGCATTACTACGGATATGAAGTGAGCTTCGATTTCACAGTGAAGGCGCCGCGCGAAACCAATCTGCGGCTACGGGCGGTGAATCATGGCGATATCCGGGTGGAAAACACGGCGGGCGCGTTTGATGTGGAAAACATCAACGGCGGAATCGATCTGATCGAGGTCGCCGGCTCGGGGCACGCGTATGCACTGAACCGGCCACTCAACGTTGGGTTCAGCAGCAACCCAAAAGACAAGAGCGATTTCGGCTCGCTGAACGGCACGGTGGAGGTGACGTTTCGTCCGGGTCTTTCGGCGGATGTTTGGCTGAAGACGTTTAACGGCGAGGCGTACACGGATTTCGACGTGAGCATGCTGCCGGCCCGGCCGGCGGCCTCGGTACAACGCAACGGCAAGTATGTTTACAAGAGTCATGAGTACCACGGAGTGCGGGTGGGAAACGGAGGACCGGAATTGAGCTTCAACACGCTCAACGGCGACATCCTCATTCGCAAGCGGGGAAATTAGATTTTCAGGAGAAAAGCAGTGAAACAATCGGTTCTTATTTTCGGGTTGCTGGCGGCAGCGGCGGCATGGGGCCAGGATACAGGCGACCGCATCACCGTGCCTTTCAGCGATCCTTCGCGTCCACATACGGTAAAGGTTCATCTGGTCAACGGAAGCATTACGATCAAGGGCTATGACGGCAAAGATGCGATCATCGAGACGCGGCGCGAGCCGGGCGATGAGCGCGAACGCCATCACGAGCGCGTTCCGCGAGGGGCGGAAGGCATGAAGCGCATCACTAACACCGCCATGGGGCTGACGGCTGAAGAAGAAGACAACGTGCTCAATATCGGGGCCCACCCGGGCCGCGATGCGAATCTTTCGATTCAGGTTCCGGTGAATACATCGCTGAAGCTGGGAGTGGTGAATGGAGGCGACATCGTGGTAGATCACATCTCGGGCGAGATCGAGGTCAACAACGTCAATGGCGGCGTTACGCTGACCAATGTTTCGGGATCGGTGATTGCGCATGCGCTGAACAAAAATGTGGTCGTCAAGCTCAACCAAATCACACCGGATAAATCGATGTCCTTCAGCTCGCTCAACGGCGATATCGACGTGACGCTTCCCGCCGATACCAAGGCGCGCGTAAAGCTCAAGACGGACAATGGCGACATCTACAGCGATTTCGACATTACGATGGACCCGACCGCGCGCAGGACAGTCGTGGAAGACGGGCGGCCGAATCGCGGAAAATATCGCGTGCGCATCGACCGCTCGATGTACGGCACGATCAACGGCGGCGGTCCGGAATTTCAGTTCCAGACGTTCAATGGGAACATTTATATCCGCAAGGCGAAATAGCCTGCGTGAACCGGGGCGGCTCAGACCGCCTCGGCCTCTTTGCCTTTCTGCAGTGACCCCAGATCTTTCAACGACTCTTCGTAGGGCGCACGGGCCACGCCACGCTCGGTGATGATCGCCGTCACGTAGCGATTGGGCGTGACGTCGAAGGCCGGGTTCTCAACGGCAGTGCCTTCGGGCGCGACCGGCACGCCGAAAACGTGCGTGACTTCCGTGGCCGAGCGCTGCTCGATGGGAATCTCGTCGCCCGAGGCGAGAGTCAGATCGAGAGTGGAGATTGGCGCGGCGACGAAGAAAGGCACCTGATTTTCTTTGGCCAGTACCGCGAGCGAATAGGTGCCGACTTTATTGGCGACATCGCCATTGGCGGCAATGCGGTCGGCGCCCACCACCACACAGCCGATGCGCCCGCTCTTTAGAAAATGGCCCGCCATGTTGTCGGTGATGAGCGTGGCGGGAATCCGGTCCTGCTGCAATTCCCAGACAGTGAGGCGAGCGCCTTGCAGGAACGGCCGGGTTTCATCCGCGAAGACATCGATTTTTTTCCCGGCGGAAACGGCGGAGCGAATGACACCGAGCGCGGTGCCGTAACCCGCGGTGGCCAGAGCGCCGGCGTTGCAGTGCGTGAGCACGGTTTTGCCATCGGGAACAAGAGCGGCGCCATAGCGGCCGATGGCCTGGTTGATGGCGATGTCTTCGATACGGATCTGCTGGGCTTCGCGGATCAAGCGCTCCCGCAGTTCGGCGAGCGGAAGCGCGCGGGATTCTGCATAGACGCGCTTCATGCGGCCGATCGCCCAGAAAAGATTGACCGCGGTGGGCCGCGTGCGCGCGAGCGTATCGCAGATCTGTTCAAACTGCGCGTCGAGGTTGCGCCCGTCCGCCTGAGCGACACCCAGCGCTATGCCCATGGCGGCAGCGACACCGATGGCCGGCGCGCCGCGAATCACCATGGAGCGGATCGCTTCCGCCACTTCTTCATAATTGCGGCAGGTGACGTAACGCTCTTCACGCGGAAGACGCGTCTGGTCGATCAAGACGACGCCGGCATCGGTCCACTGAATGGTTTCGATCAAGGATAGCTCGCGTATTTATTGTAGGATCACTCTACCAGCTCTTCGGCAGGCCTCCCCGCTGGCTGAAAAATGTGGCGAAAAAAAGGAAGTTATAACCCGCGTGCATGATGGCGGCGGCGCGTGTAGAGCCGGAAGCCTGGCGCATCCAGCCGAATCCGATCCCAGCCAAAGTGATCAATAATCCGTGACGCCAGGATTCGCCGTACTGCGAGAGATGCAGCATGCCGAACGGAATGGCGGCCAGCACGACCCCAACGGCTGCACCGAACGAGCGCACCAGAACGGGCTGCAAAAATCCGCGGAATGCCAGTTCTTCGCAGAGCGGGCCGAGGGTGACCGCAAATACGGCAATCAGGAGGATCGAACTGCGGTCGGACATCAGCTCTTTCATGGGCGTCTGGATATCGGGAGTACGGAGGGCCGTGCCGATCATGGCGACGGCAAACGCCAGCACGAAGCCGTAGAGGATCGCGCGTGTGGGACCAGGCCGCGTGCGCACCCATTTCAGCGACTCCCAGAACGGACGCTGATAATGCAATTTTAGAAGCAGGTAAAGGGCAAAGAACAAGAATCCGTATCCGATAAACTGTGCCGGAACCACTTCCAGGGCGAGACTGTGCACTCGAACGTGGAATACCCAGATGAACGCCTTCACCACCAGAGTTCCCAGAATCAGGCAAGGGAAAGCCAGACCGAAGAAAACGACCAGGTCGGCGTAGCTCCAGAATGGATAGCTTTCGGAGGGCGGGGGCGCGGCGGGCGGAAGCGGCGCTTCGGCTTGCGGCTCGGCAGGCGCCGGCGGCACTTGGTCGTCCATCACGGCGCGCTCTCGATCAGCACCGCGGCCAACAACGGCAGCATCAATTCGTGGTGGCCGGTGATGGCGTAGCCGCGGCCGCCGGATTTGGCATGCGGCCTCTCGACCACGTTCACCCGGGGGCGATAGTGCTGGAGAAAATCGAAATTCGCCGTAGTGAAGTTGACGAGCGGGTTTCCCAGATTGCGCACCGCCGAGACGGCTTTGAGAAAAACTTCCGGCATCACCACGGCGGATCCAAAATTGAGATAGACTCCGCCGTCGTTTAATCCAGCAACCAGCGAGCAGAAGAGGCGGAAATCGTGGTGCGTCGCGCGGCCGAGCGCGGCCGGATCAACAGCCGGATGGGTATGCGGCGTATCGGTTCCCACGGCGACGTGCACGGTCACCGGCGCGGCGCGGCGATACGCGGACAGTAAGAGACTGTACTTGGCGTGCGCGGGATTTGCGATTTCACCCAGCCGGCGGCCCAGCGATTCGCCGATGCCGATTCCATCGCGCGCGGCCGCGGCAATTGCCTGGTTCATTTCGCGGCCGGTCTCTTCGGCTGCGCCGAAGCTGCCATCGGGCAGCACGGCTTCTACATCTTCGCTGGTATGGCCTGCCAGCGCGATTTCGAAATCATGGATGGCGGCGGAGCCGTTCATGGCGAATGCCGTGGCGTAGCCGCGCTCCATCAGATCGCTGAGAGTGGGAGCCAGACCGCACTTGATCACGTGGCCGCCCAGTCCCCAGATAATCGGCTTGCGTGCCGCCTGTGCTTGACGCATCGCTTTGACGACGCCGCGAAACGCGTCGCCCGCGAGAATTTTCGGAAGCGAATCGAGCCAGCCTCGAACGCCGGAGTCTTTCGTATAGGGCGCGGCGAAGTCATTAATCTTTACTTTGCCCCCGCGCGTCGAGAGCGGTACGGTCTTCAAGCCAGTAAGATCGATCGGCTGTATTTTGTACTTGCTCATCGCGGCACGGTATAGGCGCTATTAATTCGAGGATACGCAAGCGGGGATGCCCGCGCTGCCCAGCACCTTTCTCAGCGCTTCGGCGGTGTAGCTCTTTTTCGAGCGCATCACGTGTTCAGGCGTACCCGCGGCCACCACGCGCCCGCCGTCTTCGCCTCCATCGGGCCCGAGATCGATGATCCAATCTGCCGTCTTGATGACATCGAGATTGTGCTCGATCACCACCACGGTATTGCCTAGCTCGACCAGGCGCTGGAGGACGTCGAGCAGCTTGCGGACATCGTCGAAGTGCAGGCCGGTGGTAGGTTCATCGAGCAGATAAAACGTGCGGCCGGTCTGCCGCTTGCTCAGCTCGCGCGCCAGTTTGATGCGCTGCGCTTCACCTCCCGAGAGGGTGGTCGAAGACTGGCCCAGGTGAATGTAGCCCAGCCCGACATCGCGCAGCGTTTCGAGCTTGGCGCGAATTTGAGGAATATTTTCGAGCACCGGCAGCGCGTCCTCGACCGTGGTGTTCAGGAGGTCGGCGATGGAGAGGCCTTTGTATTTCACTTCGAGCGTTTCGTGATTGTAACGCCGCCCGTGGCAGACGTCGCAGGTGACGTAAACGTCGGGCAGAAAATTCATCTCGATGCGCTTGAGGCCATCGCCTTGGCAGGCTTCACAGCGCCCGCCCTTGACGTTGAAGCTGAAGCGCCCGGGTTTATAGCCGCGCTCGCGCGATTCGGGCAGGCGCGCGTAAAGATCGCGGATGGGAGCGAACAGGCCCGTGTAGGTCGCGGGATTGGAGCGCGGCGTGCGGCCGATGGGCGATTGATCGATACGGACAACTTTATCAATGTTTTCGATGCCCGCGATCTTGTCGTGCGCGCCGGGTTCCTCGCGCGAGCCGTAAATTTCGCGGGCCAGGGAGCGGTACAGGATCTCGTTGACCAGCGTCGACTTTCCGCTGCCCGAGACGCCCGTGACCACGGTCAGCACGCCGAGCGGAATGTCGACCTCGATATTTTTCAAATTGTGCTCGCGCGCACCGGTTACCGTGAGCTTTTTTCCATTTGGACGCCGCCGTACCGGAGGAACGGGAATTTGCAGGGCTCCGGAAAGATAGCGCCCGGTGAGCGAGGCCGGATTTGCCGAAATTCCACGCGGCGTTCCCGTGGCCACCAGGCCTCCGCCCAACCTCCCCGCGCCGGGTCCGAGATCGACTACGTAATCGGCACGCTCTATGGTTTCGGCGTCGTGCTCCACCACGATGACGGTGTTGCCCATGTCGCGCAGCCTGGCCAGCGTTTCGAGAAGGCGACCGTTATCGCGCGGATGCAGGCCGATGGAGGGTTCGTCCAACACGTACAGCACGCCGCGCAGCTTGGAGCCGATCTGCGTCGCGAGGCGGATGCGCTGCGCTTCGCCGCCCGAAAGCGTGGCGGCCGAACGGTCGAGGCTGAGATAATCCAGGCCGACCGCCGAGAGGAATTCCAAGCGCCGGCGGATTTCGTCGAGCACGCGTCCGGCGATCTGCATTTCGCGCTCGCCAAACCGCCAGCTCTTCACCGTCAGCAGCGCGCGTGTAACGGGCATGGCTGTGAATTCGGCGATCGAAAGCGTTTTGACGCGCACCGCGAGGCTCGAAGGGCGTAACCGCCTGCCGTGACAATCCGGGCACAGGCTGGGCGACATATACTCGGTGAGCCACTCGCGATAACCCTCAGTCGATTCCTCGAAGGCCTGCGCGAGAATTTTCAGAATGCCGGGAAATCCGTTGCCGCCATCGAGCAGGAATTTTTGCGTTTTCTTCGGAAACTGATCGAACGGCGTGGAGAGATCGATTTTATGCGCTCGCGCGGCGTCGTTCAGAAGGTGGCGCATGTAAGTGGACGCCGACCCCGGTCCCAAACCGCCTTCAAACAGCGGCTTCGAGAAATCCACGATCACTTTGCCGGGATCGAATGCCCAGCGGTTGCCCAGGCCAGAGCACGTTTCGCACGCGCCGTACGGGCTGTTGAAGGAAAACGAGCGCGGCTCGAGCTGCGGCACGCTGGTTCCGCATTGTGTGCAGGCGAGCTTCTGCGAATACAGACGCTCTTCGCCGTTCACGACAGCGATCAGCACAAGTCCGTCGGCGAGCTTGGTGGCCGTCTCGATGGATGCTTCCAGACGCTTCTCGATGCCCGGCTTCACCAGCAACCGGTCGACGACGATTTCGATCGTATGATTCCGGCGTTTATCGAGCGGCGGAATGTCTTCATCGAGCGCCCGGAGTATGCCGTCGATCCGCGCCTTGACGAAGCCCTGGCGCGCCAGCTTTTCGAGATCCTTGCGAAATTCGCCCTTGCGGCCGCGCACGATGGGCGCCATGACCATAATGCGGTCCTCGGGCTTGAGCGCCAGCACGTGCTGGAGGATCTGTTCAGTCGACTGGCGCGAAATCGGATTTCCGCACTGCGGGCAATGCGGAATGCCGATCGAGGAATAAAGCAGCCGCAGATAATCGTAAATTTCGGTAATAGTCCCGACGGTCGAGCGCGGGCTGCGGCTGGTAGTTTTCTGTTCGATCGAGATGGCCGGGCTCAGGCCCTCGATAGAGTCCACCTCGGGGCGCTCCATCTGATCGAGAAACTGGCGCGCGTAGGTCGAGAGCGTCTCTACGTAGCGGCGCTGGCCCTCGGCGTAGATGGTATCGAATGCCAGGGACGACTTGCCCGATCCGCTCAGCCCGGTGATCACGGTAAAGCTATTGCGCGGAATCTCGACGTCGATGTTCTTGAGATTGTGCTGGCGCGCGCCGTGCACCGCGATCTGGCTCAACATATGGGAAGCAGAAGGAAGGTTCGCTTCTATTGTGGCGCGAGTGAGCGCGGGTTGGCAATGTGCAGACCACGCGTCGCCGCCCGATGCTAAAATAGCTTTTTCCTATGCCAAATGCGATGTCGCGGCCCCTGGCCGAAGTCGACCCCGAAGTCTTTGAGGCCATCCGCCACGAGACAGAGCGCCAAGGCGCGCAACTCGAGCTGATTGCCAGCGAGAATTTCACCTCCGAAGCCGTGCTCGAAGCGACGGGCAGCGTCTTCACCAACAAGTACGCCGAAGGCTATCCTGGCAAACGGTATTACGGTGGTTGCGAGTTTGTCGACATCGTCGAGAACCTGGCGCGCGAGCGGGCCAAGAAGATTTTCGGCGCCGAGTACGCCAATGTTCAGCCGCACTCGGGCTCGCAGGCCAACCAAGCCGCCTATGCCGCGGTGCTACAGCCGGGCGACACGATTTTCGGATTGAATCTCTCGCATGGCGGCCATCTGACGCACGGGCACCAGCTTAATTTTTCCGGCAAGACATACAAAGTGATTCCTTACGGCGTCCGCAAAGAAGACGAGCGCATCGATTACGACGAACTGGCGCGCCTGGCCCAGGAGCACAAGCCGAAGCTGATCATCGCGGGCGGCAGCGCGTATCCGCGCATTTTGGATTTTCCGCGATTCCGCCAGATCGCGGATTCCGCCGGCGCGCTGCTGCTGGTCGATATGGCGCATTTCTCCGGGCTCGTCGCTGCGGGGCTGCACCCGAATCCGTGCCAATGGGCCGATATCGTCACCTCGACCACCCACAAAACTCTTCGCGGCCCGCGTGCCGGCATCATCCTCGCCAAGGCGCAGTACGGAGCAGCCATTGATAAAACCGTTTTCCCGGGCATTCAAGGCGGCCCGCTGGTGCACGTGGTCGCGGCCAAGGCCGTCTGTTTTCTCGAGGCCATGCAGCCCGAATTCGTCGCGTATCAGAAGCAGGTGGTGGCCAACGCGCGCGCGCTGGCCGCGGGCATGATCGATGAAGGTTATCGCGTGGTCTCCGGCGGAACCGATACGCACGTGATGCTGGTGGATGTTTTCTCGAAGGGTGTGCGCGGCAAAGAGGCCGAGGCAGCGCTCGACCGCGCACGCATCACCGTCAATAAAAACACCATCCCATTCGACGTGAATCCGCCGCTTAACCCGAGCGGCATCCGGCTGGGCAGCCCGGCAGTGACGACGCGCGGTTTCCGTGAGGCCGAAATGCGTGAGGTCGCCTCGCTGATCGCGCGAGTACTTCACGACGCATCATCAGAAGCCGCTATCGCCGAAGTCCGCCGCAGAGTCCAAAAACTCACCGAGCGCTTTCCGCTCTACAGTTGGAAACTGGAACGGGCGCCGGCGGTGGGCTGAGGCTCCGGGCACTCCGTAGCGCGTATGCTCAAGATCGCCATTGACGTGCGGCGCATACGCGATTTCGGAATCGGGACCTACATTCGCAACCTGGTCCACGCGCTGGCCCAAGTGGACGACCATAATCGTTACGTGCTTGTGGTTTCGGCCGCCGATGCGCGCCTGCTTTCAGGATTGCCGCCGAATTTCGAAACAGCTCCGTATGACGCTCCCGAGAGCGGCGCATCCAGCCATCTGGCTTTTCCGCTTTTCCTGCGGCGGTTGTCCGCCGACGTGCATCACGTTCCGCTCAATCGCGTGCCGTGGTTCATGCCCAGGCCTTACGTCGTTACGATTCACGATATGGGCAGCCTGCTCTACGGCGAACCGGACGGAATGAAAAAAAGCATGCGGCGCTACCGGTTTCGCCGCGGTTTATTGCGCGCGAACCGTGTCATGGCGGTTTCGGTGGCAACGCGCCGCGACGTGGTACAGACTCTCGGAATTCCAGCCGACCGCGTCCGCCTGGTGTACAGCGCGCCATCCCCCGAGTTCTTCCGCCACGGCCATGTTGCCGATGCCCGCGCCGCCGGACCGCAAACGGAGGAGCGCGAGCGACAGAGGATCCTCGAGCGTTATCAGATTCACTATCCGTTTCTGCTTTACGCCGGAAATATCCGACCGCAAAAGAATATTCCGCGCCTGGTGGAGGCCTTCGCCGTGGTTCGCAACGAGCTCGCCTCCCATCCTGTCTATGCCGATCTGCGCTTGATCATCATCGGCGATGAGATCGCGCGCAACCCGGCGGTCCGCCGCGCGGTAATCCATAGCCGGGTCGAGAGCTGCGCGCGTTTCCTGGGCTTCGTTCCGTTTGATACCCTGCGCATTTTCTATGAATGCGCGACGGCCTTCGTCTTCCCGTCGCTGTACGAAGGTTTCGGATTGCCGCCGCTCGAGGCCATGGCTTCAGGCACGCCGGTGATCACATCGAACGTCAGTTCGCTACCGGAAGCGGTGGGCGATGCCGCGGTGATGGTAAACCCGGAGAACGTTTTCGAGATCGCGCGCGGCATCCGCGATGTACTGCTCGATACGGAGCTCCGCGCGCGGCTGGTGGCCAAAGGCAAACAGCAGGCGGCGCGATTTAGCTGGGAGCGGACCGCGCGAGAGGTTCTCCAGATTTACGAGGAGGTAGGGAAAAATTGAAAGCCGCTTTACGAAGTGTTGTTGTTATCGCGCTCGCCGGTGCAGCCGCCGCCGCGACGCCCGATATCGCCGGGCTGAAGAAAGAAGCGCGCGAAATGGTCCGCGCCGATGCCACCCTGACCCAGCAGATGGTCGATTCCATCTTCAGTTTTTCGGAGCTGGGCTTTCAGGAGTTCGAGACATCGGCTTACGTGACCGGGATCCTCGAGAAGGAAGGCTTCACGGTCACGCGCGGCGTGGCCGGCATGCCCACGGCTTTCGTGGCGAGCTGGGGATCGGGAAAACCGGTGATCGGCTTCATGGCCGACATCGACGGTCTGCCGGAAACGTCGCAAAAGCCCGGGGTCGCGTATCACTCTCCGTTGATTCCCGGCGGACCCGGCCATGGTGAAGGACACAACGCCGGCCAGGCGGTGAACGTTACGGCGGCGATCACGGTGAAACGGCTGATGCAGAAATACCACATCCCCGGTACGATCCGCGTTTATCCGGGTGTCGCTGAAGAATTGCTTGCCAGCCGCACTTACATGGTGAACGCGGGCCTGTTTCGGGATCTGGACGTGATGCTGAGCACCCACATCGGGAGCAACTTCGGTACGAATTACGGCCCGAGCGGCTCCGGCCTCGTCTCGACGCAGTACAGTTTTCACGGCGAAAGCGCGCACGCGGCCGGATCGCCATGGAAAGGGCGCAGCGCGCTCGATGCGGTCGAGCTGATGGACGTGGGCTGGAATTTTCGCCGCGAGCACTTGCGGCCGGAGCAGCGGTCGCATTACGTGATCGTCCATGGCGGCGACCAGCCGAATGTTGTGCCGCCCGAAGCCACGGTCTGGTATTTTTTCCGCGAGTGGGATTACGACCGTATCCGCGATCTCCACGCCCTTGGCACGAAGATGGCGCAAGCGGCCGCAATGATGACGGACACCTCGATGACCGAGCGCGTGCTCGCCGCGACCTGGCCTGGGTACTTCAACAAACCGGTTGCCGAAGCGCTCACCGCGAATATCAAGGAAGTCGGGATGCCCGAGTGGTCCGAAGCCGATGAGACGCTGGCGCGGGCCGCGCAGGCCGAGCTGAAAGCCAAGGTCGAGGGATTGCCCAAGAAAGTAGCGGAGCTGAAACCCGCGGGCTTCGATTACTCGCAAGCCGGTTCGGATGATATTGCGGAAGTTTCGTGGAATCTGCCGACCGTGGTGCTGCGGTATCCGGGCAATATTCCGGGCATGGTCGGGCACCACTGGTCGAGCGGCATCGCCATGGCCACGCCGATCGCGCACAAAGGCGCAACCGTTGGCGCGGAGGCCCATGCCATGACCGCTCTCGACCTATTGCTCAAACCGGAGCTTCTCCAGGCAGCGCGCAGTTATTTTGCCGAGCAGACCCGAGAAACCAAATGGCAGTCGCTGATTCCGGAAGGCACCAAGCCGCCGATCGAGCTCAATCGCGAAAAGATGGAGCGTTTCCGCCCGGAACTGCGCAAGCTGCGCTACGATCCATCAAAATACAAAACGTACCTGGAGCAGTTGGGGATTCATTATCCGACGGTGCGTTAGCGCACCGGCTCCCATTGCTTCTCGCCGTTGGCGTTTTTCTGAACCTCGGCCCGGACAGCGATGCCATCGGGAATCCAGGAGCAAGATGCGGTTTTGCTGCTGCGGCAGCCGCCGGTGGGATCGGCCTCCAGTTGCTCGGTCAGGATTTCGAGAGATTTCGTGCCGGCTGCCGCCACGACAGCCATATCGTGATCGGCGCGGCTGCTACGCAAAAGGTAAATCAGCCTCACGTATCTGTCCCTGCGAGGCAACTGGAACAGGCGCACAAGCGGCCGGTCTTCGGAACGAGTCTCGCCGTTCTGGTTGCGATCAGCCGATGTGAACTCGACGCGCACACCGCGACAGCGTCGCGCTTTTACGGCATAATAGGCCGTTTCGTATCCGAGGAAATCGGAGCCGGCAATTGTGATGGTATTGCCTCCGGTTTGCTCGTTGAGGGCGTTTAGCCGGTATCCGCCGGACTTGAGGATTGGCGTGACAACCCGCAACCTCCAGCCCGGTTGCAGGTCGATCGAGTCTCCGCGCTGTACCGGGCTGGGAATCCTGGCAGTGCGGAACGTGCAGCCGGCCAGCGCGCAGGCAAGCAGCAGCGCCCAGACGGCGGCGTGCCATTCCCGGCACCTCACAGCAACCGGAAATTCACTTCGATCGTTGCAGCGACCGTTACCGGCTGATTGTCTTTCAAACCCGGACGGAAGTGCCACTGGCTGATGGCATCCATCGCGCTTTCGTCCAAACCAAGCCCCAGGCCGCGCATCACTCGGGCGTTGTGGGCCAAACCGTCGGTCCCGATCTCGACCGAGAGAATAACGGTCCCGGAAAGCTTCGCTGCGCGCGCCTCATCGGTGTACGAGGGATCCACTTTCTGCAAGACACCCGGCGCCTGCACGCCGTTCCCCACCCGATAAACGCCATCCCGGGTCGGCTTCGCAGCAGCTGCGGCAACCGCCTCCTGAGTATTCATCGCCTCGACAAAAAGCTCGTTGGCTTCTTTGTCGCGGCCCTGCTCGCGCAAAAACTGCGCGTAGAGCTTCATCGTGATCGCGGCGTCTTTGGACTTTCCATCCTGGGCCGAGAGCGCGTTTTTGAAAAGCGTCTCGGCGTCCACCGGATTTTGTTCCCTTTGCCTGACGATAGCGGACCACATCAATGTGCGTCCTTTCATCGCCGGGTCCAGACTTCCTGCGTGCTCGAAATACTGGATCGCCTGCGGAAAGTGTTTATTGAGTATGGCCGCGGTTCCCAGGCAAAGTAGCGCAGCAGCCGCCTCCGGCCGTTCCCCCAGGATCTGCACCGAGCGGGCATAAAGGCTTTCCGCCGACTTGCCGTGACGCTGCATTTTCTCCAGATCCGCGAGCCTCATGAGCCCGATTCCATAATCCGGGCTCTGTTCGCCGGCAATTTCGCCCCGCATCGCTACCGCAGCCTCCAGTAATTTCTGCGCGGCGTCGTATTTTCGCAGACGCTCCGCGGCTTTCGCGGCGGTCTCCAGCACGTCGTAATTTCTCTGCGACTGCGCGGACCGGATCGCGGCATCCACATCCACCGGAACTGACGGGCTATCCTGGCCGGGCTCCTGCGCGCGCATGGCTGCGAGCGGAGCCACAAGCACGACGGCGAGAATCGCGGCGGCCCGCCAGGACGTGCGATCCGGAGCTTTCCGCTTGGCGGCGGAATCAAGAATTGACAGCAGCCGGCCCTCCAGTTGGGATCGGCGGGCCATGGGCACTCCCGCCCACGCGGCGGCGGGCGTGGCCTGCATAGTGCGCGCCACCTCCAACAGATTGGCAGCGTATTCCGAGGCGCTGGCGCCGGCGTTGAGCACCACGTCATCGGCCGCACGCTCCCGTTCCTTGAGGAATCCGCGCCAGACCGCCCAGGCGAGGGGATTCCACCAATAGAATGTCAGGGCCATACGCGCGATGGCCTGCGCCGCCAGATCGCCGCGGCGCACGTGCGCGAGTTCATGGAGCAGCACGAAGCGTCTTCGCTCCTCGCTCCACTCCGTTGCATCCGCCGGCAAAAGCACGGCCGGACGCAGGAACCCGCAGGTCATGGGCATGGCGCCGGGTTTGGTCTCGAGCACATCCACAGGTTGGCGTACCCCTACAAGCCGGGCCAGCCGATCGCAGAGGACGCGATCCAAAAACGGCTTCGCCGAGCGTCGAAGGCGGCAAACGCCGGCGGCTGCCACGAGCGTGCGGAGGAAAATTGCCGCCGATCCGAGTGCCGCAAGCAGCATCAGCCACAGCCGCCAATCTACGCGGCGGCCCGCCGGAATGAGCGGCGAGGGCCCTCGGGGCGAAGGCGCCGCCGGCGAAACCGCGCCCGATGATGTTGAGGCCGTCACCTGAAACAAGATGGGCGCGATGCCGGACGGCAGGGCTGCCGATGGAACTCGCAGCACCGGCAGAGACAGAGATAACAACGGCAGCGCCAGCACGGCGGCCGAAGCCGCGGTCCAAACCAGGTGCCGCGCTGCCGCCGAACGCCGGCGCATCAGAAAAACGATGAACCAACCCGCGGCCAGCACGGCCGTGCTCTTTACCGCCACGGCGGTGCACAGCGAGAACCATGCAGCTTCGTTCCAACCGAGCATTTATTTACCCTCTTTCCTGGCTTCCTCAATCATGGCCGCCATGCGGTCCAGTTCTTCGCGCGTCAGACGCGTGGATCCTACGTCCAGCAGCGCAGCCACAACCTGCTCCGGGGAATCATTGAAAAATGTGTCCAGCAGGTGTTTCACGGCGGAGCGTTTGGCCTTCTCGGGCGCCACGGTCGGGACGTAAACGTAACGGAGCCCCTCGGCCTGGTGCCGGACGTGGCCTTTCTCCTCCAGCACGCGCAACATGGCGCGTACGGCCGAATAGCTGGGGGCGTCGGCCATGGATTCCCGGACCTCGGAGGCCGAAGATTTGCCCCGCTGGTAAAGGATGTCCATGATCTCGCGCTCGCGCCGGCTCAGGGCGGCCGGCGCGCTCATTCGCCGACCTGCTGTATTTTTAGCATATGCTAGAAAAATAGCACTAGGCGAAGAGGACTGTCAAGTGTTTCTACAGTAACTGCTCCATAAGAGAGATCAGATATTCCTGATCGAACAGACCAGAGCGATAGGTACGGGCATCGAAGAACCGCCACAGGCTTTGTTTCTTTTCCAGGCAGTAGAAAATAAACTGCTCCTCAATCACCGCCTGGTCGAGAAACTCCTGGTTGAAGCACCGGATCGAGCCCTCGAGTACGTGGGGCACGCGGAAGTTTTCTGTGGAAATCATTTCCGGCGTAGACCCGAACTCGATTTGCATGATCCGGCCGCGCGCGTTGATCTGGAACAGGTTCATGCCGGTGTCGTTGAACGATTCAGGCGCATACTCGGCGGGATCGAAGTCCAGCGCCGTCTTCGTCAGTTGCCGGTTGATCTTGGAAACGAAGTCGTGGCAGATTCCATGCAACTGGACGGCAGCTTTGCAGCGAAGGCCGGCAATCTCCTGAGTTTTTTGAACCAGCGCCGTATCCTTGGCCGCCAGGGCATCGATCGCTTCGGCCAGCTTTTTCAGTCGGTCTTTGGACAATTGCGGGCTGCTCCATCCGCCGTAGCGCTCATTGGGGGGCGGCTTTCCAACAGAATATGCCCAACGCAAGCGGAAAGCGAGTGCCGCACCCTGCCGGTCGGGAATTACCGGTGGTTGCGGCGCTGGTGCAGGTCCTCGGCCTCAAGCAGATCGAGAACCGTCATGTGGAGCTGCCGCAGGATCAGGTCGGCCATGGGCGGCGAGAGCACGCGTGCTCCCTTAAGCATGTTATGAAGATGCGGCTGAGAAATACCCGTCCGGCGCGCCAGCCCTCGTTCGGTCAGTTCACCTCTCTGTACCAGGCCGTGCACGTGTGCGATCAGCCGTTGTTGCAGCGACTCGAAGTACATCAGCGAACCCTCGAATGATTTCCCGCCGAAATAGGGAAACCAGAATTAGATCTTACCAGTAAATTTTAATGATTAAAATTAGAATTGATTCAAAGCGGACTAGCCATATATCTCGTTTATTATAATAAATTTAATTTAAACATGGAAACACGGCATCCGCGAAAAAGAATTTATAAAGATTAGAATTCTTGACGGTTTCGCAATTGGATTTACATTGGACAACAGCGTTTTTGAGGCCAGCCCTTCGGTCGATCGAACCAGGGCGGCAGGGAGGAACATTCATTGGCAATCGAGTGGAGCAGGTCTGAGACGATTGCGTTGGCAAAGACCTCTTGTACGCACTGTCACGGCAGTGGATTGCGTCCAGGTCGAAAGGGCAGATTAACCCCTTGCAATTGCGTGCTGCGGGCGATTTTCCGGGCTTGCTATGCCCGCTTTCGCTACTGCGTCAGCAAGGAAAAGTACATGAGTAAAGTGACGCTCACGTTTTGCGCCGGAAAGGACCGCAGGTTGACGTGGGTAAGAAAAGACGAGGACTACGTCGCGGATTTTTATCTGGTCAGCCGCCGCACGCTCACCGAGTTCGAGTACCTTGTTTTCCGAAATCATTTCCTGCTGGGAGCCGATTGGAAACTATGCTGCCGGCAGATGAAAATCGATCGCGGCACGTTTTTCCATACCGTCTACCGCCTACAACAAAAGCTTGGCCGGGTTTTCCGCGAGCTCAAGCCCTACAGCCTCTATCCGCTCGATGAGTACTTCGGCGGCACCATGCGTAAAGCGCCGCCGGAACTTGCGCCCAAGGTTATTCGCATGCCGGAGCCGGAGTTCTCGCCTCCCCTCGCCAAGATCGCGTGACGCGCGGTTTTCACCGCCTTCAGCTGGCGCCGGCTCAGTCACCGACCGGCCGGGCCGGTGTGCAGCTGAAGGCCGGTGAAAAGTCGCGCCTTGCCCGCTCACCTGCAGCCGCCTCGCCTACAATGATGGAATGCCTTGCGCAACAAAAGTCATTTCTGCGATCTTCACTGCGGCCGCCTTCATGCAGACCGGTTCCGCCGGGTCTCTCCCCGGCTGGGTTGATCTTCTCAACGGCAAGAACCTGGACGGATGGGAAATCATCGGCGAAGGGTACTGGAACGTGTTGAGCGATGGAACGCTGGTTGGGCAGCGCGACATGCGTAAGCCCACCGAGCATCAGTGCTGGCTCTATACCAAGAAAGAATTCGGCGACTACGATCTGCACCTGGAGTTCTGGCTGCGATATGGCGGCAACAGCGGCGTTTCTATCCGCGACACGTCCCGCGCGCACTACGCCCAAGGGGCAGCTTGGGATCCCCACCGGACACCCTCCCACATCGGCTATGAAATCCAGATCGCCAACGACGGCGACGAGTATCCCACCGGCAGCGTGTACCTGTTCGCCAAAGCCAAAACCGGCGGCCAGCATGACTTCGACTGGAACTCGCTGGATATCGAATCCCGCCGCGACATGATTCGGGTGAAACTGAACGGCCAGGTAGTAGCGCAGCATCCGGGCGACCCGGCGCGATCCAAAACCGGGCCGATCGGATTGCAATTGCACGATCACACGACAGTCGCGATGTTCCGCAACATTCGAATCCGGACCGCCGGTAACTAGAACAGCGGCTCTTCACCACACCTCGCGTGATACAATCCTGACTTCATTTTCAGGAGCCGTGATGAAACGATCGAGGAGTATCTTGGCAGGAGTTGCCGTGCTGGCGCTGGCGTTCGCTTGTTTTGGGCAAAACCACAAACGGCCGCCGGAGCAGCCGTCCTGGGCGCCGAAGCCCGTTGAAATTCCAAAATACGTGCCGCCTCACAAGCCGGTTACGCGCCTGGCGGATCTCAAGAAGCAGCACGCCGGAGAAGCCAATTGGCGCCAGGTGATTGTGGACGACGATACCCTCCACGGTGAGTACATCCAGTCCGTGCCGGGCACGAAGGTCTCGCGCCGCTTTCATCCGGACACGCGCGAGTTCTGGGCGGTAGTGGAAGGCAAGCTGAAGTTCGAGATCGAAGGCCAGCAGCCCATCATTGCGACCAGAGGCTCGCTCGTTCAGGTGCCCATGCAGACCATCTATTCGATCGAGACGCTCGGCGACACTCCCGCGCTGCGTTACGAAGTGAATGTTCCGCACGTCAAGACGTTTTATCCGATGGACGTCAAACCTCCGGAAATGCCCGGATTCAAATGGATCGAGGCCAAGCTCAACCGCGATCCCGGGCCATACGACCACGGCAACGTGCCGCATGTGAATCTGTTCGAGCTGGCAAAAAATCCGAAATTTCGCGGCCAGGCTTTTGTCACCGATGCCCGGCTGTTTGCGAATATCATTTACGGGTACGAGAGGGAGCTGCCGCCGCTCGACACCAAAAACCCCGGCCATTATCATCCGGAATCTTCCGAATCGTGGTTGATCATGCTGGGGCAGATCCGCTACCCGATCGAAGGGCAGGGCGTGATCATTGCGGATGAAGGCGACATTGTCTACGTGCCGCAGTTCACGTTCCATGCGCCGCGCTACCACGGCAACCCGTCATGCCGTCTGGCCATGAACGGCTACCCCAACATCGCGCACGTGCGCCACGCCCGCTCGGAAGACTAGCCATTGGACAACATCACGCATACCCTGGCGGGCCTGCTGTTGAGCCGCGCAGGATGCAACCGGCTGACGCCCCGGGCAAACTGGATCTTAATCCTCGCCGCCAATGCGCCGGACGTGGATGTGGTCAGTTCGTTCGGCGGTTCGCTGACCTTCCTGCACTATCACCGCAACGTGACGCATGCGCTCATTGCGTGGCCAATTCTGCCGGTCTTTTGCGTGCTCCTCGTGAGTCTCGCATTTCGGCATCGCCTGCCTTGGATAGGCGCTTATGTTACCGCTGTGATCGGAGTGGCGAGCCATCTGGCGCTGGACCTCACGAATATCTATGGTGTCCGGCTGCTCGAGCCGTTTTCCGGCCGATGGTTTCGCTGGGATCTGACCAGCGTGATCGATTTCTGGATTTGGGGCGTGTTGCTTATCGCCACTCTCGCGCCGATGCTCGCACGGCTGGTGAACAGCGAGATCGGAGCCGCCACCCGCGGCGGGGCATACCGCGGCTTTGCCGTAGCGGCGCTCGCATTTCTGGTGCTGTACAACGGCACGCGATACATATTGCACGACCGCGTAATCGCCATGCTTGAATCGCGCGAATACGCGGGCGTAGCAGCGCGCCGGGTGGCAGCATTTCCGACGATGAGCCTCATCCGCTGGCGAGGCCTGGCAGAAACTGCCGACAGTTTCGTGATTGAGGAGATCGATCTGTCGCGTGACTTCGACCCCTCGACCGGGCGTACGTTTTACAAACCCGAAGCTTCCCCTGCCATCGATGCGGCCAACCGTTCCGACGTTTTTCAAGAGTACCTGCGCTTTGCGCAGTATCCTTTCTGGCAGGTGCTGCCGGCTGAACAGGCCGAAAACGCCACGCGCGTGGAGGCGATGGACCTGCGGTTCGGCGACCCGCAATCACCCGGCTTTATTGCCACAGCAATTGTGGATGCGCACTTGCGCATTCTGCGTGCCTGGTTCCAGTTCGGGCGCGCCGCGCCGCGATGAACCGGTGGTGCGGGCGTGCAGCACTCAACCGGCGCGGTTAAAATGGTGGCCCGGAAGGAGCTGAAAAAATGAACCGTTGGTTGCTCGTCCTGCTGGCAGCGGGCGTATGTGCCGCGCAAGGGCCAAAAATCTTCATCGTTACCGATATGGAGGGCGTGGGTGGGGTCAACAACGCAGATGAGCAATTGCTGCCGGGCCAGCGCCGCTACGATGAATCGCGCAAGCTACTGACTGGAGAGGTGAATGCCGCGGTCTCGGGTGCTCTCGAAGCCGGCGCGAGCGAAGTAGTGATTTGGGACGGCCACGATTCCAGCCGTTCGCTCTCAATCCAAGACATCCATCCGCGCGCGAAGCTGATTCAGGGCGAGCCGACGCCGCCGGACTATTACCTGGCGGAAAAACTTTACGACGGGGTGATGTTTGTTGGCCAGCACGCTATGGCACAAGCCAAGGGAGGCGTGCTCGCGCATTCCCAAAGTTTTAGCGTGCAGAACATTTTCCTGAACGGAAAGCCAGTGGGAGAAATCGGGCAGACCGCCGCGATTGCCGGATATTTCGACATTCCCACGATCATGCTGGCGGGCGATCAGGCGGCCTGCGACGAGCTGCGCGAATTGCAGCCGAAGGCCGAAACCGTCGCGGTCAAGCGGCTGGCCGGCACGCACTCGACGCTCAGCCTTTCGCACGCCGAAGCGCTCGCCCAAATCCAATCCGCGGCGCGCCGCGCCGTTACGCGGATTCACGAGTTCAAGCCGTGGAAGCTTCAGGAACCGGTCGAGATGAAGATCGAATACTTCCCCGGAAAGCCGGGCGTGCCGGCGGAAGCGATGGACCACGGTGAAGAGCGCCGGTACACGGCTCGCACGGTTGTTTTTCGCGGCCGTAACGTGCTGGAGTGCTATAAGCGCTGGATGGACGAATAAACCGCCAGGCCGCAACCTACTCCGCGTACAGAAATTCCGGATAGCGCGTCACCGGCAACCCGGACCGTTTGACGGCCAGGCAATAGGTCTGTTCGCCGCGCATCGACGTATTGAATCCATGCTCTTCGAGAAAATTCCACATCGGAAGATGCTTGGCCCACTCGGCAATCGGCTCGGTTAGCGCCGTCTCGATCTCGAAACCGGCAGCCCGCAACGCGTATTGGAGCTCGAAAGCCGTGTATTCGCGCACGTGCGGAATCTCCGGCGGGTGATCCGGGCGGGGCCGGCTGTATTTGGAATAAATCTGCGGGTTGTCGTAACCGTGCAGGACGCGCCAGACACTGGTGAGACTGGCGACATTCGGCGTGGTGACCAGCAGCCGCCCGCCTTCTTCCAGAACGCGATGGCACTCGAGAAGCAGGTGCATCGGGTCATAGAGCATATGCTCGATCAGCTCCCAGGCGAGGACAGTTTCGAAATAACCGTCATCATAGGGAAACCGATCCCGCTCGGCGTCGAACAGGTCGATCTTGAGCTCGAAAACTTTGCCGCGCACGCTGGCGGTTTTGCGGTCAAGCTGGCCCAGCTTGCCGTGATCGGCGCCGCGCACTTCGCGGTATCCGCGCAGCTCCTGTAGGAACGGCGTGATATGCATGTAGCAGCCGAGTTCCAGAACGCGCCCGCCGGTTTTCGACGGAGGGATGAGCGTCACCGTGCGGGCCAGGCGCGGCAGATGCTTGTCAAAGTAGCCGCGTGCCTTCGCGTCCGGCAGGTCAAGATCGCGAAGCCGCTCCATTACACTGGCCAATTCGGCAGGCGGCGCTGCTATAGGCATAGGATGGCGTCGCGCCGCAGCGACTTCGTATCGCCGGCTCAAATAGGCATTCAGTCGACGCAGAGCCGCACGAACGGCGCGGAGATGAAACGGCAAAGCTGACCCGGGAGGAATCAAGGGGCTGCCACCACCAGTTGCGCGGAGTTGCTGGCTACGCCCCCAACGCGGATTTCAACAGTATAGGTACCGCTCGGGAGCGGCGGAACTTTCAGATTAATCTGCGCAAGGCCTGCATAACCCGGCGCGAGCCCGGCAAACTGGACTTCCGCCGGCGCCCCCCCAATGGTTGCCGAAACCGGCGAGGTTGCGGAAACCACTGTCCCCACGGGCGGTGCGGCGCCGTCCTCA
>DATEFW010000033.1:0-4440 GCA_035280425.1 Bryobacteraceae bacterium | reverse complement strand
CGCAATGCGAGCGTCGGCAGCACCAGCAGATTCAAGAGCGTCGAAGTCACCAACCCGCCGAGAATCACAATCGCCATGGGGCCTTCCACCTCGCGCCCCGGATCGCCGCTGCCGATGGCCAGCGGCAAAAGGCCGAGCCCCGTCACCAGCGCCGTCATGAGAATTGGCGCCAGTCTTTCTGAAGCGCCCCGCAGCGCCGTTTGCAGTCCCCAACTCATGCCTTCGGATTCCACCAGATGCTCGTAATGCGAAATCAGCATGATCGAATTCCGCAGCGTGATTCCAAAGAGCGTCACGAATCCCACCAGCGAACCCAGAGACAGATCGCCTCCGGTCAGCCCGGCCGCAATCACTCCGCCCACCAGCGCAAACGGCAAATTGGCGAGCACCAGCAGCAGATTGCGTGCATTTCCCATCACCACCGAGAGCAGCAGGATGATTCCCAGGCCCGCCAGCACCGAATTCACCATCAGGTCGTGCTGCGACTGGGCTTGTGCCGCCGCCGTTCCGGAAAAACTCACATAATTGCCGGGCGGAAACTTGATGCTCGAAATGCGCCTGCGCGCTTCCTGGACAAACGAATCCACACTGCGCCCCCGCACGTTGCACGTGATCGTCTGCACGCGCCGCGCGCCTTCGTGCAGCACCACGTAGCGGCCCGAAGATTCCCGCAGGTCCGCCAGCTCGCTGAGCGCGATGAATTTTCCGTCGGGATTGCGCAGCGGCAGCGCGCCCAATTCGCTCACTTGCGGCCGCCGGCTCGAGGCGAGCAGCACCGAAACGTCGAAGACGCGATTGCCCTCGTAGGTTTGCCCCACGATTTCGCTTCCGTAAGCCGTGCGCACCACATCCAGCACCGTAAGCGGATCGAATCCCCACCGCGCGATCCCATCTTTGCGCAGCCGCACCAGAATCTCCGGCATGCCCGGCGGAGACTGAAGCTGCACTTCGGCTCCGCCGGGAATGGCCGCGAGAATGCGCGCGATCTGCGCGGCTTCGCGGTCCAATTGATCGAGATCGTTGCCAAAAACGTTCACCGCCACCGCGGCGCCATATCCCGACAAAGTTTCGTTGATACGCTCGGTCAAAAAGCTGTTCGAAGTCAGCACCGCGCCGGGAACTCCCGCCAGGATGCGCCGGATCTGATCCTGCGACGCCTGCACCTGCGCTCCGTCTAACGCCTGCAGATTGATGTCAATCTCGCTTTCGTGCGTTCCCATGGTGTCGGTGCCTAGTTCGGCCCTTCCCGCGCGCTGCGCCACTGATCGCACAAAGGGAACTTGCGAAAGCGCCTGCGTGAGCCGGTCCCCCAGTCGCAAAGACTCGTCGAGCGAGGTGCCGGGAACGGCGGTCATGTGCACGGTGATGTTTCCTTCGCGCAACTCTGGTAAAAACGAGCTGCTCAGGAAAAATAGCGATCCCACGCCCGCGACCACGAGCAAGCCCACCGCGGCGGGAACCAGCAGTCGCGGCGCGCCCTCCACGTAAAGCAGAACCCCCTCGTATCGGCGCTTCAACCAATGCACGACCGGCGGCTCCTGCGGGGGAAGGTCGCGCCGGCCGAGTAAAATCAGGCTGAGCGCCGGCGTGACCGTCAGCGCCACCACCAGCGACGCGAGTATCGCCCAGATGTAGGCCACGCCCAGCGGGCCGAAGAGATTCCCGGCCAGCCCGGACATATTCAGCACCGGGAAAAACACCAGGATCACCGCGAACGTGGCGTAGACGACGGCGCTGCGCACTTCGATGGAGGCATCGAAGACAACTTGAAAGAGCGAACGAGGATTTGCCGCAGCGCGATTTTCGCGCAGCCGCCGGTAGATGTTCTCCACGTCGATCACCGCATCGTCCACGACTTCGCCAATCGCGATGGAAAGCCCGCCGAGCGTCATGGTGTTGAGGCTCAACCCCATCTTGTTGAGCGCGATCACTGCCGTGAGCAGCGAGAGAGGAATCGCGGTGCAAGAGATGGCTGCGGTGCGCAGGTTGAAGAGAAACAAGAATAGGACCACCACTACGAGGATGCCACCGATTACCAACGATTCGCGCACATTGTGGAGCGCCACAGTAATGAAGTCGGCCGCCCGCAGCACGTCGCGGTGCATCGCGACGCCCTGTGCTTCGAGGCCCGGCTGCAACTCGTCGAGGGCTTTATCTATCTGCTGGCTGACGTCCAGCGTGTTCGCGCCGTAAGCGGCGTCCACGATCAGGCTCACGCCGCGCTTTCCTCCTACAGACGCCGCACCGATTCGCGGCGCGGGGGCCTCTTGCACGCGCGCCACGTCGCCGAGGGTGACGTTGGCGCCGTTGTGATGAACCAAAACCGTCGCCGCCAGTTGCGCCGGAGTCGCGGACGGAGCTTCTGTTTGCAGCACGATGCGCTGGTTGGCGGTTTCGATGAAACCCCCGCCACGAACTCCGGTGGCCTCGCGCGCCGCCGCGATCACGTCTTCCACGCTCACCCCGTACTGCACGAGTCTCTCGGGATCGAACTGGAATTGCAGCTGGCGCACGTCGCCGCCGCTGACCTCGACGCCGGCGACTCCGGGAACCGCAAGAATGTGCGGCTTGATGGTCCAGTCCGCGATCGTTCTCAGGTCCATCAGTGATAGCTTGTCCGACGTGAAGTCCACTTCCATCACCCAGGCAGTGGACGAAGTGAGCGGCGTCATCAGCGGAGGCTGCACGCCGGTGGGCAGCTCGCTGGCTACCGCCGCCAGGCGCTCGGCCACCAACTGGCGGTCGCGGTAGATGTCCGTGCCCGCGCGGAAAACCACGGTGACGTCGGAAAGGCCCTGAATCGAGCGCGACCGCAACGACCCGATGCCGGTGGCGCCGTTGATGCTGTTCTCGATCGGTTGCGTGACCAGAACTTCCACCTGCTCCGGCGAAAGTCCCGGCGCCTCCGTCTGGACGGAAACCTGCGGCGGCGCGAAATCGGGAAACGCGTCGTAGGAAGCGCGCAGCAGCGAAAAAATTCCGTATCCCAGCAGGGCGCAGGCCAGCGCGATCACGATTCCCCGGAAGCGGATGGAAAAGTGAACAATCTTATTCAGCATCCCGTCCTCCGCGTTTCAGTTGTCATCGCTTTCACCTCCGCCATAGCCCTCCAGCACGGCTTCTTCCGAGAGCAGCGATTGCGCCCCCTTTGTGACCACTTTGCTGTCGGGAGAAAAACCTGCCTTGACGAAGTAACCCGCATCGACCGGGGAATCCGTCGGCACCTCGCGGCGTGAAAATTGCCGCGCCGCGGTTTGCAAATACGCCCAGGCCTTGCCCTCCGACCACACCACTGCGGACGCCAGTACGAGGACGCCGCGCGTCGAATTGCCGATGGTGAGGCGAGACACCAGATTCACGCCGGGGGTAAAGTCCGGCTGCGCCGGCGCCGCGTAGAGAAAGCTGCGGCCTTGAATGCGCGGGTCGACGCGCGGAAACGCCGAGATGAGAGTCGCCTCGGCGCGTGTGCGGCCGGGAACTTCCACCAGAAGTGTTTTCGGGGCGGCGTAGTTCTGGTCGAAGGGCAGCGTCACCTGAATGAGCACTTCGCGCATGCTTAGAATGCGGTCGAGCTCCGGCGATCCGTCCATCGCCCATTTCGCCACAACGTTGCCCCATTGCTGCTCGGCCATTGCGCCTTGCAGGCTCAACTGCTGTTCCGCCGCGCGCTCTTCAGTTTCGAGCGCGCGCAAATTTCCTTCGGACGACTCCAAAACTTTTGCGGAGATGTTTTGATCGCTTTCGAATAGTGACTTGGCGCGGGCATATTGCTTGCGGGCGACCTCGATATCTACCTTGCTTTTTTCAATCTGAGAGAGCGCGGCAACGTAGCCGTTCCGGAAGCTTGCGAGGTCCTGCACGGACAAAACCGTCGCAGGCACGTCTGCCTGCGGCCGGTTGGAACTCCCCGCCAAAGCGCTCACTTCAATGCCCATGCGCTTCTGCGCTGCCTCGTCCATGGTAAGAATCACTTCGCCGTTCTCGAAGGAGATCTGCGCCGGAGGAGGCGTGGCCGGAGAAGTCCGCGGGCGGTCGTCAGCGTCGTCTCTGTCAATGCTGCCTTTGCAGCCGCCCAAAAATGCCAGCGCGACGAACGCCGTCAAGAAGATGCAGATCGCGCCCGTTGCTGTCATCCCGAGCGATGCGGTCCCGCGCTGCGCTTTTTCACGCGGGGGCGTCAGCGAGGGATCTGCTTTTTGGTTCCTGAACCCGCGATCGGTTTTCATCGGATTGCCTCCGTTGCTGCCGCTTTGCTCAACGCGGTAGGTTCGAGATTCAGTGGAAACTGGTCGCTCGGGCTCAGCGGACGCTGGACAGCGTCTTCGAGCTCGCCAAGCGCGATCTGCGCGCGGCCCAGCGCATCGAGGCGCGCCCGGGCCACCGCGGCGTTTTCAAGCTGCATTCCGTTGAGGGTGAGCCGGTCCTCCTCGCCCAGCTGGA
>DATEFW010000032.1:0-126588 GCA_035280425.1 Bryobacteraceae bacterium | reverse complement strand
GCATCAGGTCCAGAAACCCGGATCGGCTGATCGCCGGGACATTGGCGAGCGTCACGTTCATAGCGATCGGCAGGCGCAGCGCGAGCCCCGTCTTCTGCCGGTCCTCCGTCACCAGCGCGATTCCCGCCTTGACCGCCTGCTGGGGCGACGTGATCTTCACTTCTTTACCCGAAACCAGGATCTTTCCGGAATCGATCCGGTCAACTCCGAATATCGCGCGGCACAGTTCCGTCCGTCCCGCGCCGATCAGTCCCGCCATCCCCACGATCTCGCCCGCGCGCAGCGAAAACGAAATATCGTGCAACTGTCCCCGCCGCGTCAAATTTTCAACGCGCAGCCGCTCTTCTGCCGGCGGAAGCGGCTCGCGTTCGTAAATCGCCGCCACCTCGCGCCCCACCATGTGATGAATGATGCTCTCGGTCGAAAGATCCGCCAGCGGTCCGGTGTGCACCGTTCGCCCGTCGCGAAGAATCGTCACGCGGTCCCCGATTTCCGCAAGCTCATTCAGCCGGTGCGTGATGTAGATGACGCCCATGCCCTGATCGCGCAGCTCGCGCACGATCCGGAAAACTTCCGCGCTCTCAGAGCCCGAAAGCGACGACGTCGGCTCATCGAAAATCACCAGGCTCGAGCCGTGCAGAATCGCCCGGCAGATCTCCACCAGTTGTTTGCCCGCAGGCGTCAGCCGGTCCACCCGCCAGTTCGCCCGCAGCGGGAACCCGTGCCGCGCAATCAGCCGTTCGGCTTGTTCCATCATGCGCCGCCGCCGCACCCAGCCGAATGGCATCCGCTCTTCGCGCCCCAGAAACAGGTTCTCCGCGACGCTCAAATGCTGCGCCAGCAGCGATTCCTGGTGCACCATCGAGATCCCGATCGCCGCTGCTTCGGCGGGCGTTTTCAGGTGAACCTCGCGACCCTGCCACAGCATGCGTCCCGCGTCGCGCTCGACGATGCCCGAAATAATTTTGACCAGCGTCGATTTGCCGGCGCCGTTTTCGCCCAGCAGCAGATGAACTTCGCCCGCATTTACCGACAGATTGCCGTCGGAAAGCGCGGCTACGCCGCCGTAACGTTTTTCGATGTTGGTTAGTTCCAGGAGCACCCGAAGCGAACCAGTTTACAACGGTTTCGCTTCATGCCTTGGCTGGCGGTACTTTTGCGGAAGGCGTCCGGCCACGCGCCGCAAGCGAAATCCGGGCGCCCGCCGCAAAAGAAAAGGTTCCAAGTGACCCATGTCTCAGCCTCGCTCCCCACCGGCATGCACGGTCGGAGCCTCAGCGAACAGGTCAGCCGGACGATATCTTTTTTGCTCCCCGCTCCTCTAATTTCGAGAGAGGCGGATCGACGCTCCAAAGCCCGCCTGCCGCGCTACCCTGTTCGGAGCTTACGCTTCGAAACGGCCTTTTGCTCGCCCGCAACGAATACCTGTCACCAGATCGACCATTGCGGGGTCGATGCTCCCGGCCTGCCTCTTCAGCGCCCGCCGAAGTTTTCCTCGAGCCCGCCCGACCCGTGATTCGTCCGCTTCATCCGGTTGGCCCCGGATCAGGCGGAGTCGCCATCACGCGCCCGTTGCCCGATTCTTACTTCCGCGTCTTCTGCGGCTGCTGAGCCTCCACTCCCCTCGAAGGATTTTTTGGATCCTCCTCGGATCGCAACGTTCAACTCAACCGGCCGCCGAAAAGCTCAACTTGATGAACCGCCCGATTTCCCTTCGCTCCCCGCCTGCCTGCTCGTTTTTAGTGAGCCGCTTACGGATCAACGTTCCAGGTTCGCTACCGCTCATCAGGTTCGGCTGCTTCATGAACCTCTTGGAACCTTAGTCATCATGCTCTTAAGGCCCGATTCCGTCAAATGAATTTTGCGTCTGTTGCGGCCTTTTCCTCAATTTTTTTTTCGTTTGATTTCATACGCTTGTAACAACAAACCTTGCGGATACGGTGGAAAAAGTTGCGGATGAAAGTGGAAAAAGCAGAATGCGGAAAAATTGTTTTCGGGAGCGAAGTTTTTATTCGCTTTCCGGCGCGTCGCCCAAGTCTTCCGCCCGGTTTTCGAACTTCGTCAGGTGGTGTAGAAACACCAGATCCACCTTGCCGATGGGGCCATTCCGCTGCTTCGCCACCAGCAGCTCGGCCATGCCGTGCAGATCCTCGCGGTCGCGCTTATAGACCTCTTCCCGGAAGATGAATGCCACCAGATCGGCATCCTGCTCGATCGAGCCCGACTCGCGCAGATCGCTCAATTGCGGCCGGTGATCGCCCTGGCGCGTTTCCGGCGCGCGGCTCAATTGCGAAAGCACCAGCATCGGCACGCCCAGCTCCTTCGCCAGCAGTTTCATCCCGCGCGAGATCGTGCTGATCTCCTGGTTCCGGTTTTCGAAACGCCCGCGGCCGCTCATCAGTTGGAGATAATCGACGATCACCAGACCCAGAGCGCGCTGCTGCGCCAGCCGCCGCAATCCCGCGTGCATCTCCATCAGGTTCACGCCCGCCGTATCGTCGATGTAAAGCGGCGCCTCTACCAGTTGCGCGGCCGCGCCTTGCAGTTTCCGCCGCTCATCTTGCGTGAGATAACCCGCGCGGAAGCGCTGGCTGTCCACCCGCGCCGTCGAACACAGCATGCGCGTCAGCAGCGATTCTTTCGACATTTCCAGCGAGAAGACAGCTACGGTCTGGTTGAGCCGCGTAGCCACGTGCTGCGCGATGTTCAGCGCCAGCGCCGTCTTCCCCATCGAGGGCCGCGCCGCCAGTATGATCAGCTCGCCCGCGTGCAGCCCGCCCGTCATTTCGTCTAATTTCGCGAACCCCGTGCTGATCCCCTTGATGCGCTTGCTGGGATCCAGAAACGCATTGATGCCGCCCTGGTATTCGTCAATGACCTGCCTGGGCGTCGCCAGCCCGGCCTGCCCCCGCGAATCCCCCAGCTTCAGCAGGCTTTCTTCCGCTCCCGCCAGAATCTGCTGCGGATCTTCCTCGCCCGCCATGCACCGGTTCATCAGGTGCTGCGAAGTGAAAATGATCCTCCGCAGAATGGACTTGTCTTTGACGATCCGGACGTAGCTGTCCAGGTTGAAGATCCGCGGCAGACCGTCATCGAGCGAAACCAGGTAGCTCAGCCCGTCGCAGGACTCGAGCTCGCCATACCGCATCAGCTCGTTCGCCACCGTGACGCGATCGATCTTTTCCCCGCGCCCGCTCAGCTCGCCCATCCGGGTGAAGATCCGGCGGTGCTTTTCCAGGCTGAAGTCGTCGGCTTCAATCGTGCCCGCAACCTGAACGAACTGCGAGTCATCCATCAGGATGGAGCCGAGAACAAAGCGCTCCGCATCCAGATTCGAGGGAAGTCCTTTATCGAGCGCTATACCGGGCGACATGACGGCTGTATTACCTTACTCCGAAGAGGTATTCCGAAAGTCATAAAGTTGGCGCATCGTTTTGAACGGATTAGGTTCTGAAAAAGAACTCCAATGCGCGCCTGTCTTCTTGCAACGTGTAAATCGTTCCATATCAACCCGTGTGAAGCTTCGGTCCTCGCAGTTTGAACAGAATTTCACACGGCTTGCACACCGTTCCAAAACAAATATTATTATGAATGTTTTATAGCAGAATGGAATAGCTTCGCGCGTCCAAATGCTAATCCACTGAAAACAAGTGGGTTATTAATCCACTGGAACACGATCGAAATTTTTTATGGGACTTCTGATACAATCAGGCCTTCAACGCGATATGGTTCTGCGCCTGGAGGTGTGAAACCGCGCCAGCGCGTCAACGTCATTAGTTTTAGCGGTTTAGTTTGAGTGGTGCCGCAGCGGGTGCGAGCTTGCTCGCGACTCGGCTTGTGCGGAACCAGCCGGTGGGCGCACTCCTCCGAGCGTTCACCGGCTTTTTTTATCCCCGCTTAATGGAAATATAGTACATCGGGACGCACCGCGTGATTGGCCTCCGCGCACGGCCCGCACTCCATGGTGTAGCCCGGCCACGCGGCTTTCACCATTTCCGGCACCTTCCGGGGATGGTCCGGCGCGTGATAGGTGCACAGCGCCAAGCGTGGATGCCACCGGGCGATCGTTTCCCGGCCGCCTGCCAGCGCCCGCGGCTCAGCCCCTTCGATATCCATCTTGATGAAATCGACCCGCTCGAGCTTCAGCTCGGCTACCAGCTTGTCGATGGTCGTGAGCGGGATCCCTTTGACCTCTGTGCCGCCTTCGCGCCGGATCAGAAAACTGTCGGCGGCGGAATTTTTGGGATCGATCTGCATGGGCATGATTTCGTCCTTGTCCCAGACGCCTTTGGGATAGATAATCACGCGGCCCGCTGCGATTTCGTTCTTGAAATTGCGCCGCAGGCACTCGATGTTCTCCGGCGCAGGCTCGATCGCCACCACCTGTTTGGCGCCCGCCTCCAGCCAAACCCGCACCGTGACGCCGACATTAGCGCCGCAATCCAGCACAATGTCACCGGCGTGCGCGGACTGCTGATCGTTGCCGTAAATCCGGCGCTTCTGCTCCGCCAGGTTGAACGGCAGCACATACTGGCTGCCGACGGGAATCCAGAAGCGGCCCGATGGCGTATCCCAAAGCTCATAGCCTGCGGGGTCGGTTTCGACCAGCCGGCTGGCTTTCAGAATCTCATTGTTGTACCGGATTTCCAGGCGCAAATTCTCGTCGCTTTTTAACGCATTCGCCAGAGGACAGACCGGGCTGCGCCCGGCAGCCACCAGGGCGAGCAGACGCGCCGGCGGATAGAACCAGACGAGCGCTAAGCCCACGAGCAGAATGACGATGAGATACCGCAGAGTACGGCGCAAACCAGGCTCCTTTTAGCTACGTCGCAGAATAATCGCGGAGTTCTTGCTGCCGAATGCAATGCAATTGGCCACGGCGTATTCAATGTCCATCCGCCGCGCTCCTTCGGCAATATAGTCGAGATCGCATTCGGGATCTGGCTCCTCGACGTTTTTCGTCGGCGGCGCAATGCCATCGCGCATGGCAAGCAGCGTAGCAGCGATGCCGGCCGCGCCGCACGCCCCCTGGGGATGCCCGATCAGGCTCTTCACGGAAGACCCCGCAACTTTATACGCATAGCCGTCGAAGGCCAGTTTGATGGCGCGCGTCTCGATGCGGTCGTTCAGCTCGGTGGCCGTGCCGTGATAATTGATGTACTGGACTGCTTCGGTCGGTACCTGTGCCTCTGCGAGCGCCAGCCGGATGGTGCGCGCCGGTTCTTCGCCGCATTCTTCCAGACGCACCCGGTGGAAGGCTTCGCACGTGGATGCATAACCGACGATTTCACCGTAGATGTGGGCGCCGCGGGCAATCGCCCGCTCGCGCTCTTCCAGCACAAAAAACCAGCTGCCTTCTCCCAGCACGAAGCCGTCGCGATCGCGCGAGAAAGGCCGCGAAGCGCGCTCCGGCTCGGCATTCCAGCTGGTGGTGAGAATGCGCATGAGGATAAAACCCCGCAGGATGAGCGGCGCGATGGGCGCATCCACGCCGCCGGTCACCATGGTATCCAGCATGCCGGCTTGAATGTTCCGGTAGGCATAGCCGATCGCGTCGGTCGACGAGGTGCAGCCGGTCGAGACGATGTGGCTCATCCCGCGGAAGCCGAACCGCATCGACACTTCGCTGGCCAGTGTGCCGATGGTTCCGGTCGGAATGGTGTAGACGCTGCACTGCTTCTGGTGGCCGGTGTAATACAGGCGGTACTGTTCTTCGGTGAACTCCTGGCTGCCTCCGCCCGAACCGATAATGACTCCGATCCCGCGCAGTTCATCGCGCGTCATGGATTTCGGTGCGATGCCCGAATCGCATAACGCTTCTTCGACTGCGGCCAGCGCCAGCGGCACGGCGCGCGACACATGTGGGCGGTCTTTCGGCTGGACATAATGGTCTTCGTCGAAATCCACCACTTCGCCGGCCACCTGCACGGCATGCGTGGAAGGGTCAAACCGCGTGATGCGCCGCACGCCGCTCACTCCTTCGCGCGTAGCGCTCCAAAAATTTTCTCGCCCCAGCCCGTTCGGGCTTACGGCTCCAATCCCGGTAACGACGACACGTCGTGGCATCTGTGAGTTCTTTAACAATCGGCGGATCTACCAGAGCCAGCATTATGACACGCGCCTGGTACGCATCTCACACTCTGGCGTGCAACTGGAGAAACCTGCTTTGCCTTTTGCCTTTCCGACAGTATAGGCTGTTTTCATGCCTTCGGGGAATGCCGCCCGGCCCAACTGGTTCCTGACGCTCGCGGGAATTCAGGCGGGAATCGTCGGCGGGCTGATATTACTGGGTTATCTGGCGCTCGATTCGGCCTTTCACAAACGCTCTGTCTGGACCGTTCCCAACCTGCTCGCGTCTACTTTTTACGGAGAATCCGCTTATCGCGCCGAATTCGGCTTTTCGACCAGCGCCGGCCTGGCTCTGTTGTTCCTGGTTTACGGCGCGCTCGGCGTTCTGTTCGCGCTGGTCGTGCGCGATCATGGCACGCGCCTGCGTGTCGGTCTGGTCGGGTTGATTTTCGGGACCGGCTGGTTCTTTCTGTCCTTTGATTTGATCTGGAGACACGTCAATCCGCTCATTCAGGTATACAGCCCGGATCGCGCCATGCTGGTCGGCCACCTGCTCTATGGGGGCGTGCTGGGCGGGTGCTTTCCGGCATACCTAAGGTCCATCCGGAGCGCTGAAGAAACGCCTGTTCCAACCCAAACCGGACCGGAATAGCTCTTATTTCCGATCGGCGGTGGTAGCCGTGGCGCTCTCGCGCAAAGCGGCCAAACCGGATGCCTCGTCGGCGTAGATGGGAATGACTGTGCTGAGGCGCGTCAGGTCGAGCACCTCGCGCACGCGCGGGCTCGGCGCGATCAGCACAAAACGGCCGCCCACGCTCCGGGTGATCGAGGTGTAGAGGCCGACTACGAACGCAATCCCGGTCGAGTCGACATAAGGCACCTGCCGGAAATCAGCCAGCACCTTGCGGCAGCCGCTGGCCTTTACTTCTTCGGCTTTTGAGCGCAGGTATCCAACATCCGCCCCGGTGACGAAGCGTCCCTTAAGTCGCAGGATGCAGAGATCGTCGCGATACTCGAACTCAACCAGCATATGGCTCAACCCGGGCCAAGCGCCTCTGGTATCGTACTACATGGCATGTCTCGACCCAAGCGCATTCTGATCGTTGACGACGACCCGGATGTGCACCAGTTGCTGGTAGCCGCGCTTCAGGTTGAAGGCCGGCAAATTGAGAGCGCCTACAACGGTCTGGAAGGCCTCGAGCGCATCCGAGCGGCGCATTATGACCTGGTCATGACCGACGTGAATATGCCCGGGCTCGACGGCCTGGAATTGCTCGAGCGGGTCCACCAGGTCCGCCCTGAAACCAAAGTCGTGGTGATGACCGTTGCCAGTACGCCTGAGAACATCATCCGCGCCATTCGCGACCGGGCCTTCAGTTATTTCAGCAAGCCCTTTACAATCAACGCGGTAAGTGAAATGGCGGCGCGTGCCCTGGCCGGGACAACGGCCGACGACGAAATCGAAGTCATTTCCGCCCGCCCCAACTGGCTGGGCTTGCGGCTGCGCTGCAAAATGGAAACGGCCGATCGTATCCTCCAGTTTCTGCGCGAGTTAGGCATGGACCTACCTCAGGCGGAACAGGAGAATATCGCCACGGCATTCCGTGAAATCCTGCTGAACGCCATCGAGCACGGCGGCCATTCCGATCCCAACAAGAAGGTCAATATTGCCTATGTCCGCACCGTGCGGGCCGTGCTCTATTATGTCCGCGACCCGGGCAAGGGGTTTTCTTTCGATACTCTGGCGCATGCCGCGGTCTCCAACCCTCTCGATGCGCCGTTCGAGCATACCGAAGTCCGGGAACGGCTCGGTATGCGGCCGGGAGGCTTCGGCATCCTCATGACTCGCCAGCTTGTCGATGAGCTGATCTACAGCGAAGCGGGGAATGAAGTGCTGCTGATCAAGTATCTGAATTAGTTCGCCTGCGGGCGGCGTCAGACCACTTCCACCTGTTCGAGATACTTCGCCAGATCGGCGACGCACGTCAGAACGGCTTCCGCGTTCTGCGCGAGCGCCGCACGCTCGAGCGCCGCGCCAAGCTCGGTAATCCTGGCGAATCCGTAACCGCCGCCGGTCCCGCTCATCTTGTGGCCGATGCTGCGGATCAGCTCAAAATCGCCGCGATCGAGCGCGCCCCGCATGCTCTCGACATCGCGCCGCCGGTTGGCCAGATATCCGGGAATCACGGCGCGCAAACGCGCATCCGCCTGGACCAGAATTCGTTCTGATGTAGACCGATCCCCTTTCGGTCCGTGCTTCACGGCGTACTTTCCGACAGCTTCCAGCAGAGTCGCGAGCCGCACCGGCTTGCGCAGATAAGCCGTGCAGCCGGCGTCGATGGCCTTTTGCACCTCGGTTTCGAGCGCGCTGGCAGTCAGCGCGATCACGGGCGCCGGCGCGCAATGTTGTTCCTCTTCCCACCCGCGAATGCGGCGCGTCGCGGCATAGCCATCCATTACGGGCATTTGTAGATCCATCAACACCAGATCGTAGGCACCCGAGCAGAATTTCCCGACGGCAATCTGCCCGTTCTCCGCAAAATCCAGTTGGTAGCCGAGATCTTTGAGATATTCGGCAACCAGAAAGCGATTCTCTTCGGAATCGTCGGCAATCAGAATGCGCAGAGTGCCCGCGATAGGCGCTGGCAAACATGCAGATACCTGCGCCCGGGGCTCGGACGCCGCCGCCGCTCGCGAGACAGCGCCGAGCTTGACGGTGAAATAAAACGTGCTGCCCGCGCCCGGCCGGCTCTCGACCCAGATGCGGCCGCCCATCAGCTCCACCAGGCGCTTGGAAATGGCAAGGCCCAGGCCCGTTCCGCCGTAGT
The DNA here is from genome assembly GCA_035280425.1 of Bryobacteraceae bacterium. GTDB lineage: Bacteria > Acidobacteriota > Terriglobia > Bryobacterales > Bryobacteraceae > QHXW01. Next base: position 117,691 of record DATEFW010000032.1, on the reverse strand, counting down.
TGCGCGTGGTCGAGGCATCGGCCTGAGTGAAGTCCTCGAAAATCAGCTCCTGTTTTTCCGGCGGAATGCCGATGCCGCTGTCGGAAACGGCAAAGCGAAGCGCGCCGGATTCCCGCCTTTCCGGATCGGGCTCGACGCGCATCATCACCTGCCCCTTGGAGGTGAATTTGATGGCATTGCCGACCAGGTTGATCAGCACCTGGCGAAGCCGGTCCGGATCGCCGGTTAATCTCGGCGATGTTCCGGCCATCACCTGATAGCCCATCTGGATTCCCTTCTCCCTGGCGCGCGGTTCCATCATTTCCACGGTCGCGTCCATCACGTCGGCCAGATCGAATTCGACGGACTCCAGGGTGATCCGCCCGGATTCGACCTTGGAGAGATCGAGAATGTCGTTGATGAGGGCCAGCAGATTGCTGCCTGCGCGCTGGAAAACGCGCACGTACTGGTGCTGCTCGGTGTTCAGCGGGGTGCGTTCGAGCAGATCGCCCATGCCGATGACGACGTTGAGGGGAGTGCGAATTTCGTGGCTCATGCGCGCCAGGAACTCGCTTTTGGCGCGATTGGCGGCTTCGGCTTCTTCTCTGAACTTCTGAATTTTCTCCTCGGCGCGCTTGCGCTCGGTGATGTCACGCGCCGCCGCATAGATCAATTGATGCTGTGCGAAGGGCGCCGAGTTCCACACCAGCCACCGGTACGAACCATCTTTAGCCCGGTACCGGTTCTCAAACGAAATCGTCACTTCGCCGGTGGCCAGCTTTTGCATTTCGGCGATGGTGGCCGCGCGATCGTCAGGATGAACGAAATCGAGAAATGGCGATGTGGTCATTTCTTCAACCGAATAACCTAGCGTTTTCTCCCAGGCCGGGTTCAACCGCTTGAACTTGCCGTCGAAACCGGCGATGCAGAGCATGTCGATGGAAAGAGTGAAGAAGCGGTCGAGAATTTCTTCGGCCTGGGTACGCTCAATAAACTGGCCAATCTGGCTGCCGAGCGCGCCGAGCATCGCCAGCAGCTCCTCATCCGGCTGCCGGATCTCCCGGCTGAAAAACTCCATCACACCGACCACCTCGCCGCCGAGAGCGATGGGAAAGCCCAGAGACGCCCTCAGTCCTTCCTTTGCAGCAATCGCCGCACGCGGAAAATTCTTGTCCTTCGTCACATCGGGAATCCATGCGGGTTGCGCACTGGCCCAAACGCGACCGGGCATGCCGACTTCGGGAGCGAACGTCTGGCTGCGAGTCGCGGTTTCGAACTCCGTGATATCGGCCGAGGGCAGGTGCCACGTTTCGACGCAACGCAGAAGATTCATGTGCGGTTCGACCGTCCAGAGCGCGCCCATCTGCCATTCAAGGGTCTCGCATACGGCGCGCAGAATGCCCGGCGCGGCTTCGGCAAGCGAGCGCGATTGAGCCAGGGTACGGGTGACGGCATCGCGCGCCTGGAGACGCCGCTCCGCGCGTTTCGATTCGGCGACCCGCTGCTCCAGCGCTGCGATAGTATCCTTCAGCCGGCCAAGCTCGGCGCCCGAAGGATGGGCCTGTTGTGCGCTCATACCGGTTCCGTTTCGCGAGGCCGCGCCGGCGTCCAACAGCGTTGCAGGCCTGCGAACGGTGGTGCTTCGATGTGACTATAGCAAAGTAAGCTCAGGTTGGAGGATCAACCCGAAGCCGTGCGGCTCGCGCTACTCATAGCGCAAGGCCACTACCGGATCGACGCGGGTAGCACGCCAGGCGGGAATGTAGGAGGCGACCAGCGCAACCGTCGCGAGCGCGAGCGCCACAACGGCAAAAGTCGCTGGATCGGTGGCGCTCACACCGAACAGCAGGGCCGACATGAGCCGCGTGACGATCGCCGCGCCGATCAAGCCTGCGGCCACGCCCGCCAGCGCCAGCACCATCCCCTGGCGAATCACCTCGCCGAGCACATCGGCCCGGCGCGCCCCGAGCGCCATGCGGATGCCGATCTCGTGCGTCTTCTGGGTCACCGAATACGACATCACGCCGTAAATGCCGACGGCTGCCAGAGCCGCCGCGACGGCCGCGAACAAGGCCAGCAGCAGCACCGAAAATTTCTTGGGCGCGACCGACTCGGCCATGTATTCGTCCATCGTCTGGACGTCGTAAACCGGCTGGTCTTTATCGATCGATTCGACTTCGCTGCGGACGGCGGTCGAGAGCGCGGCGGGATCTTTCGAAGTCCGCACCGCCAGCATCATGTTGTGAATATTTTCGGACTGGGCATGCGGCCAGTACATCACGCCTTTCGGCGCAATATCGAGCGCGCGGTGCTTGACGTTTCCGACCACGCCGACGATCGTGGCCCAGTGCTGGTTTTTCGGATCGTCCTGGGTGATGCGGCGTCCGATGGGGTCTTCTTTCGGCCAGAAAGTCTTCGCCAAAACGTCGTCTATGATCACCACCTTGGGCGAGTTCGGACTGTCGGAATCCGAAAAACTGCGGCCTTCCATCAGAGGGATTCGCAGCGCCCGGAAATAATCCGGGGTGATGATGCGCTGATCGGCATGCGGCGCCGGCTCGCCGGGCTGGACGGTATGCCCTTCAATGGTGAACGATCCGGACCACTGCCCCGATTGGACCATGGGAAGACCGGTGGTCGCTCCTGCCGCCTGAACGCCGGGCAGCGATGCGATCTTGTGCATCAGGCCTTGATAAAACCCGGTGATCTGCGGATTCTTGGCGTACTTCGAATCGGGCAGCGTGAGCTGCATGGTCAAAACATTGTGCGGGTCGAATCCGGGCGGCACATCCATGAGACGGGCAAAACTGCGGATCATCAACCCGGCGCCAACCAGCAGCACCATCGCCAGAGCCACTTCGGAAACGACCAGCAACCGCCTGAGGTTCTGGCGTTTGGCGCCCGCCGTCGCGCCGCCGCGGCCGCCCTCTTTCAAGGATTCGTGCACATCTCCACGCGTGGATTGAAAAGCCGGCGCGAGGCCAAACAGAATTCCCGATGCAATGGACACCGCAAAGGTAAAGGCCAGAACCCAGCCATCTACCCGGACATCGGCCAGGCGCGGGACATTCGACGGCCCGTAAGTGCGGACGACATCCACGCCCCACAACGCCAGCAACAGGCCCAGCACGCCGCCCACCAGCGCCAGCAGCACGCATTCGGTGAGCAACTGACGCACGATGCGCATGCGCGACGCCCCCAGAGCGGTGCGAACCGCGATTTCCTTGTACCGGGCCGACGCGCGCGCCAGCATCAGGTTGGCGACATTGGCGCAGGTGATCAGCAGCACGAATCCTACCGCCGCCAGCAGCACAACCAGTATCCGCTCGCTCGAGCCGACGACGTCTGCAAGAATCGGCGTGACCGAAATGCCCCAGCCCGCTTGCGCCGGGAAATTATTCGGATACTTCTCTGCGTTTCGCCGCGCGAGAATGTTGAGCGCCGCCTGCGCGCGATCCGCCGTCACACCGCGCCGCAGCCGCGCCAGCATGAATAACCACTGATGCCCACGTTCATCAACCGGGTCAAACTGCTGGGGCTTGAGGGCCAGCGGAGTCCACAGGTCGGCCTTGAGGTAAGGCAGCTTGAACGACTCGGGCATGACGCCCACGACCGTGAAGGCTTCTCCATTCAACGAAATCTTCTTGCCGGCGATGTTGGGGTCGGAAGCAAAAAGGCGTTTCCAGGCGCCGTTCGAGAGCACGATCGACCGGTTGGCCCCGGGCTTGTCTTCTTCCGGCGAAAGCCACCGTCCCACGATCGGCTTTACGCCCAGCAATGGAAAGAATCCCGCGGTGACCGTGACTCCTTCGAGGCGCTCGGGCTTCTCGGAGCCGGTCAGGTTATAATCGCCGCCCGAAACGACCGCCGTGTTTTCGAAAACGTCATGGAGCGCGGTAATGTCCGCGAAATCGGGAGCGGAAACGCCGATCGAGGGCAGACCGAGAGCGGTGAATCGCTCGTGGACCACCATCACCCGGGCCGGATCGTGCACCGGCAGAGGGCGAAGCAGCACGCCGTCCACGACGCTGAAAATGGCGGTGTTGGCGCCGATGCCCAAAGCCAGCGCGATCACCGCCGCGGCGGTGAAACCCGGATTGCTCCGCAGGATGCGAAAGGTGTAGCGGATGTCCTTCCAGAAAATCTCCATGAGGGCTCCTAATGAGACACTAGCTCACCGCCGTCATCCGCCGGCTGGCTATTGGATGGAAACTTATATCGCTTCGACTTTTTCTTCCACCACGCGGCCGTCGAACAGATGGATGCTGCGGTCGGCGAAACGGGCGTAGCGCGGGTCGTGAGTGACCATGCAGATGGTGGCGCCGTTGCGATGCAGCTCGCGAAGCAGGTCCATAACCGCCTCGCCGTTGGCCGAATCCAGGTTTCCGGTCGGCTCATCCGCGAGCAATACCGAAGGCGAGCCCACCAGCGCGCGCGCCACGGCCACACGCTGCTGCTGGCCGCCCGAGAGCTGGGAGGGGTAGTGCTTGACGCGGTGCGACATGCCAACTTTCTCGAGCGCCTCGTGCACCAGTTTCTTCCGCTCCGCTCCCGGCGTGCCGCGATAAGTGAGCGGCAGTTCGACGTTCTCGTATACGGTGAGGTCGCCGATCAGGTTGAACGCCTGAAAGATGAAGCCGATCTCGCGGTTGCGGATGCGCGCGCGCTCCTGCATTTTCAGGCCGCTCACCGGCTTTCCGTTCAGCACATAATTCCCGTCGGTCGGCGTGTCCAGAAGACCCAGGATGGCGAGGAGCGTCGACTTGCCGCAGCCGGACGGCCCGGAAATCGACACGTATTCACCCTTCTTGATGTCCATGTGAATGCCTGACAGGGCATGGGTCTCCACTTCATCCGTTACGAAAACCTTGGTCACCGCATCCAGGTGTATCAGTGCAACCGATCCGTTCTCCATCTTTGCTCCTCAATCATTAATTCAGCCGTATACGGTCGTGCCCATCCCAGGCCGACATGTCTGACAAGATTACTCTATCTCCAACCTTTAATCCATCGAGCACTTCGATGGTGTTGACCGAACTGCGCCCCAGCTTCACCTGAACGCGCGAGGCGCCTTTGCCGTCCGGATCGACCTTGAACAGGGTGATGGTGCTGTTCGGCTGGCCGAAAACCGGCCTGCCGACATAGACTACATCGCTCAGGTTCTCGAGTTCGATGGTGCCGTCTACGCTCAAGTCCGGCACGGCTCCCGGCGGAAGAGCGCCGATCAGCCGCACATCGACGGTTCGCGTGCCATTAATGACCGCCGGGTCGATGCGCGACACTTTTCCGGGAATGATGCCGTTGCGGGTGTCGATCTGCGCATCCTGCCCGAGCGTGACGTCCTTGGCCTGCGTTTCCGCAATCTTGAGCTCCGCTTTCAGCCGCCACGGCTGCGTGGCTTTGGCCAGCGGGGTGTTGGCGGGCACGCGCTGCCCGACCTGCACCAGCAATTCCGTGATAATGCCGTCGATTCCGGCGCGAACTTTGAGCGATTCGACCTGCCCTTTCTTGAGCATGTAAAGCGCGCGCAGCTGGTCGATCTTGGCCCTTTGCGCGGCGAGCTGGGCTTTGACGGCTTCATCCGCGATCGCCAGGCGCTGCTCTTCGAGCTTGGTTCGCTGGGCCAGCTCGTCGGCTTTCACGGTGGAGAGTTTTTCCTGCAAGTCCGGAATCAATCCGTCTTTGGCGAGCTCCTTGTCGCGATCGGCCTGCAGCTTGGCTTGTTTGTAATCGGCATTCACCGTGGCCGCGGCGGCTTTTTGATCGAGACCTTTGCTTTCGAGCTGAACTTTCAGATCGTCATAGGTGGCTGCCGCGGTTTTGAGCTGGTACTCGGCGTCGACCATCGAGTTTTCCAGCTCCGGATTGCTCATGACGAACAGGATGGTATCGGGCTTGACCTTGTCGCCCTGCTGTACCAGGCGCTTTTCGACGCGCCCATCGGTTGTGGCCGGAATAAACAAAACTTCCTCGGGAGTGAGGGTGCCCAGCCCGTGGACTTCGCGCTTCATGGGCCCGCGTTTGACCGTGTCGGGCCAGAGGGTGGCCATCTCGACGCTGGGCGCGGCTGGTTTGAGCCGCGAAAGAACCCATGTGATCAGCGGGACCGTGATCGCCACGATCGTGAGGTAGACGATCCGGCGGATCATGCGCTTCCGCCCCGCGTCTTTGCGTACGATATCCATGAGTCCTTCCCTATTGAATTGGCACGCCGGCTGCCAATCTATAAACCTAATTTAACTCATTGAAATATAAACGGGAAATGGCCGTCAGGACCATGACAGGCTGTTCGTCTCTGGAATGTTGCGTCCCAGGACCGGACAGGCTCTGAGGCGAAGAAATCTTCGCCCCGGACGAGTCATTTCGGGGCACGCTCGAGCGAGTAGACGGCGTGGTGCGGCGATTCTCTTTCCACGTGAAACACAACGTCATTTTTCCTTTGGTTTTCAAGCGTTTCAGGAGGAAGCGCGGCACTGTCCTCAACGCTAAGCGCGGTTCCGGCAAGCCGCACGGTCCGCAGCCGGTTTCCCGAGCGGAAGGCGAGGGAATTCTCCGGGCCGATTTCGCCGGTGGTTGCGCCCGCTCCGGCGAGCGCTCCGTTTTCCGGGAGCAGATTTGTCCCGGAGTCTTTCCAGACGAACTCGAGCCACCGGCCGCCGTCCTGCGCGGAAAAGACAGCACGGACCTTCTGATTTTCGAGAATCCACTCAGGCTCGCCGTCGTTATCGAGGTCGGCCGAATAGGCCACGGTTTCGCCGCGAGGAATCATCAGGAAGCGCATGGTCCGGTAGACATCGGCGGCGCCGGAAATTTTCAGTTCCCAGGGCACGAGGCCTCTCCGCCCCTCAACCGGAAAGACGCGGATCTCGACGTCCCGTTCCATACCGCCCGCAATGGCGATTTCGGTGTGCGCCGGCGAAAAATCGAGGCCATCGCCGCGGACCTCGACTAAATAGTTCCTGATTTCCTGCGAGTTGTTATGGATCACGATACTGACCTGGCGGCCGGCTTTGGCGTCCACGGGCACGAGTCCGGGCACAACGGGAAGCTCGGCGAGCGAGCCGTAATGCCGCGTGACGGCTTCGCGGACGCGTACCGACGCGGGGCGCAGCAGTTGCAACCGCGCACGGCTCATCAGCACGCCGTCGGATTCGACCGCCAGGTTCGCCCATTCGCCGTGCAGCGCTTCCGACGGCACGTCAACCTCGTAATCAATTTCGGTGGGCGATTTCACGGTGGGCGAAGCGTGAAAATTGTCGGGGATGCGCAACCGCGAGCGCTCAGCCGTTTCCTCCGACGAATACGACGTCAACAGTCGATTCTTTTGCCCGATCAGCAGGCGCTTGGCATCCACGAAGAAAGCCGAATGATCCGGCGGCTGGATGGCGAGGCCGATGCGCACGCGGTAGGCCGGCCCTTTCCCGGCTGGAACCGGCAGGCGGGCTCGCATGGTGTGCTCATCCCAATCGAAGCTGGTGGGATGCCCGGCGGCCAATAGCGGCCCGCTGGGTTCCTGGGAGAGCTGCAACAGGACCTGGCCGGCATGCGGGGCGGAAAACTCCATGGCCAGAATTCCGTTTTCGTATTCGAGGGCATTCAATTCCGCGGTCGCGTAAATGATGTGATCGGTGTTGGCAAAACCCGAGCAATCGCGGCAAAAACCCTGGGTGAGCGGCACATGGACCGGCAACCATAATGCTTCACCTGGGTCGAGATGCAGCTGCGGCAGAGCGATGCGGCGCTCCGAAGGCGGATAAAAGACGCGGAGCGCGCCATCGAAAGGTTTGCCGCTCTGATTGATTACACTTACGGCCGATGCCCCGCGCGATGCCGCCCACTGTTGCGCCAAAACTCCGGATGGCAGCCGGCCGTTCACCATTCGCACCGGACCGGCGGGTTTCATTGCCGGCATGGCGCCTTCCCAGTATTGCCAGAGCAGCGCATCGCGGCGAAGCGGGGTGGTGCTGGCGCGCTCATCGCCGCTCAAAGAAACCGCGCCCGCCTGGAAAATGCCCGATTCCGCGGCTTCCCAGCCAACCGGCGGAAGCTGGTCCTCGACATCCTCCCAAAGCAGCGATCCGTGCCCGGACGCGAGCGCCTGCCGGGTCAAGACGAGCGCGCGCGAATCTCTGGACGACACGATCCGGATGGGCTGCGGCGGCTCAGGCGAATCGAAGACCACGCCGACGGCTTCGACCAGCGAGATCGGCCCGCCATGCGATGCCAGAAACGGCGCAAGCGCGGTCTCGAGATCCCACAGCCATTTCCGCTGTGCGCGGTAGTTGCCTTCCATGCCGGCGGGAACTCCGGCATTGAGCCAGCCTTTCACCGGCGGCGCCGGCCGCATCCAGGCATGCAGCCCGGCGCGCTTCAGCAGGCGCAGGAAACCAATCAAATCGCGCCGCGGATTGGTGCGCCCTGCCAGATCGAGCGTCTCGCCGTCGATCTGGTGCCAGTTCCAGGGAACCGAGAACGCCACGGTATCGATGCCCAGATTTTTGAGCCAAACGAGCTCGCGCTCCCAAAGCTCGTGCGGATAAGCGTAATAGGGAAATTCGACCGCCTGGACGAATTGCGGCCGCGACTGATCGGCAGCCGCCGCACCTCCCAGCATGAGTAGGAGGATCAGCGCGCGCATCAGCGTATGACGGCCTTGCGAATGCGGTAGTCCTTCACGTACGCGGAAATTCGTACGACCTGGCACATTTCGAAGAGCCGGGAGTAGGCGCGCTCACCGATGTAATCGACCAGCGTGCGCCGGTAGTCGCGGGATCCGTCCTCGTTCCTGGCGATGCGGCTGTCGCCGGCATCGAGCACCGGATGGTTGGTGGTGGCGATGAGCGGCTTCCGATTGTTATAGCGGTGCGTCACAATGGACGCGACGGTGTCTTCCACCCAGTCGCTGGCGCGGCGCGCGCCCAGATCGTCGAGCAGCAGAACTTCAGCGTCAAGAGCGGTCCGGTAGGCTTCTTTGTCGCTCGCGCCCGACGCGGAATCGAAGCTCGACTGGATGCGCTCGAGCAGGGTCTGATAATCCAGAAAAACGCCCTGAAATCCCTTGCCGATAATGCGCCGCAGCGCCGCCACTGCAAGATGCGTTTTCCCGCGGCCGGTTTCGCCGAGAATCAGCAACCCGGGTTTCGGTCCCAGGGGAAATTCATGCGCGTAATTCAGCACTTTCTGGCGGGCGGCGTAGAGCTCCTGGCCGGCAACATCGTGGTCCTTGGTTTCGAAATTATCGAATGTAGCGTTTTCGTATTTCGCCGGAATGCCGGAAGATTTCAGAAACCGCTCGACGCGCTCGCCTTTGGCGCAGTCGCAGCGCTCGGCGCCGGAAACGCCGTCGCGCTCCACGATTTTCCATCCCGAGCCGCCGCAGTTGGGACAAATCTCGTCCGCCATGGTTTCCATTATCGTTTAACCGGCAGCCTTCTACTCAATCGTGGCGAGGATCGCTCCCGCCGCCACCGTCTCACCTTCACCCACAGGCAGCGCGCCCACTCGCCCGGCGCGCCGGCACTTTATCTCATTTTGCATTTTCATGGCTTCGACCACGATGATGCCCTGGCCCGGCTCCACTGCGTCTCCAATGGAAACCAGCACGCGCACGATCTTTCCCGGCATGGACGCGACGACGTTCTCCCGGCCCTCGCCCGTCGCGCCGGCCGTTTTCTGAATCCAGCGCCGGGGATCGGTCACCGACACGCGGAGACGGCGGCCGCGAATCGTGATCCAGGCGCAATCCTCGCCCGCTTCCGCGCGGGCCTCATAGCTGCGGCCTTCGATGAGCACGGAAAATAACCCCGGCTCCACTTCGGCCAACTGAGCGTTCTTCTCCGCGCCCGGTTCCAGGCGAAAGCGATATTGGCCGTCCGCCGGATGGACTTCCAGACGCGCCGGAGCGCCGTCGATCTCCACGTCGAAGATCATTGCAGCAGCTCGTCGCGGCCTTGGGCGAGCCAGCGGGAGACGGGAGGCACAATGGCCGGAGCGGATTCCTGTCGGCCATGCAGAAACACCTGCGCTACCAGCGCCGCAACGGCCGCAATCTCCGCGTCGCCCGCAACCGACGGCCTGCGCGTGAGGAACTCATCCACCAGACCGGTGTGCAAGTCGCCCTGGCGAAACGAATCATCCGCCAGCAACTGCCGGAAGAAACCGAGATTGGTCTTGATTCCCACGACGTGATACTCGTCGAGTGCGCGGATCATGCGTGCGGCGGCCTGATCGCGCGTCTCGGCCCACACGGCGAGCTTGGCCAGCAGGGGGTCGTATTCGAGCGGCACGGTCCAGCCCGGATAAACGCCGGAATCGAGGCGCACGCCTGGACCTGCCGGCCGGTCGAGATGCGTGATGCGCCCCGGCGAAGGAAAAAACTGGTTGTCGGGATCTTCCGCGTAAATGCGGCATTCAACCGCTGCGCCGCGCCAGCCGACATCTTCCTGCCGGATGCGAAGCGGCTCGCCCGCGGCAATTTCAATCTGCAACCGCACCAGATCGAGACCAGTAACCAGCTCCGTGACCGGGTGTTCCACTTGGAGCCGCGTGTTCATCTCGAGGAAATAAAAATTGCGATCGCGATCGACCAGAAATTCAATGGTCCCGGCGTTGTGATATCCCGCGGCGCGCGCGATGCGGACCGCGGCTTCACCCATGGCCCGGCGCATTTCCGGATGCGCGGCCACGAGCGGCGACGGGCACTCTTCGAGAATCTTCTGATGGCGGCGCTGGAGCGAGCACTCGCGCTCGCCCAGATAGATCATGCGGCCGTGCCGGTCGCCCAGCAACTGAATCTCGATGTGGCGCGGGCGGTCGATCAGCTTCTCGCCGTAAACTGCGGCATCGCCGAAGGCACGCTCGGCTTCGCTCGACGCGTCGCGAAAGGCCGAATCGACTTGCTCTTCGCGGTCCACGCGCCGCATGCCTTTGCCGCCGCCGCCCGCTACGGCTTTGAGCAGCACCGGAAAGCCGCATTGATTCGCGAACGCGCGCGCTTCGGCGGCGTCCCGCGCGCCGTGCTGCATGCCCGGCACCACCGGGGCTCCCGCGGCTACCGCCAGCTCGCGCGCCGCCGTCTTCGAACCCATTTTGCGAATCGCGTCCGCGCCCGGGCCGATGAAAACAATGCCTGCGCTCTCGCACGCGGCGGCGAACTCCTCGTTTTCGCTCAAGAATCCGTAGCCAGGGTGAATGGCCTCTGCGCCATGCACCCGCGCTGCATCGAGAATGCGATCGATCCGCAGATAGCTCTCCTGTGACGGCGCCTCGCCGATGCGCGCCGCTTCATCCGCCATGCGCACGTGCAGCGAAGCGCGGTCCACGTCGGAATAAACCGCAACCGAAGCGATTCCCATCTCGCGCAGCGTGCGGATGATGCGAACGGCGATTTCCCCGCGATTGGCGATCAGGATTTTGCGGAACATGGAGCCGCGCCGGGGCTATTCCAGCCGGTAATTCGGCGCTTCTTTGGTGATGATGACGTCGTGCACGTGACTCTCGCGCAGACCTGCGGGCGAGATGCGCAGGAACCGCGCCTTTTCCTGAAGCGACGGAATGTCCTGGCAGCCGCAGTAACCCATGCCGGCTTTCAGCCCGCCGACGAGCTGGAAAACGAGCTCGCCCAGCGGACCTTTGGATGCCACGCGGCCTTCGATGCCTTCGGGAACCAGCTTGGCGTTAGGGTCCTGCGAGTAACGGTCGGCCTGGCCCTGCGCCATCGCGCCGAGCGAGCCCATGCCGCGATACGTTTTGAACGTGCGGCCCTGATAGAGAATTACTTCGCCGGGACTCTCGTCGGTTCCGGCGAAAAGGCCGCCGATCATGACGCAATCGGCGCCGGCGGCGATGGCTTTGGTGATGTCGCCGGAATATTTCACGCCGCCATCCGCGATGAGCGGCACACCCGCGCCGCGCGTGGCCTTGGCACATTCAGCAATAGCCGTGATTTGCGGCACGCCCGCGCCCGTTACCACGCGGGTGGTGCAGATCGACCCCGGCCCGATGCCGACCTTGATTCCATCCACGCCCAATGAAATCAGCTCGCATGCCGCTTCGTGCGTGGCGACGTTTCCTGTAATCAGCGGCACATTCGGCAATTTCTTTTTCACCGAGCGGACGGCCTGCATCACGCGCGCGGTATGGCCGTGCGCGGTGTCGATCACCAGCACATCCACTTTCCTGGCCACCAGTTCTTCGGCGCGCTCGAGAAAATCGCCCGTCGCCCCGATGGCTGCGCCCACGCGCAGCCGGCCTTGCGAATCCTTGGCGGCATTCGGATATTTCAATTTTTTCTGGATGTCTTTGACGGTAATCAGGCCCTTGAGGTTGTAGTGCTCGTCCACGACCAGCAGCTTCTCGACGCGATGCCGGTGCAGAATCGCTTCGGCGGCTTCGAGCGTTGTACCGACCGGAACGGTGATGAGATTCTCTTTGGTCATCACCTCGGAAATCGGCAGGTCCGATCGCGATTCGAAGCGCAGATCGCGGTTGGTGAGAATGCCGACCAATTTATGTCCCTGCGTCACCGGGATTCCGGAGATGCGGTAGCGCTTCATCACCTGGAGCGCATCGGATATTTTTTTATCCGGCGAAATGGTGATGGGGTCGACGATCATGCCGCTCTCACTGCGCTTGACGCGGTCCACTTCCTCCGCCTGGCGCTCGACCGTCATATTGCGGTGAATCATTCCGATTCCGCCCTGCTGCGCGAGCGCAATGGCCAGGTGCGACTCGGTCACGGTGTCCATCGCGGAGCTGACGATCGGAATATTGAGGGGAATGTCGCGCGTCAGCCTTGTTTTGGTATCCGCCTCGGCGGGGATGACGGAACTGCGCGCCGGCTCGAGCAGGACGTCATCGAAAGTAAGGCCTTCCGAAATGCTGCCGTCAATCATAGGGTGATTCCTTCATGATAGCAGCGGCGGCCGGAATCGCTCATCAGTTTGTGATCTGCTGCGAGCGGCTTTCTTCGTGGATCGGTTCGTAAATTTTCTGCCAGGCTTTGTGTGCGGGATGATCCACGTAGCGCTCGGCCGCCGCTTTGTCTTCGAACTCGATCGCGAACGCCGCACTGTAATCGCGCGGCTGCACGCGGGTAGACTTGATCCAGATGTTTTTGATGCCCGGAATCTCGGCCGCCATGGTCTTCACGCCGTCGAGCGCGGCCTGCTGCTGCTCGGGCGTGGAATCGGCTTTCCACTTCACGGTGACGACGTGAATTATCGAACTGGGCTGGTGAAACGTGCTCTTGCCCGTCAGCACACCCACGCCAAATAGGGCGAAGGCGAGTGTGAGGACAATTGCGGCTTTGCAGATACTTGCTCGATTCATGAATTTCTCCCGATGAATCCTCAATCTTAGCCGCGCGATTGCGTGGTGCGCAAGCCGCTCCACTCTTCGCAAAGCACAATCGAGTTCGCCGGATTGCGCGGATCGTATTTGATGCAGATGGGTCCGACGGCCGTCACATCCGCCGGCAGATAGGATTCCAGGCCCGATAAATCCTGGTTCGCCGTGTAGCCCACACCCGCGATGTCGTAGGAGTAGACTGCCAGGTGCCCATGATATTCCAGCAGGGTGGCGTCGCCCATCTTGCCGCGCGTATGCAACTGGTTTCGGCGGCGCCGTTCGAGCTCCGCTGCATCCGGCCGGTTTTTGATATAAGTGCGAAGGCCCCACGCGCCCAATGCGATAACAAGGACGCCGCCTGACGCGAGCAACGTCGTTTTGCCAGACGAAAGAAAATTCGCCAGCGTCCAGCTCATATTCGCGGTTTGCAATCTAGCCGGCGACGGGAGTCTCCTGAAACGCTTTGTGATAATCCTTCAGGAACTGCTCCAGGCCCTTATCAGTCAGCGGGTGATTGAACAGCATGTCCAGGACTTTAAACGGCAGCGTGGCAATCTGCGCGCCCGCCATGGCCGCTTCGATGACGTGGGTCGGCGACCGCATGGATGCCGCGAGAATCTGAGTTTGGTAGCCGTAGTTCTTGTAGATCGTGGTGATGCTGCGGACCAGATCCATCCCCGTCCAGCCGATATCGTCGATCCGGCCGACGAAGGGACTGATGATATACGCGCCGGCTTTGGCCGCAATCAGCGCCTGACCCGGCGAAAAGCACAGCGTCACGTTGACGCGGACGCCTTCTTTGGTGAGCGCCGCGGTGGCGCGAATGCCATCGCGCGTGAGCGGGCATTTCACCACGACGTTTTTGTGGATGCTCGCCAGTTGCCGGCCTTCACGAACCATTTCCTTGGTTTCGGTGCTCACCACCTCCGCGCTGATGTCGCCGTCGACAATGTCGCAAATCATGCGGATCTGGTCGGCCATGGGCCGGCCCTCTTTGGCGATCAGCGAAGGATTCGTCGTGACGCCGTCGACCAGGCCCCACGCTGCACCTTTTTTCAGCTCATCCAGGTTCGCGGTATCGAGAAAAAACTTCATGCGGGATCCCTCAATATATGAGTGAATTATAGCATCCGCGTGAAACCGGTCATATCGTTCCTTCGCGTACGATGAGGGTTCGCATGCCCGCGATTCGTGATCCCGCAGCCATACGCGCCATTCTGCTCTCCGATCCTGCATGGTCGGTCTACGCGCTCGGTGATCTGGCCCCCGGTTTCTTCGAGCACTGTTCATGGTATGTATCTTCGGACACGCCTCCGGCGCTCGCCCTGCTTTACCGGGGTTTCACGCCGCCCGTGCTGTTCAGTATCGGCGATCCGGCTTCCATTGCCGGTCTGCTCGATGAATTCGGCGACGAGGCCGCGCTCTATCTTCACGTTCGCCCCGAGATCGTGCCGGTGCTTTCCGGGCGCTACCGGCTCACCGGCTTGAAGCCGATGTGGCGGATGCTGCTCGAACCTGCACATTTTCGCCGCGCTTGCGGGCAGGAACCAGTGCGCCTGGGACCGGCCGACCTCGCGCGCGCCGAGCGTCTTTACGCCGATGGCCACGCAGCCGGCGAAGCTCCGGATTTCTTTTTCCCTTCGATGCTGGAAAACGGCGTGTTCTTCGGCATTTTTGAAGCAAACGAGCTGGTGTCGATCGCCGGGACTCATCTGGTGGCGCCCACGGAAGGAGTAGCCGCGATCGGCAACGTCTATACGCGGCGCGACCGCCGGCGGCGCGGGCTCGGCCGGTTCGTCACCAGCGCCGTAGTCCAGGATCTGCTTCAAAGGAAAATTCCTGTTGTGGCGCTCAATGTGAACCAGGAAAACCGGACGGCACTGCGGATTTACGAAAACCTCGGCTTTACGCGCTACTGCGAGTTTGTGGAAGGCATCGCCGAGCTGCCACGGTAAAGGTTCTTTTCCGGGATTACCGGCCGGAACACAACTTTTCGTATGGCTTGCCCGGCGGTCGCGGGCAGCAGTTCGCGCATGGTCCTGCGGCTTACAGGATCTCGCAGCTCCGGCGCCAGCTCCACCATGGGCGCGAGCACGAACCGCCGCTCGGCAAACCGCGGATGCGGAATCGTCAACTCCGTCGTCTCCACCACAAACCCCCCGTAAAAGAGAATGTCGATGTCGATGGTTCTCGGCCCGTTCACGGAAATTCGGCGCCGCCCAAGCTGCTGCTCGATCCTGGCAATCCGTCCCAGAAGTTGCCGCGGGAACAAATCGGTTTCCGCTTCGGCGACTAAATTCAAAAACCAGCGCTGGTTCCGCCGCTCGCGCGGCTCGGTTTCATAAACGGAAGAGATCCGCTTCATGCGAACATCTGCTGCGTGCAGCCCGTCGATCGCCGCCTGGAGCATCTTTTCGCGATCGCCGAGATTCGAACCGAGACCGAGGTAAACCGTTTTCATTGCCTGACACCTGACACCTGGAGCCTGACACCTAAAACAGCGCCGGCTGTTCTCCGGTGCGCATGCGCCGCTCGACTTTGAAGTAATCGAACGCGCTGTCGGTGGCGATTCGCCCGCGCGGCGTGCGCTGGAGGAAGCCGAGCTGCAGCAGGTACGGCTCGTAAACTTCTTCGATGGTCTCCGGCTCCTCTCCAATCGACGCGCTGATCGTGTTCAAGCCGACCGGCCCGCCGCTATAATTCCGCAAAACCGTGAGCATGATCTTCTGATCGATTTCATCCAGCCCGAACCGGTCGACTTCCAGCAGATCGAGCGCCGTCTCCGCCACTGCGCGCGTAATGTGCCCGTCGGCCCGCACCTGCGCGTAATCCCGCACGCGGCGCAGCAGGCGATTGGCGATACGCGGCGTCCCACGGCCTCGCCTGGCGATCTCGCGTGCGCCGTCGCCATCGATCTCCACGCTGAGCAGCCGCGCCGAGCGTTTCACAATCTCATCCAGCTCCTCGACCGTGTAGTGATTCAGCCGCATCACCAGGCCGAAACGGCTGCGCAGCGGCCCGCTGACTAAACCCTGGCGCGTGGTCGCGCCGATCGCCGTAAATTTCGGAATCGCGATCGAATGCGTGCGCGCTCCCGGCCCCGAGCCGATCAGAATATCCACGCGAAAATCTTCGATCGCCGAATACAGCATCTCCTCGACATCCGGCAGCAGCCGGTGCACTTCATCGATGAAAAAAACCTGGCGCGCGCGAATGTTGCTGAGGATGCCGGTCAGATCGAGCTTTTTTTGCAGAATCGGCCCGCTGGTCTGCTGGAATTCGACACCGAGCTCTTCGGCGATAATCGCCGCAAGCGTCGTCTTGCCCAGCCCGGGCGGCCCGTAGAGCAGCACGTGGTCCATCGCCTCGCCGCGCTGCCGCGCCGCCGCAATCGCGATGGCCAGATTTTCTTTGAGCTTGGCCTGCCCGGTGAATTCCGCCAGCCGCCGCGGCCGCAGCCCGGCTTCGAACTGCGCCTCTTCATCGAGCGGCGCTGCGGAAACGATCCGGCGGTCAGGCATGGGCCTAATTATCTGTTAATAGCTTAGCGCGGCGTGGGGGACGAACCTAAAGCGATTCAACGAGCTCTTCGATGGCGACCGATCTCATCCGCGCAACCTCCAAGAGGATGCCGTGAAGTGCGCCGCTCAAGCGCACAGACCAGACGATCTGCAGGAAGCCGCTCGGTAGCTTCATGCGCCGAGCGGGATCCGTCCTCGTATAGTGAAGCTGCACAAGCCGCGGTTGCACCGGCCCGTCTTCAAAATGCAGCGAAGTCGCTTCAGCAACGTTGGCGCGGAGCTCTTTCCAGGTTTCGCCTTGCGTAAAGATGGGATGGCCCAATGCGCGGGCGCAATAGCCGCCCTCCTCCGCATCCCGAACTTCGAAGATCAGCTCCATGGCCCTAGAAATGACAGTGGCATAGCTACCTCACCAGCTCCAGCGCCCGTCGAAACAGCGGCTCGAACTCCGCCGGCGTGCCGCTCGCTTTCGCCTTGCGCACTGCCTGCTCCGCCGCCGGGCGCGCGCACCCCAGATTCAGTAGCGCCGAAAGCACGTCCTGCTCGACTTCGCTCATCGCCGGCGCCGGTGGTTCCGCGGCTCCGCCTGCGGGCGCCGGCAGTTTGTCGCGCAGTTCCAGAACCATCCGCTCCGCCGTCTTTTTGCCCACGCCCGGAATCCTTACCAGCCGCTCCACTTCGCCTTTGCGAATGGCCGTAATCAGATCCGCCGCCGCCAGTCCCGAGAGCACTTTAACCGCAAGTGACGGCCCGATGCCGCTTACGCCGATCAATTTCTCGAACAAGTTTTTTTCGTCCTCCGAAAAAAAACCGTAGAGCGCCAGGGTGTCCTCGCGGACATGCGTATACACGCGCAGCCGCACCTGCGCGCCGGCATCCGGAAGCCGGGTGTACGTCGTGATCGGAATGTGAACGTCGTAGCCCACGCCGCCCACGTCCACCACTGCCTGGTTCGGATGTTTTTCGATCAGCACGCCGCGCAGCACCGCAATCATACGTTGCGTCCATAGTAGGACAGGCCTCACGCGGTGTCCATTGCCGATTACAATGGCCCGGTGGCCCGCCGCCGCTTCTTCGTCGACCGCATCGATGGCGACCGCGCCGAGCTCACCGGAGACGGCGCCCGCCATCTCGCTCGCGTGTTGCGCGCCGAGCCCGGCCAGCGCTACGAACTTTCCGACAATCACCAGCTCTATCTTGCCGAGATCGCCGAGGTTGCACCGAAAGGCGTCACGTTTCGGATTGTGGAAGCGCTGCCCGCCGGACCCGCCGCATCAGCCATCACGCTCTACGCCGCTCTCATCAAGTTCGATCGCTTCGAATGGATGATTGAAAAAGCCACCGAACTGGGAGTTGCGCGTATCGTCCCAATAAACACCGATCGGACCGAAAAAGGACTCGACACCGCCGCTCGAAAACGTGCCGAACGCTGGCGCAAGATCGCGCGCGAATCGAGCGAGCAATCACGCCGCCTGACGCTGCCCGAAATCGCGCCGGCCGACACGTTCGCGAATGCCCTGCACGATGCATCGCGCCACCGCTATTTTCTCGAAGAGCAGCCCGGCGCCGAGCCGCTGTTCGCCGCTTTACCGCCTTCAGCAGACCGCAAGCCCGCCGATGTCATCGCCCTGCTGGTCGGTCCCGAAGGCGGCTGGACCGATCGCGAACGCGAAGCCGCCCGCGCTGCCGGCTGGCGCGCCGTCTCGCTCGCACGCAATATCCTCCGCGCAGAGACCGCCGCGGTTGCGGCTTTGGCAGTACTGTTAGGATGCTCATATGAGCCACCGGCTCCAGATACTCATTCCTGAGGACCTCGACGGTCGCATCGAGAAAGCGGCCCGGCTAAGCCGGCAATCAAAAGGCGCCTGGGTGCGGCACGCCATCCAAATCGCTCTGGAGCGGCCTGCCACAGGGCCCTCGCGCCGTTCCGATCCCCTGGTGCGTCTGGCTTCCTTGCAGGCTCCCGCCGCTGATATCGAAGAGATGATCTCCGAAATCAAAGCGGGCCGCGCTTGAGGTTATCGATTGCAGCATCCCACGTATGATGCCCGGCGAGCGCATCCGCACCGCGATCCTTCTCGCCGCTTGCGGAAACCGATCGCGCCCTCGACTTACTATCCGAAGTCGACGGCTTATCGCCACGCGACGCCATCCATGCCGCCGTGATGTTCCATCACGAGGTGGAATGGATCGCTACCTTCGATACCGGCTTCGACCGCGTGCCCGGCATTCGCCGCCTGAAGCTCAAATAGCGTCCCCCTCACTCCCCTTCTTCGCTTCCCACCTTCAACACCGCCAGAAACGCTTCCTGCGGAATCTCCACCCGCCCCACGCGCTTCATCCGCTTCTTGCCCTCCTTCTGTTTCTCGAGCAGCTTGCGCTTGCGCGTGATGTCGCCGCCGTAGCATTTCGCCAGCACGTTCTTGCGCATGGCCGGAATGTTTTCGCGCGCGATCACTTTATTCCCGATCGCCGCCTGCAGCGCCACCTCGAACATCTGCCGCGGAATCAGCTTGCGCATCCGCTCGATCAGCACCTTGCCGCGATCGTAGGCTAAATCCTTGTGCACAATGATGGTCAGCGCGTCCACCGGATCGCCCGCCACCAGCACATCCAGCTTCACCATCGGCGAAACGCGGTAGCCCGCGAAATGGTAGTCGAGCGACGCATAGCCGCGCGAGGCCGATTTCAGCCGGTCGTAAAAATCCAGCACGATTTCGTTCAGCGGCAGTTCATATTCGAGAAGCACCCGTCCGCCGCCGATGTGTTCGAATTTCTTCTGCGCGCCGCGCTTTTCTTCGAGCAGCGCCAGAATCCCGCCCAGATATTCCTCGCGCGTGATCACCGTCGCGTCGATAATCGGCTCCTCGATCTGCTTGATCTCGGCCGGATTCGGAAACTTCGTTGGATTATCAACCTCGATCACCGCGCCGCTCGTGGTCGTTACGCGGTAGCGCACGCTCGGCGCGGTCGTAATCAGGTCGATATTGAATTCGCGCTCCAGCCGCTCCTGCACGATCTCCAGATGCAGCAGCCCCAGAAATCCGCAGCGAAAGCCGAAGCCCAGCGCCACCGAATTCTCCGGCTCGAAATTGAACGCGCTGTCGTTCAACCGCAGTTTTTCGAGCGCATCCCGCAACAACCCGTGCTCGTGCGATTCCACCGGATAAAGACCGGCGAACACCATGGGCTTGATCTCTTCAAACCCCGGCAGCGGCCCGGCCGCCGGATTCTCGTCGTCCGTGATCGTGTCGCCGATCTTTGCATCCGAAACCGTCTTGATGTTGGCGAACAGGAACCCGACCTCGCCCGCCGAAAGCTCCTCCCCCGGCGTCGCTTTGGGCGCTTGATATCCCAGGCCCTCCACCTCGAACACCTGCCCGTTCGACCACAGCCGGATCTTCTGCTTCATGCGCAGTTTTCCATCCACCACGCGCACCAGAATGATCACCCCGCGATAGGCATCGAACCACGAATCGAAAATCAGCGCCCGCAGCGGCGCATCCGGCGACCCGCGCGGCGCCGGAACACGATGCACCACCGCTTCGAGCGTTTCATGAATCCCGATGCCCTGCTTGGCGCTCGCCAGAATCGCATCGCTCGCGTCCAGCCCGATCACCTGCTCGATCTGCTCGCGAATCCGCTCGGGCTCCGCCGCGGGCAGATCGATCTTGTTGATCACCGGAACGATTTCGAGATTATGGTGCAGCGCCAGGTACGTGTTGGCCAGCGTCTGTGCCTCCACCCCTTGCGACGCATCCACCACCAGCAGCGCGCCCTCGCACGCCTGCAGGCTGCGCGAAACTTCGTATGTGAAATCCACGTGGCCCGGCGTGTCGATCAGGTTCAACTGATACAGGTTCCCATCGTCCGCGCGATAATTCAGCCGCACCGCGTGCGCCTTGATCGTGATGCCGCGCTCGCGCTCCAGGTCCATCGTATCCAGCACCTGCTCCATCATCTCGCGCTGCGAAAGCGCGCCCGTCACTTCTAGCAGCCGGTCCGCCAGCGTCGACTTGCCGTGGTCGATGTGCGCGATGATAGAGAAGTTGCGGATGAATGCGGGATCCATGCGGTATGATGCTGTAAGGGCGCGGCCCTTTTCGAAATTATCCCATATATGTCCTATGTGAACATTCGGTTTGCCGCCGATCCGGATGGAATTGCGCTCATCACCATCCATCGTCCGGAAAAACTCAACGCGCTGAACCGGGACACCATGGGAGAGCTTGCCGACGCGATTGCGCAGGTGGAAAATGACGCCGCCATGCGCGCCGTCATCGTCACCGGAGCTGGAGAAAAAGCCTTCGTCGCCGGAGCCGACATCAAAGAATTGGCCGTGCTCACGCCGCTCGAAGCGCAAGCCCTCTCGGCGCGTGGCCAGGCAACTTTCCGCAAGCTCGAGCAGATGCCCAAGCCCTCCGTCGCCGCCGTGAACGGATTTGCGCTCGGCGGCGGCCTCGAGCTCGCCATGAGCTGCACTATTCGCGTAGCGGCGCCCGAAGCCAAATTCGGGCAGCCTGAAGTGAAGCTCGGGATTGTCCCTGGTTACGGCGGCACGCAGCGGCTTCCGCGCCTGGTCGGCCGCGGGCGCGCGCTCGAAATGCTGCTCTCCGGAGAAATGATCGACTCCACCGAAGCCTATCGCATCGGCCTCGTGAATTTCATCACCTCGCAGGAAGAATTGCTGCCGTTCTGCCGAGCGTGGCTGCGCCGCACGCTGGCCAATGGTCCCAAAGCCGTTGCGCTCGCGATGGAAGCGGTGGATATCGGCCTCGATTCCGGCATCGACCAGGGTCTCCGTTTCGAAGCCGCGGCTTTCGGCCTCACCGCCGCCACCAACGATCGCCGCGAGGGCACCAGCGCTTTTCTCGAGAAGCGCAAACCGGCCTTCGCAGGAAAATAACGCATGGCAAGCAAAGTCATCGAGGGAGATCTTTCGGCTAAAGGCCTGCACTTCGCCATCCTCGTCAGCCGCTTCAACAGCTTTATTACCGACCGTCTGCTCGCCGGCGCTCTCGATGCCCTCGCGCGCACCGGCTGCCCCGAACAAAACATCGAAATCGTAAAAGTCCCCGGTTCCTGGGAAATGCCCGTGGTCGCCCACGAGCTCGCGCGTTCGAAACGCCACGACGCCATCATCGCGCTCGGCGCTGTGATCCGCGGCCAGACACCGCATTTTGACTACGTCGCCGGCGAAACGGCCCGCGGGCTCGCGCAAGTTGCTTCCGACACCGGCGTTCCCGTGGCGTTCGGCGTACTTACGACCAATACCATCGAGCAGGCCATCGATCGCGCCGGCTCGAAAAGCGGAAACAAAGGCTACGATGCCGCCATGACCGCCGTCGAAATGGCCGGCCTCATGCGCCGCCTGCGCGAGTCCTCCAGGTAGCATGCCGTCCCGCCACCGGTCACGCGAGCACGCCGCCCAGATTCTCTATCAGTGGGACATGCGCCGGCAGCCCGTCGACGAGTGCATCGAAGCCTTCTACGGCAGCCTGTATTCCGAAGAAAGCGCCGTGAAACCTCCGCTCGATGAGTTTCTCGAGCAGCTCGTGCGCGGGACCGTCGAAAAGGTCGGCGAGATCGACGCGCTGATTTCGAGCCACGCCGAGCACTGGCGCCTCGAGCGCATGCCCGCCGTCGACCGCAACATCCTGCGCCTGGCTATCTATGAAATGTGCCACACCGGCACGCCCGCGGCCGTGGTGATCGATGAAGCGCTCGAGCTCGCCCGCCGCTTTTCAACCGAAGAGTCCGTGCAATTCGTGAACGGCGTGCTCGATGCCGTGCGTCGCGGCAAAGCCGCAGGAACGTAACCGGATGTTCAGCTATTCCGAAAACTCGCTCTACTGCGAAGACGTGGCGCTCGCCGACGTCGCCGCCAAAGCCGGCACGCCCTGCTACGTCTACTCCAGCCGGACCATCCTCGAAAATTACCGGGCTTACGACCAGGCCTTTGGCGATCTGCCGCACCGTGTCTGCTACGCCGTCAAGGCCAACGGTTCGCTCGGCATTCTGGCGCTGCTCGCCAAAGCCGGCGCCGGCTTCGACATCGTCTCCGGTGGCGAGCTGCACCGCGTCCTCAAAGCCGGCGGCGATCCCGAACGCGTCGTCTTCTCCGGCGTCGGCAAGACTGCGGACGAAATCCACTACGCGCTCGAAAGGAAAATTCACATCTTCAATTCCGAATCCGAGCCCGAGCTGGCGTTGATCGATGCTCTGGCCGCCCGCCGCGGCGTGAAGGCATCCTTCGCGCTGCGCGTCAATCCCGATGTCGACGCCAACACCCACCCTTATATCTCGACCGGCCTCCGCGAGCACAAGTTCGGCATCGACATCCACGAAGCCGAAGCCGTCTACGAGCGCTCGCGTGCCCTGCGCAATATTGAAGCGCGCGGCGTGAGCTGCCATATCGGCTCGCAATTGCTGGACATCGATCCCATTTTTGAAGCCGCCGATAAAGTGCTCGCGCTGGTCGACCGCCTGCGCGCCCAGGGCCACCGGATCACGCATCTGGATCTCGGCGGCGGGCTGGGTGTCGCCTACCGGGACGAAGAACGCGCTCCCGCGATCGGCTCGTTCATCGACTGCATCCGCAAACGCGTTGAAGGCAAAAATCTGGCCGTAATGATCGAGCCCGGCCGCTCCATTGTCGGTCCCGCCGGTGTGCTCGTTACCCGCGTGCTCTATCGTAAGCGAAATGTCAATAAGGAATTCGTCGTGGTGGACGCGGCCATGAACGATCTTCTCCGGCCGTCGCTCTATCGCTCGCACCACGATATCTGGCCGCTACGCCAATCGTCGCGCCCCGAAATCGTCGCCGATGTCGTCGGCCCCGTCTGCGAGACTGGCGATTTTCTGGCGCGCGACCGCAAGCTCGCCGAAGCCGCTCCCGGCGACTATCTCGCGCTCATGACCGCCGGCGCCTACGGTTTCGTGCTGTCATCCAACTACAACGCGCGCCGCCGCCCGCCCGAAATCCTGGTCGAAGGCCGCAAGTGGCGCCTGATCCGCACCCGTGAAAATTACGACGACCTCACCCGCGGCGAGATGGCATAGCTCTTACGGTTGCTGTTTTCCGCGCTGCTCGACTACCAGCACCTCGATCTCGCGCTGCTCGCTTCGCAGTTGAAGCCCAAGCTGGTCTCGCATGGCCGCTTCGAACGCGCCGGGCTTCGCGGCATCCCAGCTCACGTCGTAATCCACCGTCTGGTTGCCCGCGTCTTCCAGAGTCACCGGCCGGTTCATCAGATTCTCGATTTGTTGCCGCAACTTCTCCGCACCCCATGCGTGCCCTTCCAAATGGCCGGGCCGCGATCCCCCTCTCCGACTGCCCTCATCCGCCATCCGCATTCGCCCAGGAAACCCGGTCACTACGACAACCTCGCTTTTGCGCCGGACGCGTTGGACGTCCAAATCGGCCGCTGCCACAAGCGCGTTTTGAACCAGCGGCTTCAGCAGGTTCGTGCTCGACTGCGGCACCCAGGCTTGCACGGCGAAAGTTCGCTCCTTGAGCCCGTCAGGGATAACCATGCGCGCCGTTGACGTGTCGTAAGCGAACTCCAGCAGTTCCGGTAAGCTCGCGCTGCGGGTTTCGATGCGGTCATCCGCGATGTCGAGACCCGTGGATTTTCCCGCAACCGGAGTGATCACCACCCGAACGGCCGCCGATTCGTCATGGATCGTCGTTCCGACCGCGACCGCCCTTCTGGGTAGCTCAGTCGATGACCGGAATGGCAGATCGATTTCACGCCCATCCAGCAATTCCTCGAGCACCGCCCGCGTAATCCGCAGGGCCTCATCCGTTATCGCTGCAACCTTCCCCGATTCGGTGATCAGCACAATCGTCGGCACCCCGCGCACGTCATAGCGCCGCTCGATGGCGCCGTTCGGATCGAGCGCAACCACGCCCTCGATCGGATGGTCCTTCAGAAACTCGCGGACTTTGTCCTCCGCTTCATCCGTGAGCGACAGAAACTCGATCGGCCGGTTCTTGAACTGGTCCGCCAGCGCGTTCATGTGCGGGATCGCCTCGCGGCACGGCGCGCACCACGTGGCCCAGAATTCCAGAAGCGTCGCATGCCTGGCGCCGGCTGCGGCGATGTTCCCGGTCACCACCGTTCCCAGCGTCAGTTCCGGCGCCTTTTCGCCCAAGCTTACGGCGCGGGCCGTTCCGCAGATCCAGGCGGAGACGCCCAAAAGCACCGCCATTCCGCGCATCATTGCCGAGTATAGACCGTTTCGTGCATCCCGCATTTAACACGCATGCCGCCTCTCTGCGTGATCTTTTTCACAGCCCGCCTCGTATAATGGCAGAGGAGGAGTTATGCGTCTCGAACCTGTCTACACTGGGCTCCTGTTCGCTTTTGCGTCCACCGCTGCGACCAACCCGTCCGCGGTGACGTTCACCAAAGATGTCGCGCCGGTTCTTCAGAAAAATTGCCAGACCTGCCACCGTCCCGGCGAAGCGGCCCCATTCTCGCTGCTCACTTACGAGCAGGCCCGCCCGTGGGCCAAAGCCATGAAAGAAGCGGTGCTGCTCAAAAAGATGCCGCCATGGTTTGCCGACCCGCACTTCGGGAAATTTTCCAATGACCGGTCGCTATCGCAGAAAGATATCGACACCCTGGTCTCCTGGGCCGACGCCGGTGCGCCCGAGGGCGATCCCAAAGATATGCCGCCGCCCGCGAATTTCGTCGAAGGCTGGCGCATTCCCAAGCCCGACGTCGTGATCGAGATGCCCAACGCATTTGAAATCCCCGCCGCTGGCACGATCGAGTATCAGTACATCGTGGTTCCTTCCGGATTCACCGAAGACAAATGGGTGCGCTTTTCCGAAGCGCGGCCCGGCAACCGGCAGCTCGTGCACCACATCATCGCCTTCATCCGCGAGCCGGGGTCGACATGGATGAAAGACGCCAGGCCCGGCGTCCCGTTTGTGCCGCACAAAGACAAAGACGGCAAAAAGGACGAAGGCGGTCAGCCCGGTGATGCGCTCGCCGGCTACGCCCCCGGCACCGTGCCGGTCGAGCTCGCGCCCGGCCAGGCGAAGCTGGTGAAGGCCGGCTCCGACATCGTCTTCCAGATGCATTACACGGCCAACGGTCACGCCGGAACCGATCGCAGCAAAGTCGGCATGGTATTCGCCACAGAGCCGCCCAAAGAGCGTGTGTTCACGCTCGCTGCCGCAAAAGGCGATTTCAAAATTCCGCCCGGAGATCCGGACTACAAAGTCGACTCCGAGTTCGAGATGGGCACCGAGGTGAAGCTGATCGGTTTGCTGCCGCACATGCATCTGCGCGGCAAAGATTTCGAATATCGCGTCGTGTATCCCACCGGCGAAACCGAGACTATCCTCAGCGTGCCGCGCTACAGCTTTAGCTGGCAGCTTTCGTATTACCCGGTGAAACCGATCGTTCTGACCAAGGGCACGAAAATCGAGTGCACCGCGCACTACGACAATTCGCCCAACAACCCCAGCAACCCCGATGCAACCAAAGAGGTCACCTGGGGCGATCAGAGCTGGGATGAAATGATGATCGGCTTCTTCGACGTCGCCTTCGACGCCAATATGCCGCTCAAGAATCTCTTCCCGGAACGTAAGGAGCACAAAAAGGCTGCCGATTAAGCCGATTCTCGTTCTCGCGGGCTTGGCCGGCGCAGTCGCGCTCCAGGCCCATGAGCCCATCACCACCAAGCTCACCTGGACCCAGGAAATTTCGCGCATCGTTTATAAGCGCTGCGTGAGCTGTCATCATCAGGGGGGCGCCAGCTTTTCGCTGGTCAATTACGACGACGCGCGCCCGTGGGCCAAGGCCATCCGCGATGAAGTACTCGGCCGCCGCATGCCGCCCTGGGGCGCGGTCGGAGGCATCCGCGCCTATCGCGACGATCCCAGCCTGACGCCGCTCGAAATGGAGATGATCGTCAACTGGGTGGAAGGCGGCGCGCCCGAGGGCGAACCGATCTACATGCCGCCAGCGCCCCGCTTCGAGTCTGATGCGAATGCGGAACCGCCGGCGGCCGCGCGCAGCACGATCACCGTCGAAAGCGCAAAGCCGCTCACGCTCGCGCAACCCATAACCGCGGCCGCCATTCGCCCGCAGGATCTCTCGACCGGCGCATCGATGGAAGTCACCGCGTACAAGCCCGACGGAACCGTCGAGCACCTCGTCTGGCTGCGCCGCTATCGCGAGGAATGGGCCCGCACCTACGAGTTCCGCGATCCGATCCCCCTGCCGCGCGGCACCCGCATCGTCGTCGACTCGACGGTTCCCGCCGCGGCCGTGATTTCGCTCGCGCGTTAGCTACGCCGGCAAGATCGACGCGTGCCGCTGCCGCGCGTAGTTGAGCAAGCGCTCGTCTTTAGTCAGCAATCGAGCTCCGGTAACCCTGGCGGTCGCGATCAGGATACGATCCGCCGGATCCGCATGGATCTCGCCCGGCAACCTGCTGCTCTCGATGGCGATCTCCGGAGTGAACGAAGCGAGTGCGAGACCCGGAGTTTCCAGCGCGCGGCGAATCCACTCCGCGCAGCTCATCTTGAGCTTCACACGCCCTTTTGCTTCCAGCATGGCGATTTCCCACACCGAGATCACGGACACTCGAAGATCACCGCTCTGCGCGGCTCTGCCGATCAGGCGCCGGCTCGGCCGGGAGAATTTCTCGACATCGCCGAACGCCATCCAAAGCCAGCAGTGCGTGTCGAGCAGCAGCGGCGCATCAGGCATCCGCGTCCCAGCGCTCTCCGGTCGAGAAGACGTTGCCTACGATCCGTCCCGTGCCTTTCAGCCGGCCGAAAACGACCGGCGCTTCGTTCTCCGCCGGAACCAGGCGGGCGACCGGACGGCCGCGCTTGGTAATCACGATCTCCTTGCGCTGCTGCTGGACATCATCCAGCAGTGCCAGGCACTGCGCCTTGAAAATCCCGGCAGGTATTTGGTTCTTCATCACTATGGTCATATTACCATAGTCAGATAGGGACAAAAACTATAGCCCGCTCTGTTCTTTCACGTACCGCGCGATCTGTTCGTGCGTCGCAAACCAGACCCCTGGCCGCGATTTCATGTGCGTGATCAGTTGCTCGAGAGCGGCGGCCCGCGACCGGTGCCCGCTTACATGCGGATGCATGGTCAGCACAAACAGCCCGCCTTCGCTGTAAGCGCCGTCAAACTCGGATTCCCAAATGCGCTCGACCTGGTCCGGCGACGGCAGCGTACCGCTCGTCCCGCCATAATACGGGTAATCGTCCAGAATCCATTCGATGGGCAACTCGACCATGCCGGTCGGGCGGCCTTCCATCAAAATCTCGTACGGATCGTCGCTTGCCATGAGGCTGCTGTCATAGAGAAATCCGGCTTCCTTCAATTGCTGCATCGTGTACCGGCTGAACGCCCATGATGGCGCGCGATAGCCCACAGGCCGCTTGCCGGTGGATTTCGTCAGCTGCTCGATCGCGTCATGCAGCAGCTTCCGCTCCTCGGCTTCATTGTTCAGCGCGGGCAGGTTTTCGTGTATCCAGCCGTGCACTCCGATTTCGTGGCGCCCCCGCGCCAGAATATCCCGCACCATTTGCGGATGGAGCGCGTCGCTCATGGCCGGAATGAAAAACGACGCCGGAACGCTGTACTTGTCGAGCAGCCGCAGGAGGCGCGGCAGCCCATCGACAGCGCCATATTCGCCGCGCGAGAGATCGTTCGGCCCGAGATCTCCGCGCGCCAGATTCGACGTCGCGTTGTCCACGTCGAAGCTGAGCGCCACCGCGACTTTCGCGCCGTTCGGCCAGGATTTCGGCTTGAGCCGCCGGCCCGCGCTCACGCGAAAGAACTGCTCCTTGATCTGATCGATGCTGAGCCGTGTGCCGGGCATCGGGTTGGTTGCCGGCTGCTGCGCCAAAACCGCGGCGGCCGAAAACGCCGCAATCGCCAGGATGCGTTTCATGATGCGTGCCTCCTGAGTGACGATCTTATTTCAAACTGCTCACCGGAATGGTGAACGATACCGTGTTGACTTTGCCTTCGCGCTGGAACTGCACCCAGATGCGGTAAATTGCTTCGCGCGGGAAAAAGATGTTGAACTGCACCTGCTTCTCGCCCGGTTTGGGATCGGTCACATAAATCGGGTGCGTGTGGATGGTGTCCACCAGATCGTTGCTCGCGGCCAGCAGGTGGCCCCACGCGCCCAGATAAAGCTCCAGCCCCTCGGCGGGCTGCAACGTGAAAAACAGCATGGTCTTTTTTCCCGCGAGCGGCTGCGCCGGATCGACTGTCAGGCTCACATCCAGGTTCTCCGCATGCTTGGGCGCCAGATCGGCGTCCGGCGTCACCATCGCTTCGGCAAGACTGCGCTTATAGCCCGCGGTCGTGACCACATCCGAGATGAACTGCGCCGAGCCGCCTTCGGGCAGAAAATCCGCCGAGAACTTGTAGGTTCCACGTTTCGGCAAAAGCGTATCGAGCCGGAAGACGCCGTCATCGCCGAGCTCGGGATGCTCGTGCGAGAAATACGCCAGATCTTCGCTGACCACGAAAAGATGGAGCGGCTTTTCGTGGATGATCTGGAAATGCTTGACACGCGCGCCGGTCGCGGGATTCGCGACGCGAATCTCGAGATGCAGCTTTTCTCCAGCCGGAATCTGCGGAGGAGAGAAAGTGAACTTCGCCGGGTACTCGATTGGCTCGGGAATATTCGCCACCAGCGTCATGCCGCAGCGCGGGCATTTTCCCGGCGTCTTCGAGCGGACCTCGGGGTCCATCGGGCAGCTGAATTCCACCGGCGCCGGTTGCGGCTCGGCTTTTGGATCGACCGGCGGCGCGCCTTGCGGCCAGGCGCCGGCAGACGTGAACAGAAGCAGCGCGAGCGCCGCGCCTAAGCGGGTTCGTGAGGCCATACAGCAGTGGTCGAATACCCGCCGTCCACGGCAATGATCTGCCCGGTGATGTAGTCTCCGCCTTTGCCGGCGAGAAACACCGCGAGCGGCGCGACATCTTCCGGTCGGCCGAGGCGCGGATTTGCCTGCGCGCGCTTCAGCCAGGCTTCCATTTCCGGCGGCTGCCACATAGCGCGGTTGAGGTCGGTGATAATGAAGCCCGGCGCGATGCAGTTCACCTGAATATTGTGCCGCCCCCACTCGGCGGCCAGCACGCGCGTCAATTGCGCGAGTCCGCCCTTGCTGATCGCGTATACCGCCAGATACGGCAGGCCGAGCAGCGACATCAGGCTACCGATATTGATCACCTTCCCGCCGGCGTTCCGCTCGATCATCTTCGCGCCGATCAACTGCGTCAGCTCGAAAATGCCGTGCAGGTTGGTTTGTAGAATGCGTTCGTATTCTTCCCGTGTGAAATCGGTGAAGCGCTTGCGGATGTTGGTGCCGGAAACGTTGACCAGGATATCGACTGCGCCGGCCGTTTGTGCCGCAGCCCGGATCGACTCGGGCTTGGTGAAATCCAGATAAAGCGCCCGCGCGCCCCGAAGATCTTTGGCGTGTGCTTCGAGCTTGTCCATCGAGCGCGCGGCGAGAATCGTCGAAGCGCCCGCGGCCGAGAGCGCCTGCGCGATGGCGAGTCCAATTCCGCGGCTCGCGCCGGCCACCAGGGCCGTTTTGCCTGAAAGAGAAAAAATATTTTCGTACGGGTTCAAGCGTGAAGACCTGAGATCATTCTGCCGCGTGCGGCGCGGCTCCCTAGTGATTGTACCGGAAAGGGCAAGCGGCCGGGATCATTTCAGGGGTTCGCCGCGAGCGTCAAATCGCCGTACCTCGGTCACCCGCATGATTCCGCGGCTGAGATCGGAAACCGTGATAGTGCAAGCGTCCGGCTTCATGTCGAGAACCTCTTTGTGAACGACGATGAGACGGTTGCGCTCAAGCCGGTAACGATCTACCGGCCCTCCGCACTTCCCGACTCCCGCAAAATAGTGCGCGCTGATCTCACGCCGGATGGGATCGAAGTTGATTTGATCCGATTTCCAGCAGCCGCCATGCCATTCGGCGCCCAGGCAGTTCCGGCTCAACTCGCGTGTCAAATCGTTTTCCACGAACTGTCCCGACTCCGGGTCATAGGCCCAGTACGATCTTGAACCCCACTTCGCCGCAAATTCCGTGAGGACGGAAAAATCGAGCAGTCCGTCGAAATCGATGTCCTGCGCCTCAAAGCTGGCGCCGAAATTAATCGGCTGCCACGCCATGAGCGGAAGCACCTGCGACTGTTTTCCGTCTTCGCAGCGTGAGATTTCAATGTCGCCCGCATGCACCATCCCGCCCGAATCAACCTGCCACTTGAGCAGAAGAGGACGAACCTTAACCCGGAAGGCCGGCCCGCCAGACTTGACCGAGAGCCGGAAATCGAACGAGCGCGGCGGGTCCAGATAACTGGACGCTTCAGGCGGGCGGATGGGAAGACCGCCGCAGACATCCGCCGCCAGCGCGGCCGTTCCGCAAAATACCACCGTCAGCACGCGCTGCGGCAGGCGAAAGTGCATCATGACTGACCGCAAATGTTCCCTTCATTTTCCCGCCGCCCAGACGATGGCGTTGTGGACCAGCCGCCGGTAATTCGGATTGCGGTAGGCCGGGCTGCCGTGCCCGAGCTGGATGTAGACCACGCGCGCTTTGGGATTGAGGCCCAGCCAGGCGACGGGACCATCGCTCGTCGGATTGTCCGTGGTCAGCAGAACCTCGGCGTTGGGTGAGATCCACATGCCTTTGTAGGTTTCGTCTTCGACGGTGAAATCGGAGAGCCCGGCCGTCACGGGATGCTGCTTCACCACTTTGACGCGGATTGTTTCGTCGTGCTTGAAAGTGGAGGCGGGCTTGCCGCCTTCGGGTTGGAAAAGATACCGGCCGCCGACCACGTCCTGGTACCACCAGCGCCAGGTATTGTTGTCGCCGATGGCGTGGTGCAGAACGACGACGCCCTTGCCGGCCTCGACGAACGCGCGCAGGTTGTCGCGCTTTCTTTCATCGCCGAGGTCGGGGAGCATATCGTAGAGCGCCAGGACATCGGCGCGGTTGCGGAAATCGCCGGTGAAGGCGCCCGGATGCGGCTCGACTACGGCGTCAAAACGTGCGCCATCGAACAGCGAGTAGAATGACGGCTCGTGCTCGTGGCCGCCGGTGACGATCAGAACTTTGACCGGCTGCGCGCCGGCGAGCGCAGTGGCGGCGAGCAGCAACGCCGCGAGGCGCATCACAGCGCTTCCACGTCCCAGGCGCGGTCCCACTCGATGCGCTTGCGGCCAAAGCAGGCCATGTTGCCCATATGGCAGACGGCGGTGACGTAGTGCGAGTAGACCACGTCGGAGTTGGGCTGCTTGCGGCTGCGCATGGCGGCGATGAAATTTTCCATGTGCGGGCCGTCGGCGTCCACGCCCTTGACCTCGATTTTCGGCGCGCCGCGTTCTTTGGGCTGAAAGCGGTAGCCGTAGCGGAAGATGTTGAGCACGCCGCCTGAGCCGTGAAACTCGACGTCCACGCGGTCTTCGGGACTGGACTGGGTGGCGTCGGCGGTGAGCACGACCTTTTGCGGATACTCGGCGAGGAGGCTGATAGTGTCGGGCGTGTCGCGATCGTCGGGGAATTCGAAGATACCGCCCAAAGCCACGACGGCTGACGGCGCAGAAAGGCCGAGCATCATGTGCGCCGTGTCGATGGTGTGGGTAAAGACGCCGCCGGGCTGGCCGGTCGAGTAATCCCGGAACATGGTCCAGCCGAAGTAGCGCTGGGCATCGAAAGGGCGCTTGGGAGCGCGGCCCTGGAACAGGTTCCAGTCGAGCTCTTCGGGATTGTAGGAGAAATCGCGCGGAGGATGGCGAAAGAAACCGCGATTGGCGATCCAGTAAGTGCGCACGAGCGCAACTTTGCCGATGAGGCCGGAGTCGAAGAAGCGTTCCTTGGCTTCGAGAAAGTGCGGACCGCTTTTCTGCTGAGCGCCGATTTGCACCACGCGGCCGGTGCGCTTGACGGCGTCGACGATTTCGCGGCCTTCTTCGATGCGCCAGGTCATGGGCTTTTCAAGATACACATCTTTACCGGCGTTGACCGCATCGATGAGGATCGGGGTATGCCAGTGATCGGACACGGCGACGACGACGGCGTCGATGTCTTTGCGATCGAGAATCCGGCGGTAGTCCTGGACGACTTCGGCTTGCGGGTTGGAATGCGCGCGGGCACCGCCGGCACGGAAGCGATAGACATCGCAGATGGAAACGACATCGGTGTTGGGGCGGCCGGCGAGGCGGCGGGCGTGGTAGGCGCCGCGTTCACCGGCGCCGATAAATCCGAAGCGGATGCGGTCGTTGGCGCCGATAATGCGCGACTGAGATAGAGCAGCGGTGGCGGCGGCCAGGAATTTGCGGCGTGTCTCCATTTTTTTCCTCAGACTTCGGAGTTGATTTTACACCGCTATCGGGGACACCGCGTAACGTTTCCCATAGACCGCGGGAATGGGATGCGCGTATCCCGCCGGATTATTCCGCGGTCGCCAGCGAAACAGGCGCCGGTTCGCCATCGCCTGTCGCGAAGGTTGCGGTGATGCGCCGCCGGATCACCGCTCCAAGCTCCCGAGCCACTTCCTTCACCTCGTGATAAGTCTGCTCATCCGGAAGCGCAAAGCGTGGATTCTGCGAATACGTCACGACATACGGGCGTGGGTCGCGAATCAGGCCGCGCGGAGCGTGCCCGGGAAGGGGAATCGTGCTGATCACGCGGTGCACGGAAAGCAGCTCGGCGCAAATTGGAGTGAAGAGAATGTGGGCGCGGAGAATCTGCACGTAATCGTCGCTTTCCGTTTCCGGCGTGATGAACGGCTGGTAAATGACCTTTTGCTGCCGGCTGGCTGCCGCCGCGATTCGGGCGATCGCGCTGCGGCGGAACACGCGGGGGAATCCGTGACGGTCGATTTCGAGCGCGCGCAGTGCGTCACCGGCGCCGGCCACATTCAGCATCTGGACGGCGCTGCCGCCGGAGTGTCCTGAGGTCAGCTTCACCACAAGATTCGGCCATCTTCCCGAAGGATCTCGCGGTGGAACGCGCAGCTCACCGAATGCGGGCGCGTGTCCAACCAGGCCGCGGCACTCGGCCAGCCACTCGGCTGTGTACGCCTTGTTCGTCATGAGCGCGTCGAGCGGGGTGTACTGATAATGGTGAATGACGAAGAGCGTATTCGCGGGCAAATCCGGAGGCAGATCGAGCATACGCTGCGCGCCCGCCGGCGCGTAGCAGGAAGCGGCCGGAATCACCTCGAGGGCATAACGGCGGCCGGCTGCCTGGAACTCCTTCACCTGCGCATTCGACCATTTCCGATGGAAGCACACCAACCGGCGATGACCGGTTTCGCGCGCAAGCTCGCACAGCCGACGGATCGCCGGATCGATGTCGGCCTCGTAGAGCGCGCGACGTGCGGGCGGGAAAACGGCGTCGAAATTCAACTCGATCGGATAGTAGAGCCCGTCGTGTTGGATCAGGTCTACACCGAGATGCATACCAACCGTGCTGTTGAGCGGCTGAGAGCGCCAGTAAGTGCGGTATCGCGGGTGCTGCGCTAGTGTGTCCGATGAGCGGGCAGCGACCGGCGCAGGCCGGCCGAAGCCCGAAACCAGGCGCCCGGCTCGCACGCTCTCCAGCGCGTCACAGGCGGATTGCGCGAGAATTTCCAGGCCGCGGTTCACGAGCGACGCTCGCGGCAAGCGCGCCACCGGACCGGGCATCAGGCGGGAGATCCAATGCTGGGCCTGTGCGCCAAAGCGGAGACGGCGGTTCAGGCTTTGTGCGAATTCGGCATCCACGGCGACTGGCCTAATTTTAACCGCAACAGCTTCAATTGAAATAACTTCGGTGTATTGCGGGGCACACCGGAAGGGCTCAAAAGGAAGTGTCCGGTTCCGGGAATTGGGTTTGTTCTGCAAATTTATGAAAGTTATTGAAAACGGGATGGATAACATGATTTTTGCCCGTCCAACCGCCATGATAAGGCGGTATAGGCGGGCGGCCGACCGAAAACGCGCCAAGCTATGGAAACAAGGCAGAAAGCCGCGGAATGGCCGTGTGATTGGAAGATTTGTTCTGATCCGCACGAACCGCCGGGAGCCGCAGCACAAATTCCGCGTCTTAGGAGGCTGCTTCCCCGTCAAAGGGGCTGACATTACGGGCTGTACCGGGCGCGGCGTTTCGCCTGCGGTCATGGCCTGCCGGAGATTCCAGGAGGGCCGAGTGGACCGAGACGAGTTGCTGTGCCGATATGCGTGCACGCGGAGACTGACGGCCGAACTTTGCGCGCCGCTCGAGATTGAAGACCACGTGGTGCAACCGGTGCCCGACGTGAGTCCGCCGAAATGGCATCTCGGACACACGACCTGGTTTTTCGAGCGCATGATCCTGGCGGAGACTCCGGGATACCGGCAGTTTGACGAGCAATTCAATTTTCTTTTCAACTCTTACTACAACGCGTTAGGGCCGCGATGGGCGCGCAATATGCGTGGAGCGCTTTCGCGGCCGACGGTGCGCGAGATTCTGGCATACCGCGCGTATGTCGACGAACATCTGGGAGAACTGCTGCGGAAGGGCGCGGATGAAATTGTTCGGGCGGTATCGGGCGTAGTGGAACTGGGAATTCACCATGAGCAGCAGCATCAGGAACTGCTGGTGACGGACATCAAGGCCATACTCGGACAATCGTCGATGTATCCGGTTTACCGGGCGCCAAATAACACCGGCGAAGAGGGGATGGGCGCCCTTGCGCGCGCGGAGTTCACGGGGTTTCCGGAGGGGCGTTATCAAATCGGTTTCGAAGGCGCGGGTTTCGCTTACGACAATGAAAAGCCGGCGCACCAAGTGTGGCTCGGCGAATTCGAGATGTGCAACCGGCTGGTGACCAACGGAGAGTATCTGGATTTCATGAATGACGGCGGCTACCGGCGGCCCGAGTTGTGGCTTTCCGACGGCTGGGAGACGGCGCAGCAGCAGGGGTGGAACTGCCCGCTTTACTGGGTTTCCGGCAGCGGATTTTGGAAAACGTTTACGCTGGCCGGGCTGCGTGACATCACCTGGAGCGAGCCGGTCTCTCACGTAAGCTATTTCGAGGCGGATGCGTTTGCGCGCTGGAAGGGCGGGCGGTTGCCGACCGAAGCCGAATGGGAAGTTGCGGCCGGGAGCGAGCCTGAAGAAATCGGGTGCGGATCGTTCTTGGATAGCTGGATGTTGCAGCCGGGCTCGGATTCGTGCGGGCCGGGGAAGCTTTCGCAAATGTTCGGCGAAGTCTGGCAATGGACGTCGAGCGCCTACCTGCCGTATCCCGGATTCCGGCCGCTCGAGGGAGCGCTGGGGGAGTACAACGGCAAATTCATGAACGGGCAGTATGTGCTGCGGGGCGGTTCCTGCGCGACGCCGCGTTCGCATATCCGCGCGACCTACCGGAATTTCTTTCAGCCGGAAAAACGGTGGCAATTTACGGGAATACGCCTGGCGCGATAGGCGGTGTGACAGCAAGCTGGCCACTAACGTGCTTTTCGTTCCATTTTGCGCCGGGAGGGGCGCGGAATGAGCACAGATCGCCAGCAAAATGGGGCAAATCGCGCACCTGCCGGGCCGGGTAAACCGAAGAGAACACCAAAAGCACCCAGAGAGAACGAGAGGCTGCTTGCGCCCGAGGAGAGGGTTAAGGGCTGCGAGGAAGTGAATCTCGGGTTTACGCCTGAGCAGGCGCAGAAGGAAGCGCTGCGCTGCCTGAACTGCGTGGACCCGAAGTGCGTGCAGGCCTGCCCGCTGCATATCAATATCAAAGGCTTCATCGCGCATCTGGTGGAGAGCGATTTCGCCGCGGCGCTCGAGACGATTTTCGACAGCAGCCCGTTTCCGGGGATTTGCGGCCGGGTCTGCCAGCACGAGCGTTTCTGCGAGGACGCGTGCCTGCTGGGGACGAAACTTCAGCCGGTGGCGATCGGGTCGCTCGAACGATTTACATCGGAATGGGACGGGCAGCGGCGCGCTCTGGCTGATCTGCCGCAAGGGCCGCGGGTGGCGCTGGTGGGGAGCGGGCCGGCGTCGCTAATCGCGGCGCACGATCTGGCGGTGAAAGGTTATCGCGTTACGGTATTCGAGGCGCTGCATGAACTGGGCGGCGTGCTGCGGTACGGGATTCCGGCGTTCCGCCTGCCGAGAGAAGTGATCCGGAAAGAAATCGAGCGGCTGGGAGCGGAAGGCGTCGAGTTCCGCACGGA
The DNA here is from genome assembly GCA_035280425.1 of Bryobacteraceae bacterium. GTDB lineage: Bacteria > Acidobacteriota > Terriglobia > Bryobacterales > Bryobacteraceae > QHXW01. The sequence goes on along the minus strand of DATEFW010000032.1, from coordinate 80,627 downwards.
TTTTCTGGTGGGGAAGACCTGCACGCTCGAGGAACTGTTCGCGCAGGGTTATGCCGCGGTGTTTCTCGGAACCGGAGCGGGGCTGCCGTACATGATGGGCGTGCCGGGCGAGAACCTGATCGGCGTCTACACGGCAAATGAATTTCTGACGCGGCTCAACCTGATGGAGGCCTACCGTTTTCCGGAATCCGACACGCCGGTGCGGGTGGGCGCTAGAACGGTGGTGGTGGGCGGAGGCAACTCTGCAATGGACGCGGCGCGGTGGGCGCGGCGGATGGGCAGCGACACGACGATTCTGTTCCGGCGCGGGCGCGAGCAGATGCGGGCGCGCCTCGAAGAAATCGCCCACGCCGAAGAGGAGGGCATAAAGCTCGAATTTCTGGCGGCGCCCGTGCGGCTCGAGGGCAACGATCGCGGCGTCGTCGAAAGAATGCAGTGCATCCGGATGCGGCTGGATGCGGTGGACGAATCGGGGCGTCCCGCGCCCAAGCCGATTCCGGGATCGGAATTCTGGATTCCGGTGGACACGGTGGTGGCGGCGGTGGGGCAAGGGCCGAATCCCACGGTGCAGCGCGCAACGCCGACCTTGATCACCAAAGACGGCAAGATCACGGTGGACGCTTCGGCGGCAACCAGCATGGATGGTGTGTTCGCGGGCGGGGATGTGGTGCGCGGGGGATCGACCGTGATCCAGGCGATGCGCGACGGGCGGGCGGCGGCGGAGGCGATCGACCGCGCGCTCAAAGCACGAAACGGGCACGTAAGCATGGCAGCGCCGGCCGAAATCACAGCGGCAAAACGCTTTCGGATTGTGTCGCGGCGAGAACTGGCGCGCGATACGGTGTCGATCGAAGTCGAAGCGCCGGAAATTGCGCGGCGGTGGAAGTGCGGGCAGTTCGTGGTGCTGCGTCCCACGGTGGCGAGCGAGCGGATTCCCTTAACTCTGGTTGCAGGCGATGCCGGGCGGGGGACGATCCGGCTGATTTTCCAGGTGATCGGCAAGACGACGCAGGCGCTGGCGGAACTGGGCGCAGGCGATTGTCTGGCGGATGTGCTGGGACCGCTCGGCTGCGCCGCGACGGTCGGAAATTTCGGCGTCGCGCTTTGCATCGGCGGCGGTGTGGGCATCGCGGAGCTGCTGCCGGTGGCACGTGCGCTGCGGGCAGCCAACAATTACGTCGTGGCGCTGCTCGGCGCGCGCTCGCAAGACCGCATGATCCTGGCAGAAGAGATCGCGCAGGCGGCGGACGAAGTGCACTGGGCGACCGACGATGGCTCGTTCGGCTTCCATGGAACGGTGGTCGATCTGATGCGCCACTGGCGCGCGGGTTTTGCACGGACGCCGGGGTTCGCGCACGCCATCGGTCCGATTCCGCTGATGCGCGCGGCGGCGGAACTGACGCGCGAATGGAATGTGCGGACGGTAGCGAGTCTGAATCCCATCATGGTCGATGGCACCGGCATGTGCGGCGGCTGCCGGGTTTCGGTGGACGGCAAGCCGGTGTTCGCGTGCGTGGACGGGCCCGAGTTCGACGCGCACAAAGTGGATTTCGAGCAGCTCGCGCTGCGAAATCGCGCGTATGTCAGCGAGGAAAAGCTGGCGCGCGAGCGGCACGAGTGTCTGGTGGGGCTGGGAAGGTAGCCGGGCGAGATCTCGGGACACTCGTCAACAAGCACGATTTCCTTGTACGTAGGGTGACATGGCGGCACTCAAGTACGCATCGGGGGAGGAAATCCAAGCGGGCGACCGCGTCCGTTATCACGGTGAAACTGGACGTATCGAGTTTATTGCCAAGGCAGGAGATCCGGAGACACGCTGGTACGTTGAGCGGTTCGGCGGCGGTTGCATGGTGCAGGCGCAGGGTTTCGGCCGCGTATTTCTAAGCAGCTCCGCTACGGAGGAAGACCTGGAGTTTGTCGGCAGAGCAATCCCACCCGGTTAGGCGAACAGCGGGCTCGATTCCGCCTGGTGCTCCTGCGCATCCACCACCGCAATCGCGGCCATATTCACGATGTCGTTGACTTCGGCGCCGCGCTGGAGCACATGCACGGGCTGCGAAAGCCCGGTGAGGATCGGCCCGATGGCTTCGGCGCCGCCGATGCGTGCCAGCAGCTTGTAGGCGATGTTGCCGGATTCGAGATTCGGGAAAATGAGCACGTTGGCGGCGCCGCGCAGGGCGCTGAAGGGATAATCGCCGGCGAGGATTTCGGGAACGACCGCGGTATCGGCTTGCATTTCACCATCCACCATCAATCCGGGAGCGCGCGCTTTTACCAGCTTGACCGCGTGCGCCACTTTTTCGGCGAGCGGATGCCGCGTGCTGCCGAAATTTGAAAAAGAAAGCAGTGCGACCCGCGGCTCCTGGCCGAAGCGGCGCGCGGTTTCGGCGGTTTCAATCGCGATCTCCGCCAGATCTTCGGCGTCCGGCTCGATATTCACGGTGGTGTCGGCCAGGAAGAAGATGTCGCCGTGGGGCGTGATGAGCACGTAGACGCCGGAGACGCGGCGCAGGCCCTCGCGCACGGAGATCACCTGCAAGGCCGGGCGGATGGTGTCGGGATAATGCTGCGTCAGCCCGCCGATCAGCGCGTCCGCCTCTCCCATCCGCACCATCATGGAGCCGAAGACGTTGCGGTTCAGCACCATTTCTTCCGCCTCGTGATGGGTGATGCCTTTGCGCTGGCGCAACCGGTAAAGCTCCTGCGCGTAGTGGCTGCGGTTGGGCGATGCGGCGGGATCGACCACGCGAATCGTGCTCGCATGCACGCGCAGCTCGGCCATGCGGTTGCGAATCGCCGTTTCACTTCCCAGCAGAATCGGACAGGCGATTTTTTCGTCGACCAGAATCTGGCTGGCGCGCAGAATTTTGTCTTCTTCACCTTCGGGAAAGACCACGCGCTGCGGCCGGCGCTGGGCCTTGTTGATCATGACACGCATCACTTCTTTAGCTTTGCCCATGCGGCGCTCGAGCTGCTCGCGATATTCGTCCAGATCCACCGCGCGCTGCGCAACGCCGGTTTCCATGGCGGCGCGCGCCACGGACGAGGCTTCCCAGACGAGCACGCGCGGATCGAACGGCTTGGGGATGAGATATTCGCGGCCGAATTCCATGCGCTCCAGACCGTAGGCGCGACGGACTGAATCCGGAACGTCTTGTTTGGCGAGCGCGGCGAGCGAGCGCGTGGCGGCCAGCTTCATTTCGTCATTGATGCTGGTCGCGCGGACGTCGAGTGCCCCGCGAAAGATGAACGGAAAACCGAGGACGTTGTTGACCTGGTTGGGATAATCGGAGCGGCCGGTAGCGACGATGGCGTCGGGGCGTGCGGCGACCGCAGCTTCGTAGGAAATTTCGGGATCCGGATTCGCCAGCGCGAAAACGATCGGATTCTCCGCCATGGACTGCACCATCTCGGGCGTGACCACGTTCGCCGTCGAGAGGCCGAAGAAGACATCGGCGCCTCGAAACGCATCGGCCAGCGTGCGCGCCCGCGTGTCGGCGGCGAACCGTTGTTTATAGGTGTTCATGCCTTCGGTGCGGCCTTTGTAGAGGACGCCCTTGGTATCGCACATCAGAATATTTTCGCGGCGGATTCCCAGCCGGATGTAATGCTCGGCGCAGGAAAGCGCACTGGCGCCGGCGCCGTTGAAGACCACCCGCACTTTTTCCGGGTTTTTTCCCGCAACCTCCAGAGCGTTCAGCAGCGCGGCGCCCGAAATAATCGCCGTCCCGTGCTGATCGTCGTGGAAGACCGGAATCTTCATGGTCTTGCGCAGTTCCTGCTCGACCAGAAAACATTCCGGAGCTTTGATGTCTTCGAGGTTGATGCCGCCGAAGGTGGGCTCGAGAAGCTGGCAGGCGCGAATGATGTCGTTTGGGTCCTGCGATCCGATTTCGATATCGAAAACATCGATATCGGCGAAGCGCTTGAACAAAACCGCCTTGCCTTCCATGACCGGTTTTCCAGCAAGCGGCCCGATGTTGCCGAGCCCCAGCACCGCCGTCCCATTCGTCACCACCGCGACCAGGTTCCCCTTGGCCGTGTACTGATAGGCGAGCGAGGGATCGCGCTGGATTTCGAGACACGGCACCGCCACACCGGGCGTATAGGCCAGGCTGAGATCGCGCTGGGTCAGGCAGGGCTTGGTGGCGCGGACTTCCAATTTTCCGGGGGGCGCGGCGGAGTGATATTGGAGCGCGTCTTCATCACGCAGCTTCATGTGGGCCTCCAACGGCCATTGTATATAAGGGCACAGTTGAAGCGCCGACGAGCGCGCCGCGTTACTGGACGCGGAACTTTTTCAGAGCGTCGGGATTCGGTGAAAATTGCGGCTAATAACTTAAGATAGCGGCGCAATACTTCAATTGGGCTATCTTGTACGTTCCCGCCTTTCCCGCTATCCTTGCGGCTAGCTGCAACAAAGAACCAGCGTGAATCGCGCCCAAGCACGCTCGCGCTCGCCGCGCACATTCACTCCGGCTGCGGCTCAAGACACGAGGTGTTTTTTCTTGTTGGAACTGGCCGTAATTGTCCCGACCCTGAACGAGCGTGAGAACATCCTGCCGCTCATCGCCCGTCTGGATGAGGCGCTTGCGGGAATCGAGTGGGAGGTCCTGTTTGTCGACGACGATTCCCCGGATGCCACCGCTGAGTTGTGCCGGCAAATCGGTCGCGGAAACCGGCGCGTTCGCGTCCTCCAGCGCATCGGCCGGAGGGGGCTGGCCTCAGCCTGCATCGAAGGCATTCTCGCTACCTGCGCCCCGTTCATCGCTATAATCGACGGCGACCTTCAACACGACGAAACTTTGATTCCCGGAATGCTCGCTCGACTTAAGTCCGAGAACCTGGACTTAGTAATCGGCAGCCGTAACGTCGAGGGCGGCAGCATGGGCCGGTTCGCCGCGTGCCGTGTGCGTCTCAGCAACCTTGGGCTTGCTCTCAGCCGCTGCGTCATCTCCTGCGAACTGCGAGACCCTATGAGCGGCTTCTTTGTGGCCGACCGGCGATTTGTGAACGAAGCCTTGCCCCGCATCTCCGCCATCGGATTTAAAATCCTGCTGGACCTCATCGCTTCCAGCCCGCGCCCAGTCCGCTTCGCCGAGGTGCCCTACGAATTTAAGAGCCGCTATCGGGGCCAAAGTAAGCTCGACACCACAGTGGGCTTCGAATATCTCACGCTAGTTCTTCACAAACTGATCGGCGGCATAATGCCGGTGCAGTTTGTGATGTTCGGACTGGTGGGCCTCGCCGGTGTCTTCGTCCATCTTGCCGTTTTGTCCGCACTGTTGTTCCGGAGCGGGACGCCCTTCGTTTACGCCCACGCCATTGCTACCGCGGTCGCAATCATGGCCAACTTTTTTCTCAATAACGTCGTCACGCACCGGGACCGCCGTCTGCGCGGCTGGAATTTGTTTCCCGGCCTCATAGTGTTCTTTGAGGTCTGTGCACTCGGGGCCCTGAGTAACTTTGCCCTGGCCAAGCTGCTATATTCTGCCGGCTTGCCATGGTACTTCGCGGCAATGGCCGGAATCGCCATCAGTTCCGTCTGGAACTATAGCGTGACGGCGGCTCTTTCCTGGCGGCAGGTCATTCACCATCGCACGACCGGCGGCACAGCTGTGGAACTTCATGGCAGGTCGGTGGCTGCCCGATGAATCCGCGGAAGCTCTTCCAGCGCTGCTTCCCATCAATTAACGATTTTGCTTTTCTGGCGCCCGCCATTCTGCTGTTCTGTTTAATGGGCGGCGTCGCCAGCATGCTGGTTGACGCCGATACAGGCTGGCACATCCGCGCCGGTGAATGGATTCTCGATCACCACCGTCTTCCCACCTCCGATTTCTTTTCCTTTACCAAACCTGGCCAACCCTGGTTTGCGTGGGAGTGGATCTGGGAAATTTCATTCGCTTGGTTCTACCGCCTTGCCGGAATGGCTGGCGTGATCCTTGCAAATGTCGTCATCGTCTGCCTTACGTCGATCCAATTGTTTCACCTGATCCGTCGGCGATCGAAAAGCGGCTTGGTCGCGATGGGCGTCACGGTTCTCGCTTTACTGGGCATGTCGGTTTATCTCTTGGCTCGACCGCAGCTGGTCTCTTTCTTGTTTGCCGTGATTCTCCTCAGAGTGCTGGAACGATCGCGCGAGGCCGGCCGCGATCTTCCCTGGATTGTTGTGCCAGGATTCATCATTTGGGCCAATGTACATCCAGGTTTCATGGCAGGCCTCATCATTCTCGCTGCCTATACCATCGGCGATTTGGCGAATGCGTTGGTTGCCTCCGAGCCCGGTCTGCGGACCGAACTTCTAGGGCGGTTCCGCCGCTCCCTGCTGGTTATGGTTGCTTGCTTCCTGGCTCCGCTCATCAATCCCTACGGCTACCGGCTCTATGCGCACATATATTCATTCCTTTCAGACTCGTATCCGCTGAATCACATTAATGAATACAAAGTCGTCGATTTTCGTACGGCGCCTGGCCGCATGTTCGAGTTAATGCTCTTCCTGAGTGCGCCTGCGGCCATTTCCCGTCTGCTCAAACGCGAGTTCACGTCCACCGTTTTGTTTCTGGCGTGGGCCCATCTCGCGCTCACCTCGCAACGGAACATTCCATTCTTCATGATCGCGATGGCCGCTCCCGTGGCCTGCTGGATCGAAGAGATGGTGGCCGCCTTCTCCCGTACTGAAGCAGGGAATTCCATCCGCGACTCGGCGCCCGGCCCGCAAATTTCGCCTGACGAACTCGCCGGCGAAGATGGCCTGACTAGAATCCCCGTGCTCAGCATCCTGACAATCGTGTTGATCTTCGTGATGCTCCGAACGCCGGGATCGCCGCCTAAATTCCGGCCGGAATACGACCCGTCGATATACCCTGCGGGGGCCCTCGCAGCCGTTCGCCAAATGGGCCCATCCACGCGCATGGTCACCACCGACATCTGGGGTGGTTATTTGATTTACCGGCTCTATCCGGATGTCCGCGTCTTCTGGGATGGCCGCGCTGATTTCTACGGAACGCCCTACAACCTGGCCGCCATCGACGCCCTCATGGGTCGCCCCGGATGGGACAAAACACTCGCCAACAACCGGATTACAGCAGTGCTCGTGCCCGTGAATCAGCCCCTTGCTTCTCTGCTCGCCCAAACCAGGGAGTGGCACGTCGTGTACCGGGACCGGATCGCTATTCTGTACCAACTGTCGTCGGCCGGAAAAACGAGTTAGTGCAAATCACCTGCGGATCGTCGAGTGATCGTGCAGGAACGCGTAAGCTTCGAGATCATCGAGCTGCAACGGCGTTTCGATCAGCAATAGCAAACGTCTACCATCATGACGAAAGTCCGGACCCGGCCACGTTATTAAGCTGGTGAGCCGTTACTGGACGCGGAACTTTTTCAGAGCGTCGGCGTTGAGCTGAATGCCCAGGCCGGGCTTTTGCGGAAGGGGAATCACGCCGTCGACCATCTGGAGCTCATCCTCGACCAACTCGCGGCGTAGCGCGGATTCGGAAAGAGCGGCAGGAAGAAATTCGATGTACGGGCAATGGGCGGTGGCGGCGCTCAGGTGGGCGGAGGCCGCGATGCCGATGCCGGTTTTCCAACAGTGAGGCACGATCAGGCGGCCGCGGTCGGCGGCGAGATCGCACACGCGCCGCGCTTCGGTTAATCCGCCGACGCGGCCGACGTCGGGCTGGGCGACATCGACTTTGCCGCGGTCCATCAGGTCGATGAATTCGAAGCGCGTGTTCTCGAGTTCGCCGGCCGCGATGCGGATGGGCGAGTGATCGTGCAGGAACGCGTAGCCTTCGAGATCGTCGAGCTGCAGCGGGGTTTCCAGAAAGAAAATGTCGTACGGCTCGATCTGCCGGATCACGCGCAGCGCTTCCTTGGCGTTCGACCAGCAATAGCAGACATCGACCATCATGACGAAGTCCGGACCGACAGCCTCGCGGCAGGCGGCAACGATCTCGACGACGGCGCCATCGCCTTCCTGCAGGCGGTTGTGGGCATACGGTCCTTTGACGCAGACTTCCATTTTTCCCGCGCGGAAGCCGGCGCGTTTGGCTTGCTTCGCTTTGGCCACCAGAGACTCGCGATAATCCTTCAGCGTATTTCCCGTGGGCAGTAGCGATGCGTAAGGCTGGATATGACGCTTGCGCGCGCCGCCCAGGAACTGCCAGCACGGCATGTTGAGCGCCTTGCCGCGAATGTCCCAAAGCGCCATGTCGATCGCGCCGATGGCGCAGATGCCCAGGCCGCGGCGGCCGGTCATGAAGCTGCCGGTGTACATCTTCTCCCAGAGCGCTTCCGGATGAAGCGGGTCTTCACCGATCAGCATTTCTTCCAAACCCAAACCCAGCACGTGCGTGCCGCGCGCGTGAATCATCGCCTGGACTACCCATGGATTCGTGTCGACTTCACCGATGCCGGTGATTCCCTCATCGGTGTGCACCAAAACGACGATATCGTCCTGCGCCGAGGAACACGCGTCGCGGTCGTAGTCCGGCACGAGCAAAACGTGCGTTTCGATTTTCGCGATTTTCATGGATTACGAGCGGGGAAGGTCTGAGTTGGCAGCCGCTTGATGCGCCTGGATTGCAACGGAAGCGTCGGCCGCCTTCCCCTGCTGCCCGAAAACGAAGGTCCGGGTTATCTCGTTCCATTCGCGCAGCCCTGCCAGCAAAGCGGAACGAGCGGTCTGCGAATCGTGGACTTTCAGGGCTTCCAGGATGGGAACGTGGATTTCGGCATCATGCACCAGATCGAACGCGGTGTGCGTGAGGATGCGAATTGCTGTAAAAGCAAACAACGGGACCACGATCCGCTTGAGCGCTGCCTGCAGATACTCGTTTCCGGTCACCCGCCAGATAAACTCATGCCAGGCATAATCGCGTTGCATGAACATCTTGCGGTCGCCGGCCCGGGCGACCTGCAGCATTGCGTCATACAAGGAGCCCAGCCGGTCGAGCTGCGGGGTGGTAATCAATTTCGCTGCCTGCTCGACTGCGTATGCCTCGAGCACCGTGCGCACGTCGAAAATTTTGTCAGACTCCTCGAGCGTCAGCCGCGTCACGTAAGTTGCGGCATTGCGCCGCTTGGTGATGAAGCCATCCATTTCGAGCTCGATCAGTGCCTCGCGCACGGCAGTGAGGCTGGCGCCTAATTGAGCCGCGAGATTCCGCTCGACGAGTCTCTGGCCCTCTTCCAGAGTCCCGTTGAGGATCGCCTCGCGTATCGTCTCCGCTATACGGCCGCGCAAACTGTAAATTGGCAGCCGCTCAAAAGCCGGGCTGGTCATCCGGTCAATTATATGATCGAGACCGCGCAGCCACAAGCCGCTGGTGCTCACGAACAGAATGGCGGCTAATCCCGCTGGATGCTGAGGGTCTGGATTGCCGGCTCCGGCAGTTCCTCGAACTCGAGTTTGCCGATTTCCCGATCTTCGCGCCTGTCGCGCCGTACCTTCCACCAGACCGCCAGCAGCGCGACAAGGACGCCGAGGGTCGACCGCTTGCCCCGCATAGCCCAGTTAATGATGCTGCCCAGAATGGAAATGTAGAGCATGACGGCCGTGCCGTAGATCACCACGGTTTCCACAGGCGGACGGCGCCCCGGCAGATAGGACGACGTAAACGGCACTTTTTCAAAACGGACCAGCAGAATTTCCATCAGGATGAGCGATGGAACCAGGCACAGAATGCCGGCGGCGATCCCGGTGCTCACACCCAGCAACAGCATTTCGAGCGGCAGCGTCACCAGCGCCACCGGCGCAACCGCGCAGCACAGAAGAAACTGTTCCGTGGCCGTCAGAAACGCCAGCCGGTTGCCCGCTTCGTTGACGCGAAACACCCAGTTGGCGGGCAGTTCCACGGGCAGCCGGAACAGATAGCGAAAGCCCGCAAGAAGGAAAAGCGAAAGGGCCAGGGGAGCCGAAATCGCCGCCTGCCGCACCGCCGCCGAGCGCTTCAAGACCTCGCGGAAACCGCCATCGAGCACCAGGCCCTCAAAACTCGACACAACCACCGCGATCGCCAGCGCCGCGAAAGCGGTCAGAACCAACCGGTGATGGCGGCTGCGGACGAGCGTCTTGCCGATGAACGAAAACACCGCCAGTTTGCGCGGGTCCGGTAAGAATCGGGCCGCAATGCCGGTACGCCAGCTTCGCTGGTCGGCGCGCGCGCTGGTGTCGCGAGATTCCAGCACGCGCACACGGTGCCGCCGGTAGCTCCAGAGGTAGGTCAAAACCGCTGCGGCCGCCGCGACTGCGACCGACGTCAGACCGACCCAGGCAAGCCGTTGCGCGAATGGTTCATGATTGCCGTAGATGACCTGGTCAAGTCCCAAAAACCAGGCCGGTGGCACGTAGACTGCCCATTCCGGGCGTTGATTCATGGAATTTTGCAGGCTGGAAATCGAAAGAACCAGGGGAAAACCGCACAACAAGGCAGTCAGCAGCGCGCCCTGAATCGCCAGGGAAATACGCACGAATTGCCGGTGCGGCAGCAGGTTGAGCAGGACTCCCTGAACGGCGACCAGCGAAAAAAAGACGAACAGCGCCGCCAGCGAACAGGAGGCGAACAGCGCGGGTACCTGCATCGTGGGGTGAGTCGAGTACCGGCCGCCGATCATCATCGGCAAAATCAGGCTGGGCGGCAGAGTGGTGGCAATCACGAACGAACCTGCGAAGGCGACGAGCGCGGTAAATTTGGCGACAAACACTTCGCGCATGCGGACCGGCAGCCCGGCGAGCGCCAGATAGTCGCGCAGGCCGGGAAACAGCGCCGGCCACTGCAATGTGGTGAACATGGCGATCACGAACATGGAAAAGGTAATCAGGAAAAGGACGTCCGCGAGCAATGCCAGCCGGTATGGCTCCGGCGTAGGCATCTGGTCTAACGCAATGTACTTGTGCCAATACGCCTGAACGAACAGCAGGCTCGAAGAGAGCAGAATCGCCAGCACGCCGGCCGCGACCACGCGCATCTGGCCGGGCGTCGAGACCAGTTCGCTATCGAAAAAGCGCAGAAAGAAGTGACGCCGCAGCTCGAATGCCGCGGAGTGCGTTTCTTCGAGGCATGCGCGCCAATGCCGGATTCTATCTAGCATGCCGCACTCATTGGCGCATGGCGGCGAGGATATCGCTGACCGTGCGGCCCGGGTCTTCCTGGTTCGTAAGCTGGGCGAAGACGCCTTCAAGCGATGGCTGCTCCATCAGATCGCGCAGGCGCTCGACCGCATCGTGGGCGACTACCTTTCCCTGGCGCAGGATCAACACCGACGAGCACACCTTCTCGACCACTTCGAGAACGTGGGAACTGTAGAGAATGATGCGGCCCTGCTCCGCCAGCGCGCTTAACAGAGAGCGCAGCACCAGCGCGGTATTTACGTCGAGGCCGGAAAACGGCTCATCGAGAATCAGGAGCTCAGGGTCGTGGAGCAGCGCACCGGAGAGCAGAATTTTTTGCCGCATGCCTTTCGAATACGACGCCAGCGGCGAGTAGCGGTCTTCCCAGAGCGAGAAAAGCCGCAGGAAACCATCCATGCGCGGCTCGAGCACCTTTCGCGGCAACCCGCGCAGCCGGCCGATGAGCTGCAGATATTCGCGGCCGCTCAAGTGCGGGTAAAGATGCGGCTCCTCGGGAACATAGCCCATGCGGCGCTGGAAGCCGACCCAGTCTTCCCGGACGTCGCGCCCCTGGAATAGAATTTCGCCGGACGTCGGTTCAATCAGTCCGGTGAGCATTTTGACGGTGGTGCTCTTTCCGGCCCCATTCGGGCCGACATAACCGAGAATTTCGCCGGGGCGAATGGTGAAATTGACGCCATCCACCGCGGGAATGCGGTTATAGCGTTTGATCAAGTCGCGCACTTCGAGCATGGAATCGGTCCTTCTCATTTCAGACACCCGGAGAGCGCGGTGAGTTCCGCCGATTTTCCTGCCGGGACACGAGAAGTTCACAAATGGTTATGACATCAGTGCGCAAAACGCAGGAAATTCGCTTTCGGCGGAGGAGAAGTGACGGTTAGACCGAAAAACATCGATTGGGAGAAATCATCCGCTGAGCTAGTGAAATCCGTTCTGACAGGTTAGATGGAGAAGGTGTCGTCGACGTCAGCCAACAGAAATGGGGCCGCAGCGCAAAACGCCAGACCCTGCAAAAAAAGGAATGTGCTGCCTTCTCAACTTATTTGAACAGGGCGTTTCGCATCTCTTTCACGATCCGATCGGCGACCTTGCGCTCCCCGCCACGTCGAATGCCGCCCCACCAGAGCGAGCGATCTCCGGCTTCTCCGGCCCAGACCATCTGGTGGTCCTTTACGCTGAGCAACCTGACGTTGCCTTCGTTCTTGTCTTTGCCGCCGAATATTGTGTGATACCACTTGTCATCGGCCTTGATCGATGCGCCAGTTAGCACATAATCGGCATCCTTCTCGTCTGTAACGACCACCAGTGGCAGTTTCTTTTTGATAATCTCCGGCGCAATAAATCCGTCTAGCTGCCCCTCCATCGGAGCGATGAAGACTTTCGACCCCGCTTGGACTTTGGACTGTCCGCTAGCAGTCAGGCAAGCGAGCAAGAAGAGCACCGTGCAAATCCACTTCTGCATAAAACACCTCCTGGATAGTCGAGGCAATATCTGTTTTGACGACGGGCTACGGCCGCCAACGTCTGCTGAAGTGAGCTAGTTGATATTCCAAGCTCCACTTCGCTCAGAGAGGAAATTTCGCGTCTCCGATGTTGTCATGGCCGAGGTGGGAAAGCAATAGTGTCCCCAGCTACCTTCCTCTTGATATCTCGCAAGCCACGCACTTCGCATGGTATGGTCGTGTTGCTGCAAGGATCGGGATCGGACGCTGGCGTTGGTGCAGGACCGGCCAAAGCGAAATTAGACCTGCGCATCACCGCACAAGCCGGAAACGAAGCTCCGGGTGGCCGCGGCTGGTGTCCGTGACGAGATCTTGATCTCCCGCAACTAATTACAAACACGTGGTTTACTCCTCACAATCTTTTCCTCGAAGATGCGGTAAACATTTCTTAAGGTGAAGGCGTCTAATCATTAGTTTCAGCCGAACAATCAAGCGATGGGGTGAGGAACCGCCATCACGCCGCGGCACCCGCCGCACTCTTGTGCGCCGTTCTGACGATGCCGGCGTGTCAGCGCCAGCCGTCGGTAGCGCACGCAGCTTCCCACGAACCGCAATCCAAGATCGTCACGGTGCGAAAAGCACGATTGCACCGGCGCGTGCGGGCCACCGGAGTCGTGCAAGCGGTACGCGCGTTCAACGTGATGGTGCCGCGCATCGCGGGGCAGGGCGGGAACCTGACGCTCACCGCGCTCATTCCCAACGGCTCGACCGTGAAGACGGGCGACCTGCTGGCGCGATTCGATCGCACCCAGGAAATGGAAGCCGCGCGCGAGGCGAACGCCAAGTATCAGGACCTGGAGCACCAGGTTGAACAGAAGCAGGCGGAACATCGCAGCGAAGGGGAAAAGCGCCGCGCCGCGCTCCAGCAGGCGGAAGCCGACCTGGCCAAAGCCAAGCTCGAGATCCGCAAAGGGCCGATCATCAGCGAAATCGATCAACTGAAGAACCAGGCCAAGCTCGAGGACGCGCGCGTGCACGTGGCCAGCCTCAAGAAATCCAACGGATTTCGCGACGAGGCGGAAAGCTCGGCGATTCGCATTCTCGAATTACAGCGCGACCGGCAGAAAGTCTCACTCGAACGGTCGCAGCACAACTCAGAGTTGCTGGAAGTGCGCGCGCCTCTGGCGGGCATGGTGGCGCTCGATAACGTGTGGCGCAACGGCACCATGGGCCACGCGCAGGAGGGCGATCAACTCTGGCCGGGAAGCCCGCTGCTGCGCATCTTCGATCCTTCCGAGATGGAGCTGATGGTCTCGGTGGGCGAGCCGGATGAGGCCGTGCTGTCGGCTTCATCGCTCGCTCAAGTGCAGCTCGATGCGTATCCAGATCTGCGGTTCACCGCGCATTTCGAATCTTCGAGCCCGGTGGCAACCTCGGCGCTGGGCAGTTCGATCCGCTCCTTCTCCGCGCGCTTCAAACTGGATCAGAGCGATCCGCACCTGCTGCCCGATCTTTCCGCGGCGATCGACATTCAGGCGCCCGATGGTCCCGAAGTGTTGACGCTGCCGCGGAACGCGGTTCGCGTGCACGAAGACAAAGTGACGGTGCTGCGGGTGACGCCCAAAGGGCCGGTCGAGCAGGCGGTCGAGCTTGCCGGATTCGACGCAACCAATGTCGAAATTGCGTCCGGGCTCGCGGCGGACGATCAGGTCCTGTTGCAGGGAGCCGAATAGTATGAGCGGCCGGCGGCGAACGCGCGCCTGGGTGGGACTGGGGGCAGCGATCTGCGTGATCGCGCTCGCAGGCTTCGGGATTCACAAGGTGCGGGACGTGCAGGCGGCCGAAAGTCTTCCAACCGCGCCGGCCAAGAAAGGCGAGTTCCTCGTGATCGTCCGGCTGCGCGGCGAAATTATCGCGCAGCGCTCGGTGCAACTCACCGCGCCGCTGAACGTTCCGGATCTGCGCATCATCTGGCTCGCGCCCACGGGCGGCGTTGTGCATACGGGCGATCCGGTCATCCGCTTCGATCCTTCGAGCGCGCGCCAGCAGCAGGACGAGAAGAAGGCCGCGCTCAACCAGGCGCAGGCAGCGCTCGATCAGGCAGTTTCGCAGGCGCGCATCACCGCCGAACAGGACAAGCGCGATCTGGCCGCTGCCCGCTATCAGGTGGAGAAAGCCAAGCTCGAAGCTTCCAAGCAGGCGATCGTCAGCGTCATTCAGGGCGAAGAGAGCAAGGTCGATCTCGCCACCGCGGAAGAAAAGCTGCGCGTCCAGGAAGCGACGGTCTTCCTGCATCAGAAATCCGATCAAGGGAAGGTCGCGTCGCTCACCAGCCAGCGCGACAAGGCGCAGAACGAGCTGAAACTCACCGAGGAGCGGCTCTCGAAGATGGAAATCAAAGCGCCGCTGACGGGAGTCGTCAGTTATCTGAACAATAACTCCCAAGGCTGGATGAACAGCCAGCCGTTTAAAGTGGGAGATCGCGCATGGCCCGGCGGCGCTATTGCCGAGATTCCGGATCTCGACACGCTACAGCTCGAGGGCAAAGTGGAGGAGGTCGATCGCGGCCGCATCTCAACCGGGCAGGAGGTGCGGATCCACATCGACGCCTTTCCTGAAAAGACGCTGAGCGGAAAGCTGGTGACCATCTCGCCGCTCACCGAGCAGAACTGGGAGTGGCCGCCGACGCGCAATTTCCGCGCCTATGCGAAGATCGATCCACCCGATTCGCGCCTGCGCACCGGCATGAACGGCAGCCTGGATATTATCGTCAACCGCATTCCCGCGGCCGTGAGCATTCCGGCCAAGGCTGTGTTCACGCACAACGGAAAGCCGGTGGTGTACGTTTCGGAAAAGGGCGCGTGGCGGAGCGTAAACATCGAAATTACCGCGCGCAATCCGGATGAGCTGGCGGTGAAAGGCATCGAGGGCGGTACCATGGTGGCGCTCGCCGAACCGGAGACGGCCGGATCAAAGAAATGAGCACGCCGGCCATCAAACCTCCGGAGCCGGTTGCTCCCGCACCAGCGCCGGTCATTAGCCTCCCGGCAAGGCGCCGGCCGTGGCGAAAAATTTTCTTCGGGCTGGCGGCAGTGCTGATCGTGCTCGGCCTTGCCGCGTGGGGCGGCAGAAAGCTCTACCAAACCGTAACCGCGACGCATGCAGCGGTCGTGCCCACAACAGTAGTGAAGCGCGGCGACGTCACCATCACGGTGACCGCCCGCGCGCGCCTGGAAGGCGGCAACTCCGAGATGCTCACGGCTCCCATGAGCGGCGGAAACGAGCTGCACATTAAAACCCTGCGCAAAGAAGGCGAGCTGGTGAAGCCCGGCGATGTGGTTGTCGAGTTCGATCCGACCGAGCAGGAATATAAGCTCCGTGAAGCCGAAGCCGATCTCGCGGAAGCCGAGGCGCATCTGGCGCAGGCGCGCGCAGAGAGCGAAGCGCAGCAGGAGGAAGACCGCTACGCGCTGCTCAAAGCACAAAGCGACGTGAAGCAGGCCGAGCTCGATGTCCGCAAAAATAAGCTGCTCTCGAACATCGCGGCGCGCCAGAATGACCTGGCGCTCGCGGCTGCACGCGATCAGCTCAAGGAATTGCAGGTCGATCTGGCCAATAAAAAAGCCACCGGCGAAGCGGGAATTGCCATGCAGGAGGCCGCGCGCAGCAAGGCCAAAATGCAGTCCGACACCGCGCGCAAAAATATCGAGAACATGACGCTGCGCGCGAAGAACGGCGGCTACGTGGCGGTCCAGCAGAACACGAACCTCAACTTTGTTATGTGGGGCCAGGCGCTGCCCATCTTCCAGGTGGGCGATGCCGTGCGGCCGGGGATGGCGGTGGCGCAGATCCCCGATTTAAAGAACTGGGACGCCAGCGCGACCATCGGCGAGCTCGACCGTGGACATCTGGCGATCGGCCAGAAAGTGAATGTCACGGTCATCGCTCTACCCGAGCGGCATTTCACCGGAACGATCAAAGAAGTCGGCGGCACGGGCGGGCCGCCGTGGGACCGCCATTTCGAATGCAAGGCGGCGATCGAAAATCCGTCGCCCGAGCTGCGGCCGGGCATGAGCGGTATGGTGACCATCACCACCGACGTGCTCAAAAACGTGCTGTGGGTGCCGGCGCAGTCTGTGTTTGAAAGCGATGGGCGCACGTTCGCATACGTGCGGGCGGGCGCGAGCTTCGTTCCGGCGGATATCAAGCTGCTGCGGCGCAGTGAAAGCCGCGTGGCGCTCACGGGACTCTCGGAGGGCCAGGTCGTCGCGCTCACCAGTCCCGAACAGGTGAAGAAAGAGAAGTCCGCGCCCTCGGGCGCGATGAAAGCGATCGCAAGATGATCCACGCAGTGCGCCGCTATTTTTCCGACCTGCTGCTGGCATTCGAAAATCTGCGCGGCCAGAAGACACGCACGCTGCTGACGGCGCTGGGCATCGTGTTCGGCGTGGGCGCGGTAATCGGGATGCTGGCGATCGGGGCCGGCGCGCGCCAGGAGTCGCTCGAATTCATCGAGCAGTTAGGCGTGCGTAACGTGCTAGTCGATTCGCGCCCGGCAACCAGCGAAGAAGAATTGCAGCAGCGGCGCCGCTCTTCGCCCGGATTGAACGAGCGCGATGTGCGGATTCTCGAGGCCAACGTCGATACGCTCGAATCGATTTCGGCGCGCCGCTCCATGCATCCCGCGCGCCTGCTGCCCAAGGCCTCGCGCGATATTCCCGATCTTTACGGCGTGCGGCCGTCGTATGCGCAGATTCATAATTTGCAGGTCGCCGAAGGCCGTTTCTTCGATGCGCTGGACGACGCTGCGAGCGCTTCGGTCTGCGTTTTAGGCGAGCGCGCCAAGGTCGATTTGCTCGGGTACGGCCCAGCGCTCGGAAGATTTATCAAAGTAAACGATACGTGGCTGGAAGTGATCGGCGTGCTGGGCGAGTTGCCGGAGTCCGGCGGAAAATCCGGCGCGCAGGTCGAAAATCTCAACAACTTCATTTACACGCCGCTCAACACGTTTCAGTATCGATTCCCCGACAACAATTTCCTCAAAGACGAGCTGGACGGCATCGACCTGCGGCTGAAATCCGGCGCCGACAGCGTCATGACAGCCAGCGTCGTGACCGCGATCATCAACTCGGATCATCACAACGTGCAGGATTTCCGCGTCACCATTCCGGCGGCCTTGCTGGCCGAGCAGCAGCGGACGCAGACGATTTTTACCTACGTGATGGTGGCGATCGCGGCGATTTCGCTGCTCGTCGGCGGCATCGGGATCATGAATATCGTGCTCGCCACGGTGCTCGAGCGCACGCATGAGATCGGCATCCGCCGCGCCACCGGCGCCCGCCGCAACGACATCGTGCGCCAGTTTCTGATGGAATCGATTTTGATTTCGGTTGCCGGAGGATTGCTCGGCATTGCGTTCGGCTATTTTCTTTCCTGGGCGATTGCGCGCTCGGCCGAATGGAAAACGATCGTGACGACTTCGTCGATTCTGATCGCGTTCTGCGTGTCGGCGGCGGTCGGGCTGGTTTTCGGCATCTATCCGGCGATGAAGGCATCGCGCATCGATCCCATTGAGGCGCTGCGCTATGAATAGACGCGTGTGGGCGTGGCTTTTGTTGCTCCCTCTGGCATTGATCCCTCTGGCGCTCTCTGCCGCGGCTTTTCCGGTCCCCGGAATTTTTACGCAGCGCTTTCGCGGACAGGCGGTGCGCGTCCGCAATATCGAAGGCGTGCGCGAGCGCGTGGTGGATGGCAAGCTGCACCTGCGCTTGAAAGATTTTCTTACGCTGATGCTGGCCAATAATACCGAGATCAATATCGCCCGCCTCGACGTAATGACGTCCGCAAACGCCGTCTTGAGCGCACACGCGCCTTTCGATCCGAGCCTGACTGCCGGGTTCAACACGCTGCGCAACGTTTCGCCGTCTTTCAGCCAGATTCAGGGCGCCTCAACGCTGAGCAGTCTTGGTCAGAATTCGCAATTAGGCTACACGCAGACGCTGTCGACCGGCCAATCCATCAATCTCGGTTTCAGCGCCGCCCGCACCTCCAACAACAGTCAGTTCCAGTATTTCAACCCGAGCATCTTTACTGGGCTCAACTTTTCGTTCACCCAGCCGCTGCTCCAAAACCGCACGGCCATCCAGTTTCGCGCTCCGCTCGCCATCGCCCGCACGCAACTGGTGATCATGTCCGAGCAAAGTGAGACACGTATCGCCGATCTCGTCGCCAATGCCGCGCGGCAATATTGGGACGCCGTCGAAGTCCGCGAAAATATCCGGGTGGCGCAGCAATCGCTCGATCTCGCGCAGAAATCCTACGAGCGCGACCGGATGGCCCTCGATTTGGGCGCGCTGCCGCGGCTCGATATTTTTCAATCGCAATCGCAGGTCGCGCAGCGCAAAGTCGCGGTGATCCAGGCGCAGTATGCGTATCGCGACTCACTCGACGTCTTGCGGCGGCTGATCGGCGCGGATCTGCTGCCCGAAACGCGCGATGCGGAAATCGTGCTGGATGACGATCCGTCGAATCTGCCCGCGCTTGCGCCGCTCGAGCCGCTGAATGACGTGATTGCCGCGGCCCTCCACGACCGGCCGGAGCTGAGCTCGGCGCGGCGCCGGACTTCGATCGACGAGCTGAACGCCCGCGTGGCGCGCAACTCGATGATGACGCGCCTCGATTTGAGCGGCATCGGCGGCGCCAGCGGGTTAGGCGGAAATCAGGTGCCGGTATCCAGCCCGCTCAACATCGGCCCGTCGCAATTCATTCCGGGCGGCCTGGGCGATGCGCTCGGCCAGATGTTCGGCTTCGGCGCGCCATTCTATGGTTTCGCTTTGCAGCTTACGTTTCCCATACGCTCGAGCGCCGCTGAGGCCTCGCTCGCCGACGCGCTGGTGAGCAAAGCGCGCGACGAGTATCAGCAGCGCCAGCTTGAGCAGCAGGTGATCCAGGACGTGAAGCTGGCGCGCAACCAGCTCGAAATGGCCTCCAACCAGATCGACGCCGCGAAAGTGGCGCGCGATCTCTCGCAAAAAAACGTGGAAGCCGAGCAGCAGAAATACGAGCTCGGCGGCGTCACCGCTTTCGAAGTTTTGCAGGCGCAAAGCAGCCTGGCTGCGGTCGAAAGCTCACTCGTCAACGCATACACCAGCTACCAGCGAGCCCTCATCAACTACAAGCGCGCGAACTGGACCTTGCTTGACGGCCTGGGGATGGTGGTCGAAACGCCCAAAGTGCGCTGACCGCATTTCGTTCGCAATAGACAGTTGCAGCAGCCTGTCCTACCATGTCGGGATGCGATGGATGCTCTTGTTCCTGGGTGCGTCCGGCTTGCTCTCCGCGCAGGCCGCCAAAAAAATCTACATCTCTGTGGATATGGAGGGCATCAGCGGCATCTCGGGTTACGATCAGTTGTCCTCCGGCGCGCGCGAATACGGGCGCTCGCGCAAATTGATGGCCGAGGATACGAATGCCGCAATCCGGGGCGCTATGGCGGCCGGCGCAACCGAGATTGTAGTCAACGACTCGCACGGCGATATGCGCAACTTGCTGCCCGAAGATCTTAACCCGGCGGCGCGTCTCATCACCCACAGCTTCAAGCGCGTCGGCATGATGGAGGGTCTCGACGAATCTTTCGACGCCGTTCTCTTCATTGGTTATCACGCGCAAGCCGGCAGTCCCCGCGGAGTTTTTGCCCACACCGGTGAGGATACGATCCGCGACCTGCGCATCAACGGCCGTTCGGTGGGCGAAGGCGGATTGAACACCATTCTCGCCGCGTGGTATGGCGTTCCGGTTGTTCTCGTCACCGGCGATGATGTCGCGGTGGAACAGGTGCGCCAGGTGGCGACCGGCGCTCGCGGCGTCGTGGTGAAGCGCGCCATCAATTCCCGGGCTGTAGAGCTGATGCCGCTCGAACGCGTGCACCAGGAGATCGAAACGGCGGCACGCGAGTCGGTCGCGGCGGCGCGCAAACTCAACCGGGAACGCGCTGCGTCCTATCGCGTCGAGATGCAGTTCAATAACGTGCTGGTCCCGGACATCGCCGAGGCGTTCCCGGGCATCGAGCGCGCCGCGCCGGATACCGTGATTTTTTCACGAGACACGATGCCGGCGGCGTACCGTGAATTACGCGTGCTCTACCGCTACATCAATCCGAATTGAGGTGGGATCCGCTAGTGCCGTTCAGGACTGCGGTTTCTTGAACAGCGCATCGAACGCGCTGCGTGCGTCGTTCGGGTTGCGCGGGCCTTGTTGCCCGTTCGGGGATGGCGCAGGCGGAGCCGCTGCCGGCGATGCATCCCGCGCCACCGTGACACGCGGGCCGAACAGGTTGCAGTCGTTGGCCTTGTCTTTCACGGCGATGCGCACCGGAATGGGCTTCAAGCACTGGAAGCGCGTGGAAGGCTCGAAGTGCGCGCACTGTTTGCAGCAGTGCAGGTCGGCGCCGCACTTCGGGCATTTGCCGTTGAAGTCGATGCCGTTCGCAAGCTGCGTGGAGCAGTTGAAGCACCGCGATGCGGTCACTGCCTGAACCAGCCGCGGCAGGCGCGGTCCGGTTACATCGATCGGCGGGCGCGGTCCTTGCGGTCTTGGCCGCTCGTCGCCGTTGCGCTCGGACCGGTGGTCCGGGCGGTCTGAGTCCATATAGCCCCGCTGCCGGTACTTACGATCGTCGTCCATGGGGAATTGGTTGCTCCTTGAAGGGTCAGTGCGCGAAAAGTAATTATGCCAATAAAGACGGGCGCTTTAGATACCTATTCACGACGGCGTCGGCCGCCAGTAATGTGAGGGCTGCCGCAGTCAACGTTGGGTTACCGGAAGGGTTCTGCGGAAAGGCCGAGGCGCCCAGCATAAACAGGTTCGGAACCCGCCAATGCTGCAAGTACCTATTTACCACAGATCGGGTCTCATTTGCACCTATAATTGTGCCTCCCTGGATATGGGTCCCCTGGTACCGGGTGGCTTCGTACCGTTTAAGTCCTGGGAATGGCGTAACCTCACGGGCGCCCATCTTGCGACCGATCTCGACCGCCCGCGCCGTCATAAATTCGGTCATGCGGCGCTCGTTGTCGCGCCAGTCAAGGGTCAGACGGAGGAGCGGGTCGCCGTGGCAATCCTTGTAAACCGGGTCTAAATCCATATAGTTGCCGCGATAGGCGAAGTGCTCTCCATAGAACGAGATACGGCCGGTCCGGTCGTAATAATGGAGGGCCGCTTTCTTCCATTCCGA
The DNA here is from genome assembly GCA_035280425.1 of Bryobacteraceae bacterium. Lineage (GTDB taxonomy): Bacteria > Acidobacteriota > Terriglobia > Bryobacterales > Bryobacteraceae > QHXW01. The sequence goes on along the minus strand of DATEFW010000032.1, from coordinate 58,822 downwards.
ACCCCACCGGGGGCGCACGCCCGCCGGAACCACCCCGAAATTGGCCATCGGCCGGAAACCATAGCAAACAGTATAGATAGTGCCGCCGCTCAGGAAATCGAGCCGGCTGTGATCCAGAACGTCGAAATCGCCGACCGCCACCCCGGCCGACCCGGCGCCCATGAACCGGTTGAGCGGCTGGTCGAAAAACACGGTAGCCGCGGCGGTCGAGACCTGGTGGGTCAGGTTGCGGCCCACGTTCCCTTTTCCGGTTTCGGGATCGTAGGGCTCGCCGATCTGCGAAAGCAGCAGCAGGCGAGTGTTGTTGAGCGTCCAGGAAGCGAGGAAGACCAGATCGGCCGGCTGAAAAACCTGCTCGCCGCGGGAATCGACGTACTCGACGCCGCGCGCGCGACCGCCTTCCACACTAATGCGCCGGACCCAGGCGCCGGTTCGCAGTTCGAAATTGTTGCGATGCGCCAGCACGGGCATCAGCGTGTTGGTGGGCTGGGCTTTCGCGCCGATCATGCAGCCGTAGCGCTCGCAGAAGCCGCAGTAGGAACAGCCGGCGCGGGCGATGCCGTCCGGATTGGTGTAGGGAACGCTCGTTGTCGCGGCGGGCATGGGGAAGGGATGCCAGCCGAGCGAACGCGCGGCGTCGCGGAAGAGCGCCGCAAGGTATGGCATTTTCATCGGCGGCGTGGGAAATTCCGCACTGCGCGGGCCTTCGAAAACGTTACCGTCCTCGATTTTGCGGCCGCCGAGATTTCCCGCTTTTCCCGAGATACCCATCAGGCGCTCGACGCGATCGTAGTACGGCTCGATATCGCCGTAGCTGACGGGCCAATCCTCGATGGCGGCATCTTCGGGCAGCCGGTCGCGACCGTATTTTTCGACGATCTCAGAAAGGCGCCGGAAATCGTGCGGGTAATAGCGGTACGAGATGCCGCTCCAGTGCTCGCCCGCGCCGCCGACGCCAGTGCCGGGCAAAAACGAGCCGTACTGGCGAACCGGCAGCGCGCGATCGCGCATCGAATGACGGAAGGTGACGGTCTCGTCGCGAATGGGCTGCATCATGCGCAGCCGGATCGCGTAATCGAGCTCATCCATGTCGTCGAAATAATCGCGGGTTTTGCGCTCGCCGCCGCGCTCGAGCGCCAGAATCTTGAGCGGAGTGCGGGACGCCAGTTCCTTGGCCATAAGCAGGCCGGTCCAGCCGGCGCCCACGATCACCACATCGACGGGCGGAAGCTTCTTCACGGCTCGGTGTCCTCAGAAGGCCGCACCGGGCGGCCCAGAACTTGCGCGAGGCTCGCGGGCTTGGGGCGAAACGCACGGCCATTGTATTGATCGACTTCGTCCAAATAACCCATGCGCGGGCCGGGGAACCCGATGAGCTGCCAGCCGATCAGGTCGCGGTTGCCGCCGTGCATCGGATCGCAGAACATGCCTTCGATGGTGTGGGTTCGCAGCAGCGAAAAAAACAGCGTGTGCTCGATCTGTTTGAGCCGGGCGTCCTGGTCGGCGACGCTCAGCTCGTGGAACCGGCCGAGCGATTTGAGACCGGCGCGGTAAATCTCACGCGGCGTCTGGCTGCGCTGATAGCCCTGCTCGGGAATTCCCTCCGTGAAGGGCGGCTGCGTGTAGCGGTAATGATCGCGCCCATAGGCGGACCCAAGCTGGCGATCGATGTAGATGACGACACCCGCCTCCGTCGCGCCGGGGCCGGATTCGTCGCTCGGGAAAATGCGCGCGGCCGCCGCGGCGATGGTCAGGGCTTCCTCTTCCGTGAAGAAGCGGAGCGGGACTTTGATGACGCCCGACTGGGCGTGGACGCGCGCGGGCTTGCGGTCGAGCGTGTAGACCAGCAGGCCGCCAAGCGTGGTGGCGGAAAGAGTGAGGAACCGGCGGCGCAGCGGGCGGGGCATTGGTAGAGGGATAGTTTACCGTATGGCGCGGCAGGGCTTTCGTGGAGCGGCACTCAGTGCAACGCCCGGTCGAGCAGGTCCCGCACGCCCAGACGCTCCGCCCATTCGCGAAGATATTCCCGGTCAAGCCGTTCCCTCTGCATTTCCAAAATGCTCAAAACGTCGCGCCACTGCTGCTCGGAAACACCAGCCCCCGCTTTGTACCAGAGCAGTTTGCTGAGGATCGTGTCTTCTGCGCTGGCCACCTGGAACTGAACTTCTTCGCTCTCAACAATGAACTGTCGCAGTTGCCGCCTTTCGAACTGGCTCTTGGTATACGGGTCAGACCCAGCCGGAAAAATATCGAACTTATAGGACGTAGCGAAGTGAATGACGTTGAAAGCACGCTGCCGCGCGAGGGCATCACGCATCATATTTGCGTCGGCGTAGAAGTGAGCGCCGGTGTCACGGCTTTTCGGCAGGGTCCCAGCCGTAAACACGGATCATCAGGTCGCGGTCCAGAAATCGCGCCGCCGTGCGGAGAAATAGTTCCCGATCGTCAGCTTCCGGGTACTGCTTGCGAAGGCCGGACTTGACCAGACTCCACAGCATTTCGTTCATTTGAAAAACGGCGGCAATTTTCTCGGCGGCCGGCATTTGGCGGTAGCACGACAGGAAAACTTCGAGCGCGCCCGGGTCGGTGTCCCGATAATAGTCCGCCAGTTGCGGAGTCATGGATGGTCTACAGAATATACCGGCTCAGATCCTGATCCTTCACAATATCCACGAGCTGCTTGCGCACATAGGCCGCGTCGACTTTCACGGTCTTCTTCTTCCAGTCGGGGCCGGCGAAGGAAATTTCTTCCAGCACCTTTTCCATGATGGTGTGCAAGCGGCGCGCGCCAATGTTTTCCGAGCTCTGATTCACCTGCGCGGCGAAGCGTGCGATCTCCTCGAGCGCGTCGTCGGTGAGCACCAGCTTGATGCCTTCGGTTTCGAGCAGCGCTTCGTATTGTTTCGAAAGCGCGTTTTTCGGCTCTTTCAAAATGCGGATGAAGTCTTCAATCGAGAGCGATTTCAGCTCGACGCGAATCGGGAAGCGCCCCTGTAGTTCCGGGATCATGTCGCTGGGCTTCGAAACATGGAAGGCGCCCGCGGCCATAAACAGAATGTGGTCGGTGCGCACGAAGCCGTGGCGCGTATTCACCGTCGTTCCCTCGACGATCGGCAAAATATCGCGCTGCACGCCTTCTCGGCTCACGTCCGGCCCGTGCCCGCTTTCGCGGCCGGCGATTTTGTCGATCTCGTCCAGAAAAATAATCCCGCTCGTTTCCACCCGCTCGAGCGCCACGCGCGTCACCTGGTCCATGTCGATCAGCTTTTGCTCTTCCTCCTGCACCAGGTAATCCAGCGCCTCGTTGACGCGCATCTTGCGTTTGCGGCTGCGCTGGCCGAACAGGTTGGGCATGATGTCTTTGAGATTGATGCCCATCTCTTCGATGCCGCTCGAAGTGGCGATCTCAAACGTCGGCCCTCGTTCTTTGACCTCCAGCTCCACGATGCGCTCGTCGAGCTTGCCTTCGCGCAGTCGCTCGCGCAATTTTTCCCGCGTGCGATCGGCGCTATCGCTCGCTTCCTGCTGCGGCGGCATCAGCAGGTCGAGCAGGTGCTCCTCGGCGTTCACTTCGGCTCGATCCGCGACTTCTTCCAGGCGCTCTTCGCGCACCATGTCGATCGCGATATCCACCAGATCGCGAATCATGGATTCCACGTCGCGGCCAACGTAACCGACCTCGGTGAACTTGCTGGCCTCGACTTTCAAGAACGGCGAGTTCGCGAGCTTCGCCAGCCGCCGCGCGATCTCGGTTTTTCCCACCCCCGTGGGCCCGATCATGAGGATGTTCTTGGGCATCACTTCCTCGGCCATTTCGGGCCGCAGTTTCTGCCGGCGGATGCGATTGCGCAGCGCGATCGCCACCGCGCGCTTGGCCTCCGCCTGCCCGACCACGTGCTTGTCCAGCTCGCGCACGATCTCCCGCGGCGTCAGCTCATCCAGAATCGGCTCGGCATCGACCGACTGGCTGGGAAGATAAATGACCATGGTTTAGCCCAGTTCCTCGTACGTAATTTTATCGTTGGTGTAGATGCAGATCTTGCCCGCGATCTGCATGGCCTGCTCGGCGATTTTTTTGGCCGAAATTTCCGTGTTCCTCAACAGCGCCGTGGCAGCCGCCAGCGCAAACGGACCGCCCGAGCCGATGGCCGCCACCGATTCATCCGGCTCGATCACGTCGCCATTGCCGCTCACGATATACATGCCGTCTTTGTCGGCCACGAGCAGCAGCGCTTCCAGATGGCGCAGCACTTTGTCGGTACGCCATTCCTTCGCCAGTTCCACGGCGGCGCGCGCTAAGTTCCCATTGAATTGCTCGAGCTTGGATTCGAAGCGCGAAAACAGAGAAAAAGCGTCCGCCGTCGAACCCGCAAAGCCGGCGAGAATCTTGTCGCTGTAGAGCCGCCGCAGCTTTTTGGCCGACGATTTCAACACTTCGTGGCCGAGCGTGACCTGCCCATCGCCCGCCATCACGACTTTTCCGTTCCGCCGGACGCACAACACGGTCGTCGAACGTATCTTCTCTCGCATGCCTGGATGCTTTTATTGTGGCACACGGGCGCGCAGCGCGACCGGCGAACCGCAATCCGCTCGCGGCGTTCAGGCTGGATCGCCGTTGTACACTGGAGCTAAAGCTAGATGCATAAAGTCCTTCGGCTGCCGGCCGTCTTTTTTTGTTTTGTCGCCCTGGCGTTCGGAGTCGACTGGACAAAGCTGAAGCCCCAGGGCTACGTCAGCGATTTCGCCCGCGTGGTGGACGCGCAGACGAAGCAGGCGCTCGAGCAGTATTGCGCGCGCGTCGAGCAGGTGACCGGCGTGCAGATGGCGCTGGTAACGCTGCCGACGCTTGAAGGCGAGCCGGTCGAAGACGTCGCCAATACGATTTTTCGGGCCTGGGGCGTAGGGCACAAGGGCAAGAACGACGGCATCATGCTGCTGCTGGTGATCCAGGATCGCCGCAGCCGCCTCGAGGTCGGATACGAGCTCGAGCCGATTCTGCCCGATGGTCTGGCGGGAAGCATTCTGCGGCAGATGCGTCCTGCGCTGCGCAGCCAGCAGTACGGCGAGGCCATGATGGCCGCGGCGCAAACCATCGCGACCACCATCGCCAAGGCCAAGAACGTTTCGCTCGACGCGCAGTTGCCGCGGCGCATGCATCCGAACGGCGGCTCGATTCCGTGGCCCGGGCTGCTGGTCGGCCTGGTTGTGCTGCTGTTCCTGCTGCGCATCGGTTCACGCGGCGGGCGCGGCGGCGGAGGCGGATTCTTGACCGGCCTGCTGCTCGGCAACCTGATGGGCCGCGGCGGTTTCGGCGGCGGCTCGGGCGGCGGATTCGGCGGTTTCGATTCGGGAGGCGGATTCGGCGGTTTCGGCGGCGGAGATTCCGGCGGCGGCGGTGCTTCAAGCGATTGGTAACGGCTGATAAGATCGAGGTACTCGATGGAGAATTTGCTCAATCAGCTTATGGAAAAGCTGACCAAGGCGTTTGACGGGCGCCTGGTTTCGGTGGTGCTCTACGGCTCGGCCGCCTCGGGCGACCATCACAAAGACTATTCCGATATCAACGTGCTCTGCGTGCTCGACCGGATCACCACGCGCGATCTGGAAAGCTCCGAACCGATCTTCCGCTGGTGGCGCGAGAAGCGCAATCCGGCCCCCCTGCTGCTCACCGAGAGCGAAGTCGCGACTTCGACCGATTGTTTCGCCATCGAGTTTCACGACATGCAGCGCCATCACCGCATCCTGCACGGCCGGGACGTCATCTCTAACTTAGTGGTGGACGATTCGTTCTACCGCGCGCAGGTGGAGCACGATCTTCGCGCCAAGCTGCTGCGGCTGCGCCAGAAGGCGTCGGGTGCGCTGTCCGACAAAGACGTGCTGCGCCGCTTGCTGGGCGAATCGGTCGCGACGTTCTGTGTGCTGTTCCGCCATGCGCTGGTGCTGCACGGCGTTGAAGCGAAAACAAAGAAAAGAGAAGTCATCGAGCAGGCGCGCGAAAAATTCGGCATCAATCCCGAGCCGTTCACCAGGTTGCTCGATCTGCGCGAGGAGCGCATCAAGGCCCGGGAACTGGAACCTGTGGAGCTGCTGGATTCGTATCTGAAAGAGATCTCGATTGTGATCGATGCCGTAGACCGCCTGGAGAAGTAGGCGCCGGCGTCCCGGAGGGGAAAATTTATGAAAGCTCTCGTCATCGTGCTGGTGGTGCTCGCGCTGGTCGGACTGATCGTCGGCGGGAAATTCATTTCCATTCGCAACCAACTGGTTACCGAAAAGGAGTCGGTCAGCGCGTCGTGGTCCCAGGTGGATGTGGCGCTTCAGCGGCGTGCGGACCTCATTCCCAACCTGGTGGAAACCGTCAAAGGCTACGCCAAGCATGAGCAGGGCGTGATGGATGCCGTAGCCAATGCCCGCGCATCCCTGATCGGCGCGCGCACGCCCCAGGAAAAAATCGCCGCTAACACGCAGCTCGATGGCGCGCTCGCGCGGCTGCTGGTGGTCGTGGAAAATTATCCCAATCTGAAGGCCAACGAGAATTTCCTGCGCTTGCAGGACGAGCTGGCCGGCACCGAGAACCGCATAGCGGTCGAGCGCCGCAAGTACAATGAAAAGGTCCAGGAATACAACACGCAGATCCAGTTGTTCCCGGACAACATCGTGGCGTCCATGTCCGGTTTCACACGTGACGACGCCTATTTCAAGACTGAGCCGGGCGCGCGTACCGCTCCGAAAGTGGCATTCTAGAATTTCACAGGAAAGATCATGAGCACAGCAACTGTCAGCACTCCCACGTTTGCCAATTACATCAATGGAGAATGGGCCGAAAGCGGACGCACGTTTGAGGACCGCAATCCGGCCGATACAAGCGACCTCGTTGCGCTGTTCGCAAAAGGAACCGCGCAGGACATCGCCAAGGCCGCCGACGCCGCCGCGGCAGCTTTCCCGGCCTGGGCTGCGATGAACGGCCCCGCGCGCGGAAATATTCTGTTCAAGACCGCCGATATACTCGATCGCCGCCTCGATTCGCTCGCCGCCGACATGACGCGCGAGGAAGGCAAGACGCTTCCCGAAGCCAAAGGCGAGGTGCGCCGCTCCATCAACATCTTTCGCTATTTCGCCGGTGAAGGTTCGCGCATGCCCGGCATGCTGGTCCCGTCCGAGCGCGATCGCGTTCACATGTTCGCCGTGCGCAAACCCGTGGGCGTCGTGGGTCTGGTGACGCCTTGGAATTTCCCGAGCGCGATTCCCGCGTGGAAACTTGCGCCCGCGTTGATCTGCGGCAACACCGTCGTGCTCAAACCGGCTTCGGCCGCGCCGCTGAGCGCGTGGCGTATTGTCGAAGCGCTGCACGATGCCGGCATTCCCAAAGGTGTCGTGAATTTCGTCGCCGGTTCGGGTAGCGAGCTGGGCACGGCGCTCGTTCAGGCGAAGCCGGTCAAAGCAGTCTCCTTCACCGGCTCATGCCAGACCGGCCAATGGCTGCACGGAGAAGCTTCCAAGCGCCGCCTCCGCATCCAGCTCGAAATGGGCGGCAAGAATCCGACCATCGTTCTGGCCGATGCCGATTTCAAATCCGCGGTCGAAAACGTAGTCAACGGCGCTTTCTTCTCCACCGGACAGAAGTGCACCGCCACCAGCCGGGCCATCGTCGAAGACGCCATCTACGACAAGTTTCTCGACGCGCTCATCGAGCGCACCGGCAAGCTGAAAGTGGGAAACGGCATGCAGGCCGGCGTCGAGATCGGTCCGCTGGTCGATCAGGCGCAGCTCGATACCGTCATGCGCTACATCGACATCGGAAAGAAAGAAGCCGGCGCCCCCAAAACCGGCGGCCATCGCATGACCGGCGATGGCTTCGACAAAGGATATTTCGTCGAGCCAACCATCTTTGCCGATGTCACCGAGAAAATGACCATCGCGCAGGAGGAGATCTTCGGTCCGGTGCTTGCCTTGATGCGCGCCAAAGATTTCGAAGACGCCATGCGCATCGCCAACAACATCCCCTTCGGCCTGTCTTCATCGATTCAGACCACGAATCTCTCGCGCGTTTTCGATTACGTCTACAAAATGGAAGCCGGCCTGCTGACCGTGAATCTGCCGAGCGCCGGCGTCGAGTACCAGTTGCCCTTCGGCGGCACCAAAGATTCCAGCTTCGGCCCGAAAGAGCAAGGCCCGGCCGCGCTCGAATTTTATAGCGATTACAAAACGGTGTATCTGAAATACTAGGTGTCAGGTTCTGGGTGGCAGGTGCTAGTAGCCTACGAACACGCACGGAACTCGACCGCTAACACCTGACACCTGGAACCTGCTCTTACCATGCACATCGGACAAATCAAGCACGACGGCCGCACCGTGGCCGCAGTTTTCGAGGGCGCGCTGGCGCGGCCCATTCCCGGTCACACGCTGTGCGATCTCATTCATCGGTCGGAAGCGGAGTCGACGCCCATCGCCGCGCTCGCCGCGCACCTCGCAAGCCGTCACGGGGAATCCGCGAAGCCCATACTGCCCATTTATCCGCTGGAGGTCTGGGCCTGCGGCTGCACTTATGAAACCAGCGCCAGCTTCCGCGACGCCGAGCATGGCACCCGCGAGGGCATGTACGCCCACGTCTACCGCAGCAAGCGGCCGGAAATTTTTTTCAAGGGTACGGCGCGCGTTTGCGTCGGGCCGGGCCAATCGATCGGTCTCCGTGCGGATTCCAAATTCACCGCGCCCGAGCCGGAACTGGCCGTCATTCTAGGAAGCCGCGGCTCAGTCCTCGGTTACACTCTCGCCAACGATGTTTCCGCCTGGGACATCGAGCGCGAGAATCCGCTCTATCTGCCCCAGTCCAAAGTCTACTCGGCCTGTTGCGCGCTGGGACCCGTCATCGTTACAGCCGACGAGCTCACCGATCCTTACCATCTCGAGATGACCTGCATCATCACGCGCGACGGCGCCACGCGTTTCGAAGGCCGGACCTCCACCGCCCGCCTCCATCGCAAAATCGAAACGCTCATCGAATTCCTGTTGCGCGCCAATCCGGTTCCCGCCGGTTCCGTGCTGCTCACCGGGACCGGCATTATCGTCACCGAAGACGCCGCGCTGGCCGCCGGCGACACCGTGTCTATCCGCGTTCCCGAAATCGGTGAGATCTCCAACCGCGCCGCTGTGGTTTAAAGCAGCCGGCTTGCGTTCGCCCGGCACATTCGCCAACATTTTGGGACAACGAAAGGAGGCCTATGGCTTACTATCTGCTGCAAGTCGCCTACACGCCCGAAGCGTGGGCCAACATCGTCGCCAATCCGCAAAATCGGCTCGACGCCGTGCGTCCGGTCGTAGAGAAGATGGGCGGCAAAATGGAAAACGGCTGGCTGGCATTCGGAGATTACGATCTGGTGGCGATCGTTCAGATGCCGCGCAACATAGAAGCGGCGGCGTTTTCGCTGGCTGCAACCGCGGGCGGCGCAGTCAAGTCCATCAAAACCACGCCGCTGCTGACTATGGAAGAGGGAATAGAAGCGATGAAGAAGGCCGGATCGTCAGGCTATCAGCCGCCTAAGAAGAAGGCGCACTCTGCGTGAAGTGACGTGCTTTGCACGCCGGCGCCGCGTTACACTCCTCGGCTCCGCGGCGTGCTTTCGGAACGAGCACCGTAAAGCGGCTGCCTTTGCCGTACTCGCTTTCGAATTCGATCACCGCGCCGATCAGCTCGGCCAGTTTGTGGCTCAGGTTCAATCCCAGCCCTCTGCCTTCTCGGCGGCCCGGACGCATCTGTTCGAACGCATGAAATATGCTGGCCTGCTCCTCGGGTTTGATCCCGGTGCCCGTGTCCACCACATGGATGGCGGCCAAAGCTTGTCCAGCCTCTTGCCGTTCCTCTAGTTCCACTTGCACCAGGCCGCGCTCGGTGTACTTGATGGCGTTGCTGACCAGATTGTTCAGAATCTGGCCGAGCGCCCGCCGGTCGGTGGTGACTAACACGCGTTGCTGCGGGATCACCGCCTTCAGGGGAAGCGCTTTTTCGCCGGCCGTGGGAAGCTGCTGGCGGATGACCTCTTCGATGATCTCCCGGCAGGTTATGTCTTCCAGCCCCACCTTGACTTTCCCCGCATCGATCTTGGCCAGGTCGAGCAGATCGTCGATGAGCCCAAGCAGATGCTTGCCGCTGTTCTGAACCGTTGTGAGCTGCTTCTCCTGGTCCGCGTTCAATGGGCCCGGCAGGCGCATCAGCAGCGTGCCGGTGAAACCGATGATGGCATTGAGCGGCGTGCGCAGCTCGTGGCTTAGATTGGCCAGAAACTCGCTTTTGAGGCGGTTGGCTTTCTCCAGAGCTTTATTCTTCCGGAACAGTTCTGTTTCGAGAGACGCCCGGTGCCGCGCATCGCGCACGAACAGCAGATAGACCACGAAGTGCAAGGCGAGCGCCAGCGCGGCGGAAATACCCAGATACGCCGCCAGCCGTTCCTGCGTCATATTCCAACGCGGCGCCCGGCGCTCGAGCGCGTCACGCTCCTCGTTGCTGATTTCGGCCGCCAGCGCCCGCATTTGGTCCAGACGTTGTTGGGAATGGCTGCTGGCTAAAGCTTGTGAGGCGGCGGTAAGTCCCTGGCGTTCCCGTACCTCAATCAAGTGGCGGGAGGAGTTGAGTTGTCCCTCGAGCAGGCTGCGGATTGCGGCAACCCGGGACTGCTGGCGCGGATTATCCACAACCAGTCGGCCCAGCCGCTCGATCTCGTCGTTGAGCCGCAGATCGGTACGATGAAGCAGCTCCAGGTACTGCGTCTGGCCGGTGATTAAATATCCGCGAGCCAGCGTCTCCGCCCGCGATGCGGTTCCCACTGTTGTTTCCAGGCACTTGAGGATGTCTTGTGCGTTTGCGATCCTTCGGCTGGTTTCGGCCAACTGGCTTCCGCTTTGGTTGAGCGCCCAGAACATGCCGAGCAGCAGCAGCGCTGCCGCCAGGAAACCCGCGTGGATTCTCTTTGAACTGGCTGGCGCCGTCGGACGCAACGCTGGTTCTTCGGAGTAGGGAAACCGCATTGGGCCATGTGCCGGACTTCCGCGGTCCTCTGCCCAGACTCCTGCGCGTTTATCGGGATTCACTGTGAGCGTGCCTCTCGTTTTCGCGCTGGGCCAACAGTTCCCCGACTTCGCTCAACAGTTTGCCTGGGTCTATGGGACGGCGCAGGAATTTTGCCGCCCCGGCAGCCAGCGCCCGCTCACCATCGCCGCTCTGGCTGGAGGAAATCAGAATCACCGGTGTTGGATGGAGATCCGGATCGGTGCGGACCGCCTCCGCCAGATCATAGCCGCCGAGATCCGGCATGCTGACGTCCGACAAGATCAGGCTCGGCCGGATTCGCCTGGCCGCCGCCAGCGCTTCTGGTACGCTCGTCGCGGTTGCGACCGCGTAACCCGAAGGCTCGAAAATGGAACACGCCAGTTCAAGGTTGCCCCGGTGATTGTCCACCGCCAGGATGGTGCCGCGCGACCCCGAGTGTGTCCGAATGCCTTGCGCTGCCGTCTCGCATGCCTCGGCCATGGGCGCGTGGCGTGCTTGCTGACGGTCCGGTCGCCGCTCGCGCGGCAGGAATGCTTCCACTTCGCCGATAAAGGAATCCGGCGTGATCGGTTTCGGGATGTATCCGTCGAAGCCCGCTTCAAGAATCCGGTCGCGATCGCCCACCATTGCCAGCGCCGTGATCGCCACCAGCGGAATTTTGGCAACCGCCGCATTGCCTTTCACACGCCGCACGACTTCGTAGCCGTCGAAGCCCGGCATCTGAATATCGCAGATCACCAGGTCCGGACGCTCGCGCTCCATGCATTCCATTCCGCTCAAGCCCTCCTCTGCCAAAATCGTTTCGTATCCAAACACCGTCAACAGGTAGTTCATCAGCTCCCGGTTGTCGGCATGATCTTCAATGATCAGAATTCGTGCTGGCATACGCGTCTAAAGTTTCGGAATCACCAGCGTGAACCGGCTGCCTTTACCGACCTCGCTTTGGAATTCAATTCTTCCCCCGATCAACGCCGCCAGCTTGTTGCTGAGATGCAGCCCGAGGCCCGTGCCCTCTACGCGCTGGCTTGCCGCGCCGCGCTCAAAAGCTTGAAACAACCTCGCCTGATCCTCCTTCTTGATGCCCGCTCCTGTATCGATCACGTGAATGGCCGCCATCGTCTTTCCGTTCTGCTTCCGTTCTTCGATTCCCAATTCGACCGACCCGCGCTCCGTGAATTTGACAGCATTATTCGTCAGGTTGATTAGGATCTGGCTGAGGGCGCGCCGGTCGGTTCGCGCTATAGTTTTGTTCTCAGGCAGCACGATCTGCAATTCGATTGATTTCGCCTCAGCCAGCGGCCGCAGCGTAGTTCCCACCTCTTCCACCACATCGCGACAGCAGGTTTCCTCCAGGTGAATTTCCACCTTTCCCGATTCGATCTTGGCCAGATCCAGCAGATCGTTGATCAGCGAAAGCAGGTGTTTGCCGCTCGACTGAATGGTCTTGAGTTGCTTCTCCTGATCCGTGGTCAGCGGTCCGGGCAGACGCATCAGCAGCGTTCCCGTGAATCCGATAATGGCGTTCAGCGGGGTGCGCAGCTCGTGGCTCATGCTGGAGAGGAACCGGTCCTTGGCCAGGCTCGCCTGTTCCAGCTCCACGTTTTTCTCTTGCAATGTCTGCTCGAAACGTTTGCGCTCCGTCACGTCGCGCGCCGCCGCGAACACGCCGTGCAGCTTGCCCGCCTGATCGTAAAACGTCGTAGCATTGTAGCTAACCACCGTTTCCTTGCCGTCTCGCGCGCGCACCGTCAGCTCGTAGTTCGTGACCTTCTCTTCGCGCAGCACCTGCCGGATGCCTTCCTCGGCCCGCGCCGGATCGGTGAAGTACTGCTTGAACGGCGAACCGATCAGCTCCTCGCGCGAGTAACCCGTCAGCGTCTTCATCTGCTCGTTGACGTCGGTGATGATCCCCAGCGGATCCGTGGTCATCAGCGCATCGATGTTGGATTCGATCAGCGATCGTGTATAGAATTGCGAATCGCGCAGCCGGCTCTCCAGCTCCTTCTGTGCGGTGATGTCGCGCGCCGCCGCCAGGATGCCCAGGGGCTGACCGGCTGCATCGGTAAATACTCCGGCGTTGAACGACACCATGATCCGCCGTCCGTACCGCGTGATCAGCGTCAGCTCGTAACCGATAACCCGGCGCTCCGCCAGCGTCTGCCGCACGCCTGCGCGCGCCTGCTCCGGATCGGTAAAGTAGCTGGAAAACTTCGAATTTACCAGTTGCTTGCGCGAATGGCCGGTCAGCCGCTCGGCGCCTTCGTTCACGTCCGTAATCGTCCCGTCGGGCGCGATCGCGAACTGCGCGTCGGGCGACGCTTCGATCAGCGACCGGTTGTACGCCTGCTGCTCCACCAGCTGCGTCTGCAGCCTGGCCTGTTCGGAAATGTCGCGCGCCGAAGCGAAAATCCCCTGCACCCGCCCGTCTCCCGAACGGAAAATCGATGCGTTGAACGATACCGTGGCCTTGCGCCCCGTCTTCGATTTCAACACCAGCTCGTAGTTGGTCACTACGCCTTCCGCGAACGTGCGCTTCACGCCGCGATCGGCATTCAACGGATCGGTGAAATATTGCTTGAACTGCGACCCGATCAGCTCGTCGCGGCTATAGCCCGACATGCGGCACATCTGCTCGTTGACATCCGTGATGAAGCCTTCCGGGTCCACGGTGATGAGTCCGTCTACCGAGGATTCGATCAGCCCCCGCAGGTAGGTTTGCTGGTCGCGCAACTGTTCTTCAAGGCGCACCCGGTCCGTGATGTCGCGCGCCGACGCCAGAATGCCGCGCACGTTTCCCGTCTGGTCGCGAAATACCGACGCGTTAAACGAAACCTGCAGCAGCCGCCGCGACCGCCCCATCAGCGTCAGCGCGTATTCGGTGACGAAGCCGACCTCGAGAGTCTGCCGCACGCCTTCTTTCGCGCGTTCCGGATCGGTGAAGTAATCGCTGAACGGAGTGCCCAGCAGCTCCGCCCGGCCGTAGCCGGTCATCTGGCACATGCGGTCGTTGATGTCGGTGATGAAGCCTGCCGGGTCTACCGTGATGAGCCCGTCTACCGAGGACTCGATCAACCCGCGCAAATAATTCTGCTGTTCGCGCAACTGCTCTTCCAGCTGTTTTTGCGCGGTGATGTCGCGCGCCGCCGCGAAAACGCCTTGCAGTTTGCCCTCGCGGTCGACAAACGTCGTCGCGTTGTAGGAAACCACCGTCTCTTTGCCGCTTTTGGATCGGGCGGTCAGCTCATAGTTGGTGACACGCCCCTCGCGCAATACCAGACGAATGCCGGACTCCGCGCGCTCCGGGTTCGTGAAGTAATTTTTGAATGCCGTCCCGATCAGCTGTTCCCGCGTCGCTCCGGTGAGCGTTTCCATCTGCTGATTGACGTCGGTGATTATTCCCAGCGGGTCCGTCGTCATCAGCGCGTCGATGTTCGATTCAATCAGCGACCGCGTGTAAACCTGCGAAGCCTGCAGCTTGTCTTCGAGCTGCTTCTGCGACGTGATGTCGCGCGCCGAAGCGAAGATGCCCTTCACCGCGCCCGATGCGTCTTTGAACACCGCCGCGTTGAAAGAAACCGGCAACTGCCGCCCGTCGGCTACCTGCAAAGTGAGCACGTAGTTGGCGACCGAGCCTTCGCGGAATGTCAGCCGCACGCCTTCTTCCGCTCGTTCCGGCTCGGTAAAGTACATGTGAAATGCCGAGCCCACCAGTTGGCTTCGCTGCCGTCCCACCATGCGGCACATGGTTTCATTCACGTCGGTAATGATGGTCCGCTCGTCCACTGTCACCAGACCGTCGGCTGAAGCTTCAATCAGCCCGCGGTTGTAGGCGCGCTCTTCCTTCAACTGTCCCTGCAACTGCGCCTGCCTGGTAATATCGCGCGCCGAGGCAAAAATGCCGCGAACCGCGCCGGTCGGATCTTTAAAAATCGCGGCGTTGAATGAGACCAGGCTCTCGGTTCCATCCTTCAGCCGCAGCGTCAATTCGTAGTTCGTTACCGCGCCCCGGTCGAGCGTCAGACGCACGCCCTCGCCCGCGCGCTTGGGGTCGGTGAAATATTGCGGAAACGGCGTGTGGATCAACTCCTGCCGGCTGAACCCGGACATCCGGCACATGGTTTCGTTGACGTCCGTGATGTTCATCAGCGGGTCGACCGTGATCAACCCGTCGAGTGAAGCTTCAATCAGGCCGCGGTTGTATGCGCGCTCATCGGCCAGCTGCGCCTGCAATCCCGCCTGCTCGGTGATGTCGCGCGCCGAAGCGAAAATGCCGCGAACCGCGCCGGTCGGATCGCGGAATACCGATGCGTTGAACGATACCTGGAGCCTTTGCCGGTCGCGCGTCGAGAGCGTCAGCACGTACTCCTTGACCATGCCTTTTTCGAACGTCTCCGCCACGCCCGCGCGGGCGCGGTCGGCATCCATGAAGTAATCCGCAAACGCCGTGCCCAACAACTCCTCCCGGCTATATCCGGTCATGCGGCACATCTGATCGTTGACGTCGGAGATCTCTCCCGACTCGTTCACCGTGATCAGGCCGTCCACCGAAGCTTCAATCAGCCCGCGGTTATACGATTCCGAATCGCGCAGTTGATGCTCGAGCTTTTTCTGCTCGGTAATGTCGCGCGCCGCCGCGAAAACGCCCTGCAGCCGGTTGTCGGCGTCGCGGAACGTGCTGGCGTTGTACGAGACCACCGTCTGCCGGCCGTCGCGCCCGCGCGCCGTCAACTCATAATTGGTTACTCGGCCCTGGCGCAGCACCCGCCGGATGCCTTCTTCCGCGGCTCCCGAGTCGGTAAAATAATTCTTGAACGGCGTGCCGATGAGCTGCTCGCGCGCGTAACCCGTCAGCGATTCCATCTGCTGGTTGAGGTCCGTGATGACCCCCACCGAATCGGTTGTCATCAGCGCATCGATCGATGATTCGATCAGCGACCGTGTGTAAAACTGCGTGGCTTGCAGCTCCTCGGTCAGCCGGATCTCGGCCGAAATGTCTTTGGAAATCAGCAGAAATCCCACCGGCCGCCCGAAGGCGTCGCGCCGCGGTGTGATCACCACGCGCGCGGTGAACCGTTCGCCGTTTTTGCGTACGCGCTTGAGCGTTCCCTCCCATTTCCCATCGCGCAGCGCGATCTCCATGATTTCCTGCGGCCGCCCGGCGGCCACATCTTCGGGAATGTGCAGGATCGACGAGTTGGCCTTGCCCACGACTTCTTCCGGCTCGTAGCCGTACAGCCGCCGCGCACCTTCGTTCCACAGCAGAATCGTTCCGTCCAGGCCCTTGCCCACCATCGAGTACTCAGTCGAAGCCTGCAGGATGTTGGCGATGAAATCCACCGCCTCCTGCGCCGTGCCCACTATGGCGCTGTCGAACAGCTTCGTTTTGCGCAATTCTTCGGTGAATTTCAGCTCGCCCGAGACGTCTTTCGAGATGAGCAGGAATCCAATCGGCCGGCCATCCGTGCTGCGCCGCGGCGTCACCACCACGCGCGCCGTGAAGCGCTGGCCGCCTTTGCGGACGCGCGTCACCAGGCCCTCCCATTTGCCTTCCTGGAGCGCGCTGTCCATCATTTCTTTCGGACGCCCCGCCGCCACATCCTCCGGCGTGTGCAGAATCGACGAGTTGGCTTTGCCCACCACCTCATCCGGTTCATAGCCGTAGAGCCTCTGCGCTCCTTCGTTCCACAGCAGGATCGTGCCGTCCAGATCTTTGCCGATAATCGAATATTCGGTGGAGGAAGCCAGAATGCTGGTCATCAAAACAAGCGATTGCCCCGCCTGCTTCGTATCGATGTCAATGACTGCCATGCTTCGCTCGCTTTCGCGTATTTATGCTCTGGGCACCAGTACCGTGAATCTGCTTCCCTTTCCCGCTTCGCTTTCCATTTCGATCCTGCCGTCAATCAGCGCCGCCAGTTTCTGGCTGAGGTAAAGCCCGAGGCCCGTGCCTTCCACGAATTGGCTCGAGACCGGGCGCGAAAACGCTTCGAACAATTTTGCCCGCTCTTCAGCCGGGATCCCCTTGCCGGTATCGCGAACATGGATTGCCAGCTCCGCAGCGTGATCGTGCGGATCGAGTTCCAGCGCCACCCAACCCCTATCGGTGAACTTGATGGCGTTGTTCGCCAGGTTGATCAGCACTTGGCTGATCGCCCGGCGATCGGTCCGCGCGAGCACCGGGCCATCCGGCAACTTCGTAAGCAACTCGATCGATTTGGACTCGACCAGGGGCCGCAGCGTGGCGGCGATCTCCTCGATCACTTCCCGGCAATCGACCGCCTCCAGGCGAATCTGCACTTTTCCCGATTCGATCTTGGCCAGATCGAGCAGATCGTTAATCAGCGAGAGCAGATGCTTGCCGCTCGATTGTACGGTCTTGAGCTGCTTCTCCTGATCCGCGGTCAGCGGCCCGGGAAGCCGCATCAGCAGCGTGCCGGTGAATCCCAAAATGGCATTGAGCGGCGTGCGCAATTCGTGGCTCATGGTCGACAGAAATACATCCTTGGCACGCAGGGCTTTTTCGAGCTCCTGATTTTTGGCTCGCAGTTTCCCCTCGAATGTTTTGCGCTCGGTCGCGTTGCGAATCGCGCTGATGACGATAAGCCCATCATCGGTTTCGAGCGGGCTCAAACTGATTTCGACCGGGAATTCGCTGCCGTCTTTCCGGCGGGCCGAAAGATCCAATCCGCTGCCCATGGGACGGACCTTCGGTTCATCGAAATAACTTCGCCGGTGCGGCACATGGGAACTGCGGAAACGCTCCGGCAGCAGGATTTCGATGGTAGCGCCCACCAGCTCGTCTCTCGAATAACCAAAGAGTTCTTCACTTTGCGAATTGATCAGAATGATTTCGCCGGTCCGGTCCGTAATCACAATGGCATCCGGCGTCGCCTCGAGCAGTTCTCTGAATTTCGCCTCCCTGCGCAGTTGCTCCGCCAGATCGCGCGCTTCTCGCGTTACCGGCTTCAGGGCAATACAAACTCCCTCTCCGGCAGCGAGCGGCACGCGGATCGCCGAGAACGGCAGGCGTGTGCGGCCGTTGCCGGGGGCCTCAATCGTAACCTCGCCCCGCAGGCTGCTCTGGCCGCGGGCGCGAAACAACTCACTCGGTTCCGGGTCTGCCTCGGCGGCAAACTCGCTGAGAGGCCGTCCCGTCACCTGCTCGCGCGGTTTTTCCGCCAGTTCGGCAAATGCCGGGTTGCAGTAGATGATGATGCCGCGTTCATTGATGATTAAGGCGCTGTCATCCGCCATTTCCGCGAAAGCCCGGAAGCCCTCGGGTGACGGTTCGTTAAACATTGAAGGACTACCCATGAATCGCGCCGCGCCCCTTCCGGTTCACACTCGCGCTCGCAGCTACTGCACAGCCGGATCGCGTTCCGGCTCGCGCTCGGCCAGGCGCGCAACCGGATCCGGCTCGGCCGCCCCATCCAGGACTTCGCGAACTTTGACGGCCAGCGATCGCGGTGTGAATGGCTTCTGTAATAGCGGCGTCGATGGATCGAGCGCTCCCTGCCGCGTGATGGCGTCGCCGGTGTAGCCCGAGCAGAACAGCACCTTGATGTCCGGCCGGCTTCGCCGTAATTCCACCGCCACTTCCCGGCCCCCCATTTTCGGCATCACTATATCTGTGAACACAAGGTGAATTTGGCCGGCATAATTCGACGCGAGCCGCAGCGCCTCCTGTCCATCGGCGGCTTCGAGCACGTTGTAGCCTTGCTGCACCAGCACGATGGAGGCGAGCGACCGCACGCGCTGCTCGTCTTCCACGATCAGCACCGTTTCGGTTCCCGAAGGCAACGGCCCGTTTTCCATGCGCGGCGCCGCCGTTTCCGCAGCGCCCGCGATGCGCGGAAGGTAAATCTCGAATATGGAGCCTCGGCCCGGTTCGCTCGAAACCGAAATGTATCCCCCGCTCTGCCGGACAATCCCGTAAACCGTCGAAAGTCCCAGCCCAGTTCCTTTGCCTGCCGGCTTGGTCGTGAAGAACGGTTCGAACAGGTGCGAGCGCGTCTCGGGGTCCATGCCGCAGCCGGTGTCTCTCAAGGCGAGCATCACGTACTCGCCGTCCGGAATGTCGTGATGCTTGGTGGGTTGTTCGCCGAAACGCCGGTTCGCGGTTTCGATCGCCAGCTCGCCGCCGAGCGGCATCGCGTCTCGCGCGTTTACCGCGAGGTTCAGAATGACCTGGTCCAGTTGCACCGGGTCGACCCTAGCGGCCCACAAATCGGGTGCGAGCGCTGTCCGGACCTCAATATCCGATCCGATCAGCCGGCCGAGCATCTTCGTCAGATTCGAAACCGCCGTATTCACGTTCAGCACTTTGGGCTGCAGGATCTGCTTCCGGCTGAACGCCAGAAGCTGCGCCGTCAAAACCGCCGCGCGCGCGCCGGCCTCGCGGATGTCCTGTATATCCAGTCGCCGCCGGTCGTTTTCTTCCAGTCCCGAAAGCGCGAGGTCGGCATGGCCGAGAATCACCGTCAGCAGATTGTTGAAGTCGTGCGCCACGCCCCCCGCGAGACGGCCCACCGCTTCCAGCTTTTGCGACTGGCGGAGCTGGTGCTCCAGCTTTTTTCGTTCTTCCACATCGCGAACAATGCTCTGCACGCGGCCATCCTGCAACCGGCTCATGCTGATTTCTACTTCCAGACCATTGCCGTCGCGCCGCAGAAACCGGCGTTCTTTCCGGATGATCATCCCAGCGCGAAGCGGATCAAGCGTAATCGGGTCCCTCGCCAGTTCTTCGGCAGGAATCAGATCGGCCATTTTGAGCCGGAGAAACTCGTCGCGCGTATAGCCCAGCATTTCAAGCAATCGCGGGTTGGCTTCCACATAATTGCCCAGCTCGTCAGATATGGCGATTCCGTCGGAAGCCTGTTCGAGCACCATCTGGTACTTCTCGGCGCTCTGCCGGCGCTCCGCGACTTCGGCCTCCAGTTGGGCGGCGCGCAGCTTCAGCTCCTCAAACAGACGCGTATTTTCGTAAGCCACAGCCAACTGAGCTGCCAGCATGCCCAGCAGCCGCTCATCGTCAGTCGTAAAGTCGGGTCTGCCGGCCCCGTTGCCCACCATCAGGCACCCATACATACGGGTGTGAGTCAGGATGGGCACAATCAGGTAAGCAGAGAACGGCGTGAAGGATATCGGGCATACCGTTGTTTCACTGCGGCTTTCGGTGACGCGCCCGCGCCGGCATTTCCGGTCGAGCAGCACTTCCGTCTTGGCATGCTCGATGGGACAAACACCTCCGGCGTCCTCCGCGGCGCATGCTTCTTCACCTGTCGAGCAACAGCGCCGGATCTCGCGTCCGCCTTCATCCGAAAGGCAAACGCTCGCGCAATTTGCCCCGACAATGTCGCGCGCCGCATCGCTGTAGGTCTTGAACAAACTTGCCGGGTCCTGCGCCACGTTCAACCGGGCGCCAAGTTCGATCAGCGCCTCCAGCCGCGAGTTCAATTGGCGAAGTTCGCCGGCCTTTTGCGACAGCTTGTCGGTGAGCACGCGCACGTGCTCACGATCGAATTCCTCCACCGGCGGCGCCTGAAATTCGGCCTCGTTTCGCCCCAGCGCCGCATCCACCGTGCGCAGCACATCCTCCGGATCGCACGGTTTCGTCAGTAGGTGTTTGACGCCGCATCGGGACGCCAGTTCCCGCGCCTCCTCGAGCAGATAATTCGCCGAAAAAAAAATCACCGGAATCGACGCCGTCCTCGGATCTTCGCGTAATCGCCTGGTGAACTCATAACCATCCATGGCCGGCATCAGGATATCGGTAATGACCAGATCGGGACGTTTTTCGCGTATGTGCGCCAGCGCCTTCACTCCGTCCGCGGCTTCGACCAGTTGATGCCCTTTGTACGCCAGCAGAGTGGCAAGGAAATCCCGATTTCCGGCGCGATCATCAACGATCAGTATGTTGGCCATCTTCCCCAGTACTTTCGAGAAATGTTTTGCCCGAACCGACCTGCATTACGTGGCTGTTACAAACATATAGGAGTTTGCTGAATGCCAGGATTTCTCACAGGAATATTCCTGCATAGCCACCACTTAGCGGTTGTGTTATCCAGGGCCGGGCAGAGGCGAACTTGAATTTCGGATTGAGGGAAGTGGTCTCTAGTGCGACTATAACCCGCCGGGCAAAACGCAACGCCGCTTTTGGCTTTTTTACCGCTTTGACCGGAAAATCAGAAAGTATTGATAAGGCAGCAGATCCAGACTTCGCGCCCGTTCAAAACCGGCTTTCGCGAATTCCGACTCGACTTGTGACTCGGCAAGTTTCATTTCCTCAGGCGGCCCGACCGGCAGCGGTTTTTTGTAAAAATCGATGACCACGATCCGCCCTCCCGGCCTTAGTGCGCGGGCCAGTTTGGGGTAATACGCGGGGCGGTTTTCTATGTGGTGCAGGACGTCGCAGAAAAAGATCAAGTCGACCGATTGCGTCGGCAGTTTCGGATCATCCGGAGCGGCGAGCACCGTTTCGAGATTGGGAGGCGCACCTTTGGCCGTGGCTTCCAGCAGCTTGGCGTCAATATCCACGGCGTAAACGCGGCGGACATGGTGCGCGAAGCGGCGGGCGAAGTAACCGCCGCCCGCCCCGATATCGGCCACCACATCATCCGGCATCAAATCGAGCGCCATAACGACTTCGTGCGGCTTCTGCCACGCATCGCGCGAGGGATCATTGAGAAACTTCAGGTACTCCTCGGCGGATTGCGGCGGGTGGTGCTGGTGCTGCGGAGTTTGCGAAAGCGCGGTCATGACGATGGCTGCCGGCAGGGCGATCCTTTCGATGATTTTCATTCCTCCTCCGCCGTGGGCGGCGGCTCGAAATTGTCGAGCAGCTCGGGATTCGCGGCAAAGCGCTTCAGCGCGCGAATGGCGTTGGCCGAAGCGAATCCGGCGCGCATGAGCCGGCGGTAGGCGGAAGCCAGATCCTTTTCTTCGCGAAACAACGCCTCGCGCGGCTTGCTGCGGTACTTCCGCCGGATGTAGTCCTCAATCAGCGCTACCTCATCGACGTTCTCGTATGCTTTACGTACCGTAGTTTCGGCGAGCGCAGGCGCCACGCGCCGACTGCGTAAATCCTGCGCCACGCGGGTTTTTCCGAAGCCTTGGTTTTCCAGTCGCGAGGCCGTGAAGCTTTCGGCGAAGCGGCGGTCGTCCAGATAACCGTACTCCTTCAAGCGCGCGATCGTGGTATCGATATCCTCGGCACGCGCCGCGCGTGTACGCAGCTTCTGGCGCATTTCACCAGACGAGCAGGCACGCCCGGCGAGCGACCGCACTGCAAGTTCAAAAAGCCCTTCAGCATCGAGTTGCCGCGGCGCGCGCCTGGTTCGATTAGGCATCACCGAAGAAAAGTTTACCGCTCGGCAGAAGACCAAACCAGTATGCCGGACCTGACCCGGGAAGACCTGTCATCCCTAGGCTGGCTTCTCCGGCAGGACTATCATAAGCAACGAAGGGCCCGATGAAACGCGTCGTGTTCACGTTGGCCGCAGGCCTGGCATGCGCGGCCTCTGCGGTCCCGCAGGAACTGCCGGCCGGCGTGCTGCTTCTTTCGCGCGTCAAGCAGCACACCAAAGATGAATTGCAGCGCCTGGCGAACATCACTTGCCTGGAGACCGCCGAGCGCGAGCACCGGCCGCCAGGAGGCAAGCTGCGTCCGCTGGACACGGTCACGCTCGAGGTGCTGTATGACGGCCACAAGGAACTCTATGCGTCGCCCGGCGACCGGAAGCTCTCCGAAGGCCACCCGATCCAGTACGCCGGCAGCGGTCTTCTCGGCAACGGGTTCTTCGGCCTTTATCTGAACGACATTCTGGTGACCGGCAATGTTTCTTACGAATACAAGGGAGAAGAGCAGATCGGCGGGCGCACGCTTGCGCGATATGATTACCGGCTGCCGCTGATGTGGAGCGGGCAGGTGATTCGTTTGCCGGAGGGCTCGGGTGAAGTAGGACTTCACGGATCCTTTTGGGCTGATCCGCAGAACTATGATGTGATCCGCTTAAAAATCGCCGCCGAAGATATTCCGCCTTCGCTTCCGTTGATCAAAGCCGAGACCGCCATCGAATATGCACGGACAAACATGGGAGACAGATCCGTGCTGCTGCCGGAATCGGCGGAACTCGAGATTGCCAAATTTTCCGGCGAGTTAGACCACAACCGGATCGAGTTCACGCATTGCCGTGCTTTCGGCGCGCAGACCGCGATCCGCTTCGACGCTCCGGACGCCGCGGACGAGGAGCCGCGGTTCGGCGTTGCGTCGGTTGACGATACGCTGCGCCCGCTGCCTGCCGGTATCGAGATCCCTGTGACTCTGCGCAGCCGGATCACAGGCGGCTTGCCGGTGGGCGCACTGATCGATGCGGCAGTCGCCGAGGACGTACGGGAAAAGCGCTCGATCGTGGTTGCGCGTGGCTCACCGGTGCGCGGGCGCATCCGCCGGCTGGAGCGATATGACAACCCATTCCCGCACTTCGTGGTTGCGCTGGAGTTTACTGAAGTCGAGTTTGAAGGGATCAGGTATCGCTTCTACGCCGATCTCGAAGGAATCAGCGCCGCAGCCGGTGTGACGGAAACGTTGCTGACGCCGAACAAGATTCTTGTCGAGCCGCCCGGTGAGGATGGATCGACAGTGAAGCGGACCGTTGGGGAAATCCTTTCGCTGCCCAAGCTGCCGGGAGTGGCGTCCTTCTTCGTTAAAGGCAGCAAGCTGGATTTGCAGCCGGGTTTTCGCACCACATGGAAAACGCGCGTGCTGGCGCGCTGAGCGTCCGCGAGTCGCACACGTGAGCTTTCATCCGTAGCGACCCCAGCAAAGTGCGATCGACTGTCGCGGGGCCACCGTATATCTTTATCAGATCTGCGATCCGGTTAGAAGTCATGGCCGCGCCGTTGATCAGGAATACGTTCGGAAGAGTGAAAAAGTCATAGACGTATGGAGTGGGCTCTAATCAGCATCCTGGGTTTTTTCTTCGTGTTCTATCTCCTCGCCCATGTAGGGGCCGCCTTATATGATCCAGACACGGGGAAAAGGCTGCCGGAGAAAGGCAAGTGGGCGCGAATTGCGGGGGCCATTCTCGAGGGATTGCCATTTCTGCTTACCTTGTAACGCGGATGCGACACATGCGCTTCCTACGCGCCGCGACGCCCGCCGTCGTTCCCGCTGCGTTGGACGGTGTGGCTTAACTTACCTTCGTAACGGTTGCCGTGACCTCGAACTTCCGCTTGGTCACCGGGTCGTCGATCGAGGCCACCATCGCCGGCTTGCCTGGATCCACAGCGGCGCTGATGCCGGAAATGCGCAGCGACGCGACGGTCGGGTTGGGCAGAATATTCGGCGCCGTTTTATCGTGCTGGACCACGGTGCTGATGTTGATGTCGGCGTTCAACAATATTCTGCCTTGCACCTCGCGCACGCGGCAATCGATGTTAACGCCGGTATCGAGATACGTATACTGGGTGTTGACCAGCGGATTGACGCCCACCCCGCCGACCCCCGGCTGAAATGAACCCGTCGCATAGGGCACCTTATCTCCCGCGCTGAACGTGCCTTTCGATCCGGCCTCGACCAGCATGGTGTAATGCCGGCCGGCTTTCGCTGCCGCGTCGCTTCCGTCGCGTATGTTGAAGTCGACTTTGTAGACTGTGCCCGGCGGTGGCGCCTTCTCCTGGGCGGGCGCGGAGAGTGCGGACGCCAGAAAGAACGCGGTAACCCACAGAAAGCTGCGCATGGGGTTGAGACCTCCTGATCCAATTGACGCCGGCCGGCGCCGGGCCGTGGATGAAGATTTAGAGTGTTTTGACGGCCAACCGTCAGTAGATTCGCGAAGCGGAGTGGCGCGATGTCAGGACGCGGTCGATGGCGGCCGTCAGGTCTTCCGAGCGCAGCGGCTTCGATACGTAATCATCCATGCCGGCTTCGAAACAGCGCTGGTCGTCCCCCTTGAGAGCGTGCGCGGTGAGCGCAACAATCGGCGTGTGTCCTCCGGTCTGCTGCTCGCGCAAGCGGATCGCGGTGGTGCACTCGAAACCGTCCATCTGCGGCATCTGGACATCCATGAGAACCAGATCGAAGTGCCGCTGCTCCCAGGCCGCCAGCGCTTCGTGACCGTTCGCGGCAACGGTGGCGCTATGCCCCATCTTGGCCAGCATCCTGGTGGTAATTCGCTGATTGACTTCGTTATCCTCCACCACCAGAACTCTCAGTCGCTTGGGGAGCAGCAGGGATAGCCCATCGGATGCGCTACCAGCGCCTGAGCTGTCGGAATCCGCTCCGCAACCAACCGCTGCGAGCGATGCCGTGAAATGAAAAATACTTCCCGAACCGAGTGCGCTCTCGACCCAGATACGGCCGCCCATCAGCCTGACCAGGCGCGCGCTGATCGTCAGGCCCAGCCCGGTGCCGCCATAGTTGCGCGACACCGAACCATCAGCCTGCCGGAAGGCTTCAAAAATGGAGTCGATTTTGTCGTGCGGGATGCCAACGCCGGTATCGGCCACCGAAAAATGTACGGTCAGCATTTTGTCACGCTGATCGTACAGCGTGACCCGCGTTTCGATCGATCCCTTCTCGGTGAACTTGATGGAATTGTTTAACAGGTTCAGCAGCACCTGCCGCAGCCGCAGCGGGTCGCCGATCACCTCATCCGGGATGTCGGAAGAGATCTCGTGAAGCACCTGCAATCCTTTTTGCTCGGCGGCGACAGTCAGGGTGCCGCATGCGTCTTTCACGCATTGGCGCAGGGAAAACGGGATGGGATCGAGGTCCATGCGGCCGGCTTCGATCTTGGAGAAATCGAGAATATCGTTGAGCAGCGAGAGCAGCGATTCGGCCGATTTGCGGGCATCATCCAGGCACTCGCGCTGCTCCTGATTCAGATCGGTATCGAGAACCAGATTGGTCATGCCCAGGATGCCGTTCATGGGCGTGCGGATCTCGTGGCTCATGTTTGCCAGGAATTCGCTCTTCAGTTCGGTGGCCTCCTGCGCCTGCTTGTTGGCGCGCTGCGCAGCCGCAAGCGCTTGGCCCAGCTCGCGATTTTTGGAGCGCAGCTCCTCGGTTTGCTCCTGCACACGCCGCCGCAAGAGCATGATCCAGGAAAGCGCCGCCATTACCGCCGTCCCCAGGAAGCCCATCACCCACAACAGCCGCGGGAGACCGAACCACGGCCCGCGCCGCAGCACCACGATGTCCCCGGGCGAGCGCAGCAGAAGCCGGAGTGATTGCGGGTCATTGTGTTCACCGCCGGCTTCGATCAGGCAGATGCCGCGCAGCCGGAGGTAACTGCCTTCCTCAAACGGCGGCAGCATGGCTCCTTCCGCCAGATCAAGCTGGGCGCTGAAAATCTGCTTGCCGCTCCGCATGGCCAGCAGCATTTCCTTTTCGTTCTTTCGCCGGCTGAGCAGTTGAGCGTCGACTTCCACCAGGTTGGCGTCGTGATCCCCTTGCAGCAGCTGTTCGGCCGCCGCGCGCACCGGCTCGGGCGCCGGGCTATGGCCCAGGCGTTGGAAAATACCGTCCTGTAACACCGGGGCATAGCCGCCCAGAGCAGGAAAGCCCAACACCTCGACCTGGTCCCCCGGTTCGACCTGCAACATCTGGTGGCTCAGCACCATCAATCCCTGGTCGGCGTCGCGAATGTAAAGCTCGCGCCCGAGCTGCTGGAACGTCACCACGCCCCGCACGCGGACGCGCTGGCTCCTGTTGGTATCCGGCGAAAATTGCAGCAGGCTGCTTGCGCTGCGGAGCGGAAACTGCGCGGCGCCGGCCTGCGCCAGCTCATCCACCGTGATGTCCTCGAAGCTCTGCGCGTAGACCAGGACGCCCGTCAGTTGCCGCCTGCTGTTGAACGACGACCCGGTCACGCCGCGGAAGCGGATGCGCGCATCCACCAGGCGCTCCAGATCCATCTGAGGAAATTGGAGCACGCTTACCTTGATCCGGTCGCCTCCGCTCGAGACCGACAGTGTGAGCCGCTTGTTCTCGATCAGCGCGGCGTGCACGATGCCCTCGCTTTCGATCCACTGGCTGTCCAGGCGTCCGGTAACGAGATCATCGAGTGAGACCCGGCGCGGCGGCGGCAGCTTCCCCTCACTCAAGACCCGCACCACGGGATGAATGACCTGCGGGGCGAAGTCTCCAGGGTCGGTTACGCCGGTCAGCTCGACTTCCTGCCCGCGCGCCAGCGGCAGCGGCTTCGGGAACAGCACGAAGATACCGGCGCTTGCATCCTCGATAAACAGGTTGCCTTCGGAAGGTTCGGGATCGTAGTATGTCACGATGGCATGCAGTTTTACCGGGTAGGCGTGCCTGGCTTCATCAGGCGTCAATGCACGGATCTGGCCGATGCGCTCGAAGATCTTCGGCTTCGCCTGGCAGACTGAAGACAAACATCCGGCCGCCAGAGCCAAGACCAGAATCTTGGCAAGTCGTGCCCGCATCGGGGCGCTGATCTTTCTAAACTGCATGGCGCTGGGGACGATATTGAACCGCCCCGGATCATCTCCTGGCTGGTGGGGAGGATAAGAGGTCGGCGAACGGGCGTAGCGGTAGCGTCACCTCGAATCCGCCGTCAAAGCCTATCTGGAGGATGGCATCCGCGCCATGGCTGCCGCAAGATCACAAAGGTTAACAGACCACGATTGCCATGCAATTTTCAGCGCTTGCCCATCTGTTCAGCCAGCATCACGCGATCGATGGCGGCAAACAGGTCGTCGGGTCTGAGGGGCTTGGGGATATAGCCATCCATGCCGGCATCGAAGCAGCGCTGATCGTAGCCTTTGAGCGCATGCGCGGTGAGGGCCAGGATGGGAATATGCCCTCCGTTGCGCTCCTCATGCAAGCGAATGGCTGCGGTGCACTCGAAGCCGTTCAGATTCGGCATTTGCACGTCCATCAGAACCACGTCAAAAACCTGTTCCCGCCAGGCAGCGAGCGCTTCGCGGCCGTCATTGGCGACCGTTACGGCGTGTCCCACCTTTTCGAGCAGCCGCGCGGTAATGCGCTGGTTAATGGGATTGTCCTCGGCTAGCAGCACTTTGAGCTGTTTCGCGAGTGCCTTGCGGTTCGGCGTCGAGTCGGGCTTCAATTGCGGTGCGTGCTTCGCCCGTCCGAGTGGAATGACGAAGTGAAACGTGCTGCCGCTGCCCGGCTGGCTTTCGACCCAGATGGTTCCCCGCATCAGGTTGACCAGCCGCGAGGAGATCGTCAGACCCAGGCCCGTGCCGCCATATTGCCGGGTGATGGATCCGTCGGCCTGCCGAAAGGCCTCAAAGATCAGCTCGATTTTGTCCGGCGGGATGCCGACGCCGGTGTCGTGCACCGAAAAATGGAAGCTGGGCAGTCCGGCGGGGTTCGGAAACAGATCCGCGCACAGCGTGATGGCGCCGGAGGAGGTGAACTTGATCGCGTTATTCAAGAGATTGAGCAGCACCTGCCGGATACGCGTCGGATCACCGACCACGGCATCCGGCACGTCCGCATCAATCACGACTTTCACGCCCAGGCCTTTTTGATGCGCGATCAGCTCGAGTGTTTTCACCGCCTCGGAAACACATTCGCGGAGAGAGAAATCGATGGGGTACAATTCCAGCCGTCCGGCCTCGATCTTTGAAAAATCCAAAATGTCGTTGAGCAAGGCCAGCAGCGATTCCGCCGATTTTCTGGCGTCATCAACATACCCACGCTGTTCCGGCGTTAGCTCCGTGTCGAGCGCCAGTCCGGTCATGCCCAGAATGCCGTTCATGGGCGTGCGAATCTCGTGGCTCATGTTGGCCAAAAACTCGCTTTTGAGCTCGGTGGCCTCTTTGGCGGACATCAGGGCCCGCCGGATGTCTTCGTTGTTTTTGCGCAGCTGATCGGTTTGCGTGCGCACGCGCCGCCGCAGCAGGATCACCCACATCACCGTGCCCATGCCCGCCAAGCCCACCATTGCCAGAAGCCAGAAAGTTCGCTTCAGCGTCCACCAGGGAGGGCGTCGCAAAACGACGATGTCGTCAGGGGAGCGCAGCATCAGGCGGAATGACTGCGGAGTATTTAATTCTCCGGCCACTCGGATCACGGTAATCCCGGTGAGCCGCAATTCGCTCCGGTCTTCGAGCAACGTGGTGTTCCGCGTCTCCGGCGTGTCGAGGTGCGCAGTGAAAATCAAGTTGCCGGATTTCAGCGTGAGCGTTTGCGCTTTGGCGCCGTGAACCAAGCTCAACAATTGGGCCTCGATTTCCACCAGGTCGGCATCGCGCTCCTGTTCGAGCACCTGTTCCGCCGTAACCCGGGCCGCCTTGGGCAGCGGGCCGTTTCCAATCTTCTTGAAGCTGGCATCCTGAAGGATGGGCGTGTATTCGCCGAGTGTCGGAAAGCCCGTTACTTCGACCTGATCTCCGGGCTTCAGCGCCAGCTGATGATGGGTTTCCACTCTCAAGCCTTGCCCGCCATCTTGGATGAACAGCGCTTCTCCGCGTTGCTGAAAGGTGACGGTTCCCCGCAATCGGACGCGCTGTCCTGCCGGAGTTCTAGGGGCGAACTGCAATAAGCTCCCCGCGCGGCGCAAAGGAATATCATTGGACTGGTTATGCACCGATTCGTCGACGAGAACATCGCGGAAATCCTGCACGTGGATGAGGACTCCGGTCAACTGCCGCCTGCCGGTGAACGTCGCGCCACAGGCGCCCCGGATCGTCACATGCGTGTCAACCAGTTTGTTGAAATCGAGGCGGGGAAAATTCACAACGGAAGCTTTCAGGCGCCTCGCGCCACTGACCACATAGAGATTCAGATGGCCGTTATGCCCATTGTCTATAATGGCGGCGTGCACCACTCCCTCGATCTCTATCCACTGGCTGTCTTCAATTCCTGAGTAAAGATCTTCATCCGAAACCTTGCGCGGTTGAGGCAGCACGCCTGGTCCGAGAACGCGCACGTGAGGCTGGGCAACAACCGGCGCGAAATCGCCGGCCGAAGTCACACCGCTGACGTCTACCAACTGGCCGCGCTGGATGTCCAGTTTCCGGTCGACCGCGATATAGATTCCGCCCGTTTCGTCCTGCACGAAAAGGTCGTTACCCGCGGCATCGTAAAAGGTGACGACGGCCCGCAGCAACACCGGAAACCCTCGAGCCGCCTCCTCCGGCGGAAGCGCCCGGATTTGTGCGGCGTGCATATAAACGACCGGCTTCGGGGCGGCTGCCAGTCCAACGCCGGAAAACAGAAGCGCGAACGCCCAAGCCAGGCACAGCCACCCCCTGAGACGCACGTCGGTCGAGGTACACATCTGTACCAGCGCCATCAGTCATTGATCGGCCGATTGGAGTGAAAACTGGAGTCTGGAGAATACCCGCCTCAGTTTGGCGGGTTCGTGTTCTGGTTCGGGGGCGTGGGCTGTGGGGGAGGCGGCTGAGCCGGTGGGGGCGGCGGCGGCGCCCCGGGCTGCGGCGGAGGCTGCTGCTGGCGCGGGTTTCCAGGCTGCTGCGGCTGGCCCGGGGTGGCCGGCTGGCCGCTGAATCCCGAACCGATACCGCCGCCAAATCCGGAGCCTATACCACCTCCAAAACCGGCGCCGATCCCGCTCGTTGAGCCGCTGTTGGAGGATCCAGGCGAGGCCTGCTGGCCGCCGAATCCAGCGCTCATACCGGGTTGGCCGAATCCGGGCTGCGCTCCGAAGCCCCCCTGCCCGCCAAAGCCGGGTTGCGCGCCAAAACCAGGTTGCGCGCCGAAGCCAGGTTGCGCGCCGAATCCCTGTTGCCCCTGTTGGGAAAGCCGCGGGTCACCGGCACCCATCGCGCCGGCATACTGGCCTGCGCCGGTGCGGTCTTTGGCGAAATCGTAGATGAATTCCCACTCGTTGTATTTTTCGTGTTCGTTGTAAATCTTGATGCTCTGCTTCTCGACCTTGCTGGCGACACCGGCTATTCCGCCGGTGATCTGCCCGCCACCAGCCATCATGCCCGGTGCCGAGCCGGGAAACGGCCGGGGCCGCATCAGCAGGTTACGGATGAGGTCGGCTGCCTGATTGGAGCCGGGCTGAGTGGGGTCGATGCCCGGCTGGCCCGGAACTCCCGTTGTTCCAGAAGTTTGGCCCATCGGGGTTTGCTGCGGCCCGCCCGGATTGAATGGATTTCCAGGTGTGCCGGGGAAGGCGGGGACAGGCGCCGCACCGGGAGGATAAGCCCCGGTGGGGTACGAGCCACCCGGGTTCGTGCCTGGAACTGCTGCCGATACAGCCTGTTGCGAGCCATCTGGCGATGGGCCGGAAGCCGGCGGCAGGGGGCCGGCGGTCTGCGACGGATCGGTTCCCGGCTGCGGCTGGCCGCCTTCGCTCGGACGGCGCGGCGGAAGTCCGGTTTTTTGCTGGAGGTCCGCCAAAGTAGAGCCGATCGCCGGGCCCTCGGTAATAAATTTGTTGAGATTCTCTTCTTTTTTGTCGCCCGCCTTGGGCTTGTTGTTCACCGAATCGATGAAGACGCCGCCGGGCCCCACATGAATCAGCCGCCAGTCGTCTTTTCCGGTCAGGGGATCGGGGTAGCGGCGGCGGAGGAAACGGATATTATTGGTGTTTTCCAACTGCTCCATCGAACTGGGGTATTGCTTGAACTTGCGGAAATAAAGCTGGACGGCGCGCTTGTACTGCTCGCCGCGCTCGATGAGCAACTGTTCTTTGTTGCGCTGGGCTTCGAACGAAACCCTCGGCAGCTCGATATAGAGCATGATGGCCACAGCGGCGGCCATGGCGAAAACCAACAGCAGGACAAAACCGGATTCACCGGATTTTGTCCGGCGCCGGCGCTGGCTTTCGCAGTTCCCCTTCATCCGGTGCTCTCTTCGGCGAGCGGCAGGGTCTGGGTGTTTTTGAATTCCGTGTCTTCGACCGTGACGGAATTGACGCCAATCCTCACCACTTTATATCGGCGCTTCATCAGATCGCCTTCACCAGCCACCAGGATATCGTCTCCATCGAGGAAAAAGGCGCGCTTCTGCCCGCTGGCCCGTTGGGCGATATAACCGTAGTATTTCAAGGTAATTGGCGGAGGCGGGGGCGGACCCGAAGGCGTGACGGGCTGGGGCGGCGCGCTCGCGTTCAACCCTTTGCCGGGCAATGGTTTGGGGTGGACCGTCAAATCCTTTCCGCCGGCCAGGCCGGGAACGGCGGCAGCGCCGAACTGAAACAAGTTGCGCTCGGCCGGCATAGGCTCAACGGACTGGACCCTGGCGAGCAGGTCGAGACGCAGCTTGGGATCGGCAATGGCGAGCGCTTCGTTCGGATTGCGCTTGAGAGACGGGCGAAATTCCTGAGCGCTGCGGCGCGGGTTGTTCGCGGCCCGCCCGGCAACCGGCGGCTGGGGAGCGACAGAATTCATCGCATCCGACGGCCGGGGCGGAGGCGCAGACGCTGTGATCCGGGAGCTTTTCGGCGGAGGCGCTCCAGCCGGAGAAGACGAAAGATTGCTATAAATCAGGTACGCGGCGGCGAGCAGAAGCATGGCGAGAATCGCGACCTTCTTTGGTTCCGCGCCGAGCTTCATGATTTGCCTGCTTCCCGCACAAAAGTGTCGAGCTTGACGTTGACGCCCAGCACGCCGGAAGGCTGCGGCGTGGCCTGCATGCTCTCGATGATGAGGAATCGCGGCGAGCGGTCGAGCATGTTGACGAACTTGGTCAGGCTGGCGTAACTGCCCTCATAATTCGAAGAGATGGTCAACTGCTCGATGGTGTCGGAGCCGGTGACAGCCTCGAGCCCATAGGACGATTCTTTGGGCTTCATGCCGGAATCGACGGCCATGCGATTCACTTCGCCGATCAGCGTGGAAAATGCCGTTCGGCGCTTCATGGTGTACTGATCTAGAAATTTATCGCCCTCGAGTTTGGCCTGCTCGACTTTGCCCACCAGGTCGCGCGTGTGCTTGAGGTGCTGGAGGTTCTGGGTGAGCTGGAACTGCTTGGATTCGAGCTCGCGCGCGAGATCTTCCGGAGAACCCCCGAACGGGTGAAACGCGACGGCTGCGGCCGCGAGATTGGCTACCAGCAGGACGCCCAGCCCTATCCGCACGCGCGTGCGGCGGTCTTTCATGTGTGCGCGAAGATCAAAGTTTCTGGGCATAGTTCACGCTTAAACGGTAGCGATAGAGCGGCTCGGTCTGCGAGGGCGGCAGGAAAGTATAGAGTGTGGTCGCGCCGAAGACCTCGGAAGATTCCAGACGGACAAAGAAGTCGACTACGGGCTGGGGCGATTCGGCGCCCACGGTCATCTCGAGATAGACCTGATTTTCGGACACGACCTGCGGGCGGATATTGATGAGGCGCACGTTAGGCGGCAGAGTTTTTTCGAGATCGGCGAAGACGCGTGTCCAACTGATGCCTTTGCGATAGAGCAGCTCATTCAAGAACAGACTGCGCTCGAAAACCTCGGCGTTATCCGGACGGCGCAGGACGGTATCGAGCTGCGCCTGGGCGGCAGCGGTGCGGGCAAGCTGCTGATCGATGCGATCGATGTCATGGCGGGTGTGGGCGGAGCGCTTGCGGTCGGCTAAAGCGAGAGAGACCAGCAGCCCGAGCGAGCCGAGCATCAAAAGCCCCACCAGGGCCGAAGCGACCAAAACAGGCCGGTCTTTACGGAACGGGCGGCTGGCGAGATTAAGCGGCAATTTCATATTCAATGCGCGACGGACTGGAGATAACCGAGCAAACCCAGGTTGTTTTCCCCGGCAACGCCGGCCGGGGAGGGAACATTTTCGACCGGCAGCGCGAGCTCCGCGGCGAACCGGCTGCGGGCCTCCGCTGCGAACCGGCCGAATCCGGCGAGGAGAAGCTTTTCGGCTTTCGCGCCGAGATTGTCTTCGATATAGACGAGGGTGGGATAAAGATCCGCAGCCATCTCGCTGGTTTCGGCGCCGGCCAGCTCGAGCGAGCGGACCAGCTTGAGCACGCCGTTTTTCAGAACCAGGATGGTCAGAATGCGGCCGCTCAGCTTGGCGACCACGATGGTTCCGCGCTCATTCACGAGCTCAAGCGATGCCAGCGCGGACGTCGTCACGAAGCCCGGCTCCACGGAGGCCGAGCGGAAGGGCGCCTCGTAACGGGAGACAATTTCGACCGGTGCAACCGCGACCACGACATCGAACTTTTTTCCGTGATCCGAGCTTACCTGCGCGTGGTAGCTGAGCGCGGCGGATTCAACGTCATAAGGCACGCTTTTCTTCAGCCGGAAGCGCACGAGAGACAACTGCTCATTCGAGTCGGAAGGGAAATCGTCAAAATCCAGAACCGAGACGCGGGCGCAGGCGTCGGGAAGGATCAGGGCGGCATCGCGGCGCTTGCGGGTTCCATTCGGAGGAATCAACGAGCGCACGGCCTGCGTAAACCGATCGGGATCCTGAATGTTGTCGCGCAGCGGAGAAACGGAAATCACGCCGGGCTGGAGCGGGCGGAAATCGAATTCGGGATTGCGGCCGGTGCGGGCCATGGCGATGCCCGCCTCCGAGAGCTCGAAGGCGTAGGCCGGGGGCGGATCTTGCCAGATGGAGGACACGAAATGCAAAAGACTCATGCCGCGCTAACCCTCGATGAAGGTGACCTTGTTGATTTCTTTGAGCGTGGTGGTGCCATTCTTCACTTTGAGCAGCGCGGATTCGCGGAGAAAGGTCATGCCCTCTTCGCGGGAGACGCGCTTGATTTCCGAAGTAGGCCGCTTGTCGAGAATCATTTCACGGATGCGCTCGGTGAGATCGAGCAATTCGTGGATGGCGGTGCGGCCGCGGAAGCCCGTGCCGCCGCATTCAAAGCAGCCGGAGCCTTCATACATGGGGACGCTTCGCCACTCGGCGGGATTGAGGCCGCTTTCGACGAGGTAGGAATCCGGATACTGCACTTGCTTACGGCAGAAATCGCAGATGACGCGGACGAGGCGCTGGGCCAGGATGCAGTTGAGGGCGGAGACGAAGTTGTACGGCTCGACGCCCATGTTCAAGAATCGGCCGAGCACGTCGAGCACGTTATTGGCGTGGACGGTGGTGAAGACCAAGTGGCCGGTGAGCGCCGAGTTGATGGCGATCTGCGCGGTTTCCTGGTCGCGGATTTCGCCCACCATGATCTTGTCGGGGTCGTGGCGCAGAATGGAGCGCAGTCCGCGCGCGAAAGTGAGACCTTTTTTCTCGTTGACCGGGATCTGGGTGATGCCTTTGATCTGGTACTCGACCGGGTCCTCGATGGTGACAATCTTGTCCTCGTCGTTCTTAATCTCGGAGAGCGCAGCGTAAAGGGTAGTGGTCTTGCCCGACCCTGTCGGCCCCGTCACCAGCACCATGCCGTAAGGCTCCGTGATGTAGCGCCGGAACTTGGTCAGGTCCGCGTCGGAAAATCCCACGACTTCGAGTGAAAGCTTGGCGAATTTCTCGCTCATGGATTCCTTGTCGAGCACGCGGAGCACGGCGTCTTCGCCATGGATGGTGGGCATGATGGACACGCGGAAATCGATGAGACGGTTTTTGTAACGCACGCGGAAGCGGCCGTCCTGGGGGACGCGGCGCTCGGCGATATCGAGCTCGCTCATGACCTTGATGCGCGAAAGGATGGTGGAATGCCAGTCCTTGGCGATGGGCGGCATGGCGTAGTGCAGGACGCCATCGATGCGATACTTGATGGCGACTTCCTGGTCGCGCGATTCGATATGAATGTCGCTGGCGCGGCGCTCGAGGGCGTTGAAGATGGTGGTATCGACCAGCTTGATGACCGGAGCGATGTCGCTGTCGGCGGCGGTGAGCTTGTCGATGGAAAGGGTTTCGTCGGCGTTTTCCTCTTCGCCGACCACATCTAGAGTAAAGCCTTCGGTGACTTCTTCGAGCACGCGCTGGGATTGCTCGGTTTTCTTGAGCAGCTCGGCGATCTGGGACAGCGTGGCGACCTTGATGCGCAGCTTTTTATTGAGCAGCAGCGAAAGCTCGTCGATCATGTTGAGGTTGCGGGGATCGGCGAGGGCGATATCGAGCGTGCCGTTTTGGGCGCGCATGGGCACGAAGTTGTAGCGGAACATCAGATCGACCGGAATGGAGCGGAACAGTTCATGGTCGATGGAGGCTTCGCGGAGGTCGACGTAATCGCAGCGGTAGCGCGCGGCGATGGCCTTGGCTTCGGCGGCTTCGGCGGTGGGATCGAGAATTTTTACGCGGTCGGTGGCCATAGAGCAACGAGAGACACAAATGGCCTCTTCAAATGGTAGACGCAGAACGGGGCGGGGGCGTGGAGGGGATTTTTTGGACGGTTTGGGGAGCCGGTGCGGGTACCCAGGGCACTCGCCATCCCATCCCCCTCGCGCGGCGTAGCCCTTGATTGGCTTTACCGGCCGGCCTAGTGCCGGAAGCGCATGCGCAGGCCCCAGCGCTTGATGCGGGCGTGAGTCTCGAAGGCTGCGGGAAGGGAATCGGTGATGGCGCGCGTGTGCTCGAGCGGCGCGGCTATCGAGAAATCCTTCACGACGGGCGCAAATGCGGCGAGGCGGGGCGGGGCGGGCTCGGGCTTCGCATCCGGCACGGGCGCCGGCTGAACATCCGGGTCTTCGGATTCCAGAAGGGGTTCGGGAAGACTCTGATCGTCGGTCAAATGGACAGCTATTTTGCGGAGGCGGCCCTGATATAAGTCGCGATGCTCCGGACAGCAGAATTCGCCGTCGCCGAGCCACTTCAAAGGGCGCCAGTACTTACTCCCGCAGTACACGCAGCGGATTCTCCGCATGATTGCCAAGTATATTATACAGAGTGCAAGTTACCGAATCGCAGGTTTTTCTTTAGTAACTTTGGGTAGCGGAGTCACTAAGTCGATAGTTAGTATAAAACTCGGGAGTTAAGGCTGTGTGGCATCGGCTGTGCGATGAACAGGATGCACGATGCGGCTCATGGTGCGCCGGAAGATGCCGCGGTTTTTCTTGGGATAAGTGTCTTGCGTAGAGTTAAGACGGCTGCGGGCGGCGCGTGGTGGGCTTGCAGCCGGATAGTTACTGGCTTGCTGGACGGGAAGGCGTTCCGCAGGCCATACGATCGGTAAGCCGGCGTAATCGGGACCTTCGATGTTCGCAGCCGGATTTTTCCAGGAATGCGAGAAGAGCATCGCGAAGATGAGGGCGGCTGCGGCCCAAATAAATTTCGCGTCAAGCAGCCGGCGAAGTTTTGGCAATTGGCGGATTGCGGGCGCGGCTTGGGGAATGCTGTCGGGTGTTGGCAGCGAGGGCGCGGCTTCGGTCCGAGATGCGTCGCGCCGCGACCGGCCTTCGATGAGAGCCAGCGCTCTGCGCCGCCCTCTCACACCGTCGCGCACCGCTTCAAGAGCGCAGCGAAATAATTCCGCGGACTGAAAGCGCCTTTCCGGATCCTTTTCGAGAGCTTTGAGCAGGACTTCGTCGACCTCGTGGGACAGGGTAGGCTCGACCTGGCTGGGAACGGGCGGGGGCTGCTCGACGTGCGCGAGCATCAGGGTGAACGGATTCTCGGAATCGAACAGCTTGGCGCCGGTGGCGAGTTCATAGAGCACGGCGCCTAACGAGTAAATATCGCTGCGCGCGTCGATCACTTCGCTGCCCTTCACCTGCTCGGGGGAGGTGTAGTAGAGCGAACCGATCAACGCGCCGGTCTGGGTCAGGCGAATGTCGGTCGAGGATTTCGCCACGCCGAAATCCGTCAGCTTGAGCGTGCCGTTTTCGGTGACCAGCATATTTGAGGGAGAGATATCGCGATGCACGATGCCGCGGGTGTGGCCGTAATCGAGTGCGGCGAGAGCCTGGCAGGCGTATTCGAGACTGATGGGTAGCGGCGGTTTTCCATCTTCCAGCAGGGTGCGCAGGGATTTGCCGTGGATCAGTTCCATGATCAGCACCAGGTGCCCGTTTTCTCGGAAGGCGTTATGAACCGCAGCGATATTCGGGTGGCTGAGCCGGGCCTGGAGCTGAATTTCGCGGAGGAAGCGCTGATCCTTCTCAGGCGTGCTCTGCGCATCGGCAGCGATGACCTTCATGGCTTCGATGCGCCTGGTGATCAGGTGTTCGACTTCAAAAACCTCGCCCATGGCGCCGCTGCCGACGGTGGCAACGATCTTGTAATTCCCGACGATATCGCCAATAGCAAAACTCATCGAACATCCTGAAGACGGGCGGTAACTACCGGCCGCCCGAAAAAATCCTTACGGCCGTTTCACGGCCAATAAAGCCAGCAGCAGAACCGAACCGAGGAGGAATGTGAGGACGCATGTTGCGAGCGAAATTCCAACCTTGGAAAGAAAAAAGTCCGCAAACCCGGATGGGGATGCCATTACGTCATTAGCCGGCGCGGCGTCTGCGGTATGCGCGTGTGAGGATGCGCTCGCTGCCGCGGCCGTCTGGTGTTGTTCCGGTTCCGGCGCAGTTGCGGCCTGAGCTGCAACGCCGAGTACCGGCTGATAACTGCCGTCCGAAGGCGCGGTAAGAACGGGTGAGACCGCGGAGACGCTCGCGGGCGATTCGCCCAGGCTTCCGCCGGTTGCTTCGAGCGCCACGCGGAAATCCTGCGCGGTTTGAAAACGGTCGGCCGGTTCCTTGGCGAGCGCTTTGAGAACAATATCGCCAAGCTCGCGGGGAACTTCGGCATTTACCTCGCTTGGGTTTTTGGGAGTGGCGTTGACATGCGCGAGCATCATCTCGAACTGTCCCTTCGAGACAAAGGGGAGCTTGCCGGTCAGCATCTCGTAGAGAATCACGCCGAGCGAATAAAGATCCGAGCGCGCATCGACAGCCAGACCTTTTACCTGTTCGGGAGAGATGTAACGGAGCGCGCCGACCACGGTGCCGACGGCGGTGAGCTGCGGATCGGTGATAGCTTTGGCCAAGCCAAATCCGCCTAACCTCACGATGCCTTCAGTGGTGATGATCAGGCTCGACGCACTCAGCCCGCGGTGCACCACCCCGTTGGCATGCGCGTACTCGAGAGCCGAGAGCGCGTGGCCGGCATAGCGCACGGCATCGCGCCACACGATAGGCCCGACCTGAAGACGCTCGGTGACGGTGACGCCGGGAACGAATTCGGTGGTCATCACGAGCTGGCCTTCGATTTCCCGCGCGTTGTAGAAAGTGACGATGTTGGGATGGACCAGGCGGGCGTGAACCTTGATCTCACGCAGAAAACGGGCCACCTGCTGTTCGTCGTCCTGCACGGTCTTCGGCAGGACCTTCAGAATTTCGAAGCGCTGCGCAAAGACATTTCTTACTTTGTATGCAACGCCTGCTTGAGAACTGCCGAGGACCTCGACAATTTCGTAACCGGCGACCGTTTTGCCAATCTCAAATGTCATGCAGCCTCAGCCTTAGTAGTAATGACCGTGCAACTGGCGAACCATTCTGATTGTACGAACGGGATGGCTACCGGGTCAATACGACTAAGTCGATAACATAATGAACTTACTTATATTTAGTTAAATATTGATAACCAAAGTAATTAGTGTTTTGCTTAGTTATCATTCGACTTACATGGAATTTCTACGCAGGGGATAAGAAGGTTGTGCGCGGGGATCGACCCACGGCTCCGCGCCCACTACCGCCAGGGCGCCTTTGAGCATTTGTTCTTCGACATCGAGCGACCAGCCGACCGGGCAGGTATACTGCACGCGCAGCGCTTGCGCCTGGTAGAGATCGAGCCGGACGTTTTCGCGCGTGGGGATATAGAGATTGTGCTCGGCGAAATAGCCGAAGACCATGGCGGGGCCGCGCGGCCGCAGCGCCTCTTTGATACGCATGCCGATTTGCGCCAGTGGCTCGCCCTGAATGGCGAGGAACGTCAAACGGCCGATGCGCGCTCCCAGGACCTCGACGAACCGGCAGGGATATTTACGCGGCCGATCGAGCGCGGTGACCAAAAATTCTTCGTCGGTGCAGATGTAGTCGGAACTCTGCTTCGGAAAGGGAATGCCTTCTCTGTAATGGCGGAGGAGGGCGCGAATCCAGTTGGTATCGCGCCGCGGATCGGGAAACGCCTTGAAGTAGACATCTTGCGGCACGCCGCGCGCCAGCTCGAGAGCGCGTTTGTAGGGAACGGGATCGTCGAGCGGCAGATCGAGCAACTGCAGACGGCTTTCGAGGGAACCCGTGACATTTTCGAGCTTGCCATTGGCGATGGCCAGCGCGGCCTCGGCCAGTTCGTGCCCGCGCGCTTTGCAGGCGGCCAGGGGATCAGCCGTGCCTTCGGGAGCCAGGGTGTACTGGTTGCCGCCGCAGGCATCGGCATAGATCGCCACTGCTCCGGGAAACTGCGCCTCCAGCTCCTCCATCGCGAAGCCGGGGTGGGAGGCGCCGTAAACCTTTCGCGGGCCGAGCTGCGGGTGCGTGGGGTGATTGAACAGCAGCGCCGCGACGCGGCCCGCGCGCATGACCTTGAGCAACTGCATCTCGTAATCGGGCGGATAGCTGCGCTGGGCGCGCGTGAAGTAGCCATAACCGTTGCCGAAGAGCAACTCAACAGGACCGTCTTCGTTGGCGATGGCCTCGCGGATCATGCCGAACATTTTTTCGGCGAGCTCGCGGCCGTAATCGAAATTATCCGCGGCGATCTGGATCGGGCCCTGGTGGTTATGGGTGGCAAGCAGGACGAGGTACGCAGGAGCGATACCGAGCTCGCGCTCCACGCGCTCGCGCAGGATGGGCGTAGCGACGTCCAGGCAGTTGAGATCGTAGTTGAGGATGACCAGGCGGCGCGTGCCGTCAAACAACGTGAGGCAGCGGGAGTGGAGGCGGGCGTAAGCGACCGGCGGATCGGGTTTGTCGCCGCTCGCGCAGAGGCGCGGCCGGTCGGGCGTTATGTCGATCCGCGCCGTTCCGGCCTTTATCTGCGACGTGGTGGATTGCGCAGCCAGCGGCGCTGCGGCGCTCAAAGCGAGGAATTCCCGGCGGCCGAGTTGTGCGGACATGAGGCTCAGTATACGTCCGCGCTTGCGGCCGGACTGCGGAAACGCTACGAAGACGCCGCGGAACGGCCGCCGGTGGCCGCCGCCATTCGCTCCTGCATCTGGCGAGTCAGATGCGGCACGATCCCGAGCATCCGCTCCATCTGCATGAGCTGACCCCGATGATGCATCTCATGCTCTTTGACCCCCAGGAACATCTCGAAGCGCGACTTGCTGGGAAGTTTCATGGCCGCGGGATACGTGACTCGCTCGGCAAGGAACTCGTCGGACTGCTGCTCCAGCCACTTGGCCCAGCGCTCGCCGTTTTCGTGCAGCAGCGCGATGATTTGCGCCTTGGTGCGCGGCTGCTGCTCCTCTGCGGAGAGCCGCCGGACCCATGCGGGAAAATCGAACCCCTCTAGCGTGGTACGGCGCTCAATGGCATGGACTTGCTCCTGCACGGCCGGTACTGCGGCAATGTGATACAACAACTGCGCCACCGTGCGCGTCTCGGGCGCCGCACGGAAACTGTAGCGATCTTCCGGAATGTCCTCGGCGATGGCGATGGTGTTCTTCCGCACCGTGCGGAAGCTTTCGGCGAGGTCTTTGGATCCGTAATAGTTCATGATCGATCTCCTAATTTGGTTTGACAGGCTGCGAAAACTCCAGTTTAGATGCAATCCGGAACTGATGGATTCAACGCGCCCGGTTTATTCACAACTGGCAGAGCAGTTCTAATGAATCGTATCGGCGAGCGAAAAAATCGGCAGGTAGAGCGCGATCAGCACGAAGGCCACGAAAATGCCCATGAAAATCATAATGGCCGGCTCGATCAGCGAAAGCGCGGCGGTCATCTTGGTGTTCACGTCGTCTTCATAGAATTCGGCCACACTGGTCAGCATCACGGGCAACGCGCCGGTGGATTCGCCGACCTCGATCATGTCGATGGCGAGCGGCGGAAAGATCCGGGTGGAAGTGAGCGCGCCCGAAAGCGCCTGGCCTTCGCGCACCATCCTGCCGGCCTTTTCGAGCGTGCGACGCAGCAGCGCCGTGCCGAGCGAATCCGATGCCGTTTCGAGGCCCTGGACGAGCGGGATGCCGCCGGTGAGCAACGTGCTCAGGACGCGCGAGAACTGGGCGACCTGATATTTGAGCCAGATATCGCCCAGAACCGGCGTGCGCATTTTGACGGCGTCCAGTTTTTCCTTCGCGGATTCCCGCCTGGACCACATGCGGAACAGAAAACCGGCGGCGATCAACCCCACGAAAAACACCAGCACGTAATTGCGTGCCGTCGTGCCGACGGCAATCAGCACCTGGGTGATGGCGGGCAGTTGCGCGGACATGCTGGAATAGAGCTGCGCGAAGTTCGGCACCACGTAGGTTACCAGGAACACGATCAGGCACAGCACAAGAAAAATCAGCACGGAAGGGTAGAGCAGCGAGACCAGAATTTTCTTGCGCACCGCGAGCGCCAGCTTTTGATAAGCGATGTAGCGGTCGAGCACTTCGGCCAGGCTGCCGCTTTTTTCACCGGCCATTACGGAGGTCACGTAGATTTTCGGAAACACGCCGCGCATGCGAAAGGCTTCCGAAAGCAGCGTGCCTTTCCGCACTTCATCCCGGACAGCTTTGATGTGCGTGCCCAGCTTCGGATCGGTGAGGCGGTCAGCCAAAAGGTCGAGCGATTTTAAAATCGGCAGGCCGGCGCGCACCAGCGTCACGAATTGCTGGTTGAAGATCAGGAATTTTTCGAGATTCAGCTTTTTGCGGCGGCCCAGCAGGGAGACTTCGGTCGAGAGCCCGCGCGCGGCACGCCGGGGGCGGATGGAATAAATCAGGTAGCCCTGCTGGGCGAAGCGCTCGCGCACTTCCTGCTCGGAAGTGGCCTGCGCCACCTGCTGGTGGATTTCGCCGCGCGCGTCGGCATACTTCAATACCCAGTCGGACATGATTACCGGCTGCCCTCGATCACGTCCACGCCGGGCGGCGGATGAAACTGAAACAGGCTGCTCGCCAGCGGCGGATTCACCTTTTCGTCGGCGAACGAAAAATCGAGCACCGAGTTATCCTGTTCCAGGATGTGCAGCTTGCGGATCTCGAAATCGGGTGCGACCACGAACTCGACTTTAGAATACGGCAAGCTGCCGGATTTCGGCTCGGCAACAATGCGCGTCGCGTCTCCTTCAGGCCGTGTCTCAATGTTCTGGAACTCTTTTTCGAAGTTCAGTTTGCCCAGCAGGAAGGCCAGCGGAGCGCGCATATCCTCGCTTTCTTTGAGCTTCATTTTTTGCGCCTGGCCGGAGCCGGGAACATAAAGATAGAGATTTTTCCCGTCCGAAATGAAAAGCTTGCCGGCGGGCGCGGTGTAATCCCAGCGCATCCGCCCTGGCTTACGAAGAGAAAGCAAACCGCTTTCGGTTCGGCGCGCGCGGCCCGGAGCCGTATAGGTTTCCGAGAACCGCACCTGCAGCGTTTCCGCGTGGTTATAGCGGTGTTCCACCTCCTTCAGCATACGATTGGTACCCGGATCGGCCGCAAAAGCCAGCGCACCGGCAGCGAGCATGAGCGCAAGGCGGCCCATGTAACAGTAGACGCACGGTAAGCGTGAAGCGTTCAAGTTTGATGGTAGGCACGGGCAGATTCGAACTGCCGACCTGTCGCTTAGGAGGCGACCGCTCTATCCATCTGAGCTACGTGCCCGGAACAATTACATTGTAGCGTCCGGGCCGGTATGGGCAAAAATTCGCGGGGAGAGTATCTTACCGGGGATTGGCCGCCGCGGATTCCTGCGGCTTCGGTGCGGTAACTTTGACCACCTTGCCGTCTCGCAAATCGACGTCGATGGCCGCACCTTTGGCCATGTAAGTCAGACTTTCGGCGCCGGGGCCGGCGGCCACCCCGAACGCAGGCGGCCCGAAGCGTTGCACCAGTTCGTCGTAGCTGATCCCTGGCGCGATCTGGTGCGGGTCTGCGTATGCGTGGCCGGCTCGCCGGGAGGACGACGGCGCGGCCGATCCGGATCGAACCGCCGCGTGCCGCGTTGCTTTCGCCGGGGCATTTGTCTGTTGCGAACCGGGATTCTCCGTCGCCTTTCTGGCAGTCTTGTCCAGGCTCCCCCAGATGCCGTTGATTTCATCCGTAATATGGTGCGCTTTGCCCCCGACCGTGGCCGATTTATGCACGATGCCGTCATATTCGGTAACGGCTTGTGCGCGGACGCTGTCCGGGAACGCGGCGAAGAGAACGACGGAAATCGAGAGCAGGGGAATCGGGCGCATAAGAAACCTTCTTTTAGTGTGCGGCGCGTGCCGGGAAAAGGGAAGTTCCCGAACGGTTTAATCCCAAAAGTTATGAGATTGCTAACGCTCGCGGGAAAACCTGGGGCTTACTTCAATATCTGAAACAGATTGCTGTAATCGTCGGTCCA
This sequence comes from Bryobacteraceae bacterium, assembly GCA_035280425.1. Lineage (GTDB taxonomy): Bacteria > Acidobacteriota > Terriglobia > Bryobacterales > Bryobacteraceae > QHXW01. The sequence goes on along the minus strand of DATEFW010000032.1, from coordinate 14,458 downwards.
CATGCGTAGGTGCGGCAGGGGCTTTACGGGCGTGGCGGCGCTGCGTATGAACGGATAATCGAAAAACCCGGCGCGGCTGGAAACCAGCACCCAGGTGGCGCCGAAGACGGCGTTGTCGTCGTCGTCGTTGGTATCGATTACAACTGCGCGCTTGCCGAACGCACTCGCGGCCATGCCGACCACCGGCGCAAGATTCAAGTGCTTGTTCGAAACATGCACCGCCAGCACGCCGCCGGGGTTCAAATGCCGGAAGTAGAGCGCGAAAGCTTCGCGCGTGAGCAGGTGCACGGGAATCGCATCGCTCGAAAACGCGTCCACCGCCAGCACGTCATAACCCTGGGGCGGCTCACGCTCGAGCGACAACCTGGCATCGCCCAGTACCAGCTCGACCTTGGCCTTCGATTCCGGAACGAAGCGGAACTGCGTTTTGGCGATCGAAATCACCAGCGGATTGATTTCGTACATGCGGAACACGTCGCCCGGCCGCCCATAAGCGGCCAGCGTGCCGGTTCCGAGCCCGATCACGCCCACCCGCAAGCCCAAACGCCGCTGGGCTTCCTGGATCGCAAGGCCGATGCCCGTTTTGTAACCGTAGTACGTCGTCGGCTGTAAATGGCGTGCGTCATCCATGAACTCTTCGCCATGGTTGATGGTGCCGTGCGTGAGTTTGCGAATGTGCGCTTCCTCTACGCCATCGCCCTCGTCGTTTACACGGAGCGCGCCGTAAAAATTACGAACCAGCAGGCGCGATCCGTGCTCGAACTGATTTACCTGGTAGCCGAGATAGCCGGTGAGAACCAGGGCCGCGGCGAGCGCGCCGTACCAGGCCAGCTTGCCCAGCGGGCGCAGCACCATGGCGATTAGAAACGCGCATCCGGCCATGGCGATCTGCAGCTCGAAATATCCGCGGAACAGATGGGGCGCGACGAGTCCCACCAGCACGCCCCCGGCCGCGCCGCCGACCGCGACCATCAGGTAAAACGCGGTCAAATGACGGTGCGACGGCTTCAGGCGCGCCAGCTCGCCATGACAAACCATGCAGCAGATAAACAGCCCGGCTGCATAAAGCGGGACCAGCGCGCGCAGCCCGAGATTCAGAAAATCTTCGCCCAGCGCGTACGCCATCCCGGCGAGCGCCACCACCGCGAGTTTCAAGTAAAAGCCGCGCCAATACCAGCCGCGTCCTTCAAAACACAAAATGAAACTCAGCAAGTAAAGCGCTAGCGGCAACACCCAAAGAAATGGTATGGACGCCACATTCTGCGTAAGATGATTCGTCACCGCCAGTAACAGCGTGGATCCGCAACCAGCCAGCGCCAGCCACATCAATTGCTGTTTCCAGCCGGGTGCGGCATCGTCCGGATCGGTGTCGCCGGTCGCCGCGAGCTTGTCACCGGTTCGCGCGCTCCATGTCACCCAGCCGCACACCAGCACGAACGCCACGTATCCCGCCGACCATCCCCGGGCCTGGAGCCTGGTCGCAAATACCGGTTCGACCAGCACCGGATAACTCACCAGCGCCAGCATCGATCCGGCGTTCGAGAGCGCAAACAGCCGGTACGGCAATGCCCGCTCATGCGTGCGCGCGTACCAGGTTTGCAGCAGCGGGCTGGTGGCCGAAAGCGCCAGGTACGGCAGCCCCAGCGTCACCGCCAGCAGGCCCAGGATGCGCCATGAGGGATCTTCGGGACCCGCCGGCTTCCAAGCGGGATTCGGAATCACCGGCAGCACTAGAAGACTTACTGCCAGCAGCGCCAAATGCAGCCAGACCTGCGCGCGCGGTTCGAGCATCTGCGCGGACAAGTGCGCATAAAGATAACCACCGAGCAGCACGACCTGGAAGAAAAGCAGGCACGTGGTCCAGACTTCCGCCGATCCGCCGAACCACGGCAGCACCAGCTTGGCGATCATCGGCTCGATTTCGAATAGCAGGAACGCGCTCGCAAAAATCGTCAGTGCGTACACCGCGAGCGAAACTCCGCGCGCCGGTACTCTCCCCGCGGCCGGTTCGCCCGTGAGGAGCGCGCTACCGGTAGGCGGCGATGCCGGTGACCCGTTCGCCGATAACCAGGGCGTGGATGTGGTCGGTTCCTTCATATGTCTTGACGGTTTCCAGATTGCACAGATGGCGCATGATGGGATATTCGTCGGTGATTCCGTTGGCGCCCAGCAGATCGCGGCTCAGGCGCGCGCATTCAAGCGCGATCGCCACGTTATTCCGTTTCAGCATGGATATGTGCGCGGGCTCGATCTTGCCCTGGTCTTTCAACCGCCCGGCGTGCACGGCCAGCAGTTGCGCCTTGGTGATTTCGGTGATCATCCACGCCAGTTTTTCCTGCACGAGCTGGTGCGAGGCGATCGGCCGCTCGTCAAACTGCTTGCGCACGATGGAATATTGCCGCGCGGTTTCGTAGCAATCCATCGCTGCGCCGATCACGCCCCAGCCGATTCCGTATCGCGCCTGCGACAGGCACGCAAGCGGCCCTTTCAAGCCCTTCGCCCCCGGCAGCATGTTCGATGCCGGAACGCGGCAATCCGCCAGCGCCAGGCTGGACGTCACCGATGCCCGCATCGACCATTTCCCGTGAATATCCGATGTCGTGTATCCCGGCGTCCCCTTTTCGACCAGAAAACCGCGGATGCCGTCCTCCGCGCGCGCCCATACGATCGCCACCTGCGCCGGCGTGCCGTTGGTGATCCAGGTTTTTTCGCCGTTGAGCACCCAGCAATCGCCCTGGCGTTTAGCCGTGGTTTTCATCCCGGCGGGATTTGACCCGAACCCGGGCTCGGTCAGCCCGAAACAGCCGATCGCTTCTCCCGATTGCAAACGCGGCAGCCATTTCTGCTTCTGCTCTTCCGATCCGTAAGTCAGGATAGGATACATCACCAGCGCTCCCTGCACGGAAACGAAACTGCGCAGTCCGGAATCACCGCGCTCGAGCTCCTGCATGATCAGCCCGTACTCGACGTTCGACATTCCGGCGCAGCCGTAGCCTTCGAGATTCGCGCCCAGAAACCCCAGCCGCGCCAGTTCCGGAATCAGCTCCGCCGGAAATCGCGCGTCGCGAAAACAATCGCGCACCAGCGGCATCACGCGCTCGTCGACGAACTGGCGCGCCGTCTGCCGCACCAGCAGCTCCTGTTCGTTGAACAGAGAGTCGACGAGCAGGTAATCGACTCCTCGAAAAGGTGGCATGTATTCATATATAGTGGCACAGCGCGGGCAGCGCACATCGCCCGTCCGCTCACAGAGATCTGGGTCAGATCAGGTTCTCAAAAGAAAGTCAGGCATTGTACGGTTTACTACAGATGTATAGATCCAGTTGCTCTATAATTCCGAACTGGGTGGTGGCCGGAACGCGCCCGATTGTTCTAGACCCCTGACGGCCACCCGGCCTTCGACGCATGGAAAGCAACGGGACGCCCCGCGAATGCGAAGAACGGGAACGCCTCCTGGCCGGCGTGCGGGACGCCATCAAACGAACCCTTCAAACCAGAGATGAATCGAGCACCGCCGATGCGCTAAGAGCGTGGCGAGCGGCGCGTGAGGCTCTTAAGCATCACCTCGAGGAGCATGGATGCTGAATACTGGTGTGACCGCAGAAGAGTTACTGAAACAATTGCGCTCCGGGGAAATCAGCGCGGCAGACATATCAAAACACATACGCAGGTTGCCGGAAGAAGAGCTGACAAAGTTCGTAGATCTGCTGCTCCGATGGACGAACCCCGGAGAGGCGGTCGCCGGGACCGGTTCCGAACACTGATCCTTGCGGCCCGCGAGCGCGCCAACACTTGCGTCCAAACCGTCCTTCTCGCGGCCGGCGATGCCTTCTCGAGCGCCGCCGGCCGCAATCAGGAGCTGCTGTCTGCCAGTGTTCCTTCTCGGCTCAGTTGATGGTAAACGTATTCGCGGCGGACGGCATCTTGCTGCTTTCTCCGCCGGGTGTCTGCACGCGAACCACGCGCGCTCCCTTCGCAGCGCTCGCGGAAATCTGCACGTTGCAAGTAATCTGGGTGCCGGCGGCGTTCACCGTGACGCCGGTGACTTTGATGCTGTCGTCGCCGCCCGATGATCCGTGCCCCATCTCCATACTTGACGGCGTGTCCAATTCCACTTCTGTTGCCCCGGTCAGCTTGGTGCCGGTAATAGTCAATGCAATCGTCGTCCCCGCAGCGCCGCTGGTCGGATTCAGCCCCGTCACCGCCGGGGCGTTGGCCGCCTGATTGTGGTCGTCATGATTGTCCACATCCTCGCCCTCCGACTCGTCTTCGGAGCGCACGGCGTCGATGCGGCCCACCACGGTGTTCGTCGTCAGGTCGATAATTACGATATCTCCGCTGCCTTCGCTGGTCACCAGCAGCAGCTTGTCTTGCGTGTCCACCGTCAGCGCCCGCGCGCCGATGTCGGCCTTCACCGTCGCGGTTGTGAACGTCACGTTGCCGCTGCCGTCTACCGCGATCGGCGCGATCGTTACCGAGCCGCCGGACTGGTTGGCAAAATACACCGTGGTGTTCCAAATCGCCAGGTCGCTCGAGCCGCCGCTGCGATCCGGATTTACCGCAATGCTCGTAAATGTTCCGGTGGTCAGATTCAGGATCAGCACCTTGCCGTTGCTCCCGCCGCTCGGCTCCGTGATCGCCGCCAGGCCCAGCGAAGGAATCACTCCGATCGCCGCCGGCCGTGCATTCGCGTCAAGCGGTATCGTCGTCGACGCGGCCGCGAGGTTCGTCATATCGATGACGCTCACCGTGCCTGCATCCTGGTTGGTCACATAAGCTTTGTTGTTCGCGGAATCGATACTGACGCCGCGCGGACCGCGTCCGACGTCCACCGTCCCGGCAACCGTGTTGCTAGTCAGGTCGATCACCGAAACGTTATCGCTGTCCTGGTTGGCAACCGCCGCGACCGTCCCGTTGATGCTGACGCTCGACGGCCCGCCGCCCACCGCAACTTCCGTGATCAGGTTGAACGCCGCAAGATCCAGAATGGCCGCCTTGCCGCTCGATCGCTCCGCCACCACCGCCAGCTTTCCGTCTGCCGTCACCGCAGCCGCAGTCGGCCCGGCCCCGCTCGTCAGCGCGATCGTCTTCGTCACCTTGCGCGCCTGAATGTCGATCACCCGCACCACATCGTCGTTTTCATCCGTTAACAGCGCCAGGCTCGTTCCCGGAATGTACGCCAGCCCCGCGATCTCGCGGTTTCTTTTGGCGTGATCGTTCTTCGGAGGATCGTCGCCATGGCCCTTATTCGGCAGGATCACGACTTCGACAATGTTGCTGGTCTTCCCGCCCGCCGTGATCGAGACTTCCACGCGGCCCGCACCCGCCAGCTGCGACGAAAGTTGCACGTTGATCTGCTGAAGCCCCGGGCAGCATGGCGCGTCGCCATAAAACTGCACCGTCACCTGCACGCCGCCGATCGTGACCGTCGGTGCCGTCGAAAGATCCAGACCCGTTGTGTAAATCGCAAGATAGGTTGGGTTCCCCGCCGTCGTCACACTGAACGGTTGCAGCGCAAACGTCACGGCGTTCTGAATGGCGCCGTCACGCGTCCCGCTCCCTTCCAGCGAAAAGATTCCCGGCGTCGATGTGCCCAGCGTGATGTTCTTTGTGAACGTTCCGGTCGGCGAGGTCAGCGTCAACGTCGCCGCGCCCGTCGCAATCGAAGGATCGATCCGCGCGTTCACCTGCCTGGGCGAAACATAAAACAACACCAGCGACGTGTTCCCGATCTTTACCGTCACCCCACCGAGCGTGGTCGGCAAATTGGAGAGATCCGCTGCCGCAGCCGTCGTATTTGTTAAATTTGAGCCCAGAATAGAAATGATTGACCCCGGGGCCAGCGTCTTGTCTTCTAAGAAGGATGCCGCATTAACCACCCGGATGTGAGCCACGTCGGCATGTAATAGTTGCCACGTTAACAGCAGGGCAACGGTAATTTTTTTCACGATGAGCCTCCACTAAGTCGGTTGGATTATGTGAGCCTTCTCTCACAGGGCAATTCGGTTTCCAGCATGCCGTCCAGGCTGGCCAGTAGACGAAAGTTATAAGGGGCGAGCTAAGCTCTTCGCTGTTTTACTGCGGAATGGAAATACCCTATGAAAGGATGGGTAAATGACTGAGGCACTTTGGGTCGTCCAGTGTTTCCATTTGCCTCACGCCATCGCCGTGGCTTAGCCTTGCCTCTGCATGCAGAATTTACTTAGGATCATAGACCCTGTGCCGGCGCTCCGCACACAAGAAAGCGCCGCCTTGATACCCTCGTTCGAAAGGAAAAAACATTTTGAAGCCTGCAAAAAAGAGCACGCAGAAATCTTCCGGAAGCGCTACGGCGGCCGCAAAGAAGGCCGTCGGATTCACGGACGAGGAACGAGCCGCAATGCGGGAGTACGTCCAGGAGCGGAAAGCCGAGGCGCAACGCGGGCCGCGCGCGGGCAAGGCCGACGGGGAAAGTGACGTGCTTGCGAAGATCGCCGCGCTGCCCCAACCGGATCGCGCTATGGCCCAGCGGCTCCATGCGCTCATCAAAGCCAGCGCGCCTGCCCTCTCGCCGAAAACCTGGTATGGCATGCCCGCCTATGCCAAGGACGGCAATGTCGTCTGCTTCTTCCAAAGCGCACAGAAGTTCAAAACCAGATACGCTACGCTTGGCTTTAGCGATAAAGCAAACCTCGACGACGGCCACATGTGGGCGACCGCCTTCGCGCTAAAGGAGCTGACCGCAGCCGAAGAGGCAAGGATCGGCGCACTCGTGAGGAAAGCAGCAAGCTGACAGTCGAGTCGCAGCTCGGCGCTTGGCGCACCTTACGCCACCTCCACCGCCGGCAATCCCGCGAGCGCCAGCGCCACTTCTTCCGCCGGATATTCGTAGTTCTGCAATTTGCCCGCGTGGTAATCGATGTACGCCTGCATGTCGAAATGCCCGTGCCCGCAGAGATTGAATAAGATCACGCGCCGCGCGCCCTCCTGTTTTGCGCGCAACGCTTCACGAATCGCGCCCGCCACCGCGTGATTGGCCTCCGGCGCCGGAATAATTCCCTCGGCTCGCGCGAACTCGACGCCTGCCGCAAATGCATCGAGCTGCTGTACCGCGATGGCCTCGATCAATCCTAAATCCAGCAGATGCGAAACCAGCGGCGCCATCCCGTGATAGCGCAACCCGCCCGCGTGAATGCCCGGCGGCACGAACACGCTGCCCAGCGTGAACATCTTGACCAGCGGCGTCAGATGCGCCGTGTCGCCGAAATCGTAAGTGAACCTTCCTTTCGTCAGGCTGGGGCACGCCGCCGGTTCGACCGCCACAATCCGCGCCTTGGCTTTGCCCTTCAATTTGCGTCCCAGGTACGGCAGCGCGATGCCGCCAAAGTTCGATCCTCCGCCCGTGCATCCCACAATCACATCCGGCTCATCGCCCGCCATCTGCATCTGCTCGATCGCTTCCAATCCGATCACCGTCTGGTGCAGCAGCACGTGATTCAGCACGCTGCCGAGCGAATAACGCGTGTGTGCGTCCTTCACCGCCGTTTCTACCGCTTCCGAAATCGCGATCCCCAGCGACCCGGTCGAATCCGGATGCCCCGCCAGAATCGCGCGCCCTGATTCGGTCTCGCGGCTCGGGCTCGGCGAAACCCTCGCTCCGAACGCTTCCATCAGCGCGCGCCGGTACGGCTTCTGGTCATAGCTCACGCGCACCATGAATACCTTGCACTCCATCCCGAAAAATGCGCATGCCATCGCCAGCGCCGATCCCCATTGCCCCGCTCCCGTTTCCGTCACCAGGCGCTTGGTGCCTTCCACTTTGTTGTAGTAGGCCTGCGCCACCGCCGTGTTCGGTTTGTGCGATCCCGCCGGGCTGACGCCTTCGTACTTGTAGTAAATCCGCGCCGGCGTATCCAGCGCCTTCTCCAGCCTCCGCGCGCGGAACAACGGCGTGGGCCGCCACTGCGCGTACACCTGCCGCACTTCTTCCGGAATCTCGATCTCCCGCTCCGCGCTCACTTCCTGCAGAATCACCGCCATCGGGAACAGCGGCGCCAGATCGTCCGGCCCCACCGGCTTGTGCGTCGCCGGATGCAGCACCGGCGCCATCGGCTTCGGCAGGTCGGGCGTGATGTTGTACCAGGCTTTCGGAATGCGGTCTTCAGCTAGCGTGTACTTGGTGCTTTCCATGACATGTTCATTGTAGTTTTGTTTTGACGGCCCGGGTGTATAGTCAAATCAGCGTATGCCCTGGAAAGCGTCGATTTTCCTGCTGCTTCCCGCGCTCGGTTGCGCCGCGGACGGTCTCACTCCCCGCCCCACACCCGCCGATTATCCGGTCCACCAGGCCACCGCGGATAACACCGCCATCGCCGCCGCCTTTCCCACGCGCGACGTGCTCAAGCGTTCTTTCTCCGCCGACCTCACCCACGACTGGCTGGTCATCGAAGTCGCCGTCTATCCCGGGGATAACAACGTCAAACTCAAACCCGAGAACTTTATTCTCCGCCTCCACGACCGCGATACCATGGCCGTCCTCCATCCGTCCGAGCCGCGCGACGTCGCCCAATTCGAGCGCCCGGCCCCCGAGCGCCCGCAATTCGGCCAAACGCACGGCAGCGTCGGTTACGATACCACCATCGGCGGCGGCGTCCACGCGCAGAGCGTCGGCGGAGAGATTCATGGACCTGTCGACATGTCTCCTTCACCCGCTCCGGACACCGGCAGCCGCGACGAGCTCTCGTCCGAACTGTCCGCGCGAGCGTTTCCCTACGGCGCTGCCACCGCCCCCGTCGCCGGCTTCCTCTATTTCCCCCTGCACCTGAAGAAACACGCCAAGCCGCGATACGAACTGGAGTACACCACGCGCGACGCGAACGTTACACTCGCGCTGCCCGCTTCGAGGTAGGCTGGTTCAAGTCGCGGCAACTCCCTGCTGATCGATGGAGAGGAGTTCGTGTTATGAAGACGGAAAGCCTCCTGCTCTCCACCAACACGCGCTTCTGGAACCTCTTCGATAGCGCCTGGAAAAGCCGCCGGTGGACCCCGCTCGATTCCGTCCGCTAATTCGCCTGGCCGGATAGGTAAGGCTTTCCAAGCGCGGCTCTCGTATTGACAACCCTCGAAGCCTGAGATACAAAAAGTGAACTAATCAGGCTTGGGACTTGTCTCCCAACCGGAGGACCTGAAAAATGCCGGATGATCCACCGCCGGAGCGGAGCCGCACCTTTACCTGGGAGGACCCCTCGCCCGTCGCCCGCCAGGCCCGCCGGATGGCTGGTTCCGACCTCTTCGATAAAATGCGCCGCGGCGACTTGCCTGAGCCGCCTTTCGCCCGCCTCCTCGGCATGGATCTTTTCGATGCCGGCGAAGGGCGCTTCACCATGACTCTCCAGCCGCAGGAATTTCATTACAATCCCATGGGCTGCGTGCATGGCGGGATTCTTTCCACTCTGCTCGATTCCGTCATGTCGGCCGCGGTTCACACCACGCTTCCCGCCGGCCAGGGCTATCTGACTTTAGGCATCAACATTAACTTTCTCAAGCCGGTCTACGAGCACACCGGCGAGATCATGGCCGAAGGTAAAGTTGTTTCCTCTGGCCGCCAGGTGGCCACCGCCGAAGGCCGCATCGTGGACGCCCGCGGCGCCGTTTACGCTACCGGAACCGCGACCTGTCTGATATTCGAAACTGGCAGGCGCGAGCCTGCGCCGCCCTCTCAACCGCCACCGAAGAATGAACCAACCCAAGGTGATTAGGAACGCACAATGGCAAAACACACCACCGATGAGATCCGGAACTGATGGTCGCCATGGGCAAGAAATACAAAATCAATATTCCAGAAGAGGAATTCAAAATCATCGGCAACGTCAACCAGGCCGTCAGCGCCGCGCAGCGTTACATGTGCAACGCAAACGTGACACTCGAGCTGCTTGCCCAACCGCGTTAGAAAGAAATCATGGCGCGTGATGTCGCCGATATCCTCGTCGACGCACTAGCCCTGCCATCCGAGGCTCGGGCCGCACTGATCACATCGCTGTTGGACAGCCTCGAACCGGAAATCGACGAAGGTGCCGAGGAGCTCTGGCAACAGGAGATCTTAGAGCGCATCAAGCAGCTTGATCGGGGCTCCGTCCGGCCGATCCCCTGGTTGGAGGCTCGCAGCCGGTTGACAGCAAAAGATCGGCGCGGCGGCTAAGCCGGTCGTCTTCCACCCGGAGGCCGTCTCCGATGCTGAGGCAGCCCTTGCGTGGTTTGAGAACCGCAGTCCCGCGCCGCCGAGATGTTCCTTCACGAATTGGATCGGTTGTCGCTTCCGTTCAGGCGGCGCCCGATCGTGGGCTCAACTATAGCTCCCCATACGAAACGGATTCTGCTGAAGCGATTTCCCTTTTTCATCGTCTACCGCGACACAACCGGTGAAGTGCAAATCATCGCGGTTGCGCATGCCCGCCGCCGACCCGGCTATTGGCGGAATAGGCTTTCTGGATCTTAGGCTGCCAGTCCCTTTCACTTTTTCCCTGCGAACTTTCCCCCTATCCCGCACTATCTCTCCAAAGCAGCAAGTCTATGCGGCTAGTAATCTCAGCCCTCGTTCTCTGCGCGCTCGCTGGCGCGCAGACCTCAGCACCCAGCGCCGATCCGGCCTACTCCCCGCTGTCCCAGGCTTACCAGTACCTTCAGGCCAAAGATTACGACCAGGCGGTCGCCGCTTTTGAACAGGCGATCGCCGCCGCACCCACACGGCCGTCCATTCGCAAAGACCTCGCCTACACGCTCGTCAAAATCGGCGAGACCGAAATGGCGCGCGACCAGTTTGGCGAGGCCATGCGTCTGGATGCGAACGACACCCATGTCGCCCTCGAGTACGCGTTCCTTTGCTTCGAAACCAAAAAGCAGGCGGAGGCCCGCCGCATCTTCGACCGGATCCGCAAGACCGGCGATCCCGCCTCCCGTGCTACCGCCGAACAGGCTTTTCAGAACATCGATGTTCCGCTCAAAACCGGCATCGAGCGCTGGAAGCGCGCGCTCGAATTGAGCCCCGAAAGTTTCAGTGCCCATCACGAGCTCGCAACGCTGGCCGAGCAGCGCGACGAGCTCGATCTCGCCGCCGAACATTACTTAAAAGCCTGGCGCCTGCTGCCCGGGCGCAAGTACGTCCTGGTCGATCTCGGCCGCGTCTGGAAAGCTCTCGGCCGCATCGAAGAGGCCAACGCCGCTCTGCTGGCCGCTTCCCGCGGTGGCGAACCTCGCGCCGCCGAAGCCGCCCGCGAGCTCCTGCCCCAGCGCTACCCCTACGTTTACGAATTCCGCCGTTCACTCGACCTGGACACCGCCAACGTCGAGCTCCGCCGCGAGCTCGCCTATCTTCTGCTCCGCATGAATCACAAGGACGAAGCCGAGCGCGAGTTCAAAATCATCACCGAGCGCGCTCCCGAAGATCTGCTCTCCGCCGCTCAGTTGGGTTTTCTCTATCTCGCCCGCAACGACCGTGCCGCCGCGCTCCCACTGCTCGAGCGTGTCCTCAAAGGCAGCGATGCCGAGCTCGCCAATCGCGTCCGCGCCGCGCTGCAAATACCGCAAGTCCCCACTGCCCAGCCGCGCTCCGCCAATACGCCGCCCGAAAAAGCCGCCGTCGAAGCCAAGGTCATGGCCGAGCGCAGCATCAAGGCCGGCTATATGAAAGACGCGCTCAAGTATCTCAAAATCGCGCACGAAGCCGACCCCCTCGATTTCGCCGTCATGCTCCAGCTAGGCTACGCCTACAACATGCTCCACGACGACCAAGAGGCTATCCGCTGGTTCGCCCTCGCGCGCCAAAGCCCCGATTCAAAAATTTCCTCCGACGCCTCCCGCGCCTTCAACAACCTTCGCCCCGGTCTCGCCCACCTGCGCACCACCACGTGGCTGTTTCCTTTTTATTCCACGCGCTGGCACGACGTCTTCTCCTACGGCCAGATCAAAACCGAATTCAAGCTCGGCAATCTGCCGTTCCGCCCGTACCTCTCCACGCGCTTCGTCGGCGATACCCGCGGCACGACCGGCGGCGCGCTGCCGCAATATCTTTCCGAAAGTTCGTTCATCCTCGGCGCCGGCGTCGCCACCCGCTACTGGCACGGCATCATGGGATGGGCCGAGGCCGGCGAAGCCATGAGCTATCTCGGCAAGCACCCCGGCACGGGCGCCATGGTGCCCGATTATCGCGGCGGCCTCGCCTTCGCGCGCGGCTGGGGCCATCACATCCGCTCCGAAAAACCGGGATTGTTTTTCGAAACCAATGCCGACGGCGTCTACCTAAGCCGCTTCGGCAAAGATTTTCTCGCCTATTCCCAAAACCGCGCCGGCTTCACTCCGCCTGCCCTCACTTCGCTCGGCAGCCTGCGCATGCAGCTTTATCTGAATGGAAATTTCACGATGGACGACAAGCGCCAGGCCTGGGCCAATTTCGCCGAAGCCGGTCCCGGCCTCCGCTTCCGCTGGCCCTGGATGCCGCCGTCGCTCATGTTCTCCGTCAACGTGCTTCGCGGCGCGTACACCATCCCGCAGTACGGTGCCCGCAAGCCCAACTTCTTCGATGTCCGTGCCGGATTCTGGTATGCCTTCACCCACTGATCGTTTCGCAATTTTCGCCGCGTCGCTGCTCTTCTTGCTTCCCGCGGCGCACGCCCAAACCGCGCCCTCGCTGAGCCTGACGTTCGCCGTCCTCGCCGACGATCCCGGCTCCTGGCCCCAGATCCTCTCCTCGGTCGGCTTTCAGCCGCAAACCGCCGCGAGCGCCGATATCCTCGTCCTCCGCTCCGGCTCCCCAATCATTCCGCAACTCACCGAGCGCGTTGAGCAGGGCGCCTTCCTCATCCTCGAAGGCCAGTCCCCCGCCGCCGAATCGTTCGGGTTCCACGCCACTAAAGACCGCATCGCCGCCGGAAGCGTCGAAGACATTCACCGCCCCAAGCTCGCCATCATCTGGCAAAAGCCCGTCGAGCTTGCCCGCTTCGAAATTCCCAAAACCGCGCGCGTATTCGCCAAAGAGCGCTGGTCCGCCGCTCCACTGATCGCCGGATATCCAAGCGGCCGCGGCGCCGTCCTCTGGGTTGCCGCCGATCCCGGGGAGCGTGGTTACGAGCGTTTCCCTTACATCCTCCAAGCGCTCCACGATCTCGGCTTGAACGCCCCCTTCCGCGCCGCACGCCTTTGGGCATTCTTCGATTACTCTTACCGTCTCCGCGTCGATCTCGATTATTTCGCCGCGCGCTGGCGCAGCTCCGGCATCTCCGCCCTCCACGTCGCCGCCTGGCATTTCTACGATCCCGATCCCGAGCGCGACACCTATCTCAAATCGCTCATTGAAGCCTGCCACCGCCACGGCATCCTGGTCTACGCCTGGATCGAGCTGCCTCACGTCAGCGAGCAGTTCTGGAACGCGCACCCCGAATGGCGCGAAAAAACCGCCGTCCTCCAGGACGCCCAGCTCGACTGGCGCAAGCTCATGAACCTCACCAACCGCGATTGCTTCCACGCCGCCGCCGCAGGCATCAAAGCTTTAATCGATCGCTTCAATTGGGATGGCGTCAATCTCGCCGAGCTTTACTTCGAATCGCTCGAAGGCGCATCCAATCCCGCGCGCTTCACCCCCATGAACGACGACGTGCGCCGCGAATTCCGCTCCGCTCACGGCTTCGATCCCATCGAGTTATTCGGCAATCGCAAGGACGCCCAATCGCTCCGCCTGTTTCTCGATTTCCGCGCCTCTCTCGCCCGCCGCATGCAGGAAGAGTGGATCGCCGAAATGGAAAAAGACCGCCGCTCCCGCCCCGATCTCGACCTCGTCCTCACCCACGTCGACGATCGCTTCGATTCCGGCATGAAAGACGCCATCGGCGCAGACGCCGGCCGCGTCCTCCCGCTGCTCGATTCCCACGATTTCACGTTCCTGATCGAAGATCCCGCCACCGTCTGGAATTTGGGGCCGCAGCGCTATCCTGAAATCGCCAAACGCTACCAGCCGCTCACCACGCGCGCCCGAAAACTTGCCATCGACATCAACATCGTCGACCGTTACCAGGACGTCTATCCCACCAAGCAGCAGACCGGCGCCGAATTATTCGAGCTCGTCCACCTCGCCTCCAAAGCCTTCCCGCGCGTCGCGCTCTATTTCGAAAATTCGATTCTCACCGCCGACCTGCCGCTGCTCCCCTCGGCCGGCGCCATCGTTCCCCACGTTTCGCGCAACGGCGCGCAATTGTCCCTCGATTCCCCGCACTCGATCGGCATCGCCTGGAATGGCGACGCGCGCGTCGATGGCCGCCCCTGGCCAGTAACTAACGGCTCAAGCCTGTGGCTTCCCGCCGGCGCTCACACCATCGAGCCCGCCGCCCAAACTCCCGCCGCCCACATCGTCGATTTCAACGGCGATCTCCGCTCCGCCGAGCGCCTCGCCGATTCCTCCATCGAGATTTCTTACGAAAGCTCCGCGCGCGCA
>DATEFW010000031.1:0-2024 GCA_035280425.1 Bryobacteraceae bacterium | reverse complement strand
GAACGTCAAAACCGACCGCGAACGGGCGCCCAAATGGAAGCACGATGGCGTGCGCGTCATTCCGGGGCATGCGCTCGATCCCAACACCCCGCAGACGCCGGGCATGGATCGCAAGGCTGCGGTCAACTATGCCCGCGTCGGCGCCCAGAAGATTTGGGCAGGCACCGTGAACGTTCGCCCCAACGCCAAGACCGGGGCACATCACCACGGCGAGCTGGAGAGCATCATCTACGTGGTGCGCGGCAAGGCGCGCATGCGTTGGGGCGAGCGGCTGGAATTCACCGCCGAAGCCGGTCCGGGCGATTTCATCTATGTGCCGCCGTTCGTACCCCACCAGGAAATCAACGCCAGCGCGAGCGAGCCGCTCGAATGCGTGGTGGTGCGCAGCGACAACGAAGCGGTCGTGGTCAACCTCGACATCGAGCCGGTGGAGAAACCTGACGAGGTTCTATGGATCGATCCGATTCATAAGGGGTGAGAGGTTTCAGCCATGCGCTCGATGAAGCGCGTTCGTGATAGCTGAGGGCGCGGCTAGAGGAACTCCTTCGGGATCTCCGTCCATTTTTCCCGGCCGCGATAGAACAGCGGCTTCTTCTCGTACTTCGCCCGGTACGCGCGATACCGCGCGCGGTAGCGCCGGATGCGCTGGCGCGCTCCTTTGAGCGGCTTGTGCCGGTAGCGCAGCAGCGCTCGCTCGACCGCCCACACATTTCTGCGGGAAAGCCTCCAGTCATAGGTTCCCAACCGGCGCAAATCGAACACGGCGTATCCGGTAAGACATCCGGTGAAGTCGATGTACGGATCGAAATAGCTCATGGCGAGCGCGCGTACGGAACGGAACACCGGCTTTCGCCCGTGCAAACCTGGATCGCGCGAGCGCGCCACGGACCCCCATCGGCCGCGTTCACGGTATACGAAGATGACGTGATCGAGATAATCAATCGATTTGAGGCTCATGACGAGTGGCGGAAATCCGTGTTGTTCCAGGATGCAGGCGGCGGCCAGGGCCGCCTCGAGGCAGTGCGCCGTCTGGTGCCGCAGAACCTGCCGAAGACTTCTGAGCGTTTCGGGGCCAGGCTTAGGTTCTGTATTGTAGGGCAACCGGTTGAGAAAATGCTGCACCAGGATCGGCGTGCGCAGCCGCCGAATCAAGCGCCGCTCCGTCGGCGTAAAGATGGCGAGGGCGGGCGCCGGATAATTCATGTATTCCTCTCAGCGGCGGCGAAGCAGCCGATTCGATCGATTCGCCGATCGATCTCCGTTCAACCGTCGCCGAAGAACATCGCCAGTCTATCGCTGAATTGATCGGGCCGCTCCAGAGGAGACATATGCCCGGCTCCTTCGATCCTGTGGAGGATGGCGCCGGGAATATTCTCAGACAGCAACCGGGCAGCGTTCCGGCAAATGTAGTCGTGCTGGCCGAGCATCACGAGCGTGGGCACCTTGATCGCCTGCAGGGTGCTGTGCATGCGGAAAAGCGATTTCCGCTGGCCCAGCACTTGCGACAGGGTATGTCGTAATCCCGCGAGCGGCGTGCTGCGGATCAAGCCGCCCATGTGGCGGCGGTAACGCGGCCCGCGGTTGGCATATGATTTGAAAAATTCGCTTCGCAGCATGTCCGGGAGCAACTCATCCCAGCCCGTGCGCTCCGCAAAGTCGACCCACCGCCGCGCCAGCCACTGGATTCGCCACGCGTCGTCCGCACCCGAGCCGACGTCGGCGAGGACGAGATGCGTGATCCGCTCGGGCCTAGCAGCGGCGAGCGCAAGAGCCGGGCCGCCTCCCAGGGAAAAGCCGACAATCGCAACCTTGTCGAAGCTGAGCGCATCGACGATGCCGGCGAGGTCGCGGGCGAGATGAGCGCCCGAGTAACGGGTGGCGTCGTCCGGGGCATCGCTATGGCCGTGGCCGCGTTGGTCGTAGGTGACGACCGTATGGCGATCGGACAATTTCCGCCGCTGGTGAAACCACATCCGCTGGCCGCACGCGAGCCCGTGTATGAGGATCACGGGCTTACCGCGGCC
>DATEFW010000030.1:0-36547 GCA_035280425.1 Bryobacteraceae bacterium | reverse complement strand
TGAATAATTCGGCGCTCGATGCCAGGCCGTTCTCCATCACCGGTCAGGACACCGTGCAGCCCGCCTACGCGCACGCCCGCTTCGGCATGGTGCTCGGCGGGCCGCTCGTCATCCCAAAGATCGTGAAAGACACCTCCACGTTCTTTTTTCTTAGCTATTTCGGAACGCGCGCCAGAAATCCATCCACGCAGGTCGCCACCGTTCCCACTGCGCTCGAACGCCAGGGAGATTTTTCCCAAAGCATTCAGTCCGGCGGACCGGTCCAGCTCTACGACCCCACAACCCATCAGCCCTTCGCGGGCAATCTGATCCCGTTAAGCCGCCTCGATCCGATCGCCCAAAAGCTTACAGGTTTCATCCCGCTGCCGAACCAGCCCGGTCTGGTGAACAATTACCAGCAGTTCTATTCCATTCCGCAAGACGCGGATAACGTGGGCTTCCGCTTCCAGCGAAACATCACCAAAGTGGACCGCCTTTCGTTTCGCGTCTACGGCCAGCGGCGCGACGGGGATACCGTCCAGACATTCGGATTTCTCGACACTACAAGCGGCTATGGCCTGAACACCAATCTCGGCTGGACGCGCAATCTTTCACCGCGCATCGTGAACAACGCGCAAGTAACCTTCAATCGCAACCGCAATGAGACCACACCATTCTTTGCGAACGGACCGGACGTCGCGGCCGGACTCGGCATCGCCGGCACGTCATCGAACCCGTTGAATTTCGGCCCGCCGAATCTCAACTTCACCAACTTCGGCGCGCTTTCCGACGCCGCTCCGGTTTTGACTCGCAATCAGAGCCAGAGCGCCAGTGAATCGGTGAGCTGGTCGCGCGGTGTGCACACGCTTTCCTGGGGTTTTCAGTTCAGCCGCAGCGATCTGAACACACGCACCGACCAGAACGGCCGCGGCACGTTCAACTTCACAGGCCTCGCCACCAGCGCTCTTGATTCGCGCGGGCTGCCGGCCTCTGGAACCGGATTCGATTTCGCGGACTTCATGCTCGGCCTGCCACAATCCAGTTCCATCCGCTATGGCGATTCGAGCACCTATTTCCGTCACAACGTCTGGAGCTTCTACAGCCAGGACGATTGGAAAGTCCGGCCCAGCCTGACGCTCGATCTCGGCGTGCGCTACGAATATTTTTCGCCGCTGGCGGAGAAATACGGGCGCATTGCGAATCTCGACATTGGTCCGGCGTACTCGGCAGTCGCTGTGGTGGTCCCGGGCGCCGTCGGCCCATACTCCGGCAAATTCCCCAGCGGCCTGATCAACCCCGATTACAACAACGTCTCGCCGCGGCTCGGACTCGCCTGGAAAGTGCCGCAGATCAAGCGATCCACCATCGTCCGCGCCGGCTACGGGATCTACTACAATGGCCAGGCCTACATCCCGTTCGGGCTGCGCCTGGCCGGACAGCCGCCGTTCGCGGTTTCGAGCAGCGTCAATACCAGCCCGGAGCGCGTGTTGACGCTGGCCTCCGGCTTCAATGCCGTGACTACCCAGGATGTCACCAACACCTACGCCATTGACCGGCACTATCGCACCCCTTATGCACAGTCGTGGAGTCTCTCGATCCAGCACGAGCTGCCCAAAGGCTTCTTCGTCGAGGTGGGCTACCTCGGCACCAAAGGCACGCGCCTGGATGTGCAGACGTTGCCCAACGAAGGCCCCGGCGGCCTCCGCCAGCGCAACCAGCTCGGCAATGCCGTGGGATTCACCTATGACTCCTCCCTCGGCAACTCGATCTACCATGCCTTCCACGCCCGCGCCACGCAGCGCTTCCGCCGCGGCGTTTCGATGAGCGCCTTCTACAGCTTTTCAAAATCCATCGATGATTCTTCGAGCTTCGGCGGCGCCGGCAACACCGTGGCGCAGAACTGGCTGAATCTCGCCGCCGAGCGCGGCTTATCCAGTTTCGATCGCCGCCATTCCTTCGACATGAACTGGGTGCTCACGTCGCCTGCCGCGCAGCCGGGATCGCGTATCGCCGCCGGCACGCTCGCCGGGCGCCTGCTGCGTGACTGGACGCTCAGCGGCTCCATCACCGCGCAAACCGGAACGCCGCTCACCGCGCGCGTGCTCGGCAATACGGCGAAGCTCGCGCAAACCGGCGGCATCGGCAGTGGGCGGGCGAACGCTACCGGCCTGGATCTCGCCTCCACTGTCGGCTTTTTCAATCTGGCGGCATTCGCTGCGCCGCCAGCAGGCCAGTTCGGAGACGCCGGCCGTAACACCATTCCCGGCCCGGCCCTGGTAGCGCTCAACGCGGCGTTCGGCCGTTCCTTCCAGTTCGGCGAGTCCCGGCGCCGCCTCGAGCTCCGCATGGAAGCCAACAATCTCGTCAACCACGTGAACTACACGAACTTCAACACGGTCGTGAACGCCACCAATTACGGCCTGCCGATTTCCGCTAGCGCCATGCGCTCCATCAGTGCCGTCCTGAGGTTCCGGTTTTGAGATTTCTCGCGCTTCTCCTCGCGGCATCGCTATTGGCGCAGGCGCCGCCGCAACAGAATCCGCCGCGGGGATCGGCCGTCTTTTCGACGACCACCAACGAGGTCGTGGTCAACGTCTCGGTATCGGACGCCAACGGCAGGCCCGTAACCACTCTCACCAGAAACGATTTCCTGCTCTACGAAGATGGAAAACAGCAGACGCTGCTGAGCTGCGATCTCCAGCATCTGGAAAGCCGGCCGGTTGCAACGCCGCCGCAGCAGCTCAAACAGCGCGCCGAAACGCCGGCGCCTGCCCCGCCTCCTGAACCTGTCGCGAGCGAAGATCGCCACACCAAATTTCAGGATCGCCGCCTCATCATTCTCTTCTTCGATTTTTCCTCCATGCAGCCGCCCGAGCAGATCCGCGCCACCGAAGCCGCCATCAAGTTCCTCACGAGCCAAATGACCGCCAGCGATACGGTATCCATCATGGTGTTCGGCAGCTCGCTCAAAACCGTTCAGGATTTCACCGGCGATCGCGATCTGCTGATCTCGACCATCAACGGATTTCACATCGGCGAATCGAGCGAGCTGGCTTCCATGGCCGATGCCGGCGCGGATACGGAAGATCAAAGCGGGCTGTACGTGGCGGACGAAACTGAGTTCAATATCTTCAACACCGACCGCAAGCTTGCCGCGCTCGAAGACGCCACCCGCCGGCTCTCGCAATACCCGGAGAAGAAGGCCCTGGTGTATATCTCCGGCGGCGTCGAAAAGACCGGCGTCGATAACCAGTCGCAGCTTCGCGCCACGGTGAATGCCGCCGTGCGTGCGAATGTCGCGTTCTACCCCATCGATGCCCGCGGCCTCACCGCGTCCTCGCCCGGCGGCGATGCCTCGCAAGCCGGAGCCGTCGGATCGAGCCTCTATAGCGGCCGCGGCCAGCGCGCGCTGCGCGACAGTTTCCAGAACCAGCAGGAAACGCTGTTCACCCTCGCTTCCGATACCGGCGGCAAAGCTCTGCTCGATTCCAACGATCTCACGCTCGGCATCACCCAGGTCCAGAAAGACATCGAGAGCTATTACATCCTGACCTACTCCAGCACCAACACCGCAGAGGACGGCAAGTACCGACGCATCCAGGTGAAGCTCGCGCCGCGCCTCGCCACCTTGAAAGCCAAGCTCGATTACCGCAAAGGTTATTTCGCGCCCACAACTTTTGCCCACATGCACGAGAGCGATAAAGAAGCCCAGCTTCAGCGCGCCCTCGAAAGCGAAAACCCGGTGACCGACCTGCCCCTCGCCGTCGAGGTCGATTACTTCCGCCTGGATAAGGCCAAGTATTTCGTCCCCGTATCGGTCGAAATCCCCGGCTCGGCACTCTCCTTTCGCAAAAAGGGCGCGAAAGCCGCTACCGAGCTGGACTTCATCGCCGACGTTCGCGATGCTCGTGGCCGCACCGCCGCCGTGGTGCGCGACACCATTCCGCTGAAGCTCGATGAAGCCACCGCCGGCCAGGTCGCACGAAAGCACATTCAATACGACACCGGCGTGACCCTGGGCCCCGGAAAGTACACGCTGCGCTTCGTCGCACGAGAAAACGGCGAGGGGAAAGCCGGAACCTTCGAAACGCAATTCACCGTTCCCGACCTTGCGCAAGGCACAGCACTTCGCCTCAGCTCCGTCATTTTGAGCAATCAGCGCGGCCGCCAGACCGCGGGAGTAAAGAACCAGAAGCAGTTGATCGAACAGAATCCCCTGGTCGATAGTTCCGGCCAGAAGATCGTCCCCAATGTGCTGCGCATTTTCCAGCCCGGACAAGACATGTTCGTCTATCTCGAGCTTTACGATCCCAACGTGCCCGAAAATCTTCCGCCGAACGTGCGCGTAACCAGTGTCGCCGCCGACCTGGCGCTTTACCAGGGTAATCGCAAGGTGCTCGAGACGCCGCCGGTGCGCGTCAACCGCCCGGATGCAAGGCGCACGAGTGTCATTCCGCTGCACCTCGATGTGCCCTTGAAAAATCTGGAGCCTGGCAAGTACGTTTGCCAGATCAACGTGATCGATGAGCTCGGCCGCAAGTTCGCCTTCCCGCGAACGCCTGTCGTGCTGCTCGGGACGAAGGCCGCTGCGGCGCCTGCCGCGGGCCTGTGATCGCTTGTGGATCTACGGAGTGCCGGAATGCGAGCGCTGCAGCTTCCGTTTGACGTCCGGCCAGAATTCCTTCAGCACGTTTGAAACAGCGTCGGTTCCGATCTGCATTCCCAGTTTCTCCAGATTCTCCGCAGCGCTGCGCGTGTCCGGATAATACGTGTTGGAGATAGCCACTGTGACCGAATTCCCAACGACCTCGGAAAAATTGAACCGCTTTCCACCGGAGTCCGTGTGGGTCACCAGAACGCGGGTCAGCGCGTAAGCCGTTCTCTGCCACGTGCCGCCGGTTCCGCGCCGGTAATAGCGCGGATCCTCATGCAGGATGCCGGGAAAGAGTCCCTCGGCCATCAGGTTGCCGATCATCAGGTCGCCATAGGCGCCGCCATAGCGCTTGCCGTAGCCTTTTAAACCCTGGCCGAATGACGGATTCTGATTTTCGATCTGCGACACGCCGGCAAACGCGCCCGCGAGAAAATAGATCGGGTAATCGAATGAGTCCTTGACCGCAATGTAGAATTTACGGCGAGCCGTAATCGGTTCGACGCCGCCGGTGTCCTCTACCGTGCGGTAATTGGGCAGGACGCCGAAGATACGCTTATCGGGTGTTTGTGCGGCGTTCTGGCCGGCGTCCGGCTGCGCCGGAGCGGCCTTTTCGATCCGCGCAGGCGCTTGCGCCGGATCGGGTTGCTGGGCGAAAGTGCTGGTGCAGAATAACACCGATGCTATTAAGACTGTACGGCAGACACCTGCCGGATGATGAAGAGAGAAAATACCGGGCACCAAGATTAGATGCGGTGAGATCGTCCCGCGGTTACTGGTTAGCGAAAATTCGTCAGGCGCAATACCATGCCGCTGGTTGCGCCTGGGGCTTTCCCTACTGCCCGGCCGGCTCGAAATAGGTCTCGGCCAGTTCCGGCTTGGCCTCCACCGCTTTGCGCCAGCAAACGCGGGCTTCCTCTTCCTGGCCCAGGGACTTGCGCACGTGCCCCAGGTTCAGAAGAGCCTCGGCAAACTGCGGCTGCTGCGCCAGAGCCTGATCGTAGAACCGCGCCGCCTCTTGCAGCTCGCCGCGCTTTTGCGCGATCAGGCCGGCATTGTAGAACAGCTCCGCCGAGCGCTCGCCAAGATCCAGAAGCCGCTTGTGCAGCGAGAACGCCTTCTCGTAGTCCTGCTGCGCCAGAGCCAGCGCCGCCAGCCCGCGCAGCGCATCCACTGACTCCGGACGCAAGGTCAGCACTTCTTCGAAAGCCGTGCGCGCCGCCTGGGCGTCGTCCAGCTTCCAGTAAGCGATACCGGCGTTGAGCCGGGCTTCCGGCCAGTCCTTGCGCTTGCTCAGGCAGCCTTCAAATGCCTGGATGGCGCCCTTGTAGTCGCCGCGCTGCAGCCGGAGATAACCAGTCCGGAACTGGGCGTCGTCCCACTCGGGATCCTTCTGCGGAATCTGGGAATAAAGCTTTTCGGCCTCGTCGAAGTTGCCCTGCTGTTCGAGCACCAGCGCAAGATTCCAAAGCACTGCCGGCAGCGTCGCGTCCAGCTTCAGGGCTTTCTCGTAGGCGGCGCGCGCGCGGTCGAGAGCGCCGGTCTCCTGGTACGTCACACCCAGGTTCAAGTGCGCCTGCGCGGATTCGGGCCGGAGTTCGGCCGCACGCGAATAGGCGCGCGTGGCTTCCTGATAATTGCCGGTCTTCTGAAACGCTACGCCGAGGTTGAACCAGTTTTCGAAACTGTCAGGAACCAGATCCACCAGCTTGGTGCAGAATTTCGAGGCCGCCTCATAATCCGCGGCAGCAAATGCCGAGGTCGCAAGGCCGGCCAGCGCAGCCTGCGAATGCGGGCGCAGCGAGAGCAGCTTCTCGGAATAATCGCGCACGGCATCGTAATCCTTGCGCGCGATCTCAAGAGCCACCATGTTGGCCAAAGATTCTTCCGAGCGCGGATTGCGCTCGAGCAGCTTGCGATAAAGATCGCTCGCCTCGTCCAGGCGCCCGGCTTGCTGCAGAGCGACCGCTTTGCCGAACAGCACTTCGGGCTGCTCGGGATCGTGGCTCAGATGCTGATCGAAAGCTTCGAGAGCCTGCTCGGAGTTCTCGAGGTGCAGCAGGCAGATGCCCAGGCCCAGGCGGGCTTCGGAATTTCCAGGAGCGATTTGCAGCGCTTTGCGGAAGTTGGATGCCGCTTCATCCCAGCGGCCGAGCTTCTCCAGGCACACGGCCAGCTTGAAATAGCCGCTGCGATGGTGTGGTTCGAGCTCGACCAGTTGCGAGTAGGCCTCGACGCCTTCCTGATACCGTTGCAGCTCGTAGAGAATGTGGCCCATCGCCGAGTAGATCGCCGGCTTGTTTTCGCCGCGATCCACCGCCCGGCGGAGCTCACGCAGTGCTTCTTCAGCCTTGCCTTCCAGGTGCAGCGATACGGCGGTGGCCAGAGATCGGGAACGGCCGCCCTTCTCTTCCGAGATGTCATTCGATCCATTCGCGGCCCTGGAGCCGGCCGGTTTGCCCGATCCGGGCTTGCCCACCACGGATAAGCGGGGCGAAGATCCTATCTCCACCGCTTTTGGATTTACTGAACTCATTTCCCTTCCCTCTTTCTCGCTCTCCCGATCAACCTCTGCGCTGGGCGCGTCTGATTACGACTCCTTCGGCACCAGAATCGAGCACAGTTTGCCCAGGAAATCATTGTTCTTGGTAACTTTCATCCAATACAGCCGGGCTTTCTCGCTACCCTCGGCAAAGAATCCCACGCCGCCCGACTTGATGCGGTCGTCGCTCCAGGTATCCACCGGCTGGCCTTCGATGAAGGTCACAAACTGGCTGCCCTTTACATCCACCTGCACGCGGTAGGGCCGGTTGTTGTGCATCATCACCGCCAGCGGCGTTTCCCCGCGGGCCTCTTTTTTGCCATCGATCACGGTGTAGCGCACCAGCGCGACCAGCGGCCGCGGGCCCGGCTCAGTCACCGCCAGTTTCATCGCATAATAGTTCTGCTCGTCGGCAGCACGCACGACCCAGCCCACGCCCTTGCGCTCGATCTCGGTCAGGAACTCCAGCTTGTAATCCGTCATGTCACGCGAGGGCTTGTAAATCGCCAGGTGGCCCGGACGGACGAAGCCTTCTTTGTCGTAGATCCAGCTCTTGGCGAAATTCTTTCCGCCTTCCCAGCTCGCCAGACCGGCATGGAAGTTGTCGCCCGTTTCGTAGACGGCGCGCCGCTGGATGGTGAGGCGGATCAGGTCGCCCGGGCGCATCGTAATGCCTTCGGACTTGATGCTCGAGCTGCCGAACCACAGGAACGACGCCAGCATCAGGCCCGCTGCCATTCCCTTGATGTAGCTGGGCACCGCCATACGCTTCGAACGAGATTCGCTGATCGAAACCACTTTGCCGTGCGCGTCTTCGGTAGCTGTTTCGAATACCGTGACCGTCCGCGGCTCGGGCACCGAAACCTTGAGGGCCAGCGGGTACTCTTCGTACCGCATCTCCGGCAGCTGGAGGGCCAGTTGCGGTTCCATCCAGCCGAAATGGTGGGGCGAGCGCTCACCGGAATCACGGAACCGGACCTGGATTTTTTCCATGCTGCCCTGGCCGAATTCGGCGCGGGCCGCTTCGATCTCGGGCATCTGCACGCTGGTGGTGTCGATCACTTCCGAACCGGCACTCAGCGCTGCCTCGCCGGCAAACCCGCCGGGCACGAGGTACTCGAGCGCCGCGGGCTGCATGATGGTGGACTCGGCAGCCTGGATCTCAGGCAATGCCAGCCCGACTGTGAACGGCCCGCGCCGCGCGCTGACCGGGCGGGCAACCGAATCCGCCACCACGGGCTCGGCAGCGAAGAATTCCGGACCTTGTTTCAGCCGCACCATGCGGTTCGGCATGCTGACGGGCACCGGAGCGCTGATGCTGTTTGCGCCGTTGCGCGCCTGCGACGGAACCGATTTCGCCACCAGATCTGCGCCGACTCTGGGCTCTGCCAGCGTGCCGGTCAACTCGGGCGAGCTCGAGGGCATGACCGCATCGGTCTCCATCGCAAACCAGCTCGTGCCACGCGGCGTTTCACTGGCGCCCGACTGCTCCGGAGTGAGATCCGCCGGCTCGCCGGTGAGCAGGTCCATGTCCCCGAATTCCACCGTCATTTCCGGCATCCACAGAGCGAACGTGGCCGCATCGAAATACGCGGTGTCGTCGCTCACCGCCTGCGCCGCGAGATCACGCGGAGCCGGAAACTCGATCACCGTGGGCGACGCCATGGCCAGCGTTGCCGTGCGGAAAGCATCGGTTTCCACGCCGGTCGTGGCAAACGGCCATTCGACGGGCATGGCGCTCGCGGCCGAGGCCGGCGAAGCATTGCGGAAATGCGCGAGAGCCGCATCGCGATCCGCAACGGGCAGCATGGCCAGTGCAGAACGCGTCGGCGCGAGGCTTACCGGAACGCTCCAGCTTAGCGGGTCTTCGAGCCAGAGACCTTCTCCGGATTGGAACGCCGGTTCTTGAAGTGCCGTAGCCGGAATGGCGGCGCCAGAGAGGGGCTGCATGGGGAAGAACTCCAGGCGGCCCGCGCCAGCCGGACCGGCCGTTGCAGAATGGCGGGCCCGTGCTGTGGTCGCAATCGGGGTCAATTCTCCAGGCAGCGAGTTTCCGGCCGGTAATGAAACCTCGAGCTCCGGATTGGGGACTCGCAAATAAACGTTGTTCAGTTCCTCGAAAGCCGCCGGGATCGGGCTCCATCGCGCGGAGGCTTTGAGCGCCATGTTGCCCGGTTGGGGTGGAATTTTCACCGGCCGGTCAACCATCGGTGTCATGCCCGCCGCCGTTTTCGGGACCTCATGCAGCCGCTCGCGCAGGCTGTCGATGGCGACGATCTGGGGCGCGATCACTTCGGCAGCGACATCGGTTTTTCGCGGCGCATCACCCGCCGCCGGAGCCGGAGACGCGAAATTAAAGGAAGCAGGCGCAAACGCTGCCGGCGCTGCGGCAGGCGCAAAACTGGGGATGGCAGGTGCGGCCGGGTTCTCGGCAACACTCACCGTGCTGTGGGACGCGACGGCCGGCTCTTGCGCGCGCGGCTTCTCAAATTGGAATCCGGCGATGCCCGTCGCGCGCGGGGTCGCCTGAGCCTTAGGCATGTGCTCGAGCGCCTTACGGACGCGTTCGTGATAGCGCTGGCGATGGTCGCGGCTGCAGAAATCTTCATCGAAGAGTCCCCGCAGCGGCCATAGGTTCTTTCCACAATATTGACAGCGCACTACTGTCGCCTTCCTCCAGGCGTGGGTTTATTATATGCAGAAAAATCGTCGCAATTAAAGAGTTTTTCTAACGATTTTTGTGGAAAGTTGATAAAAAAATTTTGTTAATTACGGTTTAATTTCCAACGCGATACAGCAGGTAGTTGTCAAAGGTTACGGCCCCGCCCGAAAAGCCTCCCAAAGGATAATAAGGGGAAACACGAGGCGTTGATTTTTACTGACTCTGGTAATAATTGAAAAGGTAAACGCCCCAATAATGCCCAAGGTTAATCAAGCCGCGGGACGGTTATCAGTTCGGCTCTCCGATGGAGAATAACCCCTACTTGGGGTCCTCTTTGAGCGGAAATTCGAAATAGAGCAGCTCGCGTCCGGTGGACGCTTGCGTGATGCCGGTGATGTAAAGGCGGGCGCCAGGGCTGTGGCCGGACTGAAAATAGAAGAAGCCTCCGGCGGACTGCGCGGGCGGGATCACTTTGGCCGAAAAGGCGCGCCCCTCGATTTCCCAGGCATTCAGTGGATTCTTATGACGGGATACGTGCGGTCCCCTGGTCGGTATAGGCCCGGTGATGACATTGGGTTTGTTCGGCCCATTTAGATATTTCACGTCCCCGGCCGGCGTGGCATCTACGTGACCGCCGTCGGAGGCCACATAATCTACCTTCATATGGTCCAGACGAAGGGTCTGATCGCTGTCATTCTGAATCACCACAAGAATGGGAACGATGCCGTATTGATAGGGATTGAGCTTGCCGAAAGCCGTGCGGGCCTTATCGGCAGTGTCGAAGACGGACGCGCCGATGGTAACCTTATCGCCTGTCTGGTGTGCCGGATAACTCGAGGCGGGGGCGATCTCAAACTTGGGGTGGTCTTTATCGGCAGCGGGCGCCTTGTCCGGCGCGAGCGCCACCGCTATACTCAGCAGAAGAGCCAAGCGTTTGAAAACAAAAGGCATTTATTTCCTCTATCGGGTTCTTCAGGCGTTGGCGCTGCCCGTACTTGTCCTCTACTTCCTGATCCGCAGCGCACGCAACCACGTTTATTTTACTTCGCTGCGGCAGAGGCTCGGCTGGCTGCCTCGCTCTTTGAAACAGACTGTGTCGGGCGCGATCTGGTTGCATGCGGTCTCAGTGGGTGAAGTCCTCGCTATGGGAGGGCTCATCCGGCGCCTGGGTGCGGAGTTTCCCGGGTCGAAGATATTTGTATCGGCCACGACGCTGGCCGGTTATGCGGCGGCACAGGAGAAGCTTGCGACCACAACAGCAGGCGTCTTTTACGTGCCGATCGATTACGTGTTCGCCGTCCGGCGGGTATTGCGCACGCTCCGGCCCGCTCTGGTGATCGTAGCCGAGACGGAAATCTGGCCCAACCTGTTTCGGGAGACGAAGCGGGCGGGATGCACTCTCGTTATCGTGAACGGGCGCATTTCCGACCGAACAGTGCGGCGCTACCGGGGGCTGCGCTGGTTTTTCCGTGCGGTGATGCAGGCGCCGGACGCTGTACTGGTGCAAAGCGAACGCATGCGCGAGCGTTATCTCGCAATGGGTGCGCCTGCCGAGCGGCTGCGCGTCGTGAGCAATCTGAAGTACGATTCGACGCCGCGGCCGCTCGCGCCGGATTCGCCGGTCCGGCGGTTTATCGAAGGGATCAGGCCGGCATCGGTGTGGATTGCGGCCAGCACGATGCCACCGGCACACGCAGGCGATGTGGACGAGGACCGGGCGGTGATCGCGGCATTCCGTGAGCTGGCGGCGCGGCACCCGCGGCTGCTGCTGGTTCTCGCGCCGCGCAAGCCGGAGCGCTTCGAAACCGCGGCCGCGAGGCTGGCGCAGGCGCACATCCGCTTCGCGCTGCGCTCGGTGTTGCCGGCAACGCTCGAGCTACCCGGAGTGCTCCTGCTCGATTCCATTGGCGAGCTGGCGAGCCTTTTTGGGCTCGCCGATGTGGTGTTCATGGGCGGCACGCTGGCCGAGCGAGGCGGGCACAATATTCTCGAACCGGCATTTTTCGCAAGGCCGATCATTTGCGGGCCGCACCTGGAAAACTTCAGGGATATCGCGGAGGAATTTCGGGAGCAGGGCGCTTACCAGGAAATCGACGCGCCCTCCGAACTCGCGGGGGCGGTAGAGGCGCTGCTGGAGGCGCCGGCGGTAGCGGAGGACATAGGCCGTAAGGCGCTGGCGTGCGCGCAATCGAAGCGCGGAGCTACCGAACGGGCGATCGCGGCGATCCGTGAAGCGGCGGCCGCTTCGTCGTGGCCCCGATTTCGCCACGCATTGGGCGCATTCCTCATTCTATGGCCGCTTTCGTGGATCTGGCGCGCGGTTGCGGCATGGAAATTCCGGCGCCATTCGGCGCAGAAGCGGCGGCTGCGGGCCGGCGTGATCAGCGTCGGCAACATCACAATGGGCGGCACGGGCAAAACGCCGTTCGTTTTGCATCTCGTCCGGCAATTAAAGCAGCTCGGCCACCAGCCCGGGATTCTGAGCCGGGGTTACGGCCGGCAATCACTGGACACGCACTTGATCCTCGACGCCGGCGCGCGCATCCGCGCCACGCAATCCGGCGATGAGCCGCAGATTTTCCTGCGTGACGGGACGGCGCCGGTGGGAATCGGCGTCGACCGGTTTGAGACCGGGAGCCTGCTGGAACAGCGTTTCGGCTCCGACGTACTGATCTTGGACGATGGTTTTCAACACGTGCAGCTCGATCGCCAGGTAGATATTGTGCTGATCGATGCGCTCGCGCCATTCGGCGGAGGGGATGTTTTTCCGCTCGGACGGCTCCGCGAACCGGCCGCCGCCCTGGATCGCGCGGATGTTCTGGTGGTCACGCGAAATGAAGGCGGACGGCGGCCAATCAGCTTTGAACCGCAACTCAGGCAGTACAATGCGCATGCTCCGGTATTTCACGCGCGCACGGTTCCACTGTGCTGGGTCGAGGAGCCCGGCAGGCGCGAAATTCCGGTGCGCGAACTTCCCTTTCGCCGCGTGGGAGCGTTCTGCGGCCTCGGCAATCCGGAATCGTTCTGGCGATTGCTCGCGCTGCTGGGCCTTCAAGTGGCTGCGCGGGAGGAGTTTCCCGACCATCACTATTACCGGCCGCAGGAAATCCGCAACCTGTCGCGGCAGTTCGAGGCGGTGCATGCTGAGGCCGTGGTCACGACCGAAAAGGATGCGGTCAATCTTGCTGAAGGATCGGCAGCGCTGATGGCCCCGTTGCATCTTTACTGGCTCAAGATAGGCGTGGAGATCGATCGGGAAGCCGAGTTTCTGGATCTGATCGAGCGGCGTCTGGGCGTCCCGCCGCGTGCGTTTATGGCAAGGTGTTCAGATAGTCCCACTCGGTAGCGCTGTGCTCGACGATATCGGGCACGTCGTCACTTAGCAGATAGCCGTTGGCCGCCAGGCTGCGGGCCGCAGCGTCGACCTTCTCCAGATACTGTGCCCGGCCGGAATAACGCTCCTCGATGGATGCGCGCGGATCACGGTGCAATTCACGATCGGCCTTGGTGCGGGCGAATGGAATGAAAGAGCCCTGCATGCTGAACATTTCCGTAGGCGCGCCGATCTCCGGCGATCTCAAGTTCCAGCCGGTATAAGTCGCGAGCGGTACCTGGATTTCCGGCATGCGGACGCCGGAAGTGTCATTGCCGTCCTGATCCACTTGCGGCAGCAGAATGGGGAACGCGTTACCGACCTTGGGCGGCTCGATGGTGACGATGCCTTCGGTGCGGAACTGAGGACCGTAGTCGACGCGATAGGCCTTCTGAATCACGGTGGGCAGCGAGACACCGGGGATTTTGGGAAACTGCACAGCGCCGAGCGGCACGAGAGTATCCTGCGCGATGCGCGGATATTGGGAAGCCGGCGGCTCGACACCTTCGCGCACCCAGCGATCCATGGCGACCAGCAGGGCGCGCATGGACCAGCGGAAATCGTTCGGGTTGCTCAGATTTTGCGTGTGATTGCGCGGCGGAGGAAAAGAGGCCGGACCGTGCTGGCCGCCGGCGAAGAAATAAATGCGCGTGGTATCGGGAATCGGGGCGTCTTTCTGGCCGTCAATCGAGATGTGAATCAGCGATGCCGAGCGGCCCCAATATTCATACGCCGTATTGCTGTAGAAAATTTTGGGCACCACGTTGTCCTTTCGGGCACGCGTGAGAATGCCTTCGGTGAGGCCGGTTTCGGGGTCGGTTTCATCGAGGTCGGTGAACGGGAAGATGTCGGTCGGATAGAACGTGTTGTAGAACGGATGGGCGTCGCGCGAAGGCTGGGCGAAGCGGTGATTGAAGCTGCCATGCGCGCCGCCGGCCACGTGCGAGAGCACGCCATCGAAAACGCGGCGGTCGCGCTCGTCGCGGTTAAATCCGTAGTAAAGAAACGTGCGGAGGAAGCGGCCGCTTTGTGAGATACCGAAGCCATAGGCGCGCTTGATGTAGTTGCGGGAATCGCCCAGCACGGTGACATCATTGCCGCCGTATTTGAAAAACGAGATCAGATCGCGCACCGCCGCCGGGCCCAAGCCGACGAGCGTGGGATCCTGGGCGGTATAAACCAGCTCATAAAGCTTGCCCGGCTCGAACCCGGCAGGCATCACGATGCGCGTGCGGTTTTCGATGTGCCAATCGCCGCGCGGCACGGTGCGGCGTGCGCCCTCGCGGGTGTCGCGGACCGTGAGGGTGAGCTTGGAGTCATCGGGGTGAAGCACCGGATAGGGAATATGATCGCGATCGGAGACGGAGTAGCTGGTCTCGCGGCGGTCGAGGACAAATTCCGAGCGCACCAGGCCCGTAATGGGACGGCTGCCATCGTGTGCCACGGGCGCGTACAGACGCATCAGACCATCGCGGCGCGGCACGTCGAACTGCCAGCCGAGCCAGACCAGCGTAAAGCCGCGGTCGAGGAGAAAATTATCGCCGAGCTGCTCAGGCGTGCGCGGATCGAGGGAGCCGGCGGCGCGATCGTACATGCCGAGCATATATTTCGTGCCGCGATTGGAAACTTCGAACAGCACGGAGCCATTGCCGTGTGCCGGATCGCGCGGTTTCAAGATGTAGAGGTCGGAAGAAAACTCGACCAGGCCTTGATCGTTGCGCGGGGCGTTATCGATATCGGCGATGATGCGGTTGGCCGGATTTTTGGGATCGACGGCGAAATACGCCTTGCCGACCAGGCGCTCGTAGGGCCCGGCCGGACCGAACGATTTTCCGTCGAGGACATCGGAGCGCTCGGAAAGCTCGATGCGCACCAGGGCCGCTTGCGCGAGACCCGCCAGACAAAGCGCCACAATCGAGGCACGTTTCAGCATGGGTTGGATTGTATCGCAGGAGGAGTCAGACAAGTGCGGCGTGAAGGGCTGGCACCACTGACTTGCTGTCTGCTGCGGAGAGACGCCCAATTCGTCCCAGGATCAACCGGTTGTCCAGCGTGAATATCTTCAGCCGCACGGTGGATGGCGATCGCAGGACCGCCGCCCTGAGATCAACGATCCGGTGATCGCCGGGCCATGGCTGATGCTTCGCCGACGCTCCTGATGGTCAAGCACAGAGAGCACCGATGCCCCGCCGCCGAGCCGATTCGGCGCTGTCCCCTCAACGCCCGGTAAGAAACTGGACGATCTCGCGCATCACGCGCTCCGACTGGCTGGTCTGAAACAGAAATTGTGCGTGTGCGGAGCCATCGAGAATGACGAGCTTTTTCGGCTCCGGCACTTTTTGGAAAAAGGCTTGAATCCCGGGCAGGCGGAGACCGGCTCCGCTGCGATCATCCCGCGCGACCAGGAATAGCTTTCGGCCGGTGAGCTTGCCGGGCGGCGCGTCGGGCGCAGAGGCCAGGACAACGAGACGATCGATTTCGCCGGGCGGGGCGGCGGCCATCGCCTGGGCCGCCGCATCGCCGCCCATACTCGCGCCGACCAGCGATACGGTCTTCGTGCCGGTTTCGCGAAGATAACGGACGGCGGCCAGCACGTCCAGATGCAACGGAGCGGTGTAGATATCGGAGTCGCCCGGCCCGTGCGATTGACCGTAACCGCGGAAGTCGATGGCAACGACGCGAAAGCCCGCGGACACGAGCGCACGCGCCTGTTTATTCCAACTTTCTTTATTGAACTGGCCGCCGTGGGCCAGCACGACGCCGCGCGCACCGGCTCCGTAGACGTCCGCGTAGATGAGGCCGCCGTCCTGGGTCCGGAAGGAGATGTGTTCCTGAGCGGCGGCGAGACGGGTGAGCGCTGCGATGACGAAGACCGCGCGGCAGACGGACATGGCCCCGCCCGTTACTGCCGCCCGAAGCCTTCCCACACGTAGGCGAGAAATTTCCGTACTGTGCGAAAGCCCATGCGCTCGTAGAGGCTGACGGCTTCGCGATTGGAGGCGGTGACGGTGAGGCTGGCCTTGCGGCAGCCGTGCGCGCGCATGATCTCAAGCGATTGGCGCATGAGCTCATAGCCCAGTCCGATTCCGCGGTCCTCTGTCGACACGCAAACCTGGGTGATGTGTCCGGTGTGCTCGCCGACCAGGCTCGCCAGCACGAGTCCGGCGAGCGATCCGCGCTCCAGATCAATGGCCACGAAGGAGGCCGGCTGGAAAAAGCTGCCGCAGCCGGGATACTGCACGATGTTGTAGAGAAACCGGCGCGCGCCGCCCAGGGAGCGGTATTGATCGTTGATGCGGCTATCGATGTGGCCGGTGTAAGCGGAAGCGATCAACTGGGCGGCGGTTTCCTGGTGGCGGTCGGACCACTTTTCGAGATGGATGGAAGCAATCAAAGGCCGAAGCGGCAGCGCCGGAGCGGATTCGAAATCGATGAGCATGTAATTCCGCTCGAAGGTGGCGAGATACTGCGCGCCGGGAATGGAACGCGACCGGTCGCCCAGAATCATCATGAGCTGCGACTCGACACGGCGGACTTGAGAACCGGTGACCAGTCGTTCGAGCACGGCGGCAAGCAGGCGGTTTTCGTTTTCGGCCGTGCGGAACTCTTTGCGGACGTACAGATCGCCGACCAGGCCCTTGTGCTCTTCGATGACGAAATAGGAATAACCGACAGCTTCGCCCCCGTCCATCAGCGCGCAGCCGCTGAGGGCGCGGAGATCGACGAAGCGGCGCACCAGATCAGCAGATTTATTGAAGTCCCAATTGAGCATCTCCTGCCACGCCGATGTTTCTTCCGCAAGCAAGGCGGAAAGATGCACTGACGTCAGGTGGCGCAACTCCACCAGATTGGGAGTGCGGACAGTAGGAACCGGCTCAAGGCGTGCAGCCATCTAGTCGGATTATAGCGTGGCGGGTCAAGGCTGCCGGCTATCGCAGCATGCGCACGCGGTGCGATTCGCTGTCGCCGATGTAGACGATGCCGCGTGAATCCACGAAAATGCCGTGCGGCCGCGACAGGCGGCAGTGCAGCGGATCGCCATCCGGACCATCGCCGCGCTCGCCCGTTCCAGCCACGGTGGCGATGACGCCGGTTGAAAGATCGATGCGCCGGATGACGTGATTTTCGGTGTCCGCGAGATACAGGCTGTTATCGGGCGCGTAGGCGATGCCTTTCGGGCCGTTCAGTTTCGCCAGACGCGCCGGACCGCCGTCGCCCGAGTAGCCTTTTTCGCCGGTGCCGGCGAGGTGATGAATTTTGCGCGCGTTGGGATCGATGCGGAAGACCGCGTTGCCCTCGCGCAGAACTACGTACAGGCTGCCATCGGGGCCGACTGCGAGGGCGCGCGGGCCGTTGAGCGGAGTTCTCTCGAGCGGCGCGCCATCGGCAGTCGGCAGGTGCTCGCCAGTTCCGGCGTAGGTGTTGATCGTGCCGGTGTGCAGATCCACGCGGCGGATGCGATTGTTCCCGATATCGCAGATGAGGAGCGCACCATCGGGCGCGAACGCAAAGCTGTGCGGCTGCCTGAGCTGAGCCTTCTCAGCCGGACCGCCGTCGCCGCTAAAGCCGGGAATGCCTGTGCCCGCGACCGTCGAGATGATGTGGGTATGGGCGTCGACACGGCGGAGGATATGGTTCTGCATCTCGACGAAGAACATATTGCCGGCGCGGTCGAAACGGACTTCGTAGGGCTGGTTGAGCTCCGCCTTGAGCGCGGGGCCGCCATCGCCCGCGTAACCTTGCTTGCCGCTGCCGGCGACGGTTGAAAGCGTATGAGTTTTGAGATCGAGCCGCCGCACGCGATGATTATCGACTTCACAGAAATAGAGCGCGCCGTCGGGACCGATGGTCAGGCCATACGGGTTATTGATCTGGGCTTCGATTGCCGGTCCGCTGTCGCCGGAAAACCCTGCGACGCCGGTGCCGGCAATGGTGGTGATGCGCGGGGAACCGGCGGCAAAGGCCGACGCCGCGCAGAGAATTGCGAGCAGCCGCATGCCCGGCGAGTTTAGCACATGGCCATGGCCAGCAGCCGCTAATTTGCGGCGAGGCTCGCGCGGATCACCTCGGTATCGTTACGCGCCACGATGTGACGATTGGCATAGGCGGGGTGCGACCAGTTCACGGCTCCGAGCTCGCGGCGGTTGCCGGAATTGGAGGTAGGCTGGATGAGTTTGGTGCGGCTGATTTCGTGGTAGCCGTCGGGCGAGAGCTGGGCAATGATCAGCTCGCCATGGTCGTTATTGATGAAAAAGCGGTCGCCATGACGCACCAGAAAACCGGAAGCCCACCGCGTTTTTTCTTTCGTCAGCTCGAGACTCTCCCAGACTCGCGCGCCGGTGCGGGCGTTGAGGCACCGCAGTTGCCCGTAGCTGCAAATTCCATAGATGTAGTCACCGGCGATCACGGGCGTGGTGACAAGCGCGTGAAGACCGTCGGTATCGATCTCACTCTTGCTTTTACCGCGCCACAAGATCTCCGCGCCGGGCTTGCGCTCGTTGAGCGTGAGCATCATCGAGCCGTTGTAGAACGAAGAAACCAGCAGCAGCGGCGCGCTCCAGACGGGAGTAGCGACCGAAAGTCCCGCCTCGATTTTGAACGGCTGCTCCCAATAAACTTTGCCCGTTTCGGGATCGAGCGAGGTTACCGCCAGGGGATGCCAAACGATGAGCTGGCGCGTGGCGCCGGATGTAACGATCACCGGCTGGCAATAGCCTGGCTCGGAATCGGATGGGAGCGCCCGCCAGATTTCCTTGCCGGTCAGCTTGTCAAATGCCACGACTTTGGCATTCCGCGCGCCGCCTACCAGGCAAATGAGCCGGCCGCCGTCAACCAGCGGAGCCGACGTCACGCCCCAGGTCGGAATCTCGGCGTTGTAATCTTTGACGTAATCCTTTTGCCAGCGCACGGCGCCGGTGTGTGCATCGAGGCACTGTAAGAAACCCTTGGCGCCGACGACATAGACGCGGTCGCCATCCACGGTAGGAGTGGCGCGCGGACCGGTCGCATAGATTTCCATCAAACCGGTGTAGTCGGCATCCCACTCACGTGTCCAGAGGACCTTGCCGGTCTTCTCCTCGAGGCACAGAACGCGCTCGCGGCCCTTCAGCCGTGAGGCTGGAGAAAAGTCAGTGAGATAGATGCGGCCGTTGCTCACCGCAGGCCCGCTGAAACCGCTATGGACAGGAACGCGCCATTCAACGCGCAGGCCGGTATCCGGAAATTTCTCGATGACGCCGGCTTCGTTCCAGACGCCCAGACGCCCTTTCCCGCGCCATTCCGGCCAGTCTTCGGCGGATACGCCGGCGGCGAGGATGAACAGGAGCCAGACAAAACGCTGCACGACGCGCCTAATGTATCAGAATCAGGCTGAACACCGCGGGACCGGCCGGATCAGGCGTCTGATTGTCCGCGAACTCGTAACAGGAGGGGCCCCTTACTTTTCCGGAACTTCGTGGTTTAAACTTTCGTATACACGGCTTGAGGTGAGTTATGCGCAGAAGAATTTTCCTGGCGTTGGCACCGGCGCTGCTGATTCTGAGTATAGGATGCGATTTCGAAGACTTCGGCCCATCCGAGCGCTATCCTGAGGACTTTCACTACAGTTACCCGCTGAAGCCCGGCGGCCGGCTCACTGTGGAGAATTTCAACGGTTCGATCGAGATCGCGAGCTGGGACCAGAATTCGGTCGATATCTCGGGCGTGAAATATGCCGGCACACCGGAACTGCGGGACGCAATCAAAATCGATATCGTGAACACGCCGGACTCGATCCACGTGCGCACGGTGCGGCCATCGGAGCGCCGGGGAAACATGGGCGCCAAATACGTCATCAAAGTTCCGCGGCAGACGGAGCTAGAGCGCATAACCAGCTCGAACGGCGGCATCCGGGTCACCGACATTGAAGGCGCTGCGAGGCTGAAATCTTCGAACGGCGGGATTCATGCAACCAACATGAAGGGGAATATAGACGCGCAGACCTCGAACGGCAGCATCGAGGTGATGGATCTGGATGGCGGGGCGGTGCTGAAGACGTCAAACGGGCGGGTGCGGGCGGATGGAGTGAAGGGATCGCTCGAGGCCAACACATCGAACGGTGGGATCACGGTGCACCTGGCGAAGTCTGAGGCCGGCAAACCGGTCAAACTGGAGACCTCAAACGGGGGCATCGACCTGACGATGGATCAAAATAATCAGAACGACGTTTACGCCTCGACCAGCAACTCCGGAATCACCGTGCACGTGCCGGCCTCGCTCGGAGCGCGCGTGCGGGCGCATACGTCGAACGGATCGATTTCCACCGGCGATTTCGAGGTGAAGGTGCAGGGGCAGATCAGCAAACACAGTCTGGAAGGGACGATTGGATCAGGCGGGGCTCTGCTCGATCTTTCTACTTCGAATGGCAGTATTCATCTCGAAAAGTTGTAGGGTTCAGGCTTCAATCACCACCAGCAGATCTTTGGCTTCGACCTGCTGGGCAGCCTGCGCGTGAATCGCGGTGATTTTGCCGGCGACAGGCGCATAGACTGTGCTCTGCATCTTCATGGCTTCGATGACCAGCAGGCGGTCGCCTTTTTCGACCGTCTGATTAAGCTCGGCCGCGACGGATGTAATCATGCCGGGCAATGGTGCGCCGACATGGCCGGGATTATTCTGATCCGCTTTCGGCCGTTCGGCGGCGCCGGCTTTGAGTGAACGGTCGCGCACGGTAACTTCACGGGGCTGGCCATTCAATTCGAAAAAGACGGTACGGCGGCCATCCGGATGAGGCTCGCCCATGGTCAGAAACTTAATGACCAGGCGCTTGCCGGGCTCGATGTCGACCGTAATTTCTTCGCCTTTCTGCATGCCGAAGAAAAACTGCGGCGAGGGCAGCACTTCGATATCGTCCCAGGCCTGCTGCATGCGGGCGAACTTGACGAAGACTTCCGGATAGAGCAGGTAGCTCAGGAGTTCGTCGTGCCGGAAATCGCGGCCAATTTTCTTTTCGACAACGCCTGCAGTTTCTTTAAAATCCACGGCGGGAAGGCGAGCACCGGGACGGCCACGCTCCGGCTTCCGGCCCTGCAAGATGACGCGCTGGAGTTTTTTAGGCCAGCCGCCTTCCGGGACGCCGAGAGCGCCCGAAAACATTTCGACCACGGAGTTGGGAATGGCCAGATGATGATCGGGACCGAGGCGCTCGAACTGCTGGATGGTCATGCCGTGGGTGACAAGAAAAATCGCCATGTCCCCGACGACTTTGCTGGATGGCGTGACCTTGACGATATCGCCGAACGCGAGGTTCACATCTGCATAGGCCTGCGCGATTTCGCGCCAGCGCGCACCTAAGCCCATGGCTTCGGCCTGTTCTTTCAAGTTTGTGTACTGGCCGCCGGGCATTTCGTGAATGTAGACTTCGGCGGAGCCGCTACGAGGGCCGGTATCGAACGGGGCGTAGCAGGTGCGAACGGCCTCCCAATAATCCGCACAGGTGTTGAGCGCGGCCAGATCGACGCCGGTTGAGCGCTCCGTGTTCGCGAGGGCGGCGACAATGGAGTTCAGATTGGGCTGGCTGGTTTGCCCGCTCATGGAGGCGATGGCGCAGTCGGCCACATCTACGCCGGCGTCGCACGCTTTGAGAACCGAAGCCGCATTGATGCCGCTGGTATCGTGCGTGTGGAAATGAATCGGAATGCCGATTTCGTCGCGCAACGCACAAACGAGCTTCTGCGCGGCATAGGGCTTCACCAACCCAGCCATGTCTTTGATGCCCAATACGTGCGCGCCCATGCGCTCGAGCTCTTTGGCCATCTTGACGTAATAATCGAGCGAAAACTTCTGGCGGCCGGGATCGAGGATGTCGCCGGTGTAACAGATGGCCGCTTCGCAGATCTTTCCGGTGCGCTGGACGGCTTCCATCGCGACTTTCATATTGGGCAGCCAGTTGAGCGAATCGAAAATGCGGAAAATATCGATGCCCTGGCGCGCCGCCTCTTCGACGAACGCACGTACCACGTTATCGGGATAGGCCGCGTAACCTACGGCATTCGATGCGCGCAGCAGCATCTGGAAGCAGATGTTCGGAATGGCCTCGCGGAGGCGGCGGAGCCGCTGCCATGGATCTTCATGCAGAAAACGCATGGAGACGTCGAACGTGGCGCCGCCCCACATTTCGAGGCTGTAGAGGTTCGCCAAACGGTGCGAGACGAAGTTGGCGATGGCCATCATGTCGTAGGTGCGCACGCGCGTGGCGAGGAGCGATTGATGCGCATCGCGGAACGTGGTATCGGTCAGCAGCAGGCCTTTTTGCTCGCGGGTCCACGCGGCAAATTTCGCCGGGCCGAGCCGGTCAAGCAGTTGCCGCGTACCTGCGGCCGGCGGTACGGCATCGTGCTCGGGAAACACGGGAGTGACGATTCGCTCGGGCCGCGGCTTGCCGGCCACTTCCGGATTTCCGTTGACGATCACATCACCCAGATAAGTCAGCAGCTTGGTGGCGCGGTCGCGGCGCGGCGTGAAGCGGAACAGCTCAGGGTGTTCGTCGAGAAAGGAAGTAGTGACGTCGCCCGCTTGAAACCGCGGATTGTTCACCAGGTTCTCGAGAAATGGAATGTTGGTCTTGACGCCGCGGATGCGGAACTCGCGCAACGCGCGGTCCATGCGCCTGGCGGCCTGATCGAATTCCCTGCCCCAAGCCGTAATTTTCACCAGCAGCGAATCGTAGAACGGGGTGATGACGGCGCCGCTATAAGCCGAGCCGCCGTCGAGCCGGATGCCGAAACCGGCAGGCGAACGATAGGTGTGGATCTTGCCGTAATCCGGAATGAAATTGTTACCCGGATCTTCGGTGGTGATGCGGCATTGCAGGGCGTGCCCGTAAAGCGGAATCTTCTCCTGCGATGGAAGCGAGAGCGGCGGCTCGTGCAAAGAGTGGCCCTGCGCGACCAGAATCTGGCTGCGCACCAAATCGATGCCCGTCACCATCTCGGTTACGGTGTGTTCCACCTGAATGCGCGGGTTGACCTCGATGAAGTACCATTCGCCGGTTTCGGAATCGACCAGGAACTCGACGGTGCCGGCGTTATAGTAATTGGCCGCGCGCGCGAGCCGGACGGCTGCCTCGGCGAGCGCCCGGCGGATCTCGTCCGCGAGACCCTGCGCGGGAGCGACCTCAACGACTTTCTGGTGCCGGCGCTGGACCGAACAATCGCGCTCGTAAAGATGCAGGATGTTGCCGTGACGATCGCCCAGGATCTGCACTTCCACGTGGCGCGGGCGCCGGATGTATTTTTCCAAAAACACCGCGTCATTGCCGAACGCAGCGCCGGCTTCGAGCTGCGCTTCTTCGAGGCGCTCGGCGAAATCCCCCGGCTTCTCGACCACCCGCATGCCGCGGCCGCCTCCGCCGAATGCAGCTTTTA
The DNA here is from genome assembly GCA_035280425.1 of Bryobacteraceae bacterium. Lineage (GTDB taxonomy): Bacteria > Acidobacteriota > Terriglobia > Bryobacterales > Bryobacteraceae > QHXW01. The sequence continues at coordinate 12,937 of DATEFW010000030.1, read as the reverse complement.
TGATGAGCGGGAAGCCAATCTCGGCAGCCATTTTGCGGGCGGCATCCACACTTGCAATAGGCCGCTCGGACCCGGGCACCACCGGCACGCCGGCGCTTTCGGCAAGTTTTCGCGCGGCGCGCTTATCGCCCAATAGCTCGAGCAGCTCGGCGCTCGGGCCGACGAACGTTATGCCGGCGCGCTCGCAGGCCCGCGGTAGCGCAGGATTTTCGGACAGGAATCCGTAGCCTGGATGAATCGCGTCGACACCTTTCTCTTTCGCCAGAGCGACGATGCCTTCGAAGTCCAGATACGATTCGACCGGCCCCTTACCTTCGCCGATCTCGTACGCCTCGTCCGCTTTGAAGCGGTGCAGGCTCAAGCGGTCTTCTTTGGAGAAAATCCCAACCGTTCGCAAGCCGAGTTCAGTGGCCGCGCGCATGATGCGGATGGCGATCTCGCTGCGGTTGAGGGCAAGCAGTTTTTTCATCGTGCGGTAGAGGCGCGCTCAGTCCTTCAGAGTCTGGCGGATGCGCTCGGTCAGCAGGTCGACGAACCGGTCGGGATTGAAGCCATTCATGCGGCTCGCGATGTCGCCGTGCTTGTCGACGATGATGGTGGTGGGGATGGAAGTAATTTGCAGCATTCTTGAGAGGCCGTCTTCGAAGTATACGGCATTGGCCCAATGGTTCTCCTCGAGGAAAGGTTCCACCAGGTCGCGATCTTCGTCCGTGTTCACGGAAATGAAAGCGACGCCGCTGTCGTCCGCGAAATGCTCCTTGACCTTGGCATAGAGAGGGTGCTGCGCCCGGCACGGCCCGCACCAGGTCGCCCAGAAATCGAAGACGATGGTCTTGCCTTTCAGGGAAGCCAGCGCCAGCTTATCGCCCTTTACGCCGGGGAGCGTGAAATCCATCACAGAACTTACCTGCGCGTTGGGATCGCTCTCGCGCAGGCGAAGTTTGGCCTCAGCCACGAGCGCGGTAGTGCGGTCGTACGATTCGAGAATTAAATCGCCGAGCCCAGTCTCCGAGCCTTTCAGCTTTTTGTAAAGCTCGCCCATGCGGATGCGGTCTTGCGCGCGAGCGGCCTCGGTGTTGCGGGCGTCGGAGATGGTAAAGGCGTCGGCGAAATGCGGGATAGCTTCTTCGTCGCGGCCCATCTTCATCAGACAGCGGCCGATTTCGCGCGCGCCCTCGGCTGTCGGGAATTCGTCGAAGCTTCGCTGCGCCAGCTTGAGCGCGTCTTCGTACTTGCCGAGATTGCCGGTTGCCCGCGCCTCGAGCACTACGGCCCGCGCAATACCGCGAGCCACTTCCGTCGACCAGTCGGCCTTGCTGAAGTGGCCGACCGGCGGCTGCCGGCGAAGGGTGTTTAACTGCGCTTCGTAGCGCTGCGCATATTTGAGCGCGCGCTCGGAGGTGTCTTTGGCGTCGCTTGACAAGAGGGCGCGCGTCACGCGGTCGAGAATCTGCGGATCGCCGGCCTCGCGATCGAGCACGCGCTCGCCATAAAGAATGATCCGCTTGTTGTCCTTGGCTTCGATGGATGCTTTGACCAGAGCGCGCTCAATCTCCGGGCGCTTGGCGGTCATCGGATATTTCGTCAAGTGGTTCTCGAGCGCGCGGATGAAATCCACCTGGCTGGTGCCGGCCTCAGCCAATGCGGAGCTCAGATCTTTTTCTTCCACTTCCGTTGAGGTCTGCTGGGCGGCGGCGGCGCAAACGAATAAAAAAAACAGAAGGCAGCGCTTCATTTCGCGGCGCGGATCGCATCCGCCAATCCCGCCGCGCGCTCGCGCGCCATGTGCATGTAGCTTTCGTTCTTGACAACGCGGTCGAGCATCGGCAAAAACTGCTGCGGAGCGACGAGCCGTTTATGATCGAAGGATGATTGCAGCAGCAGTAAGGCGTTGTTGACACCCAGCTTGTCGTATTTGGCTTCACGCTCCAGATAGATGAGCCGCTGTTCGGTTTCCGCAATGCGCTCGAACCAGTCCTGGAGCTGGCGGGCATCGAGATCCTCAGAGAAGTTGAATTTCACTTCATGCTTTTCGGCGCCGTTCTCAAACCGGTAGGTTTTCGTCCCCATGAAGGCGACTTTCAGCGGCGATTCGAGCGGCCGGCTGAAGCGCCCGAGCTTATCCACCAGTGAAAATATTTCGTTGGTGTCCGGTGCGTTCAACTGGAATTTGAGCGGCTGATCGTCATCCGGCGCTTCTTTGTACTCGCAATTCCCGGCGCGATCCAGATGGATTTCGACGTAGGGCGGAGCGCTGCCGGGAAACGATTTCGAGTAGAACACCTGCGGCTGCTGCTCGGCGGCAAACAGCGGAAGCAGGAGCAGCGCGAGCATCCACCTCATGCGCGCTTCCTCTCGATCCGCCGTTCTGTGGCGCGGTGTACGGCATGGCACACGGCCACGGCCAGGGCATCACAGGCATCTTCGGAGGCGATCGGCTCAGCCAGCCGCAGCAGCGAGCAAACCATCAATTGCACCTGCTGTTTTTCGGCACGGCCGTAGCCCACTACGCTGGTCTTCACTTCGAGCGGCGAATACTCGCCGAATTCCAGGCCGGCTTCGGAAATCGCCAGCAGGGCCACACCGCGCACGTGCGCCAGCTTCAGCGCCGTTTTGACATTGGCCGCGTAGAAAACCTCTTCTACGGCGGCGGACGTCGGCTCGTCGCGCGCTATGACGCTCCGCAGCTCGCGAGAGATTTCATGCAAGCGCGCTTCTAACGGGGATTTTGCGCTGGTCCGAATCACGCCTGCGGAGATCAGGCAATGCGTGCTCCCGTCGCTCTCGATGACGCCATAGCCTGTGCGCTCGGTGCCGCAGTCGATCCCCAGGACCCGCATCTAGTGCGCCAGCGCCTCCAGCGTCTTTTCATCGACGTCGAAGTTGGAGTACACGCTCTGCACATCATCGTGCTCTTCGAGTGCGTCACTCAAGCGCAACATGGCGTCGGCGGTTTTGCCTTCGAGCTTGATCAGATTCTTGGGAACCATGGCTACTTCGGCATGCACCGTCTCGATGCCCGCTTTGTGCAGCGCACCGAGCACCGCTTCGTGGCTCTCAGGAGGCGAAAGGACCTCCCAGTTGGAACCGTCGGAGCGCAGATCGTCAGCACCGGCGTCCAGCACGAGGCCCATCAACTGGTCCTCGCCCGCCTTTTCCTGGGGAACCAGGATCTGGCTTTTACGCTCGAACATCCAGGAGACGCTGCCCTGCTCTCCCAAATTGCCGCCGTTTTTCGTGAATACGTGGCGGATTTCGCTCACGGTGCGGTTGCGATTGTCGGTGGCCACCTTGACCAGAACGGCCGCCCCGCCCGGGCCGTAGCCTTCGAACACGACCTCGTCAATCTGCCCGCCCTCGAGTTCGCCGGTGCCGCGCATGATGGCCTTCTTGATGTTGTCGGCGGGCATGCTGACGCCCTTAGCCGCGAGAATCGCGGTGCGCAAACGCGGATTGGAGTCCGGATCGCCGCCGCTGCGGGCTGCGATCGTTATTTCCTTAATAATGCGCGTAAACAGTTTTCCGCGCTTTGCATCCAGAGCGGCTTTCTTATGCTTGATCGTCGCCCATTTGGAATGGCCTGACATATGGACACCTCAGGTAGGCCCGGTGTGGCTACCGGGAGAAAATTATCTTGATTCCAATCCATGAGGATACCAGATAAACGTGAAGCAGTGTCAGGCGCGGGCATCGCCCGGCTCACCCACCTCGTCATGGTAGATGGTGAGAATGTCGGGACGGGCCAAACCCTCGGCGAGAACTCGGATTCTGGGCTCCAGATAGTCCCGATCGAGCGTTCGACCGAAGCGCCGCAGTAGAGCACGGCAGTCTTCTAAATCTTTCGGCCGTTCGGAGGCCAATTTCATATAGAGCAGATCCTCGACGGAAGGCACCATCACGACCGTGCCGGCGATCGGTTTGGGCTGCGCTCGGTCAATCATGTGCTTTTCATCGTGCAAAGCAGCGAAAATAGCGAAAATGAGGTCGACTCGGATATTAGACTGGCTGACGATGGGAAGGACCCGGGTGCGCCGCACGAATGGAACCGGTTCCTTCGGTAGCTCAGTTAACCGGCTGCAAATCCTAGAAACAATGGAATCCACATCTTGCAGATCGACCCAAATTGTCAAATCCACATCAAGAGTAGCCCGCGCCTCGCCCCAACTGGATACGGCAAGGCCCCCGATAAGCATATATGGAACACCCAACTGCGCCAAGACCGAAACGCTTCAACGAGGGCGGATTCCAGGTCGGTCATGTCTGTTTCGTGCCGAAGCAAGTGCCGCCCTCATTATTTGAATTCCGATCTTTTCCGGATCGGGATCTCGAAGGCGCACCTCTGCGGGCAACCAGCTAAGAATAGCTCCAAGGTCGGCGATAATCCGGGCCGGCTCACGCTCGAAACGCGGCTGTTCCCGCTCCCACCTGTGGAACTCATTCCATTGCTGCTGACGCAATTCGTACTGGTCTTTGAGCGTCACTGCGTTTTCCGGATCGCGATGCCCAGCTCGCGCAATTGCCGCTCGGGCACGGGCGCGGGCGCGTCGCACATCAGGTCCGTGGCGCGCGCAGTCTTGGGGAACGGGATCACATCGCGGATGGATGTCTCCCCCGCCAGAATCATGACCAGGCGGTCGAGGCCGAGGGCAATCCCGCCATGCGGCGGAGCGCCGTATTCGAGCGCGTCGAGCAGGAAACCGAAGCGCCGGCGCGCTTCCTCGTCGCTGAAGCCGAGCGCCGCAAAAACTTTGGACTGTACGTCGCGGCGGTGGATACGGATCGAGCCTGAACCCAATTCCACGCCGTTCAGGACAAGATCGTAGGATTTGGCCCGGCAATGCGCCGGATCTGCCGTGAGTTTATCCAGATCTTCGTCGTGAACTGATGTGAACGGATGATGCGCGGCTTCCCAGCGCTTTTCATCCGGGTTCCATTCAAACATCGGGAAATCCACGACCCAGAGAAATTCGAATTTCTTCGGGTCGAGCAGCTTGTGCCGCTCGTTGTACTTTTGCGCAGCCTGGAGCCGCAACTGCCCGCAGGCCTGATAAACAGTTTCGTCCGGCCGGTGTCCTTCCGGCTGGCCGGACCAGGAAGCCAGCAGCAATAAGTCTTCGGCTCCGGCGCCCGTGCGTTCGCGCACGCGGCCCATCGGTTCGGCAAAATCGCGCTCTAAGCGTTTGGGATCGTCGAACACCCGGAGCCCCCGCTCGGTGCCAAACGCCTTCAGTTCGTCGCGCTCCTTGCGGCTGAGCGCGCCGGTATTGGGTATGTGGATCGCCATGAGCGGCAGGCCGTTCGCGCTGAGCGCATCCTTCGGGAACAGGTCTTCGACCGGATGCATGGGCGGAACGCGCCGGTCCGGCTTATCGCTGCCATAGCTGCGCATGGCCTGAGCGTAAGTCATGCGGGGAAACGGAGCCGAGACATGAAACCCAGCCACGGCGCAAACCTTTTCGACCAGCGGCTCGATGGTCTCGAAGATGCGCTCCTGCTGCGGAAACGACATCTCCAGGTCGATCTGTGTAAACTCCGGCTGGCGGTCGGCGCGCAGATCTTCATCGCGAAAACAGCGGACGATCTGGAAATATTTTTCGAAGCCGCTGATCATCAAAAGCTGTTTGAAAATCTGCGGCGATTGCGGCAGCGCGTAGAAGCAGCCAGGCTGCACGCGGCTCGGCACCAGGTAGTCGCGCGCCCCCTCCGGAGTCGAGCGCGTCATAAATGGCGTTTCGATTTCCAAAAATCCTTGAGCGTACAGCGATTCCCGCACCGCGAACGAAACCTGCGAGCGCAGCATGATATTGCGCTGCATGCGAGGGCGGCGCAGATCCACGTAGCGGAATTTGAGGCGTGCATCTTCGGAGACGTCCACGGCGTCTTCCATTGGAAACGGCGGCGTCCGCGATTCGTTTAGGATCCAAAGTTTGGCGGCCACCACTTCCACCTCGCCGGTCTCGACGTTCGGATTCACCGTCTCCGGCGAGCGCTTTTCCACGCGGCCCTCGACGGCGACGACATACTCCGAGCGCAGCACTTCGGCTTTGGCGTGTACCTCAGGCTCCACGTCGGCATGAACCACGATCTGTGTGACGCCGTCACGGTCGCGCAAGTGAATGAAAATGACGCCGCCCAGGTCGTGGCGGCGATGCACCCAGCCCATCAGCAGGGCGCGTGATCCGGCGTCTTTGGCGCGAAGTTGCCCGCAAGTGTGGGTGCGGCGCAAGTCGCCCAGAAAATCCAGCGGTACAGTCTGCATATTCAGTTCTTCGATTTGAGCCGCTCGACAATTTCCTCGCGCGGCACGGATTCTTGCGCTCCGGATGCCATGTCTTTCAGCGCATAATTGCCGGAAGCCATCTCATTTTCTCCAATAATCAGCGTGTAACGCGCGCCGAGCTTGTTGGCAGTTTCCATCGACCGTTTCAGTTTGCCGTCCGGGGCTATTTCTACGGCATAGCCAATTCGCCGGATATCGCGCGCCAGCCTGCCCGCTTCGTGCACGGCGGCCTCACCAAGCGCCGCAATGAACAGATCAAGCGATTCTCCCGGAGCGGCCTTTTCCACCGTCATTACCAGGCGATCTTCGCCAATCGAGAATCCGATTCCCGGCGCGGGCACTTTCGATCCCAGCGCCTCTGCAAGGCCATCGTATCGTCCACCTCCCAGTACGGAGTTCTGCGCTCCCAGCGCTCCATGCAACACTTCGAATGTTGTGCGCATGTAATAATCGAGGCCGCGCACCAGCCGGGGACGCACTTCAAACGGCACGCCGCGGCTGCGCAACAATTCCTGCACTGTATGAAAATGCGTCCGGCAAGCTTCATCCAGGTGGTCGAGGATCGAGGGCAGCTTGTCGATGACTGGCTGGTCCTCCGGCACCTTACAGTCCAGCACGCGCAGTGGATTTGTTGTCACGCGCCGCTGGCAGTCTTCGCATAATTTCGGCGCGACTTTCTCCAATTCTTCCCGCAGACGCGTAAGATACGCCGGGCGGCAATGCTGATCGCCTACGGAATTGATCAGCAGCGTAAATCCCTCGAGGCCCGCCTGCTTCAACAGGTCCACCACCATTTCGATTACTTCGGCATCCACCACCGGCGATTCGGATCCGATGGCTTCCGCGCCGATCTGAAAAAACTGACGGTATCGCCCCTTCTGCGGGCGCTCGCGCCGGAACATCGGTCCGATGTAATACAACTTCTGCACGCCGGGCCGCTGGTCGAGCCGGTGCTCGATGTAGGCGCGCATCACCGAGGCCGTCGCCTCCGGACGCAGCGTCAGCGAACTGCCGTCGCGATCTTCAAACGTGTACATCTCCTTGGTCACAATATCCGTCTCTTCTCCCACTCCGCGGGCGAAAAGCTGTGTTTCTTCCAGGATCGGCGTGCGGATCTCGTGATAGTTATAGACGCGAAAGATTCGGCGCGAGACCGCTTCCACGTGGTTCCAGACCGCCGTGGCCGGAGGCAAGATGTCCCGAGTTCCTTTGACTGCCCGAATCAAGTTTCATCCTTTATTTGCAACTGAGGGAATGAAGACCATGCTAACATCCGCGCAGCGAGAACGACAAACCAGTTCCCGAACCCAATGCCCGGCTCGCCATCTAAAAATAGCTCCTCTGATTTCCGGCTATTTTTCCAGCTCTGGAGCCCATTTACGTAACTATTAGATGTAAATCAATAAATACGGCGCCTTAAAAATCCGCTCGATTGCCAGCCTCGGAACACTTTTCTATCCTTTTGGCTGGTTAATACTATCCGGCAGGATAGGCCTCAACCCCTTTCAAGCCGCATCACTCTTCGAGCTGCGTGCCCGGCTGACGGCGTAAGTAGAACCAATTCAAGAGAATACAAAAGTCACGGAGGCCGCGGCGCGCTCCATCCTCGCCTGGCATAGCGATTGCATCCCATGCGGAAGTCAGTGGAGGTTTTATGGCAACACCAGTTCTGATGTCGCTCACTTCGGGGCTAATGGCTTCGGGAGCCGGCGAGCTGATCGGCGCCGGAATCAAAGTGCTCGCGGAAAGAGCAAAAATCGCGCGTGAAAACTACCAGCAGACGGTCGTCCGCGCCGACGAGCCGATCGAGATCCTGCGCCATCAGGTGATTGGCAAGATCAGCGAACTGCGCAACCGCGCCGCCCTGTGCGTTTCCGATTCCGAGCTCCAGCAAAAGGTCTGGTACCTGCTGATGGAGCAGACCGCAGAAGCTTACGAGACCAACTGCGAGCGGCACCTCCACCTGGTGCAGGACAACACCGCGCAGATCGAAGCGGTGCTCAATAGTTACCAGCAAGCTATGAATTATCGTCAGCGCGCGCGCATGATCGCCGTGGTGATCTCAATTCTGAGCCTGGTCGGCATTGGGCTTTTCATCTGGATCGCACGCTCACAAGGAATGCAGGAACATGCGCTCATCCCCGTGCTTGGCGTGCCGTGGTGCGTCCTGCTGTGGAGCGTGATCGGCAGTTTTGCCGCAATTCTCTACCGGTTTACCAACGCCGGCGACGGTGAACTCCAGGATCCGCTGCGCTGGCTTTTTTCCCGGCCGCTTACCGGCATCGTGATGGGCGCCATCACCTTTCTGGTCCTGCGGGCCGGACTTTTGACCATTTCGCCCGACCCCGGTTCAACGCAAGCCGAGAAACTGGGCAGCAATGAAATCATGTGGCTGATCGCATTTCTGGCCGGATTCAGCGACCGTTTTGCGGACGCTTTGCTGAAGTCCATCGCGGGCCGTTTTGGAGGCGAGAAGACCGGCGACCTGATCGCGATGCAGATGAATGCCCGGCAGCTCGGCAGCGGAATCCTGGACCGGTTGACGCCTTTCGAGAAAACTGAGAAAGCCCCGCATTCAGCAGCCCCGGCTCCCGCGGTTGCGCCATCGGAAACATCCGCTAAGCCAAAATCACAGGCTCTGACCCTTATCGATAAGCCCGAAGCCGCCGTAATGCCGCTCACGAACTGATCCAACCTTCGAGCATTTGTGAAAAAACATGCAAAAATTACAACTCGATTTATAGTCTATAGACAATATTCTGTGATTTTTCCTAAAATGCTGCGGTAGAATTACGTTAATTAACCGGCAATAAGCCGGAGCCCGTTCGGAGGATATAGTCGCGAGGAGAGAAGGATGGATACGCGCATATTTAGCCGAACCGTTACGGCCCGCTGCACGGATGGGCGGCGTTCAGAAATCTTCAATCGAGGCGAGCGGGTGAAAAATATCCGTAGATTCGTCAGGGGCGTCATGTTCGAGCCGGTCGACACCCGCCATATCGCCGGAACCTACGCCATGGAATGGACTGAGTTCGAAGCCAGCACCACCATGGTTCGCGAAGCCAAGGGATCAGCCGGCCAGTGATCCGCGGTTGACGAAGGACGCCTTTCCCACCCGGCCGATCTCGTGCGCCGGCCCGTCCAGCACGCGAAGGTAGACGAATCCGGCGCGATACAATCGGGTCTATGTGCGCGAAGCCGCCTCGGCAGTTGCTTTTGCTATGTCTTTCCTCTTGCCTGGCTCAGGGTCTTATCGCGCAAAAGCAACCCTTCGACCCCTCAGCGCTGATGCAACTGGCGCGCTTGAGCGATCCGCAACTGTCTCCCGATGGCCGTTGGGTTGTTTTTACCGTACAAACCCTCGACCTCGATAAGAACACCAGGCCCAAGCAGATCGATCTTGTGCCGCTCGACGGCAGTGCGCCGCCGCGCAAGCTGGCCGACTCGGCGGAGCGCCCCCGCTGGTCCCCCGATTCCAAGAAAATAGCTTTTATTTCCGAGCGCGGCGGCTCCTCCCAAATCTGGATTATGGACGCCGATGGCGCCAATGCCCGCCAGGTCACGGATTTTCCAACCGAAGCCGGCGGCGTGCTCTACTCACCGGACGGAAAGAACCTGCTCTTCACCAGCAGCGTCTACCCGGAATGCGGCGCAGATAACGCTTGCAACAAACAAAAGCTCGAAGCCGAAAATAACAGCAAGGTCAAAGCGCATATTGCCGACGCTCTCCTCTACCGTCATTGGACCGCCTGGGAAGGCGCGCGGCGCAGCCATCTGCTGGTGACACCCGTCGCGGGCGGAAAGATCATAGACCTCACGCCCGGCAATCATAACGTGCCGCCGTTCTCGCTCGGCGGTCCCGATGACTACGCCATCTCGCCCGACGGCCTGGAAGTCTGCTATGTCATGATCTCGGACGATGTGCCGGCTGTCTCCACTAATTCCGATCTCTACGCAGTCCCTATCACCGGCGGGCCTTCCAAGAAGATCACCATCAATCCCGCGGCGGATAATTCCCCCGAATACTCGCCGGATGGAAAGTACCTCGCCTACCGCTCGCAGGTTCGGGCCGGCTATGAGAGCGATCGCTGGAGGCTCACACTTCTCGAGCGCGCAACCGGAAAACTCACCGCGCTTACCGAATCTCTCGACCGCTGGGTGGAAAGCTTCGCCTGGTGGCCGGACTCCTCACGCCTGTTCTTCACGGTCGGCGATCGCGGCCGGCAGTACATCCAGTTCATCTCGATTAACGGCGGCGCAGCGCATACGGCATTGAGCGGCGATAGCCATCTCGACGACATGCAGCTCACCCCAGACGGCAAAACCATGGTCTACACGCGCCAGAGCGGTTCCAGCCCGGTCGAGATTTTTCGCGCCTCTGCCGGCGGCGGCTCCGAGGTTGCGCTCACTCACCTGAATGATGCGGTGTTGAATAGCCGACAGCTCACGCCTCTTGAAGAGTTCTGGGTGGATGGCGCCGAGGGCGCTCGCATCCAATCGTTTCTCGTCAAACCCCCGAATTTCGATCCGAACAGAAAATATCCGGCGCTCATTTTGATCCATGGTGGCCCGCAGGGAGCTTGGGGCGAGGATTGGAGCTACCGCTGGAACGCCCAGGTCTTTGCCGCGGCCGGTTACGTGGTGGCCATGCCTAACCCTCGCGGCTCAACCGGCTTCGGCCAGAAGTTTATCGACGACATTAATGGCGATTGGGGCGGCCGCGCCTACGACGATGTCATGGCCGCTACCGACTACGTGGCCAGGTTGCCGTATGTCGATAGCCGCCGTATGGCCGCGGCGGGCGGGTCTTATGGCGGATACATGGTCGACTGGATTCTCGGCCACAGCCAGCGTTTCAAAGCGCTTGTCTCTCACGCCGGCGTGTACGATCTGCGCAGCGAAGCCGGAGCAACGGAAGAACTTTGGTTTCCGATCTGGGAATTCGGCGGAATGCCCTGGGATAACCCCGAAATGTATGCGCGCTGGTCCCCCAGCCTGTTCGCGAAGGAGTTCCACACGCCCACCCTTGTTTTTCATGGCGAACTCGATTTTCGCGTCCCGTACACCCAGGGCCTCCAGCTTTTCACGGCGCTGCAGATGCAGAAAGTTCCCTCGCGGCTGGTCGTTTTTCCCGATGAAGGACATTGGGTGCTCAAGCCGCAGAACAGCCTGTTCTGGTACAAGACGTTTATTGACTGGGTTGACTCCTGGACAAAAAAATAGATTCGAAGCGGTTCATTTCGAAAAGGTAAACTCGAAAAGTGAAGAAAATTGTCCTAATTGTCGTTCTGGCGGTCATCGTTATTGCGGCTGCACTGCTGGCTATTTCAAACGGCACTTCGCTCAAGCTGGATCCGACCGTCACCGCCATCGGCATTGAGACACCGATTGAGGTCCAAATTTCCAACCCCCACGGCATTCGGCGTATCACCGGCGCCATCGAGCAGGACGGCACGCGTTACACGGTTTTCGACGTTCACGAGACGCCTCATCGCCTGACCTTTTGGCGCAGCCACGTGCCGCCGCAATCCCGCAAATTCCTGGCCGGCAAGAAACAGGCCCCGGCACTGCACGACGGCAAAGCACGGCTGATCGTCGAAGCGCAATCCAATGACTTGCGCGGCCAGACGGATTCGATCGCAACCGATGTCCAGATCGTGATCGAGCCGCCGCGCGTGTCGGCCGACGGCGCCCAGCACTACATCAACCAGGGAGGCTCCGAGCTGGTGGTGTTTACTCCCGGCGGTTACGTAACCGAGTCCGGCGTTCGAGCCGGCAAGTACGCATTTCGCAGTTTCGCTCACCCGTCCGCCCGTGGCGAACGCTTTTCGCTGTTCGCCTATCCATGGGACCTGAATCCCGATACTGTGCCAATGGTGTACGCGCGCAATCCCGCCGGCGCCGAAGCCACCGCGCGCTTCTGGTACAAAATTTTTCCCAAAAAATTCCGCTCTCGCGATCTGGCAATTGACGACGGATTTCTGGAAAAAGTTGTAAACCAGATCGACCCCGGCGGCTCCGGCGACCTGCTCTCGCGTTTTCTGAAAATCAACGGCGAAATGCGCCGCCAGAATAACCAGACGCTCGCCGATCTCCGCTTGAACACCGCAGAAAAATTCCTTTGGTCAGGGCCGTTTTTGCCGCTCTCGAATGCTGCGGTTGAATCTTCATTCGCCGATAAGCGCAGCTACATCTATAAGGGCAAGAAAGTCGATGAACAGGTTCATCTGGGCTTCGATCTTGCCGTCACCCAGCACATTCCCGTGCCGGCAGCCAATGATGGCCGTATCGTGTGGGCGAGCAACCTCGGCATCTACGGCAACTGTGTGGTCATTGATCACGGCTACGGCCTGCAGTCTATTTACGGCCACCTGAGCCGTATCGATGTAAAGGTCGGAGACATGGTGAAGAAGTCGCAGCCGCTCGGCATCAGTGGTTCAACCGGGCTTGCCGGCGGCGACCACCTGCACTTCAGCATGCAAGTCGATGGTGTTCAGGTGAACCCCATCGAGTGGTGGGATGAGCACTGGATCAAGGATCGAATTTTGAGCAAAATCGCAGCCGCGCAGTAGTTATTCGAAGATCCGGCTCACTGCCATCGAAAATCCGGGGAGCACGGCGGGAGCTTCGAGATTTTTGCCCTCTCCGAGCGCGCGC
>DATEFW010000029.1:0-157539 GCA_035280425.1 Bryobacteraceae bacterium | reverse complement strand
GTCATACATCCGCAAGCTTCGTCCGCATCTAAAACCTGGCCTGCCGAACGATTTTTTGAAATTGCGGCGCATCTCGAAAACGCGTTCGATCTCGAGCCGGTCTTTATCGGCGCCGGTGAGGGGCTGGCCGCTTTTCGCAGATGGCGCACGTACTCCGGAGCTCCGCTCCATGAAATTAAATCGCTTATTGCGGGGGCGGCCTTGTTTATCGGCAATGATTCCGGGCCGGCCCACGTAGCGGCGGCTTTCGGCATTCCGGTGGTGGTCATCTTCGGCGCATCTGATCCCTTGGTTTGGGCGCCGTGGCGCACGCCATCGGAGGTGCTCGCCGGAACAGACGGCATTGCCGCTATCAGCGTTCTTCAGGTTGTCGAAGCGCTCGAGCGGCTGGGAGTCCGTGCATGACCGAGCTGCTGCGCCTGCTGGCGTACGCGCGCCGCTATTGGTTCTTTCTGACGCTCTCGGTGGTGCTGATGGCGATTGTGGGAGCAGCGCACGCGTCCATCGCGCTGTTGGTCGGACCAATTTTCGACCGCGTGCTGAACCCCGCCTCACCCGACTCGCCGGTGCTGCTGTTTACCATCCCGCTGTTTGATTATCCGCTGTACCTCGACCGCCTGGTACCCTCCGGTGTGCACAACATCTGGACCATGGTGGCCATCGCCATTCTCGTGGTGTTCGCCGTCAAAGGGCTCTGCGACTATCTGGCGAATTACATGGTGAACTACGTCGGGTTCTCAGCGGTCACGGACTTGCGCAACACGGTGTTCGAAAAAGTGCTGCGGCACGGCACGGAATTTTTCGAGTCGCACTCGACCGGCCGGCTGATGTCTTCGATCATGAATGACATCGAAAAAATCCAGGTGGCGACTTCGCATATTCTGGCCGATCTGCTGCGCCAGAGCTTCGTCGTGCTCGGCCTGCTTTTTGTGGTTCTGCACAAAGATTGGAAACTGGCTCTGCTCAGCCTGGTGGTGATGCCGTTGGTTCTTGTGCCGACAGCGCGCATTGGCCGCCGTATCCGCCGCACCAGCCGCCGCGCTCAGGATCACGCCGCCGAAGTCAACCAGATTCTGCAGGAAGCGTTGAGCGGGCACCAGGTGGTGAAGGCGTTCGGATCGGAAGTCTACGAATCGCGCCGCTTCCGCGACGCCGGTCGCCGCCTGCTGCGCAGCAACTTGCGCTATGTGCGGCAGCAGGCCATTTCCTCACCCTTGATCGAGATGTTCGGCGCGCTGACCATCGTCGGCCTGCTCACTTATGCGCGGACGCAAATTAAAATCGGCGCGCTGACGCCCGGAGAGTTCACCAGCTTCGTCATTGCGCTATTGATGATGTACGAACCCATGAAGCGCCTCACCGGAATTCACAATATTTTTCAGCAAGCCCTCGGCGCTTCACAAAAGGTATTCGAATATCTGGATCATCCCGACGAAATCCATGACCGCTCCACTGCCGTCACACTCGGGCAATTCGAGCATGCCGTCACTTTTGAGGACGTCACGTTTCATTACCCGCATAGTAATGGTTTCCATCTGGACGCGATCCGCCTGGAAGTAAAAGCGGGCGAAGTGGTGGCGCTGGTAGGGCCAAGCGGCGCCGGCAAATCGACGATGGTCAATTTGTTGCCGCGCTTTTATGACGTAAACAGCGGTTCGGTCCGCGTAGACGGCCGGGATATCCGCGATCTGACACTGCGCTCGCTGCGCGAGAAGATCGGCCTGGTGGCGCAGGATACTTTCTTGTTTAACGATACGGTGGCCAACAACATCTCCTACGGCCGTCCCGAGGTTCCTCGAGAAGACGTTCGGCGCGCGGCCCAAAGCGCTCTGGCGGAAGAGTTCATTGAGCGCCTGCCCGAAGGATATGAAACCATCATCGGCGAGCGCGGCGTCAAGCTGAGCGGGGGCCAGCGGCAACGGATTGCCATCGCGCGCGCGTTGCTGAAGAATGCTCCGATTCTCATTCTCGACGAGGCCACCTCGCACCTGGATGTCGAGTCGGAATTGCTGGTGCAGCGCGCGCTGGCGAACCTGATGTCCGGACGAACCGTCATCGTGATTGCGCACCGCATATCCACCATCCGGCGCGCGGATAAAATTGTCGTAATGGACCGCGGCCGGATTTGCGAAACGGGAACCCACGCCGACCTCGTCACCGGCGGCGGCATTTATCAGCGCCTTCACGAGTTGCAATTCATCGAGACTTCGACGGCGGTGGACGGATGAAGCCGCGCAGCATGACCGGGTTCGCGCAGGTGCGCAAAAGCCTTCCGGAAGGCGAGATTGTCATCAGCGTGAAGACCGTGAATCATCGCGGTCTGGACATGCACCTGCACTTGCCGCCGGAAATGGATGCCTTCGAGAGCGCCCTGCGCAAGGCCATCAAATCGAGCGTGGCACGCGGGCACTTGCAGCTCAATGTCTCCTGGGCACGCGCCAACGGTGTCAGCGCCGAATCGGGCCTGAATCGGCCGCTGCTCGAAGCGTATCTCGCGGCTTTCGAGCGCGCGCAAAGCGAATTTCACCTGGGTGGCGCGCCGGATCTCAATGTCGCGTTTCGCATTCCCGGGATGTTCCACAGCGAGGTCGCGCCCTCGCTTTCGGAACACTTTGAAGGTTTGCTGGTTGCCGCGCTCGAAGAGGCGCTCGCCCGTTTGAATGAGTTCCGCGAGCGGGAAGGCCGCGAGATCGCCAAAGAAATCCTGGAGCACAGCAGCGTGATTCGAGCCGGCGTTGCGCGTATGGAAAAAATTCGCGCCGGCGCCGCCCCCGCCTTTCAGAAACGCTTGCAGGAGCGCATGTCCGAATTACTGCGCGGCTCTGCAGTGGACGCGCAGCGCCTGGCGCAGGAAGCCGCGCTTTTGGCCGATCGCAGCGATATCAGTGAGGAACTGATCCGCCTCAAAACGCACGTAGCCGAGCTGGAGCAACTGGTCCGCTCTGGCGGCGAGCTGGGCAAAAAGCTGGATTTTCTGTTGCAGGAAATGAACCGCGAGACCAACACGGTTCTCTCGAAAACCGGCGGTCTGGGTGATCTCGGATTGACGATCACTGAGCTGGCGCTGGCGGCCAAATCCGGGATCGACAAGATACGGGAGCAGTCCCTCAATCTGGAGTAGCTCACGAGCATCGTCTTCATCATCTCGGCGCCGTCCGGGTCAGGCAAATCCACTCTGGTTCACCGGCTGCTGGCCGAAGTGCCGGATCTGCTGTTTTCCGTTTCCTATACCACTCGCGCTCCCCGCGGCCACGAGCGCTGCGGCGAAAATTATCACTTCATTTCCCGCGATGAGTTCTTGGAGCGCCTCCGTCGCGACGAGTTCCTGGAGCATGCCGAAGTCTTCGGCAATTATTACGGAACACACCGCGGCGTCCTGGAGCAGGCAGCCGCAGAGGGCAAAGACCTGGTACTCGACATTGATGTGCAGGGTGCGGCACAATTAAAGAAGAAGCTTAAGGAAGCGGTTACTATCTTCGTCCTGGCGCCCTCACGTGAGATTCTGGAGCAGCGGCTTCGAGCCCGCGGCGAAGATACCGGCCTGGTGATTGAACGCAGGTTGCACGACGCGGCGCAGGAAATCCGGAATTATAGCTCGTACGATTACATAGTGATCAATAAAGATATCGATGAATCGGCGGAGACGCTTGCGGCTATTGTGCGGGCCGAACGCTTCCGCCGGACCAGGATCGAAGATCAGATTCGACCCATTCTGGCTACATTCGAAACCAAAAACTGAGAGGTATCATGGCGGACCGAGGTCCCAAAAACAACGCCCACTGCACCATCCCGGACGACCCGGAGCAGAGTACTTACCGTTTCATCATTGTCGCGGCCAAGCGTGCGCGGCAGTTGCAGGGAGGCTCGCGGCCGTTTCTGCCGACTTCTTCGAAACGTCCAACGGTGATCGCGATGGAGGAAGTGCGCCGCGGCCTGGTGAAATACGAGATCCCGGGACAGAATCCCGTCGAGGAGCAGCCCGCACCCGAGGCCGTCTAGCCAGGAATGGAACCTCCGGCCAGAGAGGCGCCTAAACAACCGCGCGTGGTGCTCGGCGTGGGCGGCGGGATTGCGGCGTATAAAGCCGCCGAATTGTGCCGCAGTCTGATCCAACGCGGCTTTGCGGTACAGGTGGTCATGACGCGGGCCGCCGAGGAATTCGTCAAGCCGCTGACATTCGCCGCTCTTTCCGGCCGGAAAGTCATTACCAATTTGTTTGGCTCCGCGTCGCCGGAAGAAACCATGGCGAGCGCGGTCGAGCATATCGCCGTCGCGCAGGAGAATGATCTGCTGGTCGTGGCTCCCGCGACCGCGGACTTGATGGCCAAATTCGCCCACGGCCTGGCGGACGATTTTTTGACCACCATGTACCTGGCCTTCACCGGCCCCGTGGTTCTCGCGCCCGCGATGAACACCAACATGTGGCTTCACCCCGCCACAAGGTCCAATCTCGAAACACTGCGCGCGCGCGGGCACCGGATGGTCGAGCCGGACGAAGGCTTCCTCGCCTGCGGCATGGTGGGACCGGGCAGGCTTGCTGAGCCCGACGCGATCGCCGAAATCGTGGCCCAGGCCCTAGACTCGCGCCGCGATCTCGAAGGCGAAACCGTGCTGGTTACCGCGGGTCCGACTGAAGAGCCGATCGATCCGGTCCGGTTCGTCTCCAACCGCTCGAGCGGAAAAATGGGCTACGCGCTGGCCGCGGCCGCCGCCGGCCGGGGCGCCCAGGTCATTCTCATTTCCGGCCCCGTGCATCTTGATGCGCCGCGCGGCGTAACCGTCATTCCGGTGCGCACCGCGAATGAAATGCGCGCGAAAGTTTTTGAAAATCTCCCGCCGGCGAGCATCGTAATCAAGGCCGCCGCTGTAGCGGATTTTCATCTCGCGCAAGTGCCCTCGCAAAAGATCAAGAAAACCGCCGCGCGGCTTTCACTCGAACTGGATCCGACGCCCGATATTCTCGCGGAGCTCGGCCGTAAAAAAGGCGACTGGCTGCTGATCGGCTTTGCCGCCGAAACCGAAAATCTCGAGCGCGAAGCGCGCCGCAAGCTGGAAACCAAGAATTGCGATATGGTTGTCGCCAATCTGGTAAACCGTGAGGGCGTAGGCTTCGAGTCCGACCAGAACGAAATCTCGCTCGCTCTCCGCACCGGCGAGTACATTTCCCTTCCCCGCGCGCCGAAACGCGAATTAGCGGATCGTATCTTCGATGAAGCCCTGAAGCTGCGCCGCGCGCTGGCAGCACCGGTCCATGGACGCTGAACTGCTCCGGCAGTATCTGGGTTTTTATCAGGACCTGGGATTTACGACGCTTTATCGGCGAGCCGCCGTGCCGGAGCCCCCGGGGGACTTTCAGCCGGTTGCACAATCTACTTCACCAACTCCTCCCATCGCAAATATCGCGCCCGCCGGTGTCGTGCTCCCAGGGCTTGCGCCCGAGAACGACACGTTACAAAAAATTCGCGAAGACATCGGCGACTGCACGCGCTGCCGCCTGCATCAGGGCCGCCACACCATTGTCTTCGGCTCTGGAAATGAACATGCGCGTCTGGTCTTCGTCGGAGAAGGCCCGGGCGCGGATGAAGACGCCCAAGGTCTTCCTTTTGTCGGCCGCGCCGGACAGTTGCTTACGCAGATGATCGAGGGCACCGCCAAACGCGAAGGGATTCCGATCACGCGCAAAGATGTTTATATCTGCAATGTCGTCAAGTGCCGGCCGCCCGAAAACCGTACGCCGGAACCGGATGAGATGGAAACCTGTGGGCAATTTCTATTCCGGCAGTTATTGGCTATCCATCCCAAAGCCATCTGTGCGCTGGGCTCTACTGCTGCGCGTGCGCTGCTCGGCCGAAAAGAAGGCGTTACCCGGATGCGCGGCCAGTGGCATAAGTGGCACGATATTCCGCTCATGGTGACGTACCACCCATCTTATTTGCTGCGCCCATACAATCAGAACGCGAAGCACGAAGCATGGGACGATCTCAAAAAAGTCCTCCACTTCGTTTACGATTAGGCGCAATCGCGCGCTACACCAGCACCGTTTCAGTTTCTTCGCTTGCCGTGAAGTACGCGCAGTCGGGATGATGGAACACCAGCGCGCTCACGCTCGCCTCCGGCTCCATCATCATGCCTTCGGTAAGCTGCACACCGATTTCTTCCGGGCGGAGCAGTTTCCAGATGCCCTGTTGATCGTCCAGGTTGGGACATGCCGGGTAGCCGAAGCTGTACCGTTTGCCTCGATAATGCGAGGTGAAGCGCTCCTGCATCGTCATGGTCGGCGGATCGGGGAAGCCCCAGTCTTCCCGGATGCGACGGTGCAGCCATTCGGCGCAGCCTTCCGCGGTTTCGATCGCCAGCGCCTGCAGCCCGTGCGCTTTGAAGTAGACTCCGTCCTGCTTAAGTTCTTCGCTCTTCTCGCGAATGCCGGCCCCGGCAGTCACGACGAAGACCGCCAGGTGATCGCGCGCGCCGTCTTCAGGGTCTAAAATGTAATCGCTCAGGCACAGCCCTTGTTCGCGGCGCTGGCGCCCGAACCGGAAGGTTTGAATCGGATTCTTGCCGCCCGGCGCGAACAGGTGGATGGCATTCCCTTCGCGCTCCGCTTCGAAGAACTGCCAGACCGCCTTCACCTTCATGAACTGCGCGGCCCCGTGTTTCAGCTCCTCGACCATGTGATACAGCTCTAGCGCCTTCTCATCGTGTTCTGCGAGCTTCTTTTCAAAGTGGCCCTTGAAACCCAGGTGCCGCCCGTAAAGCATGTGCGGGTTGATATAGCTCCAGATCTCCGCCAACTGCGGAACGTCGCGGACCTTTCGGTCCAGGTAGGGCGCAGCGGGAATCGGGACGTCCGTCCGCACTTTCGGGCTGCGCGTCTCGGTTAAGGGAACAAATTCTTCCTCGATCTTCGGCTGCACCGCCGGCGCTTCTTCGTGCGTCGCTGCGCTCAGCACCTTCTCTCGCTGCTCCGGGTCCATGATCGAATTCATCAGCCGCAGGCCCATCATCGCGTCCTTGGCGTAGCAGACCGCTTCTTTATATGCCGGAGCGATTTTATTGATGGTGAATTTTTCCGAAAGCGCCGCGCCGCCCACCAGCAGCGGAACGTGAATCTCCGCTCCCCGAAGGTCCTCCGCCGTGACCACCATCTGCTGCGCGCTTTTGACCAGCAATCCCGATAGCCCGATTGCGTCCGGCGAATGCTCTTTGTAAGCCTCAATCAGCTTTTCGGGCGGCACCTTGATGCCTAGATTGATCACCCGGTACCCGTTATTCGCCAGGATGATCTCGACCAGGTTCTTGCCGATGTCGTGAACGTCGCCTTTGACCGTCGCCAGAATGATTTTGCCGCGCGTGGAGCTCTCGGCCTTTTCCATGAAGCCTTCGAGGTATCCGACCGCCGCCTTCATCGCTTCCGCCGATTGCAGTACCTCCGCCACAATGAGCTCGTTGTTGTTGAACAGCCGGCCTACCTCCGCCATGCCGGCCATCAGCGGCCCGTTGATGATATCGAGCGGCGCCACGCCTTCGGCCAGCTTGCGGTCAAGATCCGCGATCAGCCCTTCCTTGGTCCCTTCGATGATGTAGTTCGCCAGCCTTTCATCGAGCGGCAGGTCTGCGGCTTTGGCTTTGTCCTTCTTTACCGCATGGCGGAAAAATTCGGCGATCGCCGCAATGTGAAACTGGTTGATCGCCACCTTATGTTCTGGAGACTGCTCGCGCCAATCTTCCGGAGCAAGTCGCAGTTGCTCATCCGGCGCGTCCGCGGGCGGGGTGTTGAACAGAAGATTCTCCGCCAGCCTGCGTTCTTCGTCCGGCAGCGACGCGAAACGCTCCAGCTTCTCGGCATTGACGATCGCCAGGTCCAGCCCCGCCTTGGTGCAGTAATAGAGAAAAACTGAGTTGACCACCTCTCGCGCTGCGGGCGGCAGCCCGAACGAGATATTCGAAATGCCCAGCACCGTTTTGACGAACGGAATTTTCTCTTTAATCAGGCGCACGGCTTCGATGGTCTCAACCGCCCCGCCGATGTAATTGGCGTCTCCGGTCGCGCACGGGAACACCAGCGGATCGATGATGATATTTTCGGCAGCGATCCCGTATTTTTCCGTCAGCAGCCTGACCGAGCGCTCGGCCACCGCCAGCTTGCGCTCGCGCGTGAAAGCCTGCGCCTGCTGCTTGTCTTCATCGATGCACCCCACGATTAACGCCGCGCCGTAACTTCGCGCAATCGGGCAGACGCGCTCAAATTTTCCCTCGCCGTCTTCGAGGTTGATCGAGTTGATCAGGCTCTTGCCCTGGCAGTATGTGAGCGCCCGTTCAATCGCGCGCGCATCGGTCGTGTCGATCATGATCGGCGCTTTGATCAGCCGGATCAGCCGCTCGTAAAACGGCGGGATATCCTGCATCTCATCGCGATCCGTCGATTGCAGGCAGACATCCACAACGTGCGCGCCGTTTTTCACCTGCGTCCGCGCAATCTCCGCCGCCTGTTCCCATTTTTCTTCCGCGATCAGTTTTTTGAACGCCCGCGAGCCGATTACGTTCGTCCGCTCACCTACAATCAGCGGCCGGTTGCTGTCTTCCGCCTCCACCAGCTCGATGCCTGAATAATACGCGCGGTGCTGCGGGGGCTTGGGAATGCGCGGCCTTTTGCCTTCCGCCATTTGCGCGATAGCCCGAATATGCGCGTCCGTTGTGCCGCAGCAGCCGCCCACCAGATTGAGCCAGCCGTGCGCCACGAACTTCTCCAGTTGAGCCGCCAGGCTTTCGGGCGTCTCATCGTATTTCAGCTGCTCATTCGGCA
Organism: Bryobacteraceae bacterium; assembly: GCA_035280425.1. GTDB lineage: Bacteria > Acidobacteriota > Terriglobia > Bryobacterales > Bryobacteraceae > QHXW01. Next base: position 148,736 of record DATEFW010000029.1, on the reverse strand, counting down.
GGCCGGCGTTCGGATAGCACGAGATTCGCGTCCAGGCGAGTTCGCTCAGTGTGCGCACATGATCCGTCATGAACTCGGGACCCGTGGCGCAGTTGAGCCCGACCGACAGCAGATTGGCGTGCGAAACCGACGTCCAGAACGCTTCGGCGGATTGTCCCGCAAGCATCGTACCGGTAGCCTCAATCGTGCCCGAAACCATCACCGGAATATCCCGCGCCAGCTCGCGCTTGACGCGTTCGATCGCCAGCAGCCCCGCCTTTACCGCGCGCGTGTCATTGCACGTTTCAAGCAGCAGAATGTCCACGCCGCCTTCGACCAGCGCCTTTGCCTGCTTGTAGTAGGCTTCGCGAATCTGCTCGAACGTGATCCCGCCGCCTACCGAAATCACCTTGGTGGTCGGCCCCATCGAGCCGGCTACCCAGCGTGGCTTGCTGCCGGTCGAAAACTCGTCCGCCGCCTGCCGTGCCAGCCGGGCGGCCTGAGAATTGAAATACGAAACCTCATCCTGAAGCCCGAACTCGCCCAGCACGATCTGAGTCCCGCCGAACGAATTCGTTTCGATAATGTCCGAACCCGCCGCCAGGTACGCCCGGTGCACTCCCAGAACCGCTTCCGGCCGCGACTTGACCAGGTACTCCACGCACCCATCCATGGCAGGACCGTCCGCAGCCGTCAGTTGCTCGCGGTGCAGCATCGTGCCCATCGCGCCGTCGAGCACCAGGATGCGCGTTTTCAGCGCGTCCTCCAGCGCTTCGATCCGATCTCGGGGGGTAGTCATATAGGGCTCGGAACTTATTATTTTAGCAGTAGTTGCAGAAATTCCCCGTCGGGGAATCTCCCGGCTCCCTTTCGTTACTGTAACGTGTCGCTTAGTTCGCGGCCTTTTTCGCCACGGGCCGCGCGCCCAGCCGCGCCGACATCAGATGCCCATACCTCTTCACCAGCGCGCCAATCGCCGCAATCTTCTTCCGCGGAATCTGGTTCGTCGTCCCCGTAACGCTCACCGCCGCCACAACCCGCCCGTCCGGCCCGAAAAGCGGCGCCGCCACACACGCCACTCCCATTTCGCCTTCCTCCATTTCCCACGTGTATCCTGAACGCCGGAAGCTCCGCAGATGCGCTCTGAGCACCCCCCGCGAGGTAATAGTTCGGGTCGTCATCTTCGTCAGCCGCATCTGCCTCAGAATGCCCTCCATCTCGGCGTCCGGAAGGAATGCCACCAGCGCCTTCCCCACCGCCGAGCTGTGCGCCGGCCAGCGCATTCCCACGTACGACGAAAATTGCACCAGGCCGTCCCGCGCCACCCTATCCAGGTAGACCGATTCGCCGCCGCGCATCACCGCCACGTGCGCCGTCAGGCCCGACTCGCGAACCAGCTTTTCCAGCAGTCCGTGGCACTGCTTCAGGAAATCCATCCGGTTCATCACGTACCGCGAAATACCCAGCATTTTGGCGCTTAGCCGGTAGCGGGCGTCTTCCTCGTCCCGCTCCAGATAACCCAGGCTCTTGAGCGTGTACACAATGTTCGCCGACGAGCTGAGCGGCAGCCGCAGCGCCCGGTGAATTTCCGAAATGCTCATGCTGGTCTCGTGCTTGGCCAGCAATTCGATCACTTCGAACGCCCGCTTGACCGCCGGGACCAGATACTGCCGTGTCATGCCCCAATATGTTGACACATCCCGAGCGCCGCGAATATCATCTGTCGAAAGCACCTTCAATAGATGAGAGGCCATACCCGGACATTCCATGTCTAATTTCTCTGCCGCGCATCTTCGGGATTGGGGTCTGCTGCTGGCCTGTAATCTCATCTGGTCCAGCCAGTTTGTCCTGGTCAAAATCGTCCAGGAGCAGATGGGTCCGGTTTCCGCCACGTTTTACCCGATGACCATCTCGACCCTGATGCTGATCCCCATCGTTCTGCGCGAAGGCAAGCTCAAGGGCCGCATGCCGGTGCGCGATATTCTCGAATTCATCCTGATCGGCGTCTTCGGGCAGGTGGTCGCTCAGCTTTTCATCACCTGGGGCGTGCGCCTCTCGCTGGCTTCGAACGCCGCCCTGCTCATGCTCGCGCTGCCGGTCTCCACCGCAATCATGGCTTACTTTTTTCTCGGCGAGCGCATGTCCAAAGTGCGCTGGGCCAGCTTTGCCCTCGCCATCGCCGGCGTCCTCGAGTGCTCCGGCGTCGATTGGAAAGAGCTGGACCTCAGCAATTCTAAATTCCTGTTCGGAAATTTTCTGATCTTTTGCAGCGTCAACGGCAGCGCCTTTTACAACGTCTACAGCAAGAAACTCCTGCTGCGTTACTCGCCACTACGCGTCTTGCTCTATAGCTATTACGCCGTTTTCGCCTTCCTGCTGCCCATTACGATTTACACCGAACCGCAGGGCCTGCACGACCTCCCGCAATTTACCCTCAAAGTCTGGATCGGCCTCATTTTGCTCGCCGTGCTGCAATATTTCCTCTCCATGGTCCTGTTCCTCAACGTGTTGACCCGTCTGGACGCCACGCAGGCCGGCCTGTCGAATTACCTGATTCCCTTCTTCGGTCTCGTGATCGCCGCCATCGTTCTGGGCGAGCGGCTGACTAAGTACATGATTGCCGGCGGCATTCTCGTCCTCGCGAGCACGCTCCTGATCACGGTCTACGAGGAGCGCAAACGCGCCCGCGAAGAAGCTCCCGCGTTGACGCCCGGCAGTTGACAACCCACCGCGCTAAAGGATAGAAGTTACTTTCCACTTATGGAAACTATTCGATGGCCCTTGCCCGCACTGGCGCTCGCCCTCGCAACCGCTCTACCTGCAATCCCATCGAGCGTGAATCTCGGCCTGACTGCACGCGGCGCCGAGGCTCGATCCTGGGAGCCCGGCGTGCCCGTCATCGCCGAGCACGAGCCGTTCAAAGCCAACGACGGCAGCTTCCATAGTTACTGGCTGGTACGTCCCGAAAATCTGCCCGCGGATCTCGGCCTCGCCTGGCCGGCGCCCAAAAAAATCTCCAGCCTCATCGTGCGCTATTTCAATGGCCGCATGGTCCGCGGGCCCGCCGTCGCGCGCTCGCAGCAGTGGGCGCGCCCTCAATATTGGGATTCCGGAGATTGGCGCGACCTCGATGCACAAATGTTCGGCCAGGAAACATCCGTCGTCCGCTATGTCTTTCCAGCAGTCACCACCACCCGCGTCCGCTTGTTGTTCAGCGAGCCGCCCGATCCGGAAAGCCGCCGCTTCCCCGATCGCCTCCCCATCGCTGTTTGTGAATTGGAAGCCTACGAAGACGTCCTGTTCCAGATTGTGCGCTCGCCTGGGCGAACCGTGAAACTATTGCAGCGCGGCGATGAGAGCCGGGACTACCTGCGCTACTTCAATGAGCCTCCCAGCGGCGATAGCGGCTACGATCTCTCCGAGCCCTTGGTCATCGAGCCGAAACAGACTCGCATCTTTACTGATACCCTTAGCCCCACCCTGATTGTCGCCGACTCGCAATGGGCGAAGACGCCGGTCGAAATTACGCGCCCGCGCCAGCAAGCCGTAACCATCGGCAACGGCTTTCTCGAACTGGAAATCTCAACCGCCCCGATTCTCAGGGAAATCCGCCTCAGCAATCGTGTCACGGGCGAAAGTCTCGCGACGCCCGCGGCCCTTGCCTTCAGCATTCGCACTGCGACCGGCCAGTTGCGTCCCGAAAATTTCCGCGTCGCTCAAGTCTCGACCGCCGGATCAACTCCCCAACAAGGGCACGTGCGCGTCGAACTCACTTCCGAACCGCTCGACCTCACCGTGCATTACGAGCTCCGCGCCGAGGACCATTTTCTTCACAAGTGGATCTCGCTACACAACAAATCCGCCGCGTCGATCGAAGTCCGCGACGTCACCGTCTCTTCGCTCGGCCTCCCCCGCACCATCGACCTCGCCGCCGGCCAGGAACTGACTTACCCGGTCGCTCGCATGGAGAAGGGCGGCTTCTTCGAGTGCCTCGAAACCATCTATTGGGACCACAAAGGCGACGCCCTGACTTACTATCCCGGCGTCACGGTCGCGCCCGGCGCCGCTCTCGATACCGAAAAGGCCGTCGTCGGCGTCTACCGCAACCGTGGCGAATATTGGGGTGGATGGGACCGCGGCCTCCGCGACTGGATCATCGAGTATCACGCGCAAATTTCCCAGCCGCCTCCTGAATGGCCCGACGTCTACTCGGAAGGCTGGTCCGTCAAGGTCGGCATCGAAGAGCTGGTCGAGCGCCCCCAGTGGTCTGAGCACCTGATGGCCACCGCGGAAAAACTCGGCATCCGTTATATGGATGGCTTCGAGCCGGCGCATCAGGCCGCCGTCGCTCCGCCCGATCTGGTTGAGCGCTTTGTGAGTCTCGCCGGCCGGTATCACGTCAACACCGGATGGTGGATCGACTTCGGCTCCGATATCGACTGGCACACCGGCGCGCCGCTCAAACCCGTCGCCTGCCATCTCTCCCCGGAAGGTGAGGCGTATTTTCAGAAAATTCTTGCACTCGCCCGAACATACAAACTCCGCGCCATGCACTGGGCCGATTTCTTCACCGTCTTTCCCTGCGAGCGTACCGATCATGGCCACCTACCAGGTAAATATTCGATCTACGCGCAAGGCCAGCGCATGCTGCGCTTCGGCCGCGAACTGCGCGAGGCCAGCCCAGGCATCATGCTCGGCGCCGATGGAGGCTTCACCAACCCGCAGTATGTCCGCTATCTCGATAGCCGCGCGCATGGCACCTTCTACGGCGGCTACGAGGGCGACCACTTCTCTTCCGTCGAGCCCGACTTGCACCTCGATCGCCTTTATGCCGACATGAATCGCGTCTATCTGTTCGGCAGCCACGCGGTTTATCTGCGGCCCTGGTATCGCATGCTGAACTGCGTGAATCACTACGGCCAGGAATCGCATCATCACGATCGCGCCGGCTATCGATATTCGTTGTTAAGCGCGCTCGCTATGGCCGGGCAGGTCACCTACAACGACATTCCCGACGATATTCCGGAAAGCGAAATCCGCTTCACCCAACATTGGTTCGATTGGGCGCGCCGCAACAAAGACTATCTGCGCCAGGGGGACAAGCTCTTCGACCGCTCCGTGCACTTCGCCGACGTCTGGCAGGGCGACGCCGAATCGCTCTCCGGCTTCGCGCATATCCGGAAAGACCGCGGCTATATCTTTCTTCTGAATTCCGGTGAAGTCGAGCAGATCGCCGATCTCGCGCTCCAGTTCGACGCCCCCGCTTCCGCCCGTTTCATAGCGGAAGAGATTTTTCCCTCAAGCTTCACGCTCAAAGGTCCGTCCGGCGGCGAGTATGCGCACGGCGCCCGGCTGCGCGTCACCGTGCCTGCCAAGCAGGTCCGTGTGATCTGGATTGCTCCCGCATCCGCAAGTACGGCTCCTCGCAATCTTGCCCCCGAAGACCAAAATGCGCCGGCGGCACGGCGCTACGTAGGCGACTGGAATATCGCGAGCCACTCCGCCGATTCCGCGACGCTGCACGCGACCTTCGAATTTCCTGCCGCCGCGAAGCCCTACCTTGCCAACTCGACGCCTGAAGCCGAATGGTCGCGCGAACCCTGGGCTTACGAAAAAGCCTACCTGGTGCTGCTGGTCAAAGACGAGAACCGCGAGCTGAACGATAACTGGGTTTCCGATAAGCTTCCGCAACTACTGCCCATCGGCGAGCCTATGGCGGTCACCGTCAACGGCGCACCCAAATCCTTGCAAGCGTTCAAAACCATTCGCAACCAGCACGAGAACGTCACCCGCTGCTATTTCGTAAGCCTCGATGGCGAAACGCATGCCGGAGCGTCAAATGAAGTCCGGGTCACGCTGCCCATCCAGCGCGGCTTGACCTTCTCCGGCGCTTATGTGGATTTGCCCGATCAGGTTCCTTCCGCACAATGAAACTCGATCCGAAAGCCGTCATCAATGGCCTGCGCGCCATTCAGATGGAAAACGAGTGGCTCGCCATTAGCATCCTCCCGGATGTCGGCGCCAAGCTTTACGATCTGATCCTGAAATCGACTGGACGAAATTTCTTGTGGCACAATCCGCGCATTCTGCCGCAGCCTTACGCCATCGAAGCCAATTTCGATAACTATTGGTGCGGCGGCTGGGACGAGGGCTTCCCTTCCTGCGATGCCTGCGATTTTAACGGCGAGAGCTATCCGAACCTGGGCGAATTGCGCTCCGTGCACTGGAGCCTCGACTCGGCCGATCGTAATGCCGGCGATCTTGTCGCCCGCCTCTCCGCATTCGGTCCGATCAGTCCCGTTCGCGCGGAAAAAACCGTGACGCTCGCCGGTGCATCGCCTTTTCTCAAGATCCGTTACGAAATCACCAATCTCGGTCCAACTCGGCTCGATTTCATCTGGGGCACGCATCCCGCCCTCGCTCCCACGCCTCACACCGTGCTGCGCATTCCCGCGCGCACCGGAATCGTCGGCCTATCTTCCGACCCGGTTCTCGGCAAGCCCGGCGAGCGCTACTCCTGGCCCGTGTTGGACACGCCTGCGGGAAAAACAGATATAAGCCACGCGCGCGGTATCGATGCGAAAATCTTCTGCGGCCATTACGCCACCGATCTCGAAGCCGGATGGTACGCCGTCGAAGATTCCGAAACCGGCCAAGGATTTCTGCTCACTTTTCCAGTCGAAACCTGCCCCTACTTGTGGCTCTGGCTCGTCTACGGCGGCTGGCGCGGATATCATCACGTAATCGTCGAGCCTTGGACCAGTTACCCGGTGCATCTGGCCGAAGCTGTCCGCACCGGAACCAGCCGCAAGCTCGAGCCCGGCGCAACATTCGCCGCCGAAGTGCGCGCCACGGTTTACAGCCGGCCGGAGTCCTGCGAGCAGGCCCTCCGGAGAGTGCAAAACACATGAAGCTAAAAGATCGAGTAGCCGTAATAACCGGCTCGGGCTCCGGCATCGGCCGGGCCTCTGCCATCGAGTTCGCGCGCGAGGGCGCCTGGGTTGTCGTGGCCGACATCAATCGGCCCGCCGCTCTCGAAACCGCGCAGCGCATCGAGCAGTTGGGCGGAAAAGCAATCGCCATCGAGACCGACGTAGCCAATCCCGATTCGGTCCAGAATCTCGTCAAAGAAACGCTGAGCGTCTTCTCGAAAGTTCACGTGCTTTTCAATAACGCCGCCATCCAGGTCAACAAAACCGTCGAGGACACCACCGTCGAAGAGTGGAACCGTGAAATCGCCGTCAACATCGGCGGCGTCTTCCTTTGCTCGAAATTTTTCATGCCGCACCTGCGCGCCACCAAAGGCGCGATCGTCAACATGTCGTCTGTGAACGGATTCTTCGTCGAGCCCACCTGCGCCGGCTATTGCGCCACCAAAGCCGCCATCATGGGCCTGACGAAAGCTATGGCCATCGACCATGGCAAGGAGGGCATCCGCATTAACTGCATCTGCCCCGGCTACATCGATGCCGGCCTCGCCGAAGGCTATTTCCAGGCGCAGCCCGATCCCGCCGCCGCCCGCGCCGCCGCCGGAAAGCTGCACGCCCTGTGGCGCATCGGCCGGCCCGAAGAAGTCGGCCGCGCCGCCGCCTTCCTCGCCAGCGATGACGCCTCTTTCGTCACCGGCACAGCCTTTGTCGTCGACGGTGGCTTCGGCTCCGGCCTTCCCCCGGCCTCTTAATCGTTAGCGCCAACTCGCCGGAACCGCCGTCGCGCTCACCAGCCGCGGCGTCGAACCGGGATTCTGCGTAATCTCGACCTCGCGCGGTTCCTGGCGGCAATCGGGCACGCCTGTTTCGTCACCGGCAGCGCTTTGTCGTCGACGGCGGCTTCGGCTCCGGCCTTTCCCGGCACCCTGGTCTTTAACGCCAGCTGGCCGGAACCGCAACCGCGCTCACCAGCCGCTGCGGCAAATCGGGATCTTGCGTAATCTCGACCTCGCGCGGTTCCTGGCGGCAATCGGGCTGTGGAGTGAGGGAGTAATAAAACCAGCGCGTGTGCTGGTATTCCGCAAACGCAATTCCCGCCAATGGCGCGAGGGCGCGAATGTCTCCATCGACACCAGTGCTCGTGCCTCTGCCGCGGCGGCCAAATTTATTCCGACGCCCGGCGGCACATTTGGCTCGACTGGGTGGTTTGGGAACCGACTGCATCTGCTCGCTTTAGATCGACGCCGGCCTCGCCCAGCGCCCTTTCCAGGCCCGGCCCGATCCGACTGCCGCCCGCGCCGCCGTCTTCCTCGCCAGCGACGACACCTGTTTCGTCACCGGCAGCGCTTTTGTCGTGGATGGAGGCTTCGGCTCGGGCCTTCCCCGGCGTACTAGTCTTTAACGCCAGCTCGCCGGAACCGCCGTCGCGCTCACGAGCCGCGGCGCCGATCCCGGATCCTGCGTAATCTCGACCTCGCGCGGTTCCTGGCGGCAATCCGGCAGCGGAGTCACCGAATAATAGTTCAGCCCATATCGCAAGCTGCGATGCAGCCGCGCCACGCAAACGCGGTCGCGAATCGGCGCGACCGAAATCCACAGCGGCCGCGCCGAGGCCGCCTGGTCAATCGCCGGAAACGACCGAAGCTCCAGCGACACCACCCCCGCCGTGATCGCCGCAACCAGGAGCCCGGCTGCCAGGACGCGATGCCCCGCGCGGTCCACATACCACACCACCGCGCACGCAATGAGCGGCAGGAGCATCACCCAGTGGAATGCCGGCGCACCGGCTCGTGATATCCCGGCCGCCAGCGCTTCCGGCAGTGTCGTCGCAATCGGCCCGATCAGCACCAGCAGCGCCGCCGTGGCCGAAAGAATCCAGCGCGTGTGCTGGTATTCCGCGAGCGCAATTCCCGCTAATGCCGCCAGCGCCGGAACGAGCGGTAGAACGTAGCTTGGTAGTTTGTTCGCAGAGGCCGAGAAAAATATTAGTCCCCAAACCACCCAGGTAAGCAAAAACCGCCGCCGGGCGTCGGAATAAAGCGACCGCCGGAACAGAACCACCAGAGCTGGCACCCACGGAAACAAAGCCACAACCAGCACGGGCAGCAGGAACCAAAACGGCTGGCCATGCGCGAGCTCGGTGGAGCGGAAGCGCTCGACCTGATGCTCCCAGAAGAATGTCTCGAGGAATGGCCGGCCATTGCGCACAAAACAAAGCACATACCATGGCAGCGCGATAACTGCAAAGGAGACAATCATTTGCGGGCGCAGCCAGTCCATGAGCCGCCGCCAGCCCATCAATGCCAGCGGCAGAGCCAGCACCAGCGGCACCAGGCCTTTCGCCAGCACCGCTACGCCCAGCAGCGCAGCGGCCCAAGGCAGCCGGCGCCGCTCGCCGCGCTCGATCCAGCCTAGCGATAGCAGCATCGCCGCAATGAACGCGGCAGACATCGGGATATCTGTCACGCCAATATGGCTTAAGCTCAGCCACCCTGCCGAGGTGGCTAGAATGGCCGTTCCGTACGCGGCCGCTCGATCGCCGAACTCCTTTCGCAGCGCCCCATAGAAGAAAAAGAGAAAGCCCGCGCCCACCAGCGCGACCGGCAACCGCGGCGCCAGTTCTTCGCCCAGACCGGCGCGGAATGCCGTGGCGGTCATCCAGTAAAGAAGTGCCGGTTTTTCAAACCATGGCTCGCCCCAGAGCCGCGGCGTCACCCAATCGCCAGAACTGGCCATCTCGCGGCCGATCGCGGCGTAACGAGGCTCGTCCGGCCCGACCAGGCCGATACGCGCAAGGCCGAAGAAATAGAGAAAGTAGAGAATCGGAATCGCGATGAGCCAAATTCGCAGGGCCGGACGCGGCATTGGTCTTATGTTGACACAACAGGACTTCCAGGCAGGAACCGGCGAGTCAATTTATAATGAACCTGAGTGTTCCTTCCCAGAATTTGTTTTGTTTTCGTGTTCGCTGCGGCGGCTTGGGCGGATGTGCGCAATTGCACGTGCGATCTGGCGAAGCCCGAGAGCATGGCGGCGCGGGAATGCGGGCTGTGCCGGGAAGCGGAAAACCAGCCGGCGGACGTAGCGGTGTTTTTCCTGAAAGATATCAATCCAAGGAAGCCCAACCGGTGGCTGGCCCTGCCCAGAGCGCACGTCCATCAGCTTTGGGAGATGACGCCCGAAGCGCGGCTGGCCCTTTGGAACGCAGCGATCGAAAAAGCGAGATCGCTGTGGGGGGATCAATGGGGTCTCGCGGTAAACGGCGACGAGCGGCGGACGCAGTGCCATGCGCATATCCACATCGGCAAGCTGCTCGATGATGCTGAGAATCAAGACTTCGTCGCGGTGGACGGTCCAGCGGAAATTCCAATTCCGAAGGACGGCACTGGGTTCTGGATCCACCCGGTGAATGGCAAACTGCACGTGCATTCCGGTGAACAGGTCACCGAATTTGTTTTGATGAGGTAGTCATGGAATTACTTGAAATCGCGAAGCTGCCGACGGCGGAAAACTCGGCGATTCATTTGAACCCGCTCGATAATGTGGCCATCGCACGGGTTCCGTTGCAGCCGGGAATGGAGCTGCGGGTGGATGGAGTCCCGATCCAAGTGCTCGACGCCGTTCCGGCGGGACACAAAATGGCCGTCGCGAAGATCCAGCCGGGCGAAGTGGTGCACCGCTACGGGCAGGTGATCGGCCGCGCCAAGCAGCCTATTGAACCGGGCAGCCACGTGCACACGCATAACATTTCTTTCGAAGAACTGACGTTCGATTACGAATTTCCAAAAGGCGAGATTTCCTACCCTGCCCCGGCGAAAGACCTGCCGACGTTTCTCGGTTATCCACGGGAAGACGGGCGCGTGGGAACACGCAATTACGTTGCAGTTGTGGCGGCGAGCAACTGCGCGGCGCACACGGCGGAGCTGATTGCGGCGAGTTTCGATGACGAAAAGCTGCCGCCGAATATCGACGGCGTGGTGGCGTTCCCGCATGGCGAAGGATGCGGGCACACGATCGGTCCGGACACGGAACAGCTTCAGCGCACGCTCGGCGGGGTGCTGGCGCATCCGAATGTCTCGGCGGCGATCATTCTGGGGCTGGGCTGCGAAGTGAATCAGATCGATCATTATCTCGGGCCGAATGCGCCGCGCAGCTCGCGCCTGGTGGGGATGACGCTGCAATCGAGCGGCGGGACGCGCGGGGCGCTCGAAGCGGCGCGGCGGGAAATCCACAAGCTAATGGAACAGGGGTCGGCCGAGAAGCGGAAAGAAGTTCCGGCGTCGAAGATTGTGCTGGGCCTGAATTGTGGCGGATCCGATTCGTTTTCGGGGATTACGGCCAACCCCGCGCTAGGGATCTGCTGCGACATGCTGGCGGCGGACGCGGCGACGTTCGTGCTGGCCGAAACGACGGAGTGCTTCGGCGCCGAGCATCTGTTGGTGCGGCGGGCGCGCAACCGGCAGGTGGCGGAGCGGTTTCTGGGATTCATCAAGGGTTACAAACAATACCTGACGCGGTTCGGCGGCAGCTTCAACGACAACCCGTCGCCGGGAAATAAAGAAGGCGGTTTGACGAATATTCTCGAAAAATCGCTGGGCGCAGCGGCCAAAGCCGGCAGCACGCCGCTGATGCAAGCGGTGGATTACGCGGAACGGATCACATCGCCGGGATTCGTGTTCATGAACACGCCGGGGTACGATCCGGTTTCGCTCACGGGCCTGGCCGCGGGCGGAGTCAACCTGATTGCATTTACTACGGGCCGCGGCAGCGCGATCGGGTTCCCCTCGATTCCGGTGATCAAGATCGCGACCAACAGCAACACGTATCGTCGCATGCACGACAACATGGACGTTAATGCCGGCGCGATTGCGGACGGCGAAAAAAGCATCGAGGCGGTGGGGCGGGAGATTTTCGACATGGTGCTGCGCGTGGCTTCCGGCGAAAAGACCTGCGCCGAACGGCTGGGGCACAAGGAATTTGTGCCGTGGCGCATCGGGCCGGTATTATAGTGCGCTTCGCTACAATGGAAAGAATGTTTCGCACGATTGCAATTGTCTTGTTCGCCGCGGCCGCGCTGTGGCCGGCGGAGAACCCGAAAACCCCAGCCAAGTCCAAAACCATCGCCAAGGCTTCGTCCAAAACCGAGGCTTCGGCTCCGGCCAAGAAATCGGCTTTCGATAAGCCCACGCTCGAAGCGTATGTGCGGCACTTGAATGTTTGGGGACCTACCATTAAGGTGGAAATCGCCGATCCCAAGCCTTCACCGGTTGCAGGGTTTGAGCAGGTGGAGGTGCATGCTTCGGCAGGACAGGCATCCGCCGACGAGACACTTTACGTCTCGAAAAACGGGCAGAAGATTTTCCGCGGCAATATTTTCGACGTCAACCAGAATCCATTCAAGCCGCAGCTCGAACGGCTGCACACCGATCTCCAGCCCAGCTTCGGGACGCCGGGAGCGCCGGTGGTGATCGTGCTGTTCAGTGATTTCGAATGCCCGTATTGCAAAGAAGAAGCGAAGTCGCTGCGCACTAACCTGCTCTCGACGTATCCGACGCAGGTGCGGCTGTATTTCAAAGACATGCCGCTCAGCCAGATTCACCCCTGGGCGCTGCCGGCGGCGATTGCCGGCCGCTGCATTTTCAAGCAGAGTCCTACGGCATTCTGGGAATATCACGACTGGATCTATGAGCACCAGAGCGACATCAACGCCGATAACCTGAAATCCAAGATCCTGGAGTTCGCCAAGGGCAAGGAGATCGATTCGTTGCAGCTCGAGCGCTGCATGGACACGAAAGCCACGGAGCCGGAAGTGGAGAAGTCGCTTGCGGAGGGGAAGCTGCTAGGTGTAAGCGGCACACCAACTCTGTTTGTGAACGGCCGCCTGTTGATGGGCCAGGCGGCCACATGGAACAATCTGCGGCAGGTGATCGATTACGAAATCGAATACCAGAAGACCGCAAAGAATGCGGGCGAAGATTGCGGCTGCGAAGTGAAACTGCCCTCGCCAGCACTCAATTAGGACCGATTGATGCGCCATTTCAGCCGCTTGCTGCCGCACACGCTGTGCTTTGTTGCCCTAGGGCTCCAGGCCGCTCCTCCGGCGACTGCGCCGGCGGCCGGGATCGACCCGCAGCGCTATCTGGATCACATCAAGTATCTGGCGTCGCCCGAAATGCGCGGGCGCGCGACCGGCTCGCCGGAGCTGGAAAAAGCGGCGGATTATATTGCCGCGCAATTTCGCGCGATCGGCCTGAAGCCGGTGGACGGCAAGAGCTATTTCCAGGCATTTCCTGTAACGACGAACGCCAAGCTGGGAAACGCCAATCGCTTCGAAGTCGTAGAGGCGGGCAAATCGACGGAGCTCAAGACCGGGGAAGATTTCATTCCGTTCAATTTTTCGTCGCAGGCGAAGCTGGAAGGCGGTGTAGTGTTCGCGGGCTACGGGATAACGGCGCCCGAATACAATTACGACGATTACGCGGGCATTCAGGCGAAGGGCAAGCTGGTGCTGATTCTGCGGCACGAGCCCCAGGAATTCGACGAAAAGAGCGTTTTCGCGGGTAAGGCTTTCACGGAGCACGCGCAGTTCTTCAGCAAAGCAGTGAACGCCAAAATGCACGGCGCGAGCGGCGTGATCCTGATCAACGACGAGTTCCATCATCACGGCGACACCGACGAGCTCGAGAAATTCGGCCGCACCGCGGGACCGACCGAAGCGGGCATTCCGTTCGTGCAGATCAAGGCGGCGATCGCCTCGGGCTGGATTGCGGACGCCGGCAAAAACCTGGATGAGATCGGCGAGGCGATCGATAAAGATCTGAAGCCGCGATCGTTCGCCCTCCCGGATTCTGTTGAAGTCCGCGAGAACATCGACGTCGAGCGGGTGATCAAGACCGTGCACAACGTGGCCGGGTATCTGCCGGGCGAAACCGACGAATACCTGATCATCGGGGCGCATTTCGATCATCTCGGCCTGGGCGACCAGTTTTCGATGGCGCCGTCGCTCGCCGGAACGACCGTGCATCCGGGGGCCGACGATAATGCTTCAGGCACGGCGGGCGTGATCGAGCTGGCGCGCTGGTTTGCCTCGCAGCCGAAGCAGAAGCGCGGCGTGTTGTTCCTGACGTTTGCGGGCGAAGAACTGGGGCTGCTGGGCTCGAGCTATTACGTCAACCATCCGGATCTGCCGATCAACAAGGCCGTGGCCATGATCAACCTGGATATGATCGGCCGCGTACGGGAGGGTAAGGTTTATATCGGCGGCGTGGGGACGGGAAGCAACCTGCGGGCGACCATCGATCCGATTCTGGCGCGTTACCCGATGCATATCGACTATTCGGACTCGACAGGGTATGGCTCGAGCGATCACACGTCGTTTACGACCAAACAGGTGCCCGTGCTGTTTTTCTTTTCGGGACTGCACGGCGATTATCACAAGCCGAGCGACACCTGGGACAAAATCGACGCGCCGGACGCGGCCAAGCTGCTGGATATGATCGCCGCAGTCGGAACGAAGCTCGAGGATGAAGCCGAGCGGCCGATGTTCGTGCGGGTCAAGGAGCCGGAATCGCATCACGGCGGCGGGCCGGTGGGTTCGTCGCAATCGGGCTACGGGCCGGAGTTCGGCAGCGTTCCGGATTTTGCGGAGATTCCCAACGGCGTCCGGTTCGCCGATATCCGCGACGGCACGCCGGCGGCGCAGGCGGGCCTCAAGGCCGGGGATATCCTGGTGGAGTTCGACGGAAAACCGATCGGCAATCTGTATGACTTCACATATGCGCTGCGCAGCAAAAAGCCGGGCGACCGCGTGACCGTAAAGGTACTGCGCGGCAGCGAGACGATTACCGCTTCCGTGCTCCTGCGGGAAAGAAAATAAAGTCTTGCCCGCATCTGCCGATCTATACGCTGAGAACTGATGTCCGACAACGCCAAAAGCCCGCCGATCGAGTTAGGCGAGAAGATCTGGGAGCTTCCGCCGCTGATTCTGCATCCGTTCAGCAATGAGCTCGGGCCGGGGCAATTGCTGGAAGGCTCGAAGGCTGCGCTCATGCTCTCCGGGCTGCTGCCGGCGGAGGCGGAAGATCGCGACCAGCTCACCCGCAAACTACTGCAAAGCCGTTATGCCGAAGCGCGCATGCTGTTTTTCGTGGGCAAAGACCTGCTGCGGTGGATCGGGCAATGCATGGACCTGGTTTCACGGACGCCGGAGCTGGCGGGCTTAGGGATCCGGGAGCAGAGTTTTGCATCGCTGCTGGTTTATCATGCGCCGGCTCCGGTGAAAGACAAGCTGCATCGCTGGGGCGTGGCGAATCCGGAAGCAGTTTTCTCTCGCGCGCTAGGCTTGAGCGCCATGTTCCGGGAGGTTCCCCGACCGGAAGATCTCTCCGACGGCTTTCTGCTCCATTACCACCGTTTCGCCGACCATCTGTTCGTCTGCACGCAGCACCTCAACAGCTTTCCGGAAATCACCGGCGCGAATTTCCGGTTCGATCTTTACGCTTCCGGCGAATACTCGCGCATGCTCGAAAAGCAATGGGGCGAATAAGTTCGCGCGGCCCGAGCCGGTAACGCCCTGCTATAATTCGGGCATGGAATTCCCCCGCCTGTTGCTCGTCCGCCAGAATTTTCCCGATCGCAGTATTCGCGATGTGCGGTCAGCAGTTTCCAAGGAACTTGCGCAGTCGCCATTCGGCGCGCGCGCATTGAAGCCCGGCGCGCGGGTGGCGATTGGCGTCGGCAGCCGGGGCATCAGCAATATCGCGACCATTGTGCGCTCGGTGGTGGATTTCTGGAAATCGCGCGGCGCGCAGCCGTTCATTTTCCCGGCGATGGGCAGCCATGGGGCCGCTACCGCCGAAGGCCAGGCCGATGTGCTGGCGCATTACGGAATCATCGAGGACACCATGGGGTGCCCGATCGTGAGCTCGCTCGAAGTGGTGCCGGTGGGGCGCACGCCGGAAGGCATCGAGGCGTTCATGGACCGCAACGCGTTCGAAAGCGACGGCGTGATGCTGGTGGGACGCGTCAAGTGGCATACGGATTTCGCCGGCGCGATCGAGAGCGGGCTGTTCAAGATGATGGCGATCGGGCTCGGAAAATTCGCGGGAGCGCAGCGGTATCACACGTATGCGTTTAAGCTGGGCCTCGAGAAGGTGATCCGGTCGATCGGGCGGCAGGTGCTGGCGTCGGGGAAGATTCTGGGAGGCCTGGCGATTCTCGAAGACGCGCACCACTCGACCGCGCAGGTGACGGCGGTGCCGGTCGAAGAAATGGAGCGGCGCGAAGAAGAGCTGCTGCGGCTGGTGAAGAGCTGGATGGGCCGGATTCCCATGGACCTGGATATTCTGATTCTGGATGAGATCGGGAAAAACATCAGCGGCGCCGGCATGGATACCAAGGTGGTGAACCGGGGAGTTTATGGGCAGTACAACCCCTGGCCGGACGCCCCGCGCTTCGAGCGGATTTTTGTGCGCGGGCTGAGCGATCTAAGCTACGGAAACGGCGTAGGGCTGGGGATGGCGGATGTGGTATCGGACCGGCTGCTGGCCAGGATCGACTGGAACCCGACGTGGATTAATTCTTTGACGGCATCGACGCCGGCGGCGATCCGGACGCCCATCCATTTTCCGACGGACCGGGAGTGCATTGCGCGGATTGCTCCGACGGTAGGACGGCTGGATCTGCGGGAGGTGACTTATGGCTGGGTGCGGAATTCGCTGGAGATCGGGCTGATTGCGCTCAGCGAAAATCTGCGGGGCGAGATTGAGAAGAACCCGATTCTCGAGATTCTGGGGCCGGCGCGTTCCATGGAGTTTGATTCCACGGGGAACCTGGCGGATTTGTCGGTGTACGCCGGCGAGGTCGTGGGCGCGGACTAACTGGCGCCTGCCACGGTCAGCACCGAGCTGATCTTCGAAAACACGGTGCTGATGCTGCTGGTGGCACTAGGCAGCACTGCCGCCGAAGCCGTGGCGACGACCGCTGTCATGAGCGCGTATTCGATCATGTCCTGACCGCGGCGGTCATGGCAGATGTGGCGCCAAGCCGCCAGCCAGAATTTTGATTTTCCGATTCGTTTTTTGAGGCGTCGCATGTTCCCTCCGTTCGCCCGATCGAGGCGGGTATTCAGACACAGGTGGGATAGCGCCTGACCAGCGCTTCCCCACCCGCGTGAAGTTGGATCTAGCTGGCGGCGGCGCCAGCCATGACCGAGCTGATCTTCGAAAACACGGTGCTGATGCTGCTGGAGACGCTGGGCATCAGAGCGCCTGCGGCCACCGCGACAAAACCCGCCATCAGCGCGTACTCGATCAGGTCCTGGCCATGCTTGTCTTTCCAGATCTTCATGGCTACGATTGCTTTTGTCAGACGTTGCATTGTTCCTCTCTCTCCTCAGTTCCGATCTGTTACACGGATACCAATCTGGTTCGAGGTTATCAGCGGTGTGCCATTTTGGAAATTGGGTTTAAATCCTAGCCGATCTAAGTGGCGATCTAAGGCTGTCGCATAGATCCGGTACCTTCCCTGATTCGACTCATAAACCAGGCGGAACAGCTCCGGGTGGCTGGTCACCAACTCGCAATCCAACCGGCTGAGATAAGCGCCTTCGCGAAAGGCCGCGTTCGGCATCTGGACCAGGTAGGCGACCCGGTAGCGCCGCATCGTTTCCAGCATTTCTTCTGCGCCGCCTAGAGGCTGACGGTTTCGCTCATCGGAGTAGTGCAGCAGGAACGGATCGGCGGTGAATCCCCGCACGCTTTTTCGGCCCGAATAGAGGTACAGCACCGGGTCTAGGTTGCCCATCAGCACGGCGTCGGGCGGCGTGTTCCGCTGGAGCCAGCTGGTCAGCCGCGCCATTTCACGCCAGTCGTCCTGCGGGGTGTTGGGCAGCTTCAAAGAGCCATGCATGCGTGCCTGGGCGATATCGTCCGCCGTCACCCAGCCGGATTGTGCGGCAAGCGCGACCGCCGCGCCAGCCAACAGCACCTGTGCCGCGCGCGGCCCCCAAGCTAACGCCCGCACCGTGGTTTTGACCCCTTCATAGGCGGATAGCAGCAGCACCGGCAGGAGCGGAGCAAAGAACCGCATCGGCGGCCAGGCCCAGAGGATGATGAGCGTCGAATAAAAGATCGTGAACAGTTCGATCACACCGGGCTTGCGCACAATGCGCCGGACCAGGCCGGCAACCGTGAGGACACCCAGCAACAGGGCCCCGAGCGCTCCCCAACCGCTCGCCGGCGAGCCCATCAACACTCCCGGCGCGACGAGGGCCCCGACGGCGTTCTGTCCGGCAATTTTCAGCTTTTGTGATGGGGCAAAGTGCAAGAGGATGTTCCAGGCCGCATAATTTCGCTCGGAATAATACGATTCGAGCGATGCGTGGGAATGCTGGAACTGCCACCGGACCCAGGGCAGGCACGCGGCGGACGCCAGCAGAATGAAGATCACCGCATCGCGCCTCTTGCCGCGCCCGCTGAGCGCCCATGCGCCGGCCGGGATCAACGCGATACCGGCTGCGCGGGTGAGACAGGCTGCTCCGGCTGCCAGACCGGCGCCCCAGACCGAGTGCAGACTTTCCTCGCCATGCTCCGTCTGCCGGATAAGAAGCAGCGCCCCCGTCACGAGCGCGGCAAACAGCGTTTCCGAGAGCAGCGCCGTGCTCAAAAACAAAATCCAGGGCGATACCGCGGTCAGCAACGTGACCGCCGCGGCCACGTGCCTTGAGCGCGTTTCGCGCCGGATCAGCTGATAACTCAAGAACCACCAGAGCATCGCACAAGCGAGTGGAACTGATTTAAGAAAAACGACGTTATCCGGGAAGCGCGGCGCCATCTTCCACACCGCCGCGAGGAGTGCAGGAAACAGGAAAGGGTACTTGGTCTGCCGGTTTTCCCCGGGAAGACTCAGAATGCGATAGCCGCGGCCCGTCGCCAGCGCTTTGGCGGTAACGGCATAGATGCCGTCGTCGTGAAACGCGCCGACAGCCGGGGTTCGAAGAGCCGTCCAGTAAACCGCAGCCAATGCGATTGCCGCCGGCAGGATACCCGCAGCCACCAGCCGGCGTCTCACCTGCGGCCGACGGAGCGCGCTAACCCAGGCGGACATGCTGAAATTCCGGGATCAGTTCAAAATCCGTGCGGACAAGCGCAATCGATTCGCCGCGCTGTTCGATCCGCACTTCACGCACTTCACCGCGCTTCGCCGCGAGCTGCAAGTATTCGATTTTTTCGGGATCGATTCCCATGATGCGGCAGGCGGTGGCGTCGACTGCGGCCAGATCGCGGCCCATCACCAGCACCCCTGCGGGTTTCGCGCGGCCCTGGATCGGCCCGTTGCCCTCCATTCCCACGATCCCGTCCACAATGGCGAAGCTGTTCGAAAAAATCCGCCCCAGCTCCGCGACCGACTGCGCGATCCCCAGTTGGTGCAGATGGTTCTTAGGCCAGCCGTAGAGTTCTCCCGGAACGACCCCGAACAAATTTTTCATCGAAAGCGTCGCTCCCGCCCAGTGGTGTGTTTTCATGCGCGCCACCGAGACGATCAGGTCCGCGCCCAGAGCGCTACAGGGCAGGTAGATCCGTTCCGCGCCGGCAAATGGCCCAACCGGCGCCACATCGTCGCGGTTCAGGTCCACGAAGCGCGTCTCGAAGCGTGGAATCATCCGGTACCCGGCTTCCTCGGCAAGATAGAAAGCGTCGCGCCGGTGCCCGGGCCCTTCTCCGATGCGGACGTCCGCCGCGCCCAGCCGCTCGAACAATTCGACCGCCGCTGCCAGCACCTCCACTTGTGTGTGAATCACGGATCCTGCCTCGAACTCCACCAGATTGGGCTTCAGCAGCACGCGCTTGCCGCGTGCATCGAGGCCGCACGCTGCCGCCCCACGCAACAAACGATCGACCAGATCCGCCCGATAAGAATCCGCCCGCAGAATGGCTACCGCCGCCCTGGACTTTCCTGACTGATCCGGCGTCCCACGGCAACCGGTAGCCGCCGTTGCGGCCGCCGTCCCCAGGCCGGCCAACCATTGACGCCGCGTCATCCCAAAACCCGGCTGCACGCCATCGCCTCCACCGAGCACACCAGAATGTCGCCGGTCGTATTTTCGGCAAACGCTCCGGGTAAAGCACGCCCGTATCGCGCCAGACAAACTGCCAACCAGGCTCGCGCCAAGGGGCTGGATGTCTCGCGCCAAGACCGCTCGGCCCGGGCGAGCGCACGTTCCCAGTCGAGCGACCGGTTTCCTGCAAGCGCCAGCAAAGCAAGGGCCGTGGTTTCCGGATAAGACGGCAGATCCCTGCGCAGGACCGTGCGGTTGCCGTAATTCCATCCGCCATCCGCGCAGCGCCGGTCGAGCAGCAGCCGTTCTCCGCACTCGATTCTTTGGGCCGCTTCCCGATTTCCACGGGCCGTGCATTTGAGCGCCATTAACGTGTGCGCGGTCGGCTCGATCCAAGAGGAATCGCCCGGCTGCCAGGGCCACCCGCTCAGTTGCGGGTCAAATTCGACGACTCGCGGCTTCAACCAATGAGCCAAACGGCGCAAGGGGCGGTTTTCCGCTCCCGTAGTCCGGACCAGCCAGGCGACGCCGCGGCCGAGCGCGGCTGCGCCGTCTGGAGTTGCCTGCCTCGCCAGCCTCGCGTGAAGAGTCACTGCCAGCGCTGTCGTCCAATGGGCCCGATTCACCTGGGCGCATGGCCGCCACCCGCCATCGGGCAACTGCCAGGAGCGGACCAAGTCCCATCCGCGGTTGCAAGCGCTCGCCCGGCGCGAATCTGCCGAAAGGGCCAGCAACGCGAAAGCCGTCGGCTCGAGCCACGATCGCTTTCCGCGAAAATATCCCCAACCGCCGTCCGGGTTCTGAGCGGCTGCGAGCCAGGCGAGACGGGAATCGGCGCACACCGGCATATACGCTCAGATTCGGCACTTTTTACCCAATCCGAAATGCGTGGAAGGCAGCAGAGACGCCCGGGCGTTCACCCTATTCCGCCGGGGCAACCGGCGCTTCGGTTTGTGGTTCCGGCAAGCCATCGGCCGCCTGCGCTGCTGCTGGTGCATCGGAGGGGCCACCGGCGGGGACTGCGGCGTGGATTTCCGCCTCCCTGGCGGCCTTGGTTTTGCGAATCCGCACGAGCGCACGCAAGGCTGCGCACCGCACATTCGCGTTGTAGTCTTTGACCATGGAATTCAGGACCGGAATAAACTCTTCGCTGTACGTTTCGCCCATGGCGTACGCTCCGGCGGAGCGAAACGCCGGGGAAGGATGCGCGGCCATCTCCTGGAGCTGCGGGGCCACTGCGGGTCCGTCCAGCAGGAAAAGCCCGACCAGGGCATTGGCGGCTACGCGGTGGTCGCTATCCTGGGCGGCGTCGCGCAGCACGGCCCTTGCACCTGGCGCCTGATTTCCCCACAGGCCTTCGATGGCGCTGGCCCGTACCCATGGGTCTTCGTCCGCCAGCTGGCGTTCGGCCCACTGCGGGTTCTTGCTGATCTGGCAAAACAGCAGCACGGCCTTGGACCGCAGCCGCGGGTTAGAATAACGCAGCAGCTTGAGCAGCAGGGGCAGGATCCGGGTGTGCCTGGGCAGGATGGCAACCAGATCGAGGACCCGCTGCGCCCGCGCCGCATCGATTTCGCCGTCACCGTTGCGCTCGCCCCGAAACAGCATCTGCATCAGCTTGAAATCGAGCAGCGGGTCCAGTCGCACGTAGGTCTGGGCCAGGTTGATAGCCACTTGGATCGAAAACAGCTGCGGATCAGCGAGCGAACTTTGCAGAAGATCGCCCTCCAAAAGCAGCTTGGCGAGATATTCGCAGCCGGGCGTATCGGTCTGGCTTTTCAGCATGCGGCAAGCACACACGAAGAACCGAAGCGGGTTGTGCATGAGCAGCTTGCGCATGGCGCGGCGCGCTTCCTTGGGGCTGGCTTCAAAGCCGGAAACCAGCTCCTCGAGGAAGCTGCAGGCAAGCTCGTCGGCGGCGGCGAGATTCGCGCCTTGTATGAAGGCCTGCACGATCTGTTTGGCGCTCCACTCGACGGGCGCCTCGGTACGATTCGGCGTCATGGCTTATTGTCCGGAACCGGGGCCTGTTCCATGGTTTTTGCGGCGTCGGGGGCCTCGGCAGCCGCCGGAGCAGCGGAGGCTTCACCCGCACCGCGCGGCTCGCGGCGCTTGATGCGGACCAGTGAACGCAGCGCCTGGCCGCGCACCTGGGCGTTGCCGTCTTTGAGCAGGTTCTCGAGCAACGGCTTCAGCTCGGGCGCCTGGATCCGGCCCATGGCAAACGCCGCCGCCGCCCGGGCCATGGGGTCGGCCCTCTTGGCCATTTTTTCCAGGCATCCGACCACATCATATCCGCCGGTCTGGTGCAGGCCGATCAGCGCGTTGGCGGCCACCCGGTGGTTGGGGTCGCGCACCGCTTCCCGCAGCACGGACTTGCTGTTGGCCGATTCCGATCCCCAGAGCGTCTCGACTGCATTGGCCCGAACCCTGGCATCCGGTTCCGCCAGTTTCTTTCGCACCCAGTCCGCATTCTGGCTGGTGCGCCCGTATAAAGTCGTCGCCTTGGAGCGCACTTTGGGATCGGGGCTGTGCAGCAGACCCGCCAGCGGCAGCAGAATGTGGCGGCGCGCGGGCAATTCGTTCACGATGGCCAAAACGCGGTTGGCGCGAATGATGTCGATCTCGCGGACCGCCGCGGCGTCGGAGGGAAACCCGATATGCAGCAGCTTGATATCCAGAAGCGGATCGTAAGGCGCCCAGCGCTGGGCCAGGCTAATGGCCGATTTGATCGCGAGCAGAGCGGGATCTACCAGGCTGGCTATCATGACCGGGTTCGACCACAGCAGTTCCATCAGGTATTCGGCGCCCGGCCCATCCGAAGCAGCCTTGAGAATGCGGCAGGCCGATTTGAGGAAGACGGCCGGATCTTTTTCCAGCATGCGGCGCATGTCGCGCTTGAACAGCGCCGGGCTGGATTTGAAGTCATCGAGCAGCGCCTGCAGGAAGACGTCGGCCTGGGCGTCCTCCGGCACCCGCGCCTCCCGCACGAATTCACGAACCAGCTCCGGGTAAGGCACCTTCATGGCTACATTTATCCCTATGGCTTATCGGCTGAAAAGGATAAAAAGTGAATTTTTCCGCACCGAGCAGGGCCCAGCATGCCTGAAAATCCGGTCCGGGTTCTGTTACCATCCAATTTCCACCACCATGACCGAACCTGCTGCTGCTGCGACACTTGTCGAGCTGATACATGCTGCACCGGGGGGGCAAAATGCCCTTGTTGTCCCGGAGACCGGCGCGCTCGTGACGTATGAATCCCTGCGCCGCCAGGTGGATGCGGCGGCTCAGGTTTTCGCCGGAGCCGGGATCGGACCCGACGAGCGAATCGCGATGGCGCTGCCTAATGGGCCTGCGATCATCGTTTCCTTTTTGGCGGCTTCGATGGCCGGAACGGCTGCGCCCCTCAATCCGGCTTACCGGTACGAAGAGTTCTGTTTTTATCTCGACGACACGCGGGCGCGGCTGATCGTGCTGCCGCCGGAAGGAGCCGAAGATGCGCGCCGCGCGGCTGCGGAACGCAATATTCCGGTTTTGACCGCCGAAACCTCCGCTTCCGGGGAAGTGCGAATCTCGGGCGCCGCGGCAGGCAAACCCGTGCCTCCGCCGGCGCCGGACCATGTGGCCCTGATCCTGCACACCAGCGGCTCGACCGGACGGCCCAAACGCGTGCCGCTCCAGCACCGCTACATCGCCAGATCGGCGCGCAACATCGTCGGCACGTACCAGCTTTCAGCGAACGACGTTGCGCTCTGCCTGATGCCCCTGTTCCACGTGCATGGCCTGGTCGCGTCAACCCTGTCGACGTTGCTCTCGGGCGGCACGGTAGTGGTTCCGGGGCGCTTCAATCCGCTTTCCTTCTGGCGCACGGTACGCGAGCAGCGCGCGACCTGGTACTCGGCAGTTCCGACAATTCACAACCTGATTCTGGCGCGCACGAACGAAAAGCCGGCGGGGACCGAATCTCTGCGCTTTATGCGTTCGTGCAGCGCGCCGCTGCCGGTCGAAATGGCGGAGAAACTCGAAGCGCTGGTGGGAGTTCCGGTGCTCGAAGCTTACGGCATGACCGAAGCTTCCCACCAGATGGCGTCTAATCCGCTGCCGCCGCGCGCGCGCAAGTTCGGCACCGTCGGGCAGGCCACCGGAATCGAGATCGGCATCATGACTGACACGGGCGAGCTCGTCGCGGCAGGCGGCAAGGGCGAGGTCGTGATTCGCGGGCCGAGCGTGATCCAGGCTTACGAGAATAATCCCGAAGCCAATGCGAAATCGTTCACCAAGGGCTGGTTCCGCACCGGCGACGAAGGCGTGTTGGATGACCAGGGCTATCTGCGGCTGACCGGGCGCATCAAGGAGCTGATCAATCGCGGCGGGGAAAAAATTGCGCCGCGCGAGATCGACGAACTGCTGCTGACGCACCCGTCGGTTTCCGAGGCCGTGTGTTTCGGCATTCCGCATCCGACATGGGGCGAAGAGGTGGCGGCGGCGGTAGTGCTTCGCGAGCCGGTGACGGAAGCGCAACTGATCGCTTACTGCCGCGACCGGATGGCGGATTTCAAGCGCCCCAAAAAACTCTTCATCGTGGAATCGATCCCGCGCACGGCCACCGGAAAGGTGCAGCGGTTGAACGTTGCGGCCAAGCTCGCGGGAGCGCAGGGATGAAGTTCGTGGTGGCCGGCGCCGGCGCCATCGGAGCCTATATCGGGGCCCGGCTGGCGCAGGCCGGCTGCGACGTCACTCTGTTTGCGCGCGGCCCCCATTGCCGGGCCATGCAGGCATCGGGCGTGCGAGTCAAAACGGCGGAAGGCGATTTCGAAGCGCGGCCGCGCGTGGTGGATTCGCTCGAGGCCGCCGGGCGGGCGGGCGTCGTTTTCCTGGGCGTCAAGGCCCACAGCCTGCCGGCGCTCGCGCCGCAGCTCGGCGTAATGTTCGGCCCGGGTACCGCGGTAGTCAGCATGCAAAACGGAGTTCCGTGGTGGTATTTTTCGGGCGCCGAGAGGCTCGAGAAAGTCGATCCCGGCGGAGCGATTGCGGCAGCCATCGAGCGGCGGCGCGTGATTGGCTCGATCGTTTATCTTTCGACCGAAATCGTCGAGCCGGGCGTCGTCCGGCACATGGAAGGCAATCGCATCACTCTCGGCGAG
Source organism: Bryobacteraceae bacterium (assembly GCA_035280425.1). Taxonomy (GTDB): domain Bacteria; phylum Acidobacteriota; class Terriglobia; order Bryobacterales; family Bryobacteraceae; genus QHXW01. The sequence continues at coordinate 123,627 of DATEFW010000029.1, read as the reverse complement.
CCGGACGGCACGCGCTCGGACCGCTGCCGCGAGATTTCCGAAGCGCTCGTGCAGGCGGGCCTGCGCGCGCCCATTACGACGCACATCCGGCAGGAGATCTGGGTCAAGCTGCTGGGCAATATTGCATTCAATCCCATCAGCGCGCTGACCGGCGCGACATTGGTGCGGATGGCGCAGGATCCCGAGGTCTCCGCGCTGGTTCGTGCCATGATGGCCGAAACCGAAGCCGTCGCGCGCAAGCTCGGAATCGACATGCCCATCTCGATCGAGCAGCGCATGGCGGGAGCGGCGAAGGTCGGGGAGCACAAGACGTCGATGTTGCAGGATCTCGAGTCGGGCCGGCCGCTGGAACTCGAAGCCATCGTCGGCGCGGTGCTCGAGCTGGGCACGCGCCTGGGCGTCCTAATGCCGTCGACGCAGGCCGTCTACGCCTGCACGAAGCTGCTCGAAAAGCAGCGGCGAGGATTACAGTGAAGAACCGCTGGCTGCAACTTGGGGCGTCGCTCGTGGCGATGATCATGATCGCCAACCTGCAATATGCCTGGACCCTGTTCGTCGAGCCGATCCGCGCGGCCACGGGCTGGAAGCTTTCCGAAATCCAGTGGGGCTTCACGCTGTTCATCGTTTTCGAGACCTGGGTGATGCCGCTCGAAGGCTGGCTGATCGACCGCATGGGCCCGAGGATTTTCACGACGATCGCGGGCGTGCTGTGCGGAGTCGGCTGGTCGGGCCTGGCGTTCGCGACGGAACGCTGGCAGCTCTATGCGTATTACGCTTTGGCGGGCGTGGGCGCGGCGTTCGTTTATAGCGGCTCGATCGCGAGCGCGCTCAAATGGTTTCCGGACCGGCGCGGGCTGGCGTCGGGCATCATCGCGGGGGGTTTCGGCGCAGGCTCGGCGCTGTTCATTCCGGCGATCGCGGCGATCATTCACGCGCAGGGTTATCGCACGGCATTTGTCGTGACGGGCATCGGGCAGGGCGTCGCCATTATGCTGGTGGCGCAATTGCTGCGGCATCCGGACCGGGAGTTTGCGGCTTCGCACGTCGCCCGCAAAAAAGTCGCGGCGCGAGTCCGGCGGAATGCCGCGCAGTTTTCGACGCCTGAGATGCTGCGCACGCCGCAGTTTTACCTGCTCTACGGCATGCTGGTCATGATGGCAACCGGTGGGTTGCTGGTGACCGCGCAGGCCGGGCCGGTCGCGCGCGAGTGGGGCATTTCGATCGGGGCGCTGACCGCGGCGCTCTCGCTCGACCGCATCTCGAATGGCGCGAGCCGCATTGCCTGGGGCTGGGTATCAGACCGCATCGGCCGCGAACTCACGATGGCAATCGCGTTTGCGCTCCAGGCGGCGTGTTTAGTGAGCGTGCTGACGATCGGGCGGCAATCGGGCGCGATGTTCACGGTGACGCTGGTCGCGACTTTCTTCACGTGGGGTGAGGTGTTTGCCCTGTTTCCGTCGGTGATCGGCGATTACTTCGGCGCGGATCATGCCAGCTCGAACTACAGCTTTCTTTACAGCGCCAAGGGCGTCGCTTCGATCATCGGCGGCGGCCTGGCGGCGAAGCTGGCCGAAAGCTTCGGAAGCTGGGGCGCGGCATTCTACGGGAGCGCCGCGCTGGCGCTCATTTCTAGCGCGCTGGCGCTGGTCTTGTGGCGCGCGCCGCTGCCCGGAAAACGGGAGATCGCCGAAGCAGCTCGAGTTAGCTCTTGAGCATCGTCAGGATTTCTGCGCCGCTACCGCGCCCAAAATTCCCATGCGCTTTCCCACGCGCGTGAAAATCTCAAGCGCTCGATCGAGATGCGCGCGCGTGTGCGTTGCGCTGACGATGGTGCGCACGCGCGCCTTTCCTTCGGGCACCGTTGGAAAACCGATGCCGATGGCGAGCACGCCTTCCTGAAACAACTCCGCCGAAAGCCGGTGCGCGGTTTTGGCCTCTCCGACAATCACCGGCGTAATCGGCGTTTCGCTCATGCCGGTGTTGAACCCGGCGGCGGTGAGACCCTGCTTGAAGTACTTCGTGTTATCCCACAGATTCTTAATGCGTTCCGGTTCGTTCTCAAGTACATCGAATGCCGCCATACAGGCTGCTGCTACCGCCGGCGGATGCGAGGTCGAAAACAGGAACGGCCGCGCGCGGTGGTAGAGAAACTCGATCAGGTCGCGGCTTCCGCACACGTAACCGCCCAGCACGCCGATGGCTTTCGAAAGTGTCCCGACCTGGATGTTCACGCGTCCGTGCAGGCCGAAGTGATCGACCGTGCCTCGGCCAGAGCGGCCGAGCACACCCGAGGAGTGCGCGTCGTCAATCATCATGACCGCGCCGTAACGTTCGGCGATTTCAACCAGCGCCGGAAGCGGAGCGATGTCTCCGTCCATCGAAAAAACACCGTCTGTTATCAGCAGCTTACGGCTGGAAGTGGAAGTTAATTCTTCGAGTATTTTGGCCGCGGCGGCGGTGTCCTTATGCGGGAAAACATGAATCTTTGCTTTAGACAGCCGGCAGCCGTCGATGATGCTGGCGTGGTTCAGTTCGTCGGAGACGATGTGGTCGTCCGGGCCGAGGATCGCGGAAACCGTTCCGGCGTTGGCCGCAAATCCGGACTGAAAAACCACGCAGGCCTCGACGTTCTTGAAGCGCGCAATCCGCTCTTCAAGCCGCATGTGCAGGCTCATCGTCCCGGAAATGGTGCGCACTGCGCCGGAGCCGACGCCGAATTTTCGCGTGGCCTCCAAGGCCGCCTCGACGAGTTTGGGATGCGTCGTCAGCCCGAGATAATTATTCGATGCGAGGTTGACGACCTCGTGGCCATCGAAACGCGATTCGGCTGCGCTGGCCGACTCGAGAATGCGCAGCCGCTGGTAGGTGCCCGCCTTACGCCACGCCTCAAGCTGCGCGGTCAGGTAAGCGAGCGGATCGGTCATCGGAATTCCCCGCCCTGTCAAACCTTTTCCGGCACCACGAATGGCGCGCGGTACTGGCGCGTGAACATGGCGGTCGCTTCCTGATCGCCTTTGCAGCTCATGGTTTCGTGGTCGTATTCGAGGGTGCGGCCGAGCCTGTAGGAAATATTGGCCAGGTGCACCAGCACGGTCGAGAGATACCCTTCTTCGATGGGCGCGTTGAGGTCCGACTGCTTGCGGCTGCGCACGGCTTCGATGAAATTCGCCCAGTTGTTGCCGTCTTCGGCGCGGCTCGGGCCGGGCTCCTGATCGCGCCCCAGCCACGTTTTGTACTCGCCGTAACCGTCAATCGCCAGAAAACCTTTCGAGCCGTAGAAGATATTGCCGACGGTGTTCGAGTTCTTCCGTTTGCCCTCCGGACGCTCGCCAATACCGGCCTCGTGGTTGCTCATCCAGTGGCGGACTTCGAAAACCAGCAGCTTTTGTTTGCCGCCTTCGTTGAACTCGAACGTCGAGACCAGGGTGTTGGGCGTCTGCTGATCGTCGTCGAACATATAGTGGCCGCCCATGCCGTTGACCTTGACCGGATGCTTGACCCCGAGCCCCCAGCGGCAGATGTCCATTTCATGGATGCCCTGGTTGCCGATGTCGCCGTTGCCGTAATCCCAGAACCAGTGCCAGTTGTAGTGGAAGCGATTGCGCGTGAAGGCGTGGAGCGGCGCCGGACCGGTCCAGAGGTCATAGTGGACGCCGGCAGGCACCGGCTGTTCCGGCGTATGGCCGATGGTGTCGCGCCATTTGAAACAAAGTCCGCGCGCCATGTAGACTTCGCCGATCAGCCCATCGCGCATTTTTTGGACGGCCTCGCGCACGGCTACGCCCGAGCGGCTGTTGGTGCCATGCTGCACGATGCGGTTGTACTTTTGCGCGGCGGCAACAAGCTGGCGGCCTTCGAATATATTGTGCGAGCACGGCTTTTCGACGTACACGTCCTTGCCCGCCTGGCAGGCCCAGATGCCGATCAGCGAATGCCAGTGGTTGGGCGTGGCGATGGAAATGACGTCGATGGATTTATCCTCGAGCAGTTTGCGCACATCCGTGAACGCCGCGGGGCGCTTCTTGCCGGAGCTTTCGACCTCCTTCAGCCGTTTGTTCAGGACGTTTTCGTCGACGTCGCAAAGCGCGGCCAGCTCCACGTTGGCCATTTTGGAATATTCGTGAATATGCGAGTTCCCCTGGCCGCGAATGCCGACACATGCCACGCGAACCGTGTCGTTGATGCTGGGTGCGCCCTTTAACGCGGCAGCGCCGGCTGCGGCCGCAGAGCTCATGAGGAAATATCTGCGATTCATTGGATTTTTGGCTCCGATGGCTAGATTTTATCACCCCGGGCTGTTGGGACGGTGGATGGGGAGCGTGCTCATTCGTCCAAAGGCTTACGATGGCCGAGGCGCAGCGCTGTACGAGCGCGCGATCGTCCTTCTGGAAGGCAATCCGGCTGCTCGCCATCGACGTCGATCGGGCCCACGATTCCCTGGACTGCCGCTCGCGATCTCGCTCTCAGTGTACGTTGTAGATCCCAGTGATAATTGCCCGCCCGGCGGATGTGATGCGCAAGCTGTTCGACCCTTCCGCTACTGACGCCTTCGCCCACGAGCGGCTTTGCGAATCTCATTGAGCGGCGGGCGTTTGAGCATTCATCGGAGTCTACCGCGGACTTAGTATGGTTAAATTGCTAGAGATGCCTGACGCCTACCGCCGGTGGATGCATGCGCGCGAAGCGGAACTGTGCGCGCGCGCGACCGATCGCGTGGTGCGTCCATTCGAGTGGGGTTTGGAATGGACCACCCGGTGGCCGTGCAACGGTCTTCACGAGCGCAACGGACATAGCGACGAGGCATGGCTGCGGTTGCTGAACGAGACGGCGGTCACGCATAGCGGGGAGTTTTTCGGCTATTCAACGCCATCGGATTTCACTCTTACCGGCAACCGGCTCACATTCACCTCGGCGGTCTCGACGCCTTATCCTGAAAACAACATCGTCCACGCGCAATGGTTTCCAGCGCGCAGGTCTGTTTTCGACCCGAAGCCCGGAAAAAAGGCGGTCGTGGTGCTCCCACACTGGAACGCGCGGGCCGAGCAGCACGCCGGATTGTGCCGCGGCCTAAGCCTGCTGGGCATCTCGGCGCTGCGACTGAGCCTTCCCTATCACGATTTCCGTATGCCGCCCGAAACCAAGCGCGCCGACTACGCCGTATCGTCCAATGTGGCTCGCACCATCGACGCCACGCGGCAGGCGGTGATCGATACGCGCTCGTGTCTCGACTGGCTCGCGCAGCAGGGCTACGAAAAGCTGGCGATCGTCGGCACGAGCCTCGGCTCCTGCTATGCGTTTCTCGCGAGCGCGCACGACGACCGGCTGGCCGTCAACGTTTTCAACCATTGCTCCACGCAGTTCGCCGATGTGGTTTGGACCGGACTTTCCACGCAGCACATCCGCCAATCGATGGAACCGGCGATCAGCCTTGAGCGGTTGCGGGACGCCTGGATGGCGATCAGCCCAGCGAGTTATATCCACAAATTCGCCGGCAAAATGAAAAAATCGTTGCTGATTTACGGCGCTTACGACACCACCTTCCTGCCGGAGTTTTCACAAGCGGTAGTAGATGGCTTTCGCACGCTCGGGCTGGACCATGCCGTCGCCGCGCTGCCTTGCGGGCACTACACCATGGGCGAGGCGCCGTTCAAGTTCCTGGACGGCTATCACATCTGCGCGTTTCTGAAAAGAGCGCTGTAAGCCGAGTCCCAGACCGATCCCCAAGCCTCTATATCCTGCCGAACTTCTCCACGGCTTCTTTGATCGACCGGTACTTTTCAATAAACGGGATCATGCTGTGCTCGGTGTTATCGAGCTGCTGCGCTTTCTTCAGCACCTCGGCAGCGTGCTCGCGCGGCACCACGGCGACGCCATCCTCGTCGGCCACGATTATGTCGTTCGGATTGACGCGCACGCCGGCGCAGGTGACCGGCACATTGGTCCCCACGAAACGGTAGTGGTTGATGGAAGTCGATGGCGCGATGCCGACGCTGAACACCGGGAACTGGATGCGCTTGATCTGCGGCGTATCGCGAATAGCGGCGTCCACGATGGCGCCGGCCAGCCCGCGAACCTTCATCGCCGTCGCCATCAGCCCGCCGATGCCGGCGACATCCGCGCCGTTCTCGAGCACCATCACGTAAACCGATCCGGCGGGGGCTGCATCGATGGCGTCCAGCATGCCCTGCGACGCCGCCGCGCCCTGCTTGTGTTCTTCCTTTTTCAGAAGCACCGTTACAGCCGGACCGGCGAACTTCGTCATGAACAGCGGCCGCATGTCATGCGACATGTGCGCGCGATGCCCGTAGAGCTGCTCGATGGCGTCGGCTACGGAAGCCACTTCCACCATCCGAAAACCTTCAATGAGCGGGTCACCGGCAGGCTGCGCGGCCACCCAACGGCTGAACAGCAGCAGGACGGCCAGACAAACGGCGAGAAGAACGAGCGATTTTGTTTTCATAAGTAGATCTCGGCGCGATTATAACGTGGCGGCGCGGGAGGCGCGGAAGAATCGCCGGTCAGTGCACCCGCCCTGCTTCCACGCCCTGTTGAAACCGGGCAAGCGCAAAGACCGGATCGACCGCACGTTTGCCGAGCACCAGCTCGGCCGCCATCACTCCCACCGCCGGGCCGTGCTTGAATCCATGCCCCGAGCCGCCTCCCACGATCCAGACATTCGTTGCGGCCGGGTGCCGGTCCATAATGAAATTTTCGTCGGGCGTATTTTCGTACTGGCACACCCGCGCTTCGAGCAGCGGTGCGCCGCGAAGTCCGGGGAAACGATGGTCCAGATGCTCGCGCACCAACTGGATAGCATCCGCGGATGGCGTGCGGTCGCCCGAAGTGGGATCAAACGCCGCGCCACGGTTATCGTCGGCTATTTTGAAGCCGCGATCTTCGTTTCCGGGAATCCCGTAAAAATAATGCGCCGGTCCGTGCTCGATCCAGACCGGCATGTCCGGCTCGCTGAACCGGGCGTCGCCCGCGGGCACACCAAAGAAAAAAACCTCCTGGCGCGTCGGGCGGATCATAGCGCCGATCACATCCGGAAAGACTTTGCCGAGCCACGGGCCGCAGGCGAAGACGTACTGATCGGCTGAGAGCTTCGATCCGTCCGATAGCGATATGTCGCGCATGTGCCCACTTGAAATCTCGCCCGGGGTGACCGCGAGCTGGCGGTATTCGCCGCCCTCGGCCAAAAAGCTCTCAAGCACCATCCGGCAACTGCGTCGCGCCGGGAGGAAACCGGCATCGTTCTCGAAAATGGCCCAGCGCACGCCATCCCAATTGATCTGCGGAAAACGGCGGCGGCCGTCGGCAGGACTCAATTCGTCGAAGCCGAGATCAGCATCGCGGAGCACCGCAAGCGCGGCCTGCTCATAAGCGTCCTCCGCCGCAACAACCATCCACAGCATTCCGGAGTGATGAAAAAGATGCTGCTTCCAGCGTGCTTCGTTTTCTTTCCAAAGCGCGAGCGCATGAGCGGCCAAGCGCGTGTATTTATCGTTCGGCCCGTAGATGGCGCGGATAATGCGGGTTTCGCCGCCGGAACTGGCACGCGAGTTCCCCGGCCCCCAGGCATCGAGCAATGTCACCCGCGCGCCCCCGCGCAACAGGTACAGCGCCGTCCACCCGCCGAAAGCACCGGCGCCGATCACTGCGATGTGGGGCTTACTATGAGGCGAACCGGGAGCAGGCATAGAATATCCCCCGGCTTTTCAGATAAGGGCACCGGCGGACGCAAAACGGCAAACCTGGACTCTGCTGAACCCCAGTCTGGCGGTCTGCGTCACCCGGCTTATTCGATGGTCACCTTTACCGGCTGCTCGATCAGCTTCGGCTCTTTCCCACCGGTAAGAACCAGCAGGGCGAACCGGCCGGTCGCCATCTTATCCGGGATTTTGAATTTGATCGTAGAAGCAGCCTGCTCGAGGACCTGAACCTTGGTGTCCTTCTTTTCGTCGGTGAGGTAAAGTTCGACGACCTCGCCTTTAGCCAGGTGTTCCCCGCTGACCGTTAACACGTCCCCGGCTTTCCCGTTCCCCGGCTCCACGCCCGTCATGCGCGGCATGGACTGTTGCGCGTACAGACCGAAAGCAGCCAGCGCCAGCGTTGGTACAATTAACGAGAGTTTCATCCGATTTCCCGTCCTTTGTACCATACATCCTATTCCTGAGGATTTGGGATTTCAATAGCGGCGGGACGGTATTGTAAGATGGTCGGTCAGCCCTATGATCTCCCGCGACCAGGCCCTGGACCTGCTACGTTCCGACGACCTGATCGGTATCGGCATGGAGGCCGACGGAGTGCGGCGCCGGCTGCATCCCGAAGGCGTAGTCTCCTACATCATCGACCGGAACATCAATTACACCAATTTCTGTACGGAATATTGCAGTTTTTGCGCATTTTACCGGCCCATGGGCCACGCCGAAGGGTACGTGCTGCCGAAAGAGGTCATTTTCGACAAAATTCAGGAGACCATCGACCTGGGCGGCACCGGCATCCTGATGCAGGGAGGGTTACACCCCGACCTCAAGATCGAGTGGTACGAGGACCTGCTGCGCTCCATCAAACAACGTTTCGAAATCCATTGCCATTGCTTTTCCGCGCCGGAGATCACCAATATCGCGGAGGTCAGCGGGCTGTCCATTCGCGACACCATCACCCGGCTGCGGGACGCGGGTCTGGACTCCATTCCGGGCGGCGGCGCCGAGATTCTGGACGATGCCGTCCGCCACCGCATCAGCCGTCTGAAATGCAACACCCGGGAATGGATCGAGGTGCATCGCAGCGCGCACGCGCTCGGCATGCGCACCACCGCCACCATGATGTTCGGCTGCGGCGAAACATTCGAACAGCGTTTGAACCACCTGGAAATCGTACGTCAGATCCAGGAAGACACCGGCGGTTTCACCGCTTTCATCCCCTGGACGTTCCAGCGCGAAAACACGTCGCTCGGCCGGTTCATCAAAGAAGAAGCCACCGCCATCGAATATCTCCAGATGCTGGCCATTTCGCGGATTTATCTCGATAACATCGAAAATATCCAGTCTTCCTGGGTCACTCCCGGACTCAAGACGTGCCAGCTCGGCCTGCGTTTCGGCGGCAACGATGTGGGCAGCATCATGATCGAGGAGAACGTGGTCTCCGCCGCCGGAACGCACAATCGCGCTTCCGAAGAAGAGCTGCGCCGCATGATCCGCGACGCAGGCTTTATCCCTAAACAGCGCGATACGCTGTACCGCACTTATTTTCTGAACTGAAGATTTACTTGTGTGCAGGAGCGGCCGGATGTGGCGTCCATTTTTGGCCCGGCTGCCAGGTGAAATCCCAGATCTGCATGTTCATCTTGCCGGGCGTGTATTCCACCACGGCATATTCACCCGGCTCGAGCGGCTTCTGTGGCCAGATTTTGTAGAGCCCGCTCGCATCGAGCTGCTTGCGGAAGATATCGACCTGGTCCGGCTCTTCGACCATCTCCTTGGTGACGGGTACGATGGTTATCTTTTCGACGATCCGCAATCCTTTTTCCGGCGTCAAACGGACAATGCCGAACTGCTGCTCGGCGGAAAGCTGAATGTAAAACTCCGGCGTATCGGATTCGACGTTGTAATTAGAGTGGACATTATCCAGCTCGACCGTCGCCTTGCCCGCCACGATCGGAATCGGCGCCACCGCCTTCAGCACCGATCGACGTTTGTTCGTGTGGACTTTCGATTCGGCCAGTTCGAGGACGCGGAGTTGTTTGCCGTCGATCAACTGGTACACGCCGGCATCGCGCGGAATCCGGGAAACTTCGTTCTGCTGTTCACGCTCGACCTTTTCTTCGGCGGAAATCATCTTCGCGTCTTCTTCCAGTCTCGCCTTGCGCTCGGCGACTTCGCCCTCGGTCCGCTTCAAATCCACCAGGTCGAGCGGAATGTCTTCCCACTGGCTGCGCTCGATGCTGTAATAATGCACGCGATCCTGCTGGATGCTGTATTCGCGGACAATCTGATAGCTGCCGTCCTTCAAATAAAGCTTGATGTTGGCTGCGAGCGCGGAAACCGTGAAGAGAACAAACGCGGCTAAAAATCTCCGCATATATCTTCTTTGACTAGTCTATCGCGGCCGGCGTTCCACTATTCCGGCGCGGCCAGGCGCGCCGGTTCAGCTATGGCTGCCGCCTCGGCTACGGAAACGCCCTGGTGCACCAGCGCGTTTACACCGGCCAGCACGCTCTCCGGACCTGCCTCAACTACGATTCCCTGGGCGCCCGATTCCAGGCATTCATTCACCAGCCGGATCAGATCGCGAATGCTTCCTGTATGCGCCGGAACCGCAAGTATCGGGCGGCCGGCGGAGCGCACGATCTGGCGAAAATCGGTGCTATCGCCGATCGATTGCATTTGAATGGCATCCGCCCCGTACTCGGCGGCAATGGTTACGACAGCCGGCAGGTCTTCGCCGGCGATCTCGGCAATTATCGGCATTCCGAGACGGCGCGCGTCTTCCGTTACCTGGCCCAGCCGCTCCAGATCGCGTGGATCGTGCGCATCCACTTTCAGCAACACCGCTTCGGCGCCCAGTTCCAGCGCGCCCTGCACACTCACCAGTTGGGGTGTACGTTTCGATCCGTTCAATCGCAAGATCACGGCCAGGCCGGCCAGGTCCTCGATCACTCGCTCCAGAACGCCCGGCGAAAGCGCAATCGCATCCGCGCCCGAGCGCGCCACAACGCGGACCAGTTGTATCGGATCGTTCATCTGGTGCCCCAGCGGGACGACCAGCGCACGTCCGTTGGCGAAGATCCTCCGCAGACGCAGCGATTTACCCAGATTCATGTCTCTATAATGATGTCATGCGCTACCGCAAACTGGGTAGAACCGAATTTCAGGTGAGCGAGATCGGCTATGGCGCCTGGGGAATTGGCGGGGGCCTGTGGGCAGGCGCTGACGACCAGAAATCGCTCGACGCTCTCCATCACGCCATCGAACTGGGCTTGAACTTCATCGACACCGCGCTGGCTTATGGCAACGGAAAGAGCGAGGAACTGGTCGGCCAGGTGGTGCGTGATTTCGGCCATAAAATTTACGTGGCGTCCAAAGTTCCGCCCAAAAATCAACTGTGGCCCGCCCGACCGGGTATCGCCATTTCCGAGGTATTCCCCTACGACCACATCGTGAAATCCACCGAGTCGAGCTTACAGAACCTGCGTTTCGAGACTCTCGATCTGCAACAGTTGCACGTCTGGAATCCGGAATGGATCGATCGCGACGAGTGGAAGCGGGCTTGCGACGACCTGAAACGGTCCGGAAAAGTGCGGGCCGTAGGAATTTCCATCAACGATCACCAGCCCGATAGCGCGCTCGACCTCATCAAAACCGGCCTGATCGACACCGTCCAGGTGATCTACAACATATTCGATCAGTCACCTGAGCGGAATCTGTTCCCGCTCACGATGGAGAAGAATATCGGCGTCATCGCTCGCGTCCCGCTGGATGAAGGCGGCCTGACCGGCAAGATCGACGAGAACAGCGAGTTCGACCCAGCCGAGTTTCGCGCGCGCTATTTCCGGGGCGACCGCAAAAAACAAGTGGCCGAGCATGTTTCCGCCATCCAGCATGAACTGGGGATTCACAACGGAAACATGCCGGAGGTGGCTCTGCGTTTCTGTCTCTCGCCTCCGGCGGTTGCGACTGTTATTCCAGGAATGCGCAGCAGGCGGAATGTGGACTTTAACCTCGGCATCCCCGGTAAAGGCCCGCTGCCCGAGAAAGTGCTCACCATTCTCAAGAAACACGCGTGGGAGCGCAATTTCTACGGCGCCTGAAGCGCCGCGCGGTTACTGAGAATCCACGTTCACGTCCAGCCGGACTTCCTTCATGAACCGCTCGCGCATGTCGCCCAGCCACGTATCCATGTAACGGCGGTTCAAATCGACCGTGGCTACGGCGGCTGTCCCATTTTCCCGCGCGATGGCGAGCATTTCGCCGTCCGGGTCTAATATGGACGTCGGATAGTCGTAGCCGGAACTGACCAGGAACACGCGATTCTCAATCGCGCGCGCTTTTGCCAGCGTTTCGTTTCCGCCCCAGATGGGCATCAGAATCATTTCGGCTCCGCGCAGGGCCAGCGCGCGCGCCGGATCGGTGTACTGGAGGTCCCAGCAAATCATCACCCCGACTTTGCCGAAATCCGTCTGAAATACCGGATAATCGTGCCCCGGCGTGAGACCGCCCTCGATCTCTTCTCGCGGCAGATAAACTTTGCGATATTTGCCGGTCAAATTGCCGGCGCGATCGATCAGCACGGCGGTGTTATAAATCGCCGATCCCTCACGCTCGTAAATCCCGGCCACAACATAGGTTTTCCGGGCGCGCGCCAGCTCTCCCAGCCGCTCCGTCGTCGGACCGGGAATCGTCTCCGCCACATCGGCGTAACTCTTGCCTGTGCCCACAACCGTGATTCCCTCCGGCAGCAGAATGACGTCCGTCGGCCCGGTCACCGACTTTTGAATCACGTCCAGAAATTCCCGCACGCTCTCCTGCGCCGAATGCGTCTCGCGCGGGTGAAAATTGATCGACGCCACACGAACCGGCCTCGCCTTGGGCGTTGGAATCTCCTGGAACGAGATTTCATCCCACCAGATCGTGGCGTAGGGCGCATTTTGCAAATAGAGCTGTAATTTGACCGCGGCTGCTCCTTCCGGCGCCGGTGCGTCGAGCGAAATCCGCGTCCATTCCCCCGCGCGCTCCGTCCGGTAAGCGTAATCCGGCTGGCCCGCACGGCCGCCGCCCGTCTTCATCCAATCCAACCGCGACACTACTTGATGCCGCTCGCTCTCGAGGCCTTCGGCGCGATAGTACGCCACCAACCGGTACCATTTCGCCGCCTGAATTGCCGGCACCTTATACTCCCACCCGCCGTATTCCGCGGCATTGCTGTTCCCGGATATCGCCAGCGAGCCCGGCCGCACCCGGTAATGGACAGCATCAACGAACGTCCGCGGCGCTATCTCCGCGCGCGCCGCCCAAACGCTCCAGCCCGCCGGCACTCCGCCGCTGGCAGCCTGAAATCCGGATTGTTGTATGTCGAGGGGAGCCGCAAAAGCCGCCGCCACCGCAGACGTTAGCAAAAATACTTGACGAAACATGAGAGCACCTTGACCTATCTTAACCCGGCGCTCGTCGGTATTCGTCAGCGCCCGCGCGGAGCCGGTCCCGACTTCGCAATAATTCCCTTGTCTTCCTCAACCGTGACGAATTGATCCGCCGCGAGATTCGCCAGCCGCTGTTTCGTGCCGCTCGGCCATTCAATCTCGAGCGCCGTCACTGCCGCATCTTTGCCCAGCCCGAACACCAGCGCGTGATCGCTTTCCGAGCAGTAACTGCCGCCCGAATGCACCCTGTTCCATTGCTTGCCGGACGCGCTCTCGATCCGCACCACCGCGCCGATCCCGTCCCGGTTCGACTTTGTCCCGCTCAGCCGCACCGATATCCAGTGATTCTTATTCCCGCCGTCGTTGCGGAACAAATATGCCGGACCGTGATTGGTCGTGATCAGCACGTCCAGATCGCCGTCATGATCGAAATCCGCATAAGCCGCGCCTCGCGCCACAATCGCCCGGTTGAACGCCGGCCCCATCGATGCCGTCACATTGTCGAAGCGCCGTTTGCCCAGATTGCGGAACAATAGCGGCGGCTCCTTATATTGCACCTTCGGCTGCACGCGCCCGATCTCTTCTTCGATGTGCCCGTTGGCCGCGAAAATGTCCGGATAGCCGTCCAGATCGTAATCGAAGAAGAACACGCCGAACGCCAGCGTCAGCAGGCTCGCGCGGCCCACCGTCGAGGACGGCGCCTCATCCACGAACAATCCCGTGCCTTCGTTGTGATAAAGACCCAGCATCTGGTTCGAAAAATTGCCGACCAGCAGATCCGCCCGCCCCGAGCGGTCATAATCCGCCGCATCCGTTCCCATGGCCCCGCGCGCCACGCCGTCCTCGCCGAACGCCACCCCCGCCGCCATGCCTTCTTCGGTGAACGTGCCGTTTTTGTTGTTGCGATACAGCTTGTTCGGCTGCGTGTCGTTCGAAACAAAAATATCGGGCCACCCGTCGCTGTTGTAATCGAACACCGTCACGCCGAGCGATTTACTCGTCGGATCCCCCACGCCCGCCTTCTGGCTCACGTCCTCGAATTTCCCGCCGCCCAGATTGTGAAACAGCTTCGACGATGTCCCCTTGTACGACTCCGGCGTGCAGTACGACTTCGTCGCGCCGTCGAGCGAGCACCACAGATCGCCTTTCGCCGTCCACTGCACGTAATTCGCTACGAACAGATCCAGCTTCCCATCGCGATCGTAATCCAGCCACGCCGCGCTCGTTCCAAAATTCGCATTGTGAATCCCGGCCGCCGCGGTCACATCGCGAAACTTGCCGCCGCCTTCGTTATGGAACAGGTGATCGCCGTCGAGCGCCGTGATGTAAACATCGTCCCGGCCGTCGTTATCGTAGTCGCCGACGGCCACCCCCATGGCGTACATCTCGATATCCAGCCCGCTGCCCGCCGTGATGTTGGTAAACGTCCCGTTATGATTGTTGCGATAAAGCGCGCTTAGGGTTTTGCGCCCGCGCGGCGTCCAGTCCTTGCTGTTGATCAGCAGGATGTCCGGCCAGCCGTCGCCGTCGGCGTCGAAAAATGCACAGCCCGAGCCCAGCGTCTCCGGCAGAAACTTCTTCCCCGCCCTGCCGCTGTTGTGAGTGAATTTGATGCCCGCCTGCTCGGTTATATCGCTAAAATGCACCGGCTCCGACGGAACCGTTGCGGCCACCGCCGCCGCGACCAGCGGCACAACGGCATAACATACAGCGCGCCGTGTCATTCCCCGCCTCCGGCCAGCCGCGCATTATCGCGATTGAGCGGCACACTCTCGTGATCGTGAATCTGCTGGCGCTCGTTGTTGTCCTCCGGGCTGATCATGCGGCGCACCGCCGTAATGGATTGCGCCGATTCCTCCGCCTTGAAGCGCCGGAACAATTCCTCCTCGCGCGCGGCTTTCGGCTGGTCGCGCAGCCCGCGGTAGCACAGCATCATGGTGTAATGCATCTGCAAGTCTTCGGGATCGATCAGGCACACGCGCTGGAGCACCTTGACCGCCTCGGCATACTGGCGCTTCAAAAACAGAATGCGCCCCATTTGGTTCAGCACCACCCGGTCCCGCGGATACATCGATTCCGCCGTGCGCAGCGACGCCAGCGCACCATCGTAATCGCCGTCGGATTTCTGGACCATCGCCTGGAAAAAGTAAATCCGCCCGAGTTTCGAATTGATCGCCAGTGCTTTCGCAATATACGGCTTGGCGGCGTCGGTCTCGCCTTCCTGGATCAGCGCGCGCGCCACGTTCAGCCAGCCATCCGCGTACTCCGGTTCGGCTTCCGTAACTTTCTTGAACGCGTACTCCGCGCCTTTCAGATCGCCTTGCAGCAGCAGCCCGATGCCCCAATCGTTCCAGCGCTCGCGATCCTTCTTTTCGACCACCGGCGTCCAGTTCGTCTCGCCCAGCCCGACCGTCGCCTTCGCCTCCGCCAGCGTCACAATCGGCAAATTGGGCACCTGGCCCTTGATCTCGCCCGAAACATCTTTCGGGATATTCGTCCGGTCAAACGAATACTCCAGGCTGTTGTGCGTCGCGTCTACCAGCCGCGGATCCTGCCCCGGCTTCGGCTGTCCCGCATACGAAAACTGCGTGTAGTACCAGGAAAACTTTCTGTAGTTCAGTTTCGTAGTAAAAGTAATCGGACCTTTCGCGTCTTTCGGAATCTTGACGCGGAAGTGCGCCACGTCCGCCGCTCCTGGCGGAATCAGCCGGACGTAAAGCACGCTGCGCGCCTGCCAGGCATTGCGCTTGTTGATTTCGTTGCCCGCGCCGTCGAGCTGGTACGCCTTGTAGAAGTGCGCACCCGGTTCCACCGGTCCTTTGCCGTCGTCCGTCACGCGCCCGCTCCAGAAAATGATCCGTCCGCTCGCATCCCGCGCTTGCAGCTCGAGCCACACATCGAACGCGTCCACCGTGCCCGCCGGAAAAAAGTGCCCGATCTTCCGGGTCCGGACCACAACGTCTACCCGCGAAGTGGAACCCGGCGCAAGGCTCACGCCGGCATGATCGATCGGCGCCGTCACCTTCCCCACTTCCCGGATCACGCCCGTCGAAGTCTGCTCCGCTTCCTCGCCCACAGCAAATCCGGTCATCGCCTGCGGGCCCTCGCCGGTTCGCCGCACCATCTGCGTGCCCTTATCCTCAACCGGAGAAACCGCAAAGATATCCACCGTGATGAACCCTGATTGCAGAAACTTGCGCTCCGCATCCATTTGCGCCTGGTCCTGGTTGGCATACGAAATCGCCATATTCGCCGCCGGGAAGCGGTGCGAGTGCACGAATCCGGAGCGATTTCCCGGATCCTGCGATGGGATCAGCGGCATGTGGCAGTCCGCGCAAACCTGGCTCTTCGGCGGATAGTAGAACGACCGCGCGCCCTGCCCCGACACGCCGCTCGCCTGCCAGTTGTCGTAATCGTTGAACCCGCGGAACCAGCGATATTTGTTCACCGGCACGTCCAGATGCACCTTGTGGCACGCCGAGCAGAACTCCGCCGATTCGCCGCGCATGAACGGCTTCAGGAACGCCTTCTTGTGCGGGCCTGGATTCAGGTACGTCAGGAAAGTATCCATCGCGTGGATAAATGGATTCCGGCTGGTCGCCAGCTCGTGCAGCGGCGGATACTCGATCGTGAAATCGCCGTTGCCCATCGAGCTCGCCACGTGCACGATCGAATGGCAGGACGTGCACGCCAGCCCCGCCCTCGCTTCCGGCGTATCGATCTGGTCTTTGATGGGACGCTCGAACCTCCCGTTGAAGAAGACCGCGTGATCGTGGCATCCCGCACACCACTTGCTCGGCTGCGGTCCAACAACCGACTGCATGTACTCGATCGACTTCCGGTAGAACTGGTTGTTAAACGATGCGAAATGGTGCGCCGAGCTTTTCCATTGCTCATAGATGTCCTTGTGGCACTCGCCGCAGCGCGCCGAGTCCATGAAAAAGTTGGACGGAATGATGCCGCCCACATTCGTCTTGGCGGATGACGGGAAAAACGGCGATTTCGGCCCGCCGCCTTCTCCGTCCATGGACGTGGGTACTACGAGCGTGTTGTGGATCCGGCCGTTGGGATTCGGAAACGCCTTGCGATAAACTGCCGCCGAGAACGGCAATACCAGAAGCAGCACCAGCGAGTATTGAAATGCCTTGCGGAAACCCGGTGATTGCCGCATCGCGAACGGTATCAGCAGCGCCAGTCCGAGCGACGCCGCCGCGATGTGCGAGATGAGGGCCCAGCGGTGCGGCGTGGTGTTGCCGTCGATAGCCAGAAAAATTCCGAACGCCGCCGCCAGCAGGAAAAACCCGCCGGCTTTCGGGAATTCTTTGACGAAGAACAGCATCGCCACGGTGAGCACGACGCCCAGAACCAGGTGAATGAGCACGTTCCCCATGTAGAACACGGTTGGCGAAGGAAGCGACGCCACGTACGCCGTGTTAATCAACAGAACGATAAACAGGACCGCGGTCCATCGAAGAAGTTTCTGATGATTCATCTTTCACTCACCTCTTTCATTCCGCCGAACCGGCCAGCGGCCGCAACAGTTGCAGCGCCGGTCTCGTGTTGTACTGCTCCCGGTATGCGCGGTGCGCCGCGTCGTCCGGAAAATGCTGGCTGCCTGGATACGGGTATGAGCTCATGGCATGGAACGGCAACGGCTCGACCGACTGCGAATACGCCGTGTTGTAATCGCCGTCCTTCGCCCATCCATCCACCAGCAACAGAAAATCGCGCGTCCATCCGGACTGGAGCGCCGGTAGTCCGCTCGTTGGAAACTGCAGCCGCAGCTCATCGCCCGATCCCATGATCACCATCCGGTCATCGGCAGCTTCGACGAGCGGCCGCACATCGCCATAACGCGTATAAAGCCCGGGCGTCGGATTCCACATCGAAACCGGCATCCAGGTCTGGTAATCGAACGACTCCGGTTGCTTGCGCGCCGGGTCGACCGTCGGCTTCGAAAAACCACGGAAATGCAAATCGGCGAGTTGCACATTCACAGGCGTCAGCCGCGCCTCGGGCGCGCCCGCGTCCTCGCTCAGGAAGACCTCGTCCCAGTACACGCACAGGTTGGTCACGATCCGCACTTCCCGCGATCCCGAGAGCCACTTGCCCGTGAGATCGACAGCGATCGTCTTCGGCTTCCCCGCCGGAATTCCCATATCTTCGATAACCGTCTTCCACTCACCCGCCGCGTCCTTCACCTGCAAATACGGCAGAATCAGGCCACCCGGCGATTCCTGCGACGCGCGCAGAAATGTGCTGCCATCCGCCCAGTCCACCCAGCCGTTCAGGATCAGTACGGCTTTGCCGTTGCGCGCTGCTTGGCCGAAGTCGAGATCGAGATGATGCAGCCGTCCGATGCCGTTCAAATCGCGCGGGAACCCGTCGGGATACGTCCGGTCGCGCCGGATCAGCCGCGCCAGCACATCGCGCCCGCTCGAATCATGCGCCGACACCGGGTAAATCCGCCGCCACGCGCCATAAAGCCGAAACTCGGGAAACGGCGGCGACTTGAATTTGTCGTTCGTGAAAATGTCGACTGCCGCGGGGTGATCCACCGCCGTCAGCTGCACCTCGTCGAGGTATGAAACTTCCCGCAGTTCCTCGGTGATGCGAATTTCGTAACTGCCGTTCTTCTCGACGAGCGTTCTGCCCGGGATGAACACACGCTCCGCGTGCGCCACCGGGAAGTAATGGCCGTCGCCGGAGCTGGCTCCGAGCGGCGCGGTCCCCAGCACATCCGTAATGAACTGGAATTTTTTCCCGTTCCAGGCGAAGATCATCGGGCAGGATCCCGAGAGCCGCTGCGCTTCTTTGATATTCAGGGCCGTCAGAATCGGCTGTTTGGTCTCGTTCTGAATCAGGCCGTTGGGCCAGGTGATGCGCACGGTGTCGACATCTTTGTACGATGCCAGCCCAAACAGCAGCGGCGCCCCGTTGTAGATCTTTTTTTGATAGCTCGCGCCGGTTTTCACCTCGACGGTTGCGCCGGGCGCCAGCTTGAGATTCTTGATGCCGGCGATCGCCACTTCCAGCCAGTGATTGTGCGTCGCCGTCTGATTTTCATAAAGGTGGAGGCTGCCGTCCGGCCCGATCGCCGCCAGATCCATCAGCCCGTCGCCATTAAAATCCGCCGCAACCACAGCCGGGCCAATCGTGACCCCCGCCGGCAGATCGATGCGCGCCAGCTTTCCTTTCCCATGATTTCGAAAAACTGCACTCCCCGTTACCAGATCCGCAACACCGCGGTCCTCCAGATCCGCAAAAACGGCGGCAGGTTTGCCGTCGAGCGTGCCGGACGGCTCGAGCTTACTTTGGCGGTTTTCAATCAGCGAAACGCCGGAGCCGGCTACCGCCGCGAGATCGGGGAACCCATCGTTGTTGTAGTCCTCGGCCACCACGGACTTTGTGCCGGCCGGAATGGCTTCGAGCGGCATGGCCTCGAACTTCCCGTTCAGCCGGTCGCGATAGACGACGCCGGCGTGATCCCGGTAAGCCACCGCCAGGTCGTTCGCCGCGGTATCGTGCCGCACGGCGAAGATCGCCGCGCTGGTCGGGTACCCGGGAGCAAACGGAAAATCCGCCGTCTGATCGCTGAAACCCGACGGTCCGTTATTGCGCATCAGCGCCGGTTTTTCGCCGAAAAGCAGCAGGTCCAGATCGCCGTCGTGGTCGTAGTCCATCCAGACGGCGGTCTCATAACGCCCTGCCGGCAACTGCGCGGCGGATTTTTCAAAAACGCCTTTGCGGTTGTGATAGAGCGCCGCGCCCGATTCGGTCAGCACGCACAGGTCGGGAAGGCCGTCGTTGTCGAAATCCCCCGGCACAATCGCGATTACGCCTTTCAAATCTTCAAGACCCGATTGCGCAACAGGCGCCGCCCCCTTTTTGAAGAGCTGGACTCCCTCAGCCGACCAGGCAGCCAGATCCACATGTCCGTCGCCGTCGAAATCTAAAGCCGCCAGCCCGGCGGTTTTTGGATCGGCGTGGCCCGCCAGCTTGCGGTCGCCGAACTTTAGTGCCGCGGGCGCCGGTTCTGCAGGACGCGGCTCAACGGTTTCATAGATTTCCGCGTAGTAGCTCCACTCCATGTCCTCCGGAACCGCCGCTCCCGCCTGGCGTTTCTTGATCTCCTGGAAGACTTTCAGCTCATGTGCGGCTTCATCGGCCCGCCCTGACTGCCGGTACTGGTTAAAAAGCTGAAAGTGCGGCCCGGCCAGATTGGGGTTGAGTTTCTGCGCTATTTCCAGTTGCTTCAACCCTTCCGCCGGTTTTCCCGCTAACCGATAGAGAACGCCTAGGTTGTAGTGCGAAACCGGCTCATCCGGCACGAGTTGGATCATGTGCTCGAACTGATTGATAGCCCGCTCGTAATCGCCGTCTTTCTTAAACGCAATCCCTAAATTGAACCAGGTGTGCGGGATAGCAGGATCCTGCTTTTGCGCCTGTAGCAATTCGGCCACACCGTCCTTAGTCTGGCCTGCACGCAGCAGGGCCAGCCCGTAATTCAGGCGCTCGCGAGCGGAATCTGGAGCTAAATCCAGCGCTTTCTTGAACTCGGCGACCGCCTCCTTTTGCGTTGTCGGATTTTCGTAGAAAGCCTTTCCCAGGTTGCGATAGTGCCAAAGCAAATCTGCCTGGTGCTGCGAGGAATCAGCACCGGAAAGCAATAGCAGGGCGGCGACGAGCACTGCCAGACCAGGGAGACACCAATAGAGCGTTTTCATTAGGGTGATATGTGATTTTGCTTCAGAACATTATGCATCCCGAGGGCAGCGAGCAAAATAGTAGGTTTATGTTAGAGGAGGTAAATTGAGGAGTGCGGGGCCGTCAATAGAACAGATATTTGCGCCATTGCTCATCGCTTTTGCCGAGCAGGCGCATGAGGTGGCGGCTGGTATGCAAACTGAAGGGTCGCGGCTGGCGGGAGAGCCGCATGCCGGCCTCGTCGGGAGTGCGATTGCCTTTGCGGTTGTTGCAAGGATGGCAGCAGGCGACCAGGTTTTCCCAGGCGGATTCGCCGGCGCGTGAACGGGGAACCACGTGATCGAGCGTCAGTTCCGACGAAGGCAGGGTCTGGAGGCAATATTGGCAGGTGTAACGGTCACGCATCAGGATGTTTTTGCGTGAAAGCGCGCGCGTCTGGTGCGGGATGCGGCGGTACTCGAGCAGCCGGATGACCGACGGCAGGCGCACAATGTGGCGGGCCGAGTGCACCGCGTGGGCCGATTCCTCCTCGGCCGCGGCCACACCTTTCAAAACCAGAACCAGCGCCCGGCGCGCGGCGCAGATATTGATCGGCTCATAACTCGCGTTGAGCACCAGCACCGGCCGTTGTAACGTGCCAGCGGGCATATCAGGCGACCTCCGCATGCCGGGCAAGTTTCTCGGGCTCGACCACCCTGCGATCCACGCGGGCCACGGTCAACAGAGTTACCGATTTCGCCCCGGCACGTTTGAGAGCCCGCGCGCAAGCGCTCGCCGTCGCACCGGTGGTCATGACATCGTCAATCAGCAAGACCCGACGGCCCTCGATCCAGCGCGGCTTCGTCACGCGAAACGCGCCGGAGACGTTTTCGCGCCGGCGGGCGTTGGAGAGGCCAGCCTGAGTCGCCGTCGCGCGAGTGCGGCGCACCGCGTTCACCACGCGCATGTGAAAACAACGGGCCACGGCGCGCGCCAACAATTCGGATTGATTGAACCCGCGCTGCCACTGGCGGCGCCAGTGCAGCGGCATGGGGACCGCAATATCGAATCGCTCATCGCGCGGAAGAGCGGCGGCAAGATACCCGGCCAGCGGTTTGGCAAGAGGCTTCATCCGCTGATATTTGAAAAGGTGGATTAGTTCGCGCAGCGCGCCTTCGAAAGACCCGAAACAATAAGCCGCGTCGAAGCCCAAGGCGCCCGTGCGGCAGAGAGCGCAACGGCCATCTTCATCGAGGGGGAACCGATTCAGGAACGGCGTGCGGCAACTCGCGCAGAAATGCTCGGCTGCCATGGGAGCGGGCTCAGCGAGACACTGGCGGCAGACGGGAACACGCGTGAATTCTTCGAGCGGTTTCCGGCAGATTCGGCACTCGTCGGGAAACAAGAGCGAGAAAAAGCCGTAGGGGATACGGCGGACCAGCGAGGGACCAACGGGAGAGCCCAAACTACTCGAGAAGACCCACCTCCGGCCTGGGCTGGATGATCATAGCAGCCCCTTATCCAGTAGCTTTTGACAACGAATGCAATGCCGCGCCCATGGCACTGCGTCTAACCGCTTCTGCTCCACCGGTTCCCCGCACTCCACACAGACGCCGAATTCGCCTGTCGCGGCGCGCTCCAAGGCAGCTCTTACCATACTAAGAACCGTGCGGTCGTGATCGCCCTGCTGAAACAGCGACTCTTTGCTGAAACTGCCGTTGGCTTTGTCGGCGAGGTCCTGTGTTTCGCCGTCGCCGGGTTTCCGGCTGTCGGTTTCGATCTGAGCAATCGAACTGACCAATTCCTGCTCCTTGGCCTGCAAACGCTTCCTGTAGGCCTGGACCTTTTTCGCGACCATTCTCGGCGCCGCCCCTGATTGCGCGGCAAATGCCTTCTAAATCAAATATTAGGGAGTCTGGATCAACCTTGTCAACTTGAGCTGCGGAAAGCCGAAGCGTTCTCGAAATCCATTACAATTAGGTCCAGGGCCATGGGATTCCGTGAGCGAGCGTAAGATTCCCGCTCCGTATACGCCGTCGATCCTGTTGGTGGACGACGAAGACGAAGTTCGCGGGGCATTTCACCGCGTCCTGGAGGAGCTCGGATATTACATCGTCGAGGCAGCGAACGGGCGTCAAGCCGAGAATGCGGTGTCGGACCGGTTCTTCGATCTGGTCGTTCTGGATCTCAGCATGCCCGACGAGGACGGTATTGAATTGATCCGCAGGTTTCGCGTCCACCTTCCCCAGGTTAAATTCCTGGCGGTTTCCGGTTTTATGCGAGGGTCCTTTCTGCATATTGCGAGGAAGCTGGGAGCGTCTTCCGTGCTGCAAAAGCCTGTATCTGAAGAGGTCCTGGTAAAGGCAGTCTGCGGTGTTCTCGCGGGGAATTAGAGATCTGTCTCCGCGATTGCGGATTCCGCGCCATCCGGCGAATCCGCGACGATGCGCTTGCGGCAATCCGGGCAGGCATAGCGCCGTCGATCGCCTCTGCGTTCCAGGATTCTTTCCCGACGTCCTGATCCCGGCTAGCGGGCCGACGAAGCAGCCGCTTTGAGATACCATTTTTCGGAGGAGTTGCGCCATGAACCAGGAGAGTTCTGCGGCTGTCGAAGCCAAGCAGTGTGGGAAGTATCGATCGGCAACTTCGGTTTCGCGCCAGCTTCACGAGCGAGCCATGCGCGTGATGCCGGGGGGCAATACCCGGCATTCGATCGCGCTTGCGCCTTATCCGGTTTATGTAGCAAGCGGAACAGGCTGCCATGTCACCGATGTGGAAGGCGAAGAGCGCATTGACTTCCTGAACAATTACACGTCGTTGATTCTGGGGCACGCCGATCCGCGCGTGACGGCGGCGGTGCAGCAGCGTGCCGCGCTGGGAACGGCGTTCACGATGCCGGCGGAAACGCAGGTCGAACTGGCGGAGCTGCTGGTCGAACGAGTCCCGTATATCGACCAGGTACGGTTCGCCAATTCCGGCAGCGAAGCGGTGATGCTGGCGATCAAGGCGGCGCGCGCATTTACCGGGAGGCACAAGATCGCCAAGTTCGAAGGCGCATACCACGGAATTTACGATTACGCACAGGTGAGCGACGGGCCTTCGGCGGGCGATTGGGGCGAGCTCGAACGGCCGGCGCGCGTGATAGAGCGGGGCGCGCCGCCGAGCCAGGCCGAAGACGTAGTCGTGATGCCGTGGAACCATTTCGAGATCTGCCGGGAATTGATCCGCAGCCATCGCGATCAACTGGCCGCGGTTCTGGTGGACCCGCTTCCACTCGGGATTGGGCTGATTGCGGCCAAATCCGGATTTCTCCAGATGCTGCGCGAAGAGACGGCGCGGCACGGAATTCTCATGATCTCCGACGAAGTGCTGACGTTCCGGCTGTCGTACCGCGGGGCGATGCATGCATACGGCATCTCACCGGATCTGACGGCGCTCGCCAAAATTATCGGCGGGGGGTTTCCCGTGGGCGCGGTGGCGGGGGCGGCGCGGGTGATGTCGGTGTTCGATCACACGCGGGACATCAAAGTCCATCACGGCGGAACGTTCAATGCAAACCCGGTGACCATGACGGCGGGACTCGAAACTATGCGGCAGATGACGCCGCAAGCTTACGAGCGCCTGGAAAAGCTCGGCGATTCGATCCGCGAAAAACTGGCGCGCATGCTGCGGGACCGCGGGACGCCGGCGCAGGTATGCGGGCGAGGCTCGCTATTTCTGGCGCATCTGACGGGCGAAGAGCTGACGGATTACCGCTCGATCAGCGGGTTCTCGCGGTCGCGGCCACCCTACGTGGATCTGTGCCACCACATGCTGGCGCATGGCATCGTGACCTCGCCGCGAGGAATGTTCGGCTGCCTCTCGACGCCCATGGCGGAAACCGAACTGGCTGCGTTTGTGGAGGCGCTGGATCGATCGCTGGACAAGCTAGGGTAAAGATCTACGTTTACGGCGTGGCTGCCTTTTCGCGAATAGCGATGGCGATCGGCTTTCCCATCACGCCCTCGTAATCCCGGTAATCGAGGCCGAGGAGATCGAGAATGGTTGGCGTGATGTCGCGCTGAAAGACTTCGGGGACGTTTGCGGCTTGGCCCGTAGTGGGCGTATCGGGTCCGATAAACGCGGCCCAGATCTGCGCGGCTTCGGGAACGTCTTTGCCGTGGCTGTGCCAGTTTTCGAGTGACGATCCGCGGCCATGGTCGCAGGTTATGACCAGCATTGTGTGGCCGCGATAATCGGGCGAATCCTCGACGGCGTCCCACAGTTTCCGCAAACATCGGTCGAGGTAACCGATGACATCGAGCACACGATCGTAACGGTGGTCGTGGGCCCAATCGTCGGTTTCATCCAAGGCGATATACAGAAAGCGCGGGCGCTGGGTTTTCAAGTACTCAAGCGCCATCTCAAAAGTGATGTAGTCGTGGCGGGCGCTCGGCCAGGGCGTGAGGACATCAAACTGCATGGCGTTTAACTCTCGCAGGCGGGGGGATGCTGGTTCGGGATCGAGCGCGCGGTAACCGCTGTTGATGAAGACGGAACCGGGTGTGTGCTCGCCGATCAATTGGAACATGTCCCAGGAACCGAAGAGCGCGACTTGTGAGGCGTTGAGACCGAGTTTTTTGCGCACGAATTCGAGCACGGTCGGGACCGGGTTGCGGATGGCGTCATTGCCGCGAATGGCGCCATCCTGCGCGCGGCCCGTGAGAATTTCCGAATAGCCCGGATAGGAAACGCGGAACGCGTTGGTCACCCGCATGGAGCTGCCTTTCGTGAGATTGCCGAGGACGACGCCGTGCGGCGCCAGCGTTTTCCAGAAGAAGGGCATCAGCGCCTGGCGGCGCTCTTCCGGAGAGGAGCGCCAAAGCCTGTCGCGCAATGCGGCGGTATCCTCCCCTTGCATGCCGGCGCTCTTCGCATCTTTGAGTAGCGGATCCATGCCGCCGAATAGTTCCTGCCAGCGGAGACCGTCGGCGGTGATGAGGATAACGTTCCGGGTGTCGCGCGGGGCTCCTGCAGCGGCCCGGCAGAGCAGCACGGCAGCAGCGAACGTCAATAACAGGCGCATCCACGGATGATATCCCAGCCGCGCAGGAACGGGAGGCGTGGATGTCTTGCAAGTTTTTGGTAATCCTATTACGAAGGAGCCAGCATGCCGCGTTTATCCGCGATTTCAATCTTATTCTTGAGTGCACCGTTCGTTTTGCCGGCGCAGGTGGAAGCGCCGCCATCGCCGAAAGTCAAGCTTTACATGCCTTACAAGGACTACACGCCCGAAGAAAACCAGCAGATTCTTAAAATGTACGAGGACCTGCGGGTGTCGGACGTCTCGGACGGCATGGACGTTGTAGGTCTCGCCGATGTCGGGATCATGAGCCCCGAGATCAAGGCGCTGTGGAGGGATACGGAAAACTTCACGCACCGGATTATGGGAGTTGCGGTCACGGCCCGGTATGTGCCGACGAACAAGCGCGAGATCCAGATGGACAAGAAGACCATCGATCGCTGGTACAAGGAATTGACTCCGGAAACGTTCCAGGACATGTTGTTTCCGGGCTCCATCCTGGTGATCGATGCCGCTGAGGATGGAGAGTCGCGCTCGATCGGCTCGAACAATATCATGCAATGGCATAAGCGGGGAATGCTGGGCGTGGTTACGAGCGGAGGCCTGGCGGACAGCGACGAGATCATCGCCGAGAAAGTCCCGGCGTATTACCGGCGGCTGGAGCGCGGCATTCGTCCGGGGCGGAACGAGCTGGAATCGGTGAACCGGCCGGTGATGTGCGGCGGCGTGCTGGTTCGTCCGGGCGATATCGTGATCGCGGATGGGGACGGCGTGGTGGTAGTGCCGCGCGAGCACGCTGCGGAGGTCGCGCAGGCTTCACGCCAGTTTTTAGATCAGATCGGGCTGCAGCGCGCTCAGCAAAAAGCGCGGGAGCGGAACAAACAATAATAGCGGCGAAACGCTTCCATGGCGGGACGCGCTACCGCAACATGCTGAAAATCCGTTCCGTGCCCAGCAAGCTCCAGAGCGACATCCAATGGCCGAGCCGGGTTGCGGTCAAAGCGACGATCAAAAGAATGATGCCGAAGCGCGCCAGTTCGGCGTAAATCACGTAAGGAATTTTGGCGGCAAGCAGCAGTTTCGAGCCATCGAGCGGCGGGACCGGAAGCATGTTGAAGATCGCGAGGTACAGGCTGAGCTGAACGCCGGTCGCGGCGTACTGCGCGAAAGCCGGCGCGATGCGAACTGTGATCACGGCGGCGAGCGCAAGAATTACCGAGAACACCACGTTGCTGGCGGGACCGGCGAGCGCGACCAGAGCGAGGCCTCTGAGCCCCCAGCGCAGGCGGCCCGGATTGGTGTTTACAGGGCGGCCCCAGCCAATGAACCCGCCGCCGAAAAGCGAGGTGAGCGCCGGCAGGATGGCGGTGCCGATCCAGTCCACGTGGGCGAGCGGATTGAGCGTGACGCGGCCCTCTTTGCGCGGCGTGTCGTCGCCTAATTTGGTCGCCACCCAGGCGTGCGCGAACTCGTGGGGCGCGGTCAGAATCCAAAGCAAAGAGACATTCAGAAGCGCGGATTCGTAGTTCATGTGCGGCGGCGCTGGACGATCCAAGCCCACAAGACGAGAAGCGCAAGCACGGTCAGACCGGCGGCGAGTTTCACGTTACCCTAGGTTCATTGTATGCGCATCACCGCAATCGAAACTATCCGGCTGTCACGAGGAATCACCGTGCATGCGGGGCCGATCCGCTGGCTGTGGGTCCGCATTCACACCGACGAAGGCCTGGTGGGGCTCGGCGAAACCTATCCGCAGCCGGACGCGGAAGCGGCGATTATCCACCGAGCGCTCTCGCCCGTGCTGATGGAGCGCGATCCGCTCTCGATCGACCGGCTTTGGGCGGACATGTTCCAGGCGATCTCGTACAGCGGGTGGGCGGGAGCCGAGATGCGCGCCATCAGCGCAGTGGACATCGCACTGTGGGACCTGGCGGGTAAAGCCGCGGGCGCGCCCGTCTATCAACTGCTGGGCGGAGCGTCGCGCAGCGCTATTCGAACGTACAACACGTGCTACGACCGAATGGATTTTCTCACCGAGCCGGTCGAGCTGGCGCGGGATCTGGCGCGCTCGGGCATTCACGCCATGAAGATCTGGCCGTTCGATCCGATCGCGCGCGATACCGGCGGGCAATTTATCGGCGCCGAGCAGATGCGGCGGGCCATTGAGCCGCTGCGGCTGATCCGCGAAGCGATGGGGGATTCGATGGAGGTGGCGATGGAATTCCACGGCTACTGGAATCTGCCGACTGCGCTGAAGATCGCACAAGCGCTCGAGCCGTATTCGCCGATGTGGCTGGAAGAGATGCTGCCCCAGGACAACATGGCGGCTTACGCGGAACTGGCGCGGGCGACCAAACTGCCGCTTTGCGTGAGCGAGCGCCTGATGACGCGCTGGAGCTTTCGCGAGCTGATTGAAAACCGGGCGGCGCGCATCATTATGCCCGACATTTCGTGGTGCGGCGGCATTTCCGAGGCGAAGAAGATTGCGTCGATGGCCGAGACGTATTACTTGCCTGTCGCTCCGCATAATTGCGGCGGGCCGGTGCTGCACGTGGCGTCGGCGCATCTGGCAGCGAACCTGACCAATTTGTACATTCTCGAAAGCGTGCGGCGGCATTATCTCGAGGAGTATCGCGGGATCGTGACCGATACGCTGGCCGTGACGGATGGAACGGTACCGCTGCCGCGTGGGCCGGGTTTAGGCGTGGAGCTCGACGCGGCAGTGCTGGCGCGCGAGGATGCGGTTATCGAACGATCGGAAGGCTGAACGACAGTACGGTCAAACTCCGACCGTTGTCGAGGAGGCTAGAGCCTGTAGTTTTCCCCTGACCTGGTCTTCGATCCAGTGATAGGTCCGGGCCAGCCCCTGCTCGAGAGAAATGTCCGGCTCCCAGCCGAGCACTTTGCGCAATAGCGTGTTGTCGGAATTGCGGCCGCGTACGCCCATCGGACCTTTCACGTGGTTTTTCTCGATGTGCACGCCTGCGATGGCCGCGACGATGTCGGCTAACTGGTTGATCGTAACCATCCGGTCCTGGCCCAAGTTGAGCGGCTCCCGGAAATCTGAGCGCATCAACTTGCAAATGCCGTTCACGCAATCGTCGATATAGCAGAAAGAGCGGGTCTGCTCGCCATCGCCCCAAATCTCGATGGTGCGGTTGCCGGTGAGCTTGGCCACCGCCACTTTGCGGCACATGGCCGCGGGCGCTTTTTCGCGGCCGCCTTCCCAGGTGCCGAGCGGGCCGAAAATATTATGAAAGCGAACGATCCGGGTTTCGATGCCGTAGTCCTCGCGGTAATGCGTGCACAGGCGCTCGGTAACCAGCTTTTCCCACCCGTAAGCATCCTGGGGCTGCGCCGGGTAGGCGTCTTCTTCTTTGAGCGGAGTCACGTTGGCGTCCAGTTGCTTGTATTCGGGATAGACGCAGGCCGAGGACGTATAGAGATAACGCTTGACGCCGTTGACGCGCGCCGCATCGAGCGTGTGCAGGTTGATCAGCGAATTGTTGTAGAGAATCTGCGCGTGATGCTGCGAGATGAACCCCATGCCGCCCATGTCGGCCGCCAGCGCATAGACCTCATCGACGCCGCGCGTGGCTTGCAGACAGCTATCCCAGCGGCGCAGGTCGAGCAGCTCGAATTCGTCGGCATTGGACGTGCAATACTCAGGGACCTTCAGATCGACACCGCGGACCCAGTGCCCAACACTTTTGAGATAGGTAACGAGATGATGCCCGATGAAACCGCCGGCGCCTGTGACCGTGATGCGCGTCTGCATACCGCTAATCTCCCTGCACTTGGGCTTTCGCCAGACTTTCCTCAGCGAGGCGGAGCCTGTCGAGCGGTTCCTCGTCTATGCCCGCGCCCAGCGTCAAATAATCGGCAACCGGCTCAAATTTTTCGCGCTCGAGAATACGCCAGCAGTCGATCACGGTCGGCCGGCCATTTGACTGGTTCAAATCCGCGGGTGAAAGTCTTTTGAATTCAGGCCAGGCGGTGGCGAGAGCCAGCACGTCCGCTCGCGCCGCGCAATCCGCCAGAGAGCGGGCGAAGGTCACGTTTCCCTGGAGCATGCGCTGGGCATTTTCCATGGCCAGCGGATCGTAGACGATCACCGCGGCGCCTTTGGCAAGAAGATAGCGTGCCAGGGCCAGGCCCTGGGACTCCTCAACTACGCTGGTGTCGGGCTTGTAGGAAAGGCCGGCCACGCCCGCAGTGCCATCCTTCGGAAGCCGCGCAAGAATCATCTCGGCGAGCCGCGGCGCCTGGCGGCGATTGAGCGCGTCGGTTGCTTCAGCCAGAGTGGCCGGTACACCTTGCCTGCGGGCGAGCGCCGCGAACGCCACATTGTCGCGCGGAAAACAAGGCCCGCCATAACCCAGGGCGCCTCGCAGGTACTTGCGCCCGATGCGCGAATCGGTTCCGATCGCCGCGGTTACCACATCCACATCCGCCCCGGGCAGGGTCTCGCAGACCTGCGCCAGCATATTGGCATACGAAATTTTCGTTGTGACGAATGTGTTGACCGATAACTTGGTCAGCTCGGCATTCACAAAATTCATCCGGGCCACCGATGGCTGGCTTTCGCATACGCCGCGATACAGTTCCTCCAGCACATCGCCGGACCGGCGGTCGTATTCGCCGATGAGAATCAGATCCGGACGCAGCATGTTGCGGATCACGCTGCCGAGCGCCACGAACTCCGGGTTGTAGCACAGGCCGAAATCCGCGCCGCACTGCTTACCGGAGAAGTGCTCAAGCGCCGGGAGGAGCTTGCCGCCGGTCGCGCCCGGCATCACGGTGCTCGAGAGGGCCACCACATGGTAACCGCTCTTCCGCCGCAACGCCGACCCGATATGCTCTGCCGCCTGCAACACGTACCGCAGAGAAAATTCGCCATCCGGTTCTGAAGGAGTCGGAACAATCACAAACGTCACGTCCGTGTTCATGACCGCATCGCGATAATCGGTGGTCGCCGAGAGACGCTCCCGATTTTTTTGAATCAGCTCCCCGAGACCTGGTTCCTGGACCGGCGCCCGGCCCTCATTCAACGCGTTTACTGCAGAAGCGCTTACATCCACACCGAGAACGGTGTGGCCCTTGGCGGCCATCACGGCTGCCATAGGTGCGCCGAGTTTTCCCAGTCCTACGATCGATAGCCGCATAATTCTTCTTGATCCATCCGAATGACGGCACGGCGTCAGCGCGCCGCGTGCGCCTGGAATATTTCGGGAGTTATTTCCACCCTGATCTCTACCCGACACGGAACTGACTTCTTGTCAACTGCGGCGGCCGGAGAGATATTTCCGGGCGACTTATTTCGGTAGTTTAACGGTTTCTTCGATACC
Organism: Bryobacteraceae bacterium; assembly: GCA_035280425.1. Lineage (GTDB taxonomy): Bacteria > Acidobacteriota > Terriglobia > Bryobacterales > Bryobacteraceae > QHXW01. The sequence goes on along the minus strand of DATEFW010000029.1, from coordinate 92,390 downwards.
GATCAACAGTAACTCGAATTTTTGCGGAAAACGCAGGAAATAGAGGCTGATTTTGTTCTCCAACGTGCCCGATCGGCGCCTTTCCGAGTTCACAACCGACATTACCTGGACAATCGACCGCGGCGCGCGAAACAATTGAAGAAATGGAAACGCCGGTTGTCAGCGTGGTGACCCCTTCGTACAACATGGCGCCATTTCTCGAAGAGACGATCCAGAGCGTCCTCGGCCAGGATTATCCGCACATCGAATATATCGTGATGGACGGCGGATCGACCGACGGAACGCTCGAAATCCTGCGCAAGTACGAAGGCCGATTACGGTACGAGTCCAGGCCCGATCGCGGCCAGACCGACGCGATCAATCAAGGATTCCGCCTTTCGCGCGGCAGTATTTTCGCCTTCCTTTGCGCGGACGATACTTACCTGCCCGGCGCCGTCAGCCGGGCGGTCGAGCACCTGGTGTCCAATCCCGGCCATGGGGGCATTTACGGCGAGGGCTACCTGACCGACGTTCGCGGCGCCATCCTCGGCCGCTATCCCACGCGCGAGTTCGATCCCGAGTTGCTCAAGACCGAGTGCTTCATCTGCCAGCCGGCCGCATTTCTCTGGCGCAGCGCTTTTGAAGCAGCCGGCTTGATGAACGTCGATCTTCGCCAGGGCCTCGATTACGATTTGTGGATTCGTTTCGCCAGACACCACACGCTGCTCAAAGTCGACGATTACCTGGCGACTTCACGGATGCACGCAGGCGCGAAAACACTTCGCGAGCGCGCCGCAGTTTTCAAAGCATCCATCGACATTCTCAAGGCACATTATGGATACGCGCCATATGCCCATGTGTACGGCTACTGCTGCGCCATGCTCGATCGACGCGACGGATTTTTTGAGCCGGTGCCGCCGTCACTGCTCAAGTACGCAGCCGCGCTAGTCTACGGCTCCTTCCGGAACTACCGCCACTTGCCCAGATACTGGAAGGAATGGTTCGAGGTTGGCAGCCCGGCACTGAGCGGTAAAATTCAAAGTAAACCGCGGTCCCGCTCAGCGTCATGATGATTTCGCGTACTTAGCCACAAACTCTTCCACGTCCGATTCGTCCGCGGGAACATAGTGGAAGTACTCGGCATATTCCAGGCCGTATGGCCGGCCTCGCTGCCGGTCGCGCGCCAGAGCGAATTGCCGCGCATATGCGCGATTCGCTGCCTCATCGCTCGCGCCTAAAATATCAAGCCGCTTTCCTTGTTCCGCCAGTTTCTTGCGAAGTTTTGCGCCGTTCTCGCCCGCCGGACCTTGCGTGACATTCGCCAGGTTGGCGTAAACCTTCTTCTCGAAATAATCGGTGATGTCCACGACGCGATTCACCAGTTGCGGACCGCGCGCGAAATAATACCGGTCCTTCGGCCCGTGCGGTGTGAGCCCGATCTTGAAATGCTCCGGATAATCCCACTCCGATGAGGCCATCCAGCAGGCCGACTCCACCGCTCTCGCCGTCACGTAGTGATCCGGATTCCGTTCGTAGAGCGCCGAAGGATCGTAAACCAGCACGGTATCCACCTTGAGCATGCGGAAAAGAAAAACCAGCCGCGCGCGCATTTCCAGGATCGGCCAGCCGTCCATGTTGTGATTGGGATAGTTGAGGAAGAATGTCTGATTCAACCCCAGCCTGCGGGCCACTTCGATCGTGTCGCGCTCATTTTTGTGAACGATCTCGCCGGTGGATGATCCTTCGCCGGCCATCGAGTCATTCGACATAGTGATAAGCGCGCCGGTGTAGCCTTCATCGAGCAATTTCAGCACCGTGCCGCCCGCGAAGATCGGGATATCGTCGCAATGCGGCTGGATCGCGGCCAGCACTTTGCCCTTGTGCGGTTTCGCGGACAGCTTCCGCTCCACGTGAACGTCCGTGGCGTACGCCGTGCTGCCCGTCCCACCTGCTTCGGTTTCGTGCTCGCGTTGCGCCCCGCCGCCCGCCTGCACCATTCCCGCCGCAAATGAATTCGTAAGAAATCTTCTCCGTTGCATCCGGTTCGCCTCCCCGAGTAGCCATTCTAACGGCGGGAATTGGATTCGCGAACCGGCGCCGTTTGGTTGATGATAGGAATTGATGAGCCATTCGACCTCCGAGGTTGCCGCCCCCGCGCTCTGGGAGCTTTATCGGGACCAGTTTCCCGTCCGCGAGCATTTGATCTACCTGAACCACGCGGGCGTTACGCCGCTTTGCCGGCCGGCCGCGGATGCCATGAAGCAGTTGGCGGCCGACGCCATGGATTTCGGCAGCTTTCATTACGACCAGTGGCTTGCCGCATACCAGGGCGTGCGCGATGCGGCTGCCCGTTTGATCGGCAGCGCGGCGGCGGACATTGCTTTGGTCAAAAACACATCCGAAGGCCTGGCAACGATCGCTATGGGTTTCGACTGGCGCGCCGGCGACAAAATGATCGCGTTCGAAGAGGAGTTCCCGGCAAACTACTATCCGTGGAAGCGGCTCGAAAAGAAGGGCGTCCAAGTCGAGTGCCTCTCGATATTCGATCCGCTCGACAAAGTCGACAGCACTGCCCGTGGAGCACGTCTACTGGCCATCAGCTTTGTTCAGTATCTCAGCGGGTACCGCTCGAATCTCGAAGCACTCGGTGACATCTGCCGACGTAATGGCTGCTTTTTTGTAGTGGACGCAATTCAGGGCCTCGGCGCGTTTCCTCTCGACGTCCGCCGCGCCGGAATTCATGCGCTTGCATCCGACGGCCACAAGTGGCTGCTCGGCCCGGAGGGTTGCGGCATCCTTTACATTCATCCCGAGTTGCGCGAGCGCGTCGAGCCGGTCGAGTTCGGCTACACCAACGTCGCGCGCTACGCCGATTACGGCATGCGCGACATGACGCTTCGCCCCGACGCGGGACGTTACGAATGCGGCACTCTGAACACCATCGGCTGCTACGGCTTGCGTGCCGCCATCGAGTTTCTGCTGGAGGTGGGTGTTGAGCGCATCGCGCCGGTGGTCGAGTCCTTAGGCGACCGGATCGCGGCCGGCGCCGCTTCCAAAGGGTATGAAGTGCTCGGCCGGCGCACGCCCGAGACCGGCGCAGGCATCGTTAGCTTCCGCAAATCGGGTGTCGACAGCGCGGCGCTTGTGCGGCAGCTCAGGGCACAGAAAATCGCTACCGCCAACCGCGGCGGCTGGGTGCGAACGTCGCCGCACTTTTATGTGAGCCCGGAGGAGATCGATCGGGCGGTGGCGGCGCTGCCGTGACACTCGTCCGAGTGGAATACAATATGTGAGCCATGGCTCACCTCGGCTGCGTTACCTACAATCTCCTCAAAGACTGGGATCTCGACACCATCATCCGTAATCTCGAAGAAGCGGGCTTCGAAGCGGTCGAACTGCGCACGGGGCACAAGCACGGCGTGGAGCCGTCGCTCAACGCCGCCGAGCGCAAGCAGGTGGTCGCGCGCTTCCAGCGCAGCAAGGTGCGGCTGCTGAGTTTCGGCTCGACCTGCGAATTTCAATCGCCCGATGCCGACGCGCGGCGCAAGCAGATTGAAATCGGCAAGCAGTGGGTCGATCTGGCGCACGACACGGGCGCCTGGGGCGTCAAGGTGCGGCCCAACGGCATCGCGCGCGGCGAAACGGTTGAAAGCACCGTCCCTCGCGTGGCCGAGTGCTTGCGCCAATTGGGCGATTACGGCGAAGGCCACGGCGTCGAGATCTGGATGGAGGTCCACGGCCACACAACACAGAATCCTCCTGTGGCCGCGGCCATCATGAAAGCCACGCATCATTCGAATGTCGGCGTTTGCTGGAATTCCAATCCGACCGACGTGGTCGATGGCTCGGTGAAATCGAGCTTCGCCCTGCTCAAGCCCTGGATCCGCAACGCGCACATCAACGATCTTTCGAATTCCTATCCGTGGCGAGAATTGTTCACACTGCTGCGTGAGTCGAACTATGACCGCTATACGCTGGCCGAGGTCGATCCCGAAAGCAAAGAGCCCGAGCGATTTCTGCGAAACTACCGCGCGCTGTGGACCGAGCTGAACCGCTCGTGCGCGTGAGCGCGTCGGGCCGCCGATCGCTATGAGCCGGATCGCCGCACTTCGCATGCGAAAATATGCGGCCCTGGGCGCGATCGCGTTCGCGTTTCACCTTCAAGCCGCGGTTCCCACACCCAAAAGCCATTTCGGCCATGAAATCGGCGCCGATCGCGAACTGCTCGATTGGGCCAGTGTCGTCTCGTATTTTCAGGTGCTCGCGCGATCGAGCGATCAGGTCCGGTTCGAAGAATTAGGCAAGACGGTCGAAGGCCGACCGTTCATCGCCGCGATCATTGCCGCGCCCGAAACTCTGCGCTCGCTCGACCGCTACAAAGAAATTCAGCGGCGTCTGGCCGATCCGCGCATCACCTCCGAAGCTGAAGCGGAAAAGCTGATCGCGCAGGGGAAGACCGTGGTGCTGCTCACCTGCGCAATTCATTCAACCGAAGTGGCTTCCACGCACACCGCCGTCGAATTCGCTTACCGTCTGCTCACCGAAGACAAGCCCCGCTATCGCGCGATTCTCAACAACGTCATTCTGATTCTGGTTCCGTCGCTCAATCCCGACGGCGTCGATATCGTGACGCGCTGGTACCGGCGCACGCTCGGCACGGCGTACGAAGGCACATCGCCTCCGGAGCTTTATCACCATTACCTCGGCCACGACAATAATCGCGACTGGTATTTCTTCACACAGCCCGAAACGCGTTTGACGGTCGGGAAGCTGCACAACGTGTGGCATCCCGAAATTGTCTACGACGTCCATCAGCAGGGACCGAACGCCTCGCGCATTTTCGTGCCGCCATGGCTCGATCCCATCGAGCCCAACGTGGATGCGATTCTCGCGCAGGAGATGAACTGGATCGGCACCGCCATCGCCGCCGACCTCACGGCCGCCGGGAAGAAAGGCGTCGCCATTCATGCGGCCTATGATTTCTGGTCGCCCGCGCGCCATTACCAGGCGTTCCACGCCGGCCTGCGTATTTTGACGGAATCGGCCAGCGCGCGCCTGGCCACGCCCATTACCATCCGGCCCGAACAGCTTGACACGCATGCGCTCGGCTATAACGCACGCGAGCGCAGCTGGAATTTTCTCGAGCCATGGGAAGGCGGCGAGTGGCACCTGCGCGACATCATCGATTACCAGTTGATCGCCTTCGAATCGTGCCTCTATCAAGCTGCATTGCATCGCGAGGATCTGGTGCGGAATTTCTACCGAGTGGGCCGGCGTGCAGTGGCGCGCACCGAACCCGCGGCGTTTTTGATTCCGGTGAAGCAGCGCGATCCCGGCGCGACGCGGAAGCTGCTCGAGACGCTCGATTTCGGCATGGTCGAAATCGGCCGTGCGCCCGACGGCAGTCACGTCATTTCTATGACGCAGCCCTATGGCAGCTTCGCCAAAACGCTCCTCGAACGCCAGAATTATCCCGAGACGCGCCAATATCCCGGCGGCCCGCCGGTGCGGCCTTACGATGTGACGGCCCAAACGTTGCCGCTGCTGATGGGCGTGGATGTTGAGACGCTTGAAAAACCCTTCGCTGGTCCGCTGACGCGCGAGCATTTTCCCGAAGACCAGCACCAGGAAAGCTTCTCGGCGTCCGACACAGATTCCTGGTTCACGGTTAACCGCATCTGGAAATCGGGCGGCACGGTCTGGCGCGATCCGGAAAGCGGCGATTTCGCAACATCCCAAAAAGGTTCACAGTGGAAGGAGCTTCACCGGTCGCGCATCGGGCTCTACAAGAGTTACATTCCTGCGATCGACGAAGGCTGGACGCGCTGGCTGTTCGATGAATTCGGATTTGTTTACAAAAGCCTGGGGAACCACGAAATTCAGGCGGGTGATTTGCGCCGGAGCTACGACGTAATCGTGTTTCCCGATCAGCCGGCGCGCGATCTGGTAAGCGGATATCTCAAAGGCGCCATGCCGGAAGAATTCACCGGCGGCCTCGCCGAAGCGGGCGCGCATGCTTTGCGCGAGTTCGCCGATCAGGGCGGGTCTCTCATCTTTCTCAATCGCTCGACGCAATATGCCATCGAGTACCTGGACTTAAAGGTGAAAAACGTCGTCGAGGACGTTCCCAGCCGCGATTTTTACGCGCCCGGCTCACTGCTCAACGTGGTCCTGGATACGCGGCATCCCCTCACCCTTGGATTGCCGCGCGAGATCGCCATCTGGAGCGAGCACAGCCCAGCATGGAACGTCGATGAGGGCTCGGTCGCGCGGTATCCCGAAGCGCAGATTCTGGCGTCCGGCTGGCTGCTCGGCGAAAAACTGATCGCCGGCAAGACCGCGCTGGCTGACATCCGCCTCGGCCAGGGTCACGTCATTTTGTTCGGTATGCGCCCGCAGTATCGCGGGCAAAGCTACCAGACGTTCAAGCTGTTTTTCAACGCACTGGTCTACTGAGCGCCCTGCGCGGTCACTTCCTCCGCGGGATGGCCGCCCACCATCTGCTGCGCCAGAATTAATTCCCGCCCTTCCTGCCGCAGCGCGGGCAGACGCATTCCAAATCCGAACGCCGCCAAGATCGCGACGGCCCCGCCGATCGCCACCGTCATGGGCGCGCCGAGCCGGTCTGCAATCACGCCGGCCGAGAGCGAACCGACCGGCGCCATGCCCATGAACATCATCGAGTAGACCGACATTACGCGGCCGCGCAGATGATCCGGCGTCATCGCCTGGATCAGCGTGTTCGAGGCGCCCATCTGAGTCATCATCGAAAAGCCCACCGGCACCAGCATCGCCGCCGCCATCCAGAACGAGCGCGAATAGGCGAAAAGAATCAGGCTGACGCCAAAAACTCCGGCCGAGACACCCACCACTCGGCCGAGGCCCCGGATCTCCTGGCGCGAAGCCAGCACCAGCGCGCCCGCCAGCGCGCCCGCGCCCGACGCGCCCATCAGGATTCCGAGCCCCTGGGCGCCGGAGTGAAAAATCCGGTCGGCGAAGATCGGCATCAGCACGGCATAGGGCATGCCGGTCAGGCTGATGAGCCCTACCAGCACCAGAAGGTCGCGGATCGGCCCGGCGTGCGCCACGAAATGGAAGCCTTCCACAATGTGGCTCCAGGCCGAGCCTTTCGGCGCCAGCCGCAACGGCGCGATGGCCATCATCAGCAGGCCCGCTATTACGGCGATGTAGCTCACGCCGTTGGCGAAAAAACACCAGCCCTCGCCGATCGCCGCCACCAGGATTCCGGCAACGGCCGGGCCGATGATCCGTGCGCTGTTGAAGATCGAAGAATTGAGCGCAATGGCGTTAATCAGGTCGTCGCGCCCCACCATTTCTACAAGAAAAGCCTGCCGCGCCGGAATATCGAACGCGTTGACCACGCCAAGCAGCGCCGCCAGCACAAAGATGTGCCAAACCTGCACAACACCGGCGAGCGTCAGCGCGGCCAGCGCGAAAGCCAGCAGCATCGAACTGGTTTGGGTGCCAATAATGATACGGTGCCGGCTATTTCGATCGGCGACGGCTCCGCCCAGCGGTGAGATCAGAAAAACCGGAAACTGCCCGGCAAAGCCGACCATCCCCAGCAATGCCGACGATCCCGTAAGCCGGTATACCAGCCAGGATTGCGCCACATTCTGCATCCATGTGCCGATCAGAGAAATGAGCTGGCCACCGAAGAACAGGCGAAAGTTGCGGTGCCGAAGCGCACGGATCGTAGCCCGGATTTTGGAAGCTGCTGCCCCCATCTATACCCAATGGATGCGGATTTCCGACTCCAGGGCGCGGAATTCGGGGTCGCCTGTCACCAGCTCCGCATTCCGCTGCTTCGCCAGTGCGGCAGCGAACGCATCGGCAAACGAGATTTTGTGGCGGGATTTGTATTCTGCGGCTTCGAGCACCATGGGCCAGTCGATATCCACGCGCTCCATGCCGGTGGCTGAAAGTTCGGCAAGTTGCTGATCGGCAAATGCGCGAGACCGCCGCCTGGCCAGAGAATACCAAACCTCGCCCAAATTGATGCTGCTGATCCAGCTACTTTCAGTCCGTGCGGACTCAACCATCAGGTTTTCCACCTCCTCCGCAGCGGTTTCATCGTAGATGTAGGCGAGGATGGCCCAGCTATCGAAGACGAGGCCAGTTTTCAATTCTGCGCTCCTCTTTTTCCAGGTCTCGCGCCCGTTCGGCCTCCAGCTCTTTGGTGAGCGATGGACCGCCCTTCACGATGCCCCGCAGTTTTCTCAATCGCGCCCGGATGAGCTCGGGCGTAAGCGGATTCAGAACGATGTCGCCGTTTTTCTCGAGGATTTGAATGCGCGTTCCCTTCGTGATGCCGAATTTTTTGCGCAACTCGGCGGGGATGACGATCTGACCCTTCGCCGTAGCACGTGCTTCATGTCGTTCTACCATCTCAGAAAAGTATAACATCTAAAAAATGTAATACATTGACACTCAATGCGGGTTGCGGCAAAATTTAAGTACAGGCGAACAAAAAGCGAATATAACTAACCTATGGCTGCCGCTGCTTTGCTCCAATCCATTGATTTCAAGCTGCATGAGCGGCCTGCACCGGAATTTCTGCGGACTGGCATCCGTGCCTTTGATATCGAGTTCGGCGGCATTCCGCGCGGATGCGTCACCGATATTTTCGGGCCCGCATCATCCGGCCGGACCACGCTGGCGCTGGCGCTGCTGGCGGAAGCGACGGCGCGCGAAGAATTTTGCGTACTGGTCGACGCAAGCGACGCGCTCGATCCAGCGGCTGCCGCAGCAAGAGGCATACTGCTCGAGCGGCTGCTGTGGATTCGCTGCGCCGGCAACACAGAACGGGCGCTGAAGGCCACGGATTTGCTGCTGCAAGCCGGGGGTTTCGGAGTCGTCCTGATGGACCTGGGCGATATCGCGCCCGAAACCGCGCGGCGGATCTCACTGGCCTCGTGGTACCGGCTGCGCCGCTCGATCGAGAACACGCCCACGGCGCTGGTAGTGGTCGAGCGCGCGCCGCATGCGCGGGCCTGCGCGATGCTGGCGATCGAATGCTCGCGGAACGGGATCAAATGGTCGGGCGCTCCGGGCTGTTCCGAGCTTTTGCGCGGCGTTGCCTTCTCGGCCGAGCGGCGAAAACCGCTGCGCCCGGCCGGCGCGGTTTTCGAAGCGCAGGCATTGAGGTGACGGCGTGTTCGCGTGCCTGTATGCTCCTCAAGGCGGCCTCAGCCTTGCAGACTGCGCGCAGCATTTTTCCCCGCTCGTGGAGCAGACCGCTGAAGATACCGTAATCCTCGATATCAGCGGCCTCGATCACCTGTTCGGGGATGAGCACGCAATCGCGCATGCACTCGCCGGGCGCGCAGGCGGTCCCGTGCATGTCGCGGTCGCCTCCAATCCGGATGCCGCTTTTCATGCGGCGCGCGGATTTGCAGGCATCAGCATTGTTCCGCACGGCGATGAAGCGAAATTCCTGGCTTCCCTGCCCGTCGATCTGCTTTCGCCGTCTCCGGAAATGGCTGAAACGCTCGCGAAATGGGGCATCCGCACATTTCGCGATCTGGCGGCGCTGCCGGATATAGGGGTTGCCGCGCGGCTAGGCGAAGAAGGCGTGCGATTACAGAAGCTCGCGCGCGGAGAAGGCGACCGGCCGCTGGTTCCGCTCGAAGATCCGCTGCGGTTCGAAGCGGAGATGGAACTGGATGACCCGGTAGATCTGCTCGAGCCGCTGCTATTCGTCCTGGCGCGCCTGTTGGGCGACGTTTGCGCGCGGCTCGAGGAGCATGCTCTCGAAGCCATCGGGATCAAGATCAAGCTTCAGCTTGAGAATGCGGACGAGCACACGCGCAGTCTGCGGCTGCCGGTGCCGATGCGAAACCCGCGGCTTTTTTTGAAATTGTTCGAGCTGGATCTGAGCAGCCACCCGCCGGCGGCGCCGATCATTAAGATCGCGATCGCCGCAGAACAGGCCAAGCCGCGCGTCGCGCAGAACGGGCTTTTTATTCCGCTCGCACCGGAGCCGGAAAAGCTGGAGCTGACGCTGGCGCGGATCGAGGCGCTCGTGGGAAAGGAAAACGTCGGGTCTCCGGAGCTGGTGGATACGCACCGGCCGGAAGCGTTCCGCATGCAGCGGTTCGGAACGGAGCGGCGCAAAACAGCCGGCCAAGCGATTCCGGCTTTATTGGCTTTTCGAGTTTTCCGCCCGCCGCTCGCCGCCAGAGTGCAGGCAGGTTTTATTTCCGCGCCGGGGATTCGCGGAAAAATTGTCAAACAAACCGGACCTTGGCGCACATCGGGCGACTGGTGGACTTCCGATCCCTGGGCGCGCGACGAATGGGACATCGAACTCACTGATGGCGCGCTTTATCGCATCTGGTGCGATCACCAGTCCGGCCGCTGGTTCATCGAGGGCAGCTATGACTGAGCGCTATATCGAACTGCACGCGCGCTCGGCATTCAGCTTTTTGCAGGGCGCATCGCTGCCCGAAGAATTGGCCGCAACGGCCGCTCACCTCGACTATCCGGCCCTTGCCATTCTCGATCGCGACGGCGTCTACGGCTCGCCGCGATTTCACATGGCGGCCAAGAAGCTGGGCATCCGCGCGCACATCGGCGCGGAAATCACGTGCACCGACGGTTTTCAATATCCGCTGCTGGCCGAGAACCGGACCGGCTATCAAAACCTTTGCCGGCTGGCGACTCGCATGAAGCTGCGCGCCAAAAAAGGCGAAGGCGCAGTGACGCCCGAGGAACTGGCGGAGTTCGCGAAGGGACTGATTTGCCTGGCGCCTACCGAGCCCGATACGGCGATGGTGAATTCAGCCGGTTTGCCGGCGCCTGACACCCGGCACCTGACACCTTCTCACCTGCAACATCTCCTCGACATCTTCGGACGCCCGAACGTTTTTGCCGAAATCCAGCGGCACATGAATCGCGAAGAGGAAGCACGCAACCAGGCGCAGATTGCAGCGGCGCGCCGGCTTCGTGTTCCGCTGGCCGCGACCAATGGCGTCCGTTATGCCGGGCCCCGGCAGCGGGAAGTGCTCGATGCGCTCACCTGCGTGCGCCATCACGTCCCACTGGCCGCGGCCGGGCGGCTGCTCTCCGAAAATTCCGAGCGGCATCTGAAATCCGCCGCAGAAATGGCGCGGCTGTTCGCCGATCTGCCCGAAGCCATCGCCAACACCTGGGAAATTTCCAAACGGCTCGATTTCACGCTCGCCGATCTCGGTTATGAATTCCCGCGCTATCCCGTGCCGGAAGGCGAAACCATGATGTCGTTTCTGCGCCAGCGCACAGACGAAGGCGCGCGCCGGCGTTATCGCCCGTATCACGAAAAAGCGCAGCGGCAGATCGAGCGCGAGCTGGCGATGATCGAAAAGCTGAAGCTTCCGGGTTACTTCCTCATTGTCTGGGACATCGTCGAATTCTGCCGGAAAAACGGGATTCTCGCGCAGGGCCGCGGCTCGGCCGCCAATAGCGCCGTCTGTTACTCGCTCGGCATCACGGCGGTCGATCCGGTCGGCATGGATCTGCTGTTCGAGCGTTTTCTCTCCGAAGAGCGCGGCGAGTGGCCGGATATCGATATCGACCTGCCGTCGGGAGATCAGCGCGAGCGCGTCATCCAATACGTCTACGAGCGCTACGGAAAGCTGGGCGCGGCCATGACGGCCAATGTCATTACTTACCGCGGGCGGTCGGCGGCGCGCGAAGTCGGCAAGGCTTTGGGATTTGAAGTCGCCACGCTCGATCAGCTTTCCGGTCTCGTGCGCACGTGGGAATGGAAAGATCCCAAAGACACGCCCGAGCGCCAGTTTCGCGATGCCGGCCTGGACTTGAACAATCCGCGCATCAAGAAATTTTTCGAATTGTACCTGGCGGTGCAGGACCTGCCGCGCCACCTGGGCCAGCATTCGGGCGGCATGGTGATCTGCCAGGGGCAGCTCAATTCCGTTGTGCCGCTCGAGCCCGCAACCATGCCGGGGCGCGTCGTTGTGCAGTGGGATAAAGACGATTGCGCCGACATGGGCATCATCAAGGTCGACCTGCTGGGCCTGGGCATGATGGCGGTGATCGAGGAAACGCTGGTGCTCATTCGCGATCACTATGGCGAAGAGGTCGATCTGGCGCACCTGCCGCCCAACGATCCGCCGGTATACAAGGCTTTGCAAAAAGCCGACACAGTCGGCATGTTTCAGGTGGAAAGCCGCGCGCAGATGTCGTGCCTGCCGCGCCTCAGCCCAAAAAACTTTTACGACATCGTGGTGGAAGTGGCGATCATCCGGCCGGGGCCAATTGTGGGCGAAATGGTGAATCCATATCTGGAGCGGCGGCAGGGGCGCGAAGCAGTCGAATATTTGCATCCCTTGCTCGAGCCGGTACTCAAGCGCACGCTCGGCATCCCGCTGTTCCAGGAACAACTGCTGCGCATGGCCATGATCGTGGCGGGATTCACCGGAGGCGAAGCGGAAGAACTGCGGCGCGCCATGGGCTTCAAGCGCTCGGAAAAGCGCATGCAGGAAATCGAAGTGAAGCTGCGCGCGGGCATGACGCGCAACGGAATCGCCGAACCGGCGCAGCAGAGCATCATTCAATCCATCACTTCTTTCGCGCTCTACGGATTTCCCGAATCGCACGCGGCCAGTTTTGCGCTGCTGGCCTATGCCAGCGCGTATCTGAAAACGCATTACCTGGCCGCATTCACCGCCGCGATGCTGAACAACCAGCCCATGGGATTTTACGCGCCCGCGATTCTGATCAACGATGCGCGCCGCCACGGCCTGCGCGTGCGGCCCATCGATGTGATGCGGTCGGACTGGGTGTGCACGGTGGAAACGACAGGTGCCAGGTGTGAGGTGTCAGGTGCTAGCGAACTGAGTAACGACGGTCCGGTGGCCGCATCCCGGCGTCCCTACGTTCCCGCGTCGGATTTCGCATCCCATTCCATCTCATCGCCGATTTCTCTTTTGATTTCGATGCCACCCTCTCCCCGCGGAGCTGCACTGCATCCCCGCGTCATCGAACCCTCGATGCGCCTCGGCCTCATGTACGTCAAAGGACTGCACGCGGAAGCGGGGCAGGCGATCGTGCGCGAGCGTAAGCGTTCACCGTTCCGCGATATCGACGATCTGGCGCGACGCGTTCCCGAATTGCGAAAAAACGAAATGACCAGGCTGGCCGAAGTCGGCGCGCTCAACTGGCTCGAGGCCGCGCATCGCCGCGACGCATTATGGCAGGCAGGCCGCGCCGCGCAGCCTGCCGGGCCGCTGCTCGAGACTGTTCCAGAGACGGCGCGCGTCTCGCCGCTCACGCAGATGGATGTCGTCGAGCGCCTGAACGCCGATTTCTCCGGCACAGGCATCAGTCTCGACCGGCATCCCATGGCTTACCGCCGAGAAGAAATGAACGCGCTGCATGTGACGCCCGCCGGCCATCTGGCGCGCCGGCGCAACGGATCGGCTGTGCGGGTGGCCGGATGCGTCATCGTGCGCCAGCGTCCCGGCACCGCCAAAGGCTTCGTGTTTTTGAGCATGGAGGACGAAACCGGTGTCGCCAACGTGATCGTCAACCCCGATACGTTCGACCGCTACCGGCTGGTGCTCGTCGGCGAGCCGTTTTTATTAGTCGCGGGAACTTTGCAGAATCAGGACAACGTCATTTCGGTGAAAGCGGCGCATATCGAGGCGCTGTCGCGGTGGGTTGCCGCGGAGTTGTCGCATGATTTTCATTAGCCGATATACTGGATGAAGATGCGTTATAAAGTCGCGTTACGGCAGTCCGAGGAAGGGTTCAGCGTCTCCTGTCCTGGCTTGCCAGGATGCTGGTCCCAGGGAGCTACCGAGCAGGAGGCCCTCGCGAACATCCAAGATGCGATCCGCGAGTATCTCGAAGCCGCTGTCGAGCTGAACAAAGATGCCGAGATTCGTGAAGTCGAAGTCACCGTATAGGCGTGGGTAAACTGCCAGGCATTCCTCACTCCATGCGGTCCGGGCGCTGGAGAAGGCTGGCTTTCGAATCGTTCGCCAAGGCAAACACATTGTCATGTCCAATGGAAGCCGCTTGCTCACAATTCCCCGTAATAATCCGGTAAATGCCTACACAATGGCCGGCATTGTACGTGATGCCGGGCTGACGCTTGAAGCGTTCCGCAACCTTTTGTAGTCGTGAGCTGCTTTGTTGACTCTTCCATCTCATTCCCGCTTCTACGCCTGGTGGTATTTCGCCATCGCCCTCGGATTCCTGCTGCTGGCCATCAACAAAATGATGGTCGGCGAAAAATTGTGGCTGATCGGTATTCGCCTGGGGATCTCGGCAGGTTTTGCCGCGCTCGGATATCTTGAATTCCACGCCACTAAGCGCCCCAGGTAAGCGTCATCGCTGCGTATCCTGCGTCCGGCCTTTCCATTCGCCTCCTCGCCCGCTCCAGTACAGAGCCGCCGAATGAATCGTCGCCCCGGTATAAAACAACGCTACCAGCGGCAAAAACGGCGCCCATAGAACGGACCTGCTATAAAAGCGCAGCGTTGGAAGATAAGCCAGCGCCATGAGAAACCACGCCGCGCCTCCCAGCGCTGCGGCCACCGGGTGGAACGAAAACAACAGCACGGGCGGGAGCATGTAGGTCAGGAACATTCCCGCGATCGTGCCCGCCAGCAGCAGGGCCGAATGCCGCAACTGAAAAAATGCCGTTCGCGAAATCATGCGGCCAATCTCGCCGAACGTGCCATAACTGCGGATGCTCACCGTCTGCGATGTGATACCCAGCCAGACGCGGCCGCCCGCGCGCTTCACCGCTTTCGCCAGCGCGCAATCGTCGATCAGCTCACCGCGAATGGCAGCAATTCCGCCGACGCGTGAAAGGGCCTCCGCGCGCAGCAGAATCGAGCCGCCCGCAGCTCCCGCCGTCGCATAGCGCCGGTTTTCGATCCATCGCGGCGGGTAGAGCATAAAAAAGAAAAACGTAAATGCCGGAATCAACGCGCTCTCGGCAAAACTCTCGCACGCGAGCCTCACCATGAACGACGCCAGATCGTATCCGCCACTTTCGGCGAGCGCCACCAGATTCGCGAGATGCTCGGGCGCGCAGGCGATGTCGGCATCGCAGAAAAAGAAATAATCGGGATGGAAACCCTCGGCTTCCCGGACGCCCTCCGCCAGGGCCCAGAGTTTTCCCGTCCAATCAGCGGGAAGCGGGCGCGCGCGGACCACCGTCAGCCGGTCCGGTTGTGCCGCGCCGCGTGCAATATCCGCCGTGCCATCCTGGCTGTGATCGTCCACCAGAAAGATGTGAACCGGCCCGCCGTAGTTCTGCTTCGCGAGCGACGCAATTGTTCGGCCGATCGATGCCCCTTCGTTCCGCGCCGGAATCACGATCGCCACGCGCGGCTTCGGCGGCGCAGCCGGCGTCACAGGCTCCGCCTCCCGCAACCGCCAGAACATGCTGCGCCCCAGCAGCAGATAGACCCAGATCAGAAGCGCCAGCCCGGCAAACGATTCCGCGATCATTTGAAATCATCTCCGGGGCGCGTTCTCGAAACAGCTACTTCGTATAGGTTTTCTGAAACTTGTTGCGGCTGTTGTAAACCGTGATCGTTCCGTTCTCTTCCGCCGTGACCCGGATCCAGTTGGCCTCATCGCCTTTTTCGTAAATATTGGCGATCATTGCCTCGGGCGAGTTGTGCTCCTTGCCGCCCTCGACCGAGTAATGCACCTGCCAGATGTCCTGTATCCCCGGCGAAGCGTGCACCGTGTCCCAAGCCTTTGGCTTTCCGCCTTTGCGCGCGCCGTTGTTCATCACGGCCACCCGCGGATGGAGCGCGTCCACGATCGCCGGCGAATTGGAGATGTCCTCGCCGTGATGCGTGGTGAGATAGAGGTCCACCGTGCCGATCTTGTTGTTCGGGCACACCAGCTTGTTCTCTTTATTCCACGTGAGGTCGCCCAGGTCGATCATGCGGAAGCTGCTGTATTGAATCAGAATCCCCACCGAGCGCGCGTTTTCGCTGGGATCGTCTTCCATGGGTTTCACCGACTCGCACGCCGGATTCGCCTGGCCCGCGCCCGGAAGCGGAGCGCCAATTTCCTCTCCGCCCGCGGTGAGCACCGTCACGTCGAGGCCTTTAACCGGGATCTTGTCGCCCGGTTTTACTTCCATGTGACTGCCCGTTTCGCGCGTCTTCACGTAGGCGTTGTAGAGCCGCTCGGCGTTCGCGCCATGCTCGACCGACGTGCCGTGATCGACGAAATTCCGAATGGGCAGCCGCCGCGCAAGCTGCGGCACGCCGCCCACGTGATCGTCATGATAGTGCGTTACCACGAGGTAGTCGATCTGCTTCACGCCGGCGCGCTTGGCCGCGGCGGCGATACGGTCCGCATCCCGCATGTTGAGCCCGGGCCAGCCGGTATCGACGAGCAAAGACTGCTTCGATGGCGAAACAATCAGTGTCGCCTGCCCTCCCTCGACGTCCACAAAGTAAATCTCCAGAGGCCGCGCCGCGAACAGCCACGGTGCAGCAGCCAGCCATAAGAAAACCATCCATCCACGAGCACGCATGGCCGAAATCGTATCATGGGGAGAGTTCACGGTGGAAAACTTCCAGGAAAAACTCGCGTGAAAACTCGCGTTCCGATCGTTCTGGCTGCCCTGGCCATCGCGACATGCGCTCTCGCCAAGGTCAACATCTTCGGCTACTGGTGGGAAAATCCACTGCCTTACCAGCGAACGCCCGTGGGACTCCAATCGTTGAGCGCGGCCCAGTGCGGCACATGCCACGCCGAGATTTACCGCGAGTGGCAGGCTTCCGCCCACGCGCACGCCTTGAGCGACCTCCAGTTTCAGGCCGAAATGCAGAAATCGCCCGAGGTGGCCTGGCTCTGCCTCAATTGCCATACGCCTCTGGAAAATCAAATTGAGCGCATCACCTTCGACGTTCGCAACCGCTCCACTCACGCGCCGCTATCGCGCGCCAATCCGCGGTTTGATCGAGCGCTGCACCAGGAAGCCGTGACCTGCGCCGTCTGCCATGTGCGCGACGGCGTGGTGCTCGGGCCCTACGCGGATTCGAAAGCGCCGCATCCCGTGCGCCAGGATCGGCGTCTGCTCGCCGCCGGCGTCTGCACCATGTGCCATCAGGCCACTGCCGCGTACACCGATACGCTCGTGTGCACCTTCGATACGGGTGGCGAATGGAAGGCGGGCCCGTACGCGAAGCGCGGCGAATCCTGCTCGTCCTGCCACATGCCTTCAACAGAACGTGCGGTCGCCTCGGGCGGCCCGGTCCGGACCTCGCGCCGCCATTTCTTTTTCGGCAGTAAAATTCCCAAAGAGCTGCACCTCTCGGAAGCCGAGCGCCAGGATTACGCGCTCTATCAGCCCGGCATCTCGGTTCGCATGATTTCGGCCAAGCGGTCAGGCGGAAATGCGGTGGTCCGCGTCGCGGTCAAAAACGCCCGTGCCGGCCACCTGCTTCCCACTGGCGACCCCGAGCGTTTCATCCGCGTGGAGGTAATCGCTCTGGCCGCCGGGAAACCAGTTGGAACGCAATCTCTCCGCATCGGCCAGAAGTGGGAGTGGTGGCCCAAGGCCCGCAAACTCGGCGATAATCGCCTCCAGCCGCTCGAGGAGCGCGTCGAAACCGTCGAACTTCCGGCGCCCAAAGCTACGGCAGTGCGCGTCGTCGTGTACAATTGCCGGCTGACGCAGGAAAACGCGCGATATCACAACCTGATCGGCCGGTATCCTCTGGAAGCCAAGGTCCTGGAGCTTGAGGCACGCCCTTTGGATTGAGCACTTTCGTGCGCTTGCCGGAACAAGTGTCTGTGGCATAACGTATCTTTAGAATAGAGATGCCTTTTTGCAGCAGTTGCGGGAACACGGTTAACTCGGCCGACCAGTACTGCGCCAAGTGCGGCGCACGCCAGCCGGGCGCAGCGCCCCATCCCGCAGATCCGCTCTCAGGGATCACGCCGCGCACCGCCTCCATCCTCTGCTACATTCCCGTGGTCGGCTGGATCGCCTCGGTCATCGTGCTCGCGGCCGACAAGTTCCGCAACAACAAAACCGTCCGTTTTCACGCTTTTCAGGGCCTCTACCTTTTTGTCGCGTGGCTGATTGTCCAATGGGTGCTCAGCCCGATTTTCCGCGGATTCCACGAACCGTTCTTTCGCATCGATGAAGCCCTGCATATCCTGATTCTGTGCGTCTGGATTTTCATGATCATCAAAACCAGCCACGAAGAGCGCTACTCGCTGCCCATCATCGGCGAGCTGGCGGAGCGCTCGGCGGCGGAGCACTAGCGGCCTGACGTCTTTCGCTTCATTGCAAACGAGCGTTTAGCCGGCTATCGCCGCGAGGAATCTCTCCAAACAACGAAAAGCAGTGCAACGAGCAGGAGAAATACTACGACCGGGAAGAAAAGCGCAGAGCCTGTGACCCGCTCCGGAATAAACCGGATGGCGAAACCAAGAGCGAGAAAAGGCAGCAACTCCTCGCGCACACTGAAACATCCGTCCGACCGCTGCTGTATGCGCCGATGCCTTTGGGACGAGGGCCGGTTCCGCGCTCGATGCTAGCCGGCTGATGGCGCGGAATGGAAAGGCGGCGCGTCATTCTGCTTGTACATGTGCGCGATCGCACGAGTCTATCCTCTTGAAACCGCTGCTGGTTTCCGCGCGTCTTACTCACCAGTAGACCAACTGCCCCTTTTACCGAGCAGACGTGAGGAGCTTCGATGAAATCTGTGTGTAAGTCGTGGTCCGTCCTGGCGCTGGCGGTTGCGCTGGCGGCGCCGACCGGTTTTGCAAAAAACAAAGAAAAAGATCCGGATCAGATCGGCAACCGCGACGTCGGCAAAGGGGTCAATTTTTATTCCCTCGAAAAAGAGATCGCGCTGGGCAAGCAGCTTGCCGCCGAAGTCCAGCGCGAGGCTAAGATTATCGACGATCCGGTGGTTTCCGAATATGTCAACCGCATCGGGCAGAACCTGGTTCGGAATTCGGACGCCAAAGTTCCGTTCACCATCAAAGTGATCGATTCGAGTGACGTCAACGCCTTCGCACTTCCGGGCGGATTTCTTTTCGTGAATTCGGGGTTGATTTTGAAAGCCGATAATGAAGCGGAACTGGCGGGCGTGATGGCGCACGAGATCGCGCACGTGGCGGCGCGTCATGGAACACGCGAAGCGACACGCGGCGAACTGGTAAATTACGCCACGATTCCGCTGATTTTTCTGGGCGGCTGGGCGGGCTACGGCATCCGGCAGGCGGCGGGCCTCGCGATCCCGATGGGCTTTCTGAAATTTTCACGCGGCATGGAGTCCGAGGCGGACCTGCTGGGGTTGGAATACATGTACAAGACCGGGTACGATCCCGAGCAGTTCGTTGATTTCTTCGAGAAGATTGAAACGCTCGAAAAGAAAAAGCCCGGCACGATTGCGAAAGTTTTTTCAACGCACCCGATGACCGATGATCGCATCAAAGCGGCGCAGAAAAACATTCAGGCATACCTGAAGGCGCAGCCCGAGTACGTGATCGATACCTCGGAATTTCAGGATGTGAAGGCGCGGCTCGAGTCGCTCGAGAACCATCACAAGCTTGAACCGAAGGACGATCACCGGCCGACGCTCAAGCGCAAGGAATCGGGCAAAATCGACCAGAACGGCGACCAGAAGGGCGACGACGATGATGATCAGCGGCCGACGCTGAAGCGGCGGGATTGAAGCGCGCCGCTCGCCGCCGCTCACCACAAGATCTCCCTCGGCTCGCAGGGTTCTAAGTAGCAATTTGCGCTGGCATTCGAGAGAGCAAACACGCTCCGGCTTCACTTGGTTGTTGAAAACCAAAAAAGCGACGAGGGCGGCGGCAATTGTTACGCGCGCCCTCCCAAGAGAGGCCCTTTTTGACGCACCCACTCACCGTTCAACCGCTAACCGAGGCCACGTACCACAGATATGTGAAAGCTCCGGCGGCCAAGGGGAATTACCCGGCTTCGTTTCACGGGTTTCTTTCGAAGCACCCCGGCGCCACGCACGGCGTGTTTGACGCCGAGGGCCGGCTGATCTACATCGGCAAAGAAGCGGACCTCGTGCCCGCTCACCGGAAACGTTCTGTCATTTAAATCTAAAAGGAGAAATCATCGCATGCAGGTATTAGCGCCGTCGGCGGCGGCAGGACCGCTCACGGTTTCGGATACGCCCGTGCCCATTTCGAGCACGTCGACGATGGTGACCAAGCTGGCAGTCAAGCCCAGGCTCGGCCAGTGGTCAAAGATTTTGGTTGGCGGCCCTAACTTGCTGCCGGATGAGTCGAACGCGATGGCGGTTCTATACCCGGTACCAAACGGCGGGCAGGCGGATGCGTTCGTGGTGCAGGACGAGGGCGGAGGAAATACCATCGATCTGAGCCAGATCTTTGTTTACGCAACGATTTCGGGCGATACGCCGATGGTGGAGGCTTTCGAGTACAAGACCGTATGAACAGGCGCAAACTTTTTCAACACATGTTAGGAGCAGGAGCGGCGGCCGCGGCTGCGGGACTGTTGCGCGCTCAGAGCGGCGGCACGTTCAACGGTCCTGCGGGCGGCACGCGCGGGTCGAATCTAGTGACCATTTTCTCTGGACCGTTCGACACCACGGGCCGGCCCAACGGCGTGCGTCCGCTGGTGGACACGCCGCAGTTCGCGACTTACGTACGTATCCAGGCGCATCCCGGGCAACAGGGGAAAATTGCGATCGGCGGAGCGGGGATGGCAAACGCCACAGGCAACATTGCGGATTCGGCGTTTTTGGAACTTTGGCCGAACTGGGACGGCAGCATGGACAACGGGCGGTCGGATACGTGGATCCTCACAGACCCGAAATGGCTGAACACCATCGACCTCAGCCAGATCTATGTGTGGCCGGAGATCGCGGGCGAGACACCGGTGGTCACAGCGTTTCAATTGGTGTAATTATTCAAAGGTAATTGGATTTTGTTCGGATGAAGCGACGGGGCTGCACCTGCGGCAGCCCCGGTTTGGCTTGAGCGTTACGCAGCTTTGGTTTTACCTCCTTCGTGCACCGGAACCTCGCGTAATTTGGGTTTGACTTCCGCAACAGGAACCGAAACTTCGAGCACGCCGTCTACAAACTCCGCTGAGACTTTGTCCCCCAGAGCCCCCTCCGGCAGTGGGATCTCGCGATAGAAGCGGCCGTAGCTGCGCTCGGAGTGATAGTAGCCTTTCTTCTCTTCCTCCTTCTCCAGCTTCCGTTCGCCTTCAAGAACCAGTGCCTCGTCGGTCACTTTGACTTTGACTTCTTCTTTCTTTAGCCCCGGCAGCTCAGCGGAGATCACGAACTTGCCTTCCAATTGCTTGACTTCGACCGCAGGCAGCCAGACTTCGGGCTCAACAAGCGAGCGCCCGATGTTTCCGGCGAACATGCGATCCATATCTTCGGTGAAACGCCGCATCAACGCGAACGGATTCATGTTGAACAGCGAGCCGCGAAACAGAGGCATGTCGCGGAAAAAAGGCGTTTCAAATCCTGGCCAACGGACGATCTCCTCTTTTTCCCTGTTGATTTCCTTGTTGACCTTGACTTCGGCCATACGTATTCTCCTTTCGGTCTCATTGATAAACCTGCAAGAAACTCACCGGAAGGAAGCCGCTTAGAACTCAATCCGATCCAATGAAGCCTGCGTGGGATTCCGCAAATTTGGGTGTTTTTGGGTGAAACATCGCAACGGGCGCGACCAGCCATCAGCGCCGGGCGTGCGCCTCTTTGCGCTGTTCACGCGAGATCAGCTTGGCCATTTCGCCCAGTTCCTCGGCGAGCAACTGGAGTAAGTCGTCGATCGACACTATACCGATCAGCGACTGCTGTCGGCTGACGACGGGGATTCTTCGGACACCGGCGGACCGCATCTGCTGGATGGTCTCGAAGACGCCCTGATTTTCGCTCGCCATCTCGAGATCCGGAACCATCACATCCCCAACAGATAGCGCGGCCGGGTCTAGCTGCAGGGCGACAACGCTCACGACGATGTCGCGGTCGGTGATGATGCCAACGGGCGTGCGAGTTCCATTCATTCCTTCAATGACCAGCAGATCGCCGACATGATTCAGGCGCATAAGCTGCGCGGCCTCTTCAATGGTGGTTTCGCGGGTGGCTGTGACTACATCGCGCACACAGATATCTCCGATAGGCATGGCGGGCTTCCTTTCGAGAGTTTCACTGTATAACCGGCAATTGTCGGGCCATGGGAAGGGCACCGAGCGGTGTAACAAAACTCACGTTTTCCGGCCAGGACAGGGGCCCGGGAACGGACCGGCCGCTCAGATTCAGCTCCATCGCGGCGAGTGCTAGCGCCGTAGCCTACATGCAGCGCATGAGAGGGGTGGGAAAATGCAGGCCCAAGCGGAATTTCGAACCCTTGGGCGTGCAGTGGCGCACGGTTGCCGCGCCCATCAGGCCAAGTTCACTGGTACGAATGTACACCACGGTGCCGACAGGAATAGGTTCGGAGGTTTCGATCAGAACGCCCGACTTACTCATATTGATCCCTCGCGCGATCATGGACCGCTGTCCAGCTTGCGAAGCATCGGAGTAAACAGAAAAGCGATAATTCACGGGCAGGCGTTGATGAATCCGCTGCTCGGCGGGCGCCGTCTGGACAACTGGCGGCGCGGCCGGAGGATCCGTTTTCCATCGGATGACTAATCTCACGGTCATGACATTGACTCCAGTAAACTTGTTAGCCGCCAGGCACAGCGGCTGGAGAGGTGAGAATTACACGTTGATTGCCAACAAAAGATTCAGACGCTGTGAGGCCGTGGAAGCATCATTGCTGCTTTCATGTGAAGGACTTGCGAAGGGCGAACGGTATCTCGATTACCAACGTTATCACTCCGTATCGGGAAGCAACTTGTCACATGGGCCGCCAAAATGGCACCGCGACGGAAATCGAGTTAATGGGCGGCGGTGAGCAGCTCGCGCTCGAGTTTCCGGAAAGTTGGCACGTCGCGCACGTAATCCACGGGCGTGGAAATCGCCTGATTTGCGATCTCCCGGGCTTTCTCCGGCTGGGTTTGGGCAAGCGCACGCAGCAGCTCGTAGTCTTCGATTCCCTGGCGCATGGCTTCGAGGCGCAGAGAGCTATGAATACTGTTTTTCTCCCGCCACGGATAGGTGATAAACGCGTCGCCCGCCGGCAAAACCTCCTTGCCGTTTTCAATGGCAGGCTCGGTGTTACTGAAAGGATCGGCATCCCAGTAATTCCCGCCCCAATGCAGGAAGCCGGTCAGGCCGTATCGAAAGTCAAACCACGGCAGCAGCCGCGTTTTCACAAGCGGATAATCGATAAACCGGTTCAGATAACGGCCCTGCGGGTAGAGGCACGTGTAATACCAGGCCTGGCCGCCCTTGTTAACGTGCGCCGCGATCGTGTCAAAGCCGTCATCGAACTTTCCAAGCTGCGGCACCCAGATATCGCAGGCATCGCCCAACGCGCCGGCGGTTTGATCGATCGCGTCAATGGTGCGCACTCCCGGAAGGTCTTTATGAACCATGGCGGCGTAGCGCAGATAGTACGGCAGCTCCGCGCCGTGCGCTTCATCGAGCACGTGCTGGACATACTGAGTGAGCCAGCCTCTTTCTTTCAAATGGGCATAGAGAGCGGGCAGAAACGAGTTCAGGTGCGCCTCGGCGCGCGGGTCGTCGGGGCTGAGGGTGACGCGCTGTACTTCGCTGCCCTCGATCACGAATGCCGGCACTTTCAGCGGTGAATCATAGCCCGAAGCGCGGTCCAGCACATGCCCACCTTCAATCAGCTCGGCGGTGCCGGCCTGGCGAAACGTTTCGACCCAGCGATCCAGCCTCGAAAAATCGTATGCGAGCGAAGCGCCGTCCAGGCGGGCGTCAGTCAGCGACAGCACGGGCGTCAGGATCACATTCTGCCGGTGATCTGCCAGGACGCGCCCTATGTTGGCGAGAATTTCCCAATACCCGTCCGGATTGCCGGCAAGATCGTAATAATGGCTGAGCTGCGTTTGGTCGAGGTAAAACCAGTTCGTCACCTTCAGCGTTTGTTTCGGGGGCACAATCGCCCGCGTCACCTCGATGCGCAGCGGGACACTGGCCAGAACCTTGCTGCCGGACCGGAAGACGGTTTCGCCTGTATACACACCGGGCGCAGTTCCTGCCGGCGCGTACACCGTGATCCAGATGGGTACCGTTTGATTGGCATCGAGTCGGAACGGCAGATCTTCCAGAAGCGGATCGGGAAATTTTGCCGGCGCCCTGCGAGCTACTTCGTCCGCAGGACTACCTGGTGGGTTAGAGCGGACAGAAACGTAACCTGCGCAGCGAACCTGCGTCTCAATGCGCCCGCTCAACTTCACAGTGACACCGAGGGCATCGACGGGCTCGGCCGTGCGGACGGCAAATTGCACACTTGCATGGCCGTTGCGAGCGATCGGCCAGGACCTGTCCGGCGCGCGATTCCGGCCGGGTGAATCGTCAGGGAAAACTTTGACGAGTGAATCGACCGGCCAGACCGATAGTTCAGATTTCGTAGCGGCAGCCGCCGAGAATAGTACGGAAAATAACAAGAGCCCTGTTAGTCGCATTTGGACAAGATTATAGGTCACATCCAAGACCGATGGTTGCTTGCGCCGGCGTTCGCGCATGCTGTAAACTTCCCCTAATTGCCTTATGGGGGA
This sequence comes from Bryobacteraceae bacterium, assembly GCA_035280425.1. Taxonomy (GTDB): domain Bacteria; phylum Acidobacteriota; class Terriglobia; order Bryobacterales; family Bryobacteraceae; genus QHXW01. Next base: position 67,732 of record DATEFW010000029.1, on the reverse strand, counting down.
GAAGCCGTCCAATCCCGGCGATCTGGTGCAAGGAACACTGGACATGCTGATCTTGAAGACGCTGATCCGCAGGCCGATGCACGGTTATGCCATCGTGGAATCGATTCAGCAAACCTCAGACGAAGTGCTGCGCGTGGAGGAAGGTGCGCTTTATCCTGCTTTGCACCGGCTGGAGCTCCGTGGGCTGCTGGCGTCGCAATGGGGCTTATCGGAAAATAACCGGCGCGCGAAGTTTTACCGGCTGACCGCAGCCGGGCGCAAGCAACTGACTCAGCAATCGGCTCACTGGGGCCGCATGACGGCTGCCATCGCACGCATCATGGAAACCGCCTGAAGCGTTAGGGTGTCATCCGTTGCGGCGTAATCCATCAAGAAACAAAACGCGATCGCAAAGGTCTCTCTCGCACCCCGAGAAAGTATATTGGCCGGAGGAAGGTTACTCCAAGCTCGATCTGGCGCAATACTACCAAAACATTTTCCCCAAACTGAAACCGTTTCTTGCCGGCCGCCCGCTGTCGCTCGAGCGATGTCCGGATGGAATGCGCGGCCAGTGTTTTTTCCAGAAGGAAAAACCGAAAGGCATGCCGGAAGGCACACCGACAACTGTGATTCATCATAAAACCGGTGATGTCAATTACGTTGTCGGCGGCTCGCTCGCTACACAAATCGCGCTGGTGAATCTCGGCTGCATCGCCGTTCACGTCTGGGGCAGCCGCGCCAGTCGTCCGCATCAGCCCGATTGGGTGGTTTTTGATATCGATCCCCCTTCCGATAAGTTCGCCGACGCCGCTCGGGCTGGTTTGCTCGTTAAAGGCGCCCTGGATGCCCTCGGGATTACGGCATTCGCCAAGACTTCCGGCGGCCGCGGGCTGCATGTTTTTGTGCCGGTCCGCACGGGGCCGGACGAGCGCGAGGTCCTCGCTTTCGCCAGAAGTTTCGGTGAACGCCTGGCTGCCGAGCATCCTCAGGAGCTTACGGTTGAGCAGCGCGTTTCTGCGCGAAAGGGGCGCGTCTATCTCGATCCCTACCGCAACGGGTTTGGGCAGACCGTGGTCGCCCCTTATTCCGTGCGCCGCCGCCCAAAAGCGCCGGTATCTACGCCGCTCGACTGGTCTGAAGTGAAAGAGTCGCTCGACCCCTCGGATTTCAACATCGGCAATTTCGAGAGACGGATGGCCGGCGCCGATCCCTGGCGGAATTTTTTCGCAAGCCGGCAGTCGCTCCAAAGCGTAATGCGCGCGGTCAGGTGATCACGCTCGGCTCGTCGCGTCCGAAACGTTGCTTAAGGCCGAGCAGCTCCCGCCCGGCTTCCGCCAGGGGATTCAAAACCGTGGCTGGATCGGCGGCAATTTCTCGGCTGTAACGCTCCAGATACAAGCGCAGCGTCGCACCCTCTGTGCCGGTTCCGGAGAGCCGGCAGACGATGCGGTCGCCACCTGAGAGCCGGATACAAATTCCAGCGTTCAGGGTCTCACTGTGATCCACAGGATCGGTGTAGTGAAAATCGCCGGCGCTTGAGATCTGCGACCCGGCGAGCGGGCGGCCGGTAAGCGCCGCGAGCTTGGACCGGAGGTCGTCGATCATCCCGGCGGCGCGAGCGGCGTCGAGACCTTCGTAATCGTGTCTTTGGAAATAGCTTCGTCCAAATTTTCGCCAGTGCGCTTCCACAGTCTCGGCCACCGATTTTTTCGTCGAGGCGAGCAGCGAGAGCCAGCATAGTACCGCCCATATGCCGTCTTTTTCGCGCACATGATTCGATCCGGTTCCGAAACTTTCTTCGCCGCACAGCGTGCAGAGCCCGGCGTCCATGAGATTGCCGAAAAATTTCCAACCCGTCGGGGTTTCGTAGCATGGGATGCTCAGAGCCGCCGCCACGCGATCGAGCGCCGTGCTGGTGGGCAACGATCGCGCGACACCTGCCAAGCCGGAGCGATATCCGGGGATAGCGGCCGAGGCGTACTCGGCAATGAGCGCCACCGAATCGCCGGGCGTGACGAAAAAGTCGCGTCCGAGAATCATGTTGCGGTCTCCATCGGCATCGCAAGCCGCGCCGAAATCTGGAGAGTCTTTTCCTGTGAACCGTTTCACAAAATCGGCGGCGTAGACAAGATTGGGATCGGGATGCCCGCCGCCGAAATCTTCGAGAGGCTCGCCGCGCAGCACCGTGCCTGGCGGAGCGCCGAGGCATTGCTCGAAGATCGAGCGCGCGTACGGGCCGGTGGCTCCATGCATGCCGTCGAATAACATGCGGAATCCGCCGCGAAGGTGCGTGCGAAGCGCGTCGAAGTCGAATAGTTCCTGCATGAGCGCGATGTAATCCGCGAGCGGATCGAAAACTATGACTTGGGTCTTCCCAAGCTCGTGGCTGCCCTCGCGGTTGATGTCGATGTCGGGGCTGTCGATCCACAAATACCGATCGATTTTGAGAGTCTGCTCGAAGATGCGCTGTGTCACGGGTTCCGGCGCTGGCCCGCCGTTTTGAATGTTGTATTTGATGCCGAAGTCGGCTTCGATCCCGCCGGGATTGTGGCTGGCTGAGAGCACCAGGCCGCCGAGAGCGCCGCGGCGGCGAATCACGGCGGACATGGCCGGTGTCGAGAGAATGCCGCCTCGCGCTACGAGGACGCGTCCGAACCTGTTGGCCGCCGCCACACGAACGATTATCTGAATGGCCGCGCGATTGTGATAGCGTCCGTCGCCGCCCACCACCAAAGCCTTGCCGCTGAAATCCGGCGTCTCGGACCGAAGCGCATCGAATACCGATTGCACGAAATTCTCGATGTAGCGGGGCTGCATGAAATGACGGGTCTTTTTGCGAAGACCGGACGTGCCGGGCCGCTGGTCGCGATACGGCGTCGTTGGAATAGTTTTGATATCGAATTCCGGCATGGCTTAACGGCGCCGTTTCTTACCTACAAAACCGCTGCTCCAGGTTCTTCACTTTTTCGAGGCGCCGCACATGCCGCTCTTCGCCGGAAAACCCGGCCGCCAGAAAGCTTTTCACCAGCTCATGCGCCAGCTCGGCGGCAATCACGCGTGAACCCATCACCAGCACATTCATATCGTCATGCTCGACGCCCTGATGTGCTGAATACGTATCGTGGCACAGGCCTGCACGAATTTCTGGAATTTTGTTCGCGGCCACCGACGCCCCCACACCGCTGCCGCACACCAGGATGCCGCGATCCGCCTGATGATTTCGTACCGCCGTGCCCACAGCGTCCGCGTAATCCGGATAATCGACCGGCGCTGTGCTGTCGGTTCCGGCATCTACCACTTCGTGGCCCAGGCCGCGAACGAACTCCAGAAGGTTCTGTTTCATTTCAAATCCGGCGTGATCTGATCCAAGCACAACTCGCATGGGAATCTCCTGAATCCGACGAGGCTTTGATTACTAGCGTACTAGCTTCGGACGTTACAAATCACTTCGTGGCGTCCATCTTAGATCTTGAATCTCCGAATGTAATCCGGCCGCAGTTCGCTTCCCATGCCTGGAGTCTCGGGCGCCATTACGGCACCTTCCACCATCCGCAGCTTTTCAACGCTGGATGAGCTCCCTTTCAGGCTGCCGGTCTCCATGTAAATCGCGTTCGGCATGGCAAGCAGCATGTGAAGATTCGTGGGACCGCCGCCGTGGCTCGCTAATTCGAGGCCGAATCCATCCGCGATCGCCGAAATCTCCATCCACTCCGTTACGCCGCCAGAGCGCCGGTTGTCGGGCTGCACAATATCCACGCCATGCCGGGAGATCAAATCTACATATGAATACTTGGTGTACTCGTTCTCACCCGTCGCAATGCGAATATCCAATTCACGCGCCAGTTCGGCATAACCGGCGTGATCGTGAGGCGGAAGCGGCTCTTCAAACCAGAAGCAGCCCATCTGCTGGTAAATGCGGCCCCGGCGCGTGGCCTCGTTCAGATTGAATTTTTGATTGGCATCCACCATGATGCGCCGTTTCCCGGCGATAGACTGCGCGGCGCGAATTCGCTCGATATCGTCGTCAAGAGAGTAGCGGCCCACTTTAATCTTCACCGCTTCGAAACCTTCTTCGAACGCCGCATCCAGCGATTTCTTGAACTGCGACAGATCGCGGTCGTTTTCGTAATACCAGCCGCACATCGAATACGCCGGCACGCGGTCCGCATACGCGCCCAGCATCTTGTATACCGGCAGTCCGGCAGCTTTGCCCAGAATGTCCCAAACCGCGATGTCGACAGCCGCGATCGCGAATTGCGTAATTCCCTGGACGCCCGCGTATTCGAGAGCTTTCCATAAGTCCGCACGCAGCCGCTTGGGAAAGCTCGGATCTTTGCCGATCAGCGCCGGTTGGACTTCTTTTTCCAAAATCGCTGCCAGCGCCGGCGGGCCACCGGCAATCATGCCGAATGAGCTGTAAGCCCACCCGGTGATGCCGGCGTCGGTCAGCAGCCGCAAAACCACGCCGCCGCCTTCCTTTCCGAAATCGTGGATGGCATCGGAGTACAACCGGCCCGGAGGAAACCGCAGCACATCCGTTTCGAGGCCCGTAATTTTGATCTGGTTCTTAAGAGATTCCGCCGCGGCCAGCGCGGGAATCGAACCGGCAAGGGCGCCGGATTGGAGAAACTGCCTTCGGTTCATGGTAGACAGGATAAGATCACGGCGCGTCGGATACAACTTCGCCAGCCAAGCAAGTCGCGCCCTGGGGAAACCAAAGGAGCTTCGGATTTAAACATGAAGACGGCCGATATCGTGATCATCGGTGGCGGCATCACGGGAGTGTGTGCCGTGCCAGCAGGAAAGAGGCTGATGAGCCCACTCAGCGCTCTGAGTAGAATTTCACGCCTTCTCGTTTCGCGGCCAAGCGGGATCCGTCCGCACGCATTCTGATCGCAGCGAAGTTATCAAGGCGTGCTCGGTATGGCCTCCGCCTCAAGAATGCGGGCGGTAGACTCCAACCCCATTGCCGCTATGCGTTGTGGTAATGCAAGCTTTCGGCAAGGTACGGGTCGTTCAACGGAACCGGAGCCGCCGCGCGGATACCCCGGTAAAACGACAGAACCAGGACTGCTCCAGTTCCCGCCAGCACACCCAGTTCCCAAATGCCGGCCACCGGCCTTGCGCCCTGCAGTGGAGGCGCGATCATCAGGTAGACATCCAGCACTCTGCCCGCCAGCACGACCGCAGCCACACGGCCAAGGGCACGCGGGCTTCGTTTCGTGCCTCGCGGCAACAGAGCGGCGAATGGAACGACCCAGTTGAGAATCAGGTTGAGCAGAAATAATGGCGCCCAGGCGTTGTGCAGGCGCGCGATATAGTAGGTGGTTTCTTCACTGATATCGGCATACCAGATCAGCATGTACTGGCTGAACCAAATGTACATCCAGAATGTGGAAAACGCGAACAGCAGCTTGCCAAGGTCATGCAGGTGCTCATCATTTACAAAATCGCGGAGCGGCCCACTCCGGCGCAGCCACTGCACGAACACCACCATAAGCGCGAGTCCGCTCGTAAACATTCCGGCGAAATTGTAGATTCCGAAGATCGTGCTGGCCCAGTTTGGTTCGAGAGACATCACCCAGTCGAAACTCGCCAGCCAGAACGTGACGGCGAAGAGGATCAAAAACAGGATCGACATCCGGACATTACGCCGCGTGTGGCGGGCGTCTCCATCGCGATCCTGCCGGCGTGATGTGCGTATGATCGAAGCCGCAAAAATGCACCAGGTCGTGATGTAAACCGAGGCGCGGACAAGGAAGAAAGGCCAGCGCAGCCAGAATTGCTGGAACCCGGCATGCGGCGCATGTGAAGTCCAGGAATAGGTTGCAGGATGCGCCAGAAAAACGACGGCCAGAATTCCCGCGCCGGCCGGCAGAATCAAGGCCATAGACTCGGGCACGCGGCGAAAAGCAGTGCTCCAGCCGGCCCCGCAGGCGTATTGGACTGCCACGAAAACCATCCCCGCCAGCCCGAAGCCGGTCAGCAGATATCCGGCGATCAACAGCGAGGCCCAGATGCGCTCGGGCGCCCACAACCATCCGGCAATTACGGTCGCCAGCCCGACGCCGGCAAGCGAGCGCAGAAGCCGCAACGACTTGGACGAAATACGAGCTTCAAAAGGAATGGTCACGGCTTCGGTCCTCTCTGAAGTTCACGAACGTAAGGGATGACGGCCCGACGGTCTAGAGGCGGCACTTGCGCGGCATAGGACGGCATGTTCTTTTGGCCGCGGCTCATGATTTGATAGATCTGCTCATCGGTAAGCCGAAGCGCGTGATCGACCAGTAGCGACGGTGGAGGTGGAAACCCGCGCTGCGCAACCAGACCGTCGCCTTTGCCGGCCGGCCCATGGCACGGCTGGCAATAAGTTTGGTAGACAAAAACGCCTGAGCGCGCTGGTTCGCGTTGTGACCGTCGTGGAATCGCGCCTTCCGGCGGCAGTTGCAGCGTTTTACCGTCCGGAAAATTCGGATTTGCCGCAAAGGACTTGTATGCAATGGTTCGCACCATTTCCGGCATGGCTTCGAAATTCCGGCGCGTGGGATTGTCGCTGACCCCAAAGTTCGCGGCCACCAGCGCCGTCAGCACGATCAGCAAAAAGAGATTGAGCTTCATCGCGCTAACTCCTGTTCGCGCTCTTCCACTCGTACTGCATGGTACTCACGCAGGAACTGCTCCACCTCGTCCACATCGAAACCGGCGTTATCTTCTTCAACCACCAGCGCGAATCTGTCATTGGTCACGCGAGAATCGAGCAGCGCCGGTTTTTTCCCTGGCCACAGACGGCTCATGCCAAAAAAGGCAAATACCGTGCTGATCCCGGCGCACAGCACCATCACCTCGAATGTGATGGGGACAAAAGCCGGCAGCGAATCCCACGGTTTTCCGCCCACGTTGACCGGCCAGTTCGCCGCGGTCGTCCAGTACTCGAACCAGACCTTGAAGGTCGCGCCGAAAAGGCCCAGCAGAAAGCACACCCACGGCAGCCTGGACCGCTCCAGGCCCATGGCCTTGTCCAGACCGTGCACGGCATATGGCGCAAACACGTCCACAATCTTCAAACCGCGCCGGCGCGCCGCGTCCGTCACGTCAAGAATGGCTTCTTCACTTTCGAAGATGCCGATCAGCACGCGCCGGTTCATGCGTGGCCTCCTTTGCCGCTTCCGTGATGCAGCACGGCTTTGACCTCTCCCATGGCGATCACCGGCAGAATCCGACAGAAAATCAGAAAACAGGTGAAGAACAGACCGAAGCTGCCGATCAGCGTCGAAACCTCCACGACCGTCGGCCGGTACATAGCCCAGCTCGACGGCAGAAAATCTCGATGCAGTGAGGTGACGATGATCACGAAACGTTCGAACCACATTCCGACATTAATCAACAAGCTGAGCACAAACACGATTCCTACCCGGCGCCGCACTCCCGGGAACCACAGCAACTGCGGCACTGCCACGTTGCAGCCCACCATGATCCAGTAAGCCCATGCGAACGGGCCCATCGCGCGGTTGAGGAAAACGAACTGTTCGTATGGGTTACCGCTATAGAAGGCAGTGAAGAATTCCGTCCCGTATGCAAGCGCCACGATGCTGCTTGTAAGGAGCAACAGCTTGCACATGACATCCACGTGCCGGAGCGTGATGTAATCCTCCAGATCCATCACCTTTCGCGCCACGATCATCAGGGTCAGCACCATGGCAATTCCCGAAAAGATGGCGCCCGCGACGAAGTACGGCGGAAAGATGGTCGCGTGCCAGCCGGGAATGATAGCCGTGGCGAAATCCCAGCTCACAATGGTGTGCACCGAAATCACTAGCGGCGTCGCCAGGCCTGCCAGCAACAGGTAAAGAACCTCGTAGTGCTGCCATACACGATACGAGCCGTTCCACCCCAGGCTGAAGATCGCAAAAATGCGCTGCCGCAGCCCGGAGGAGATACGGTCGCGAATCGTGGCAAGATCGGGAATCAGGCCGACATACCAGAAGGTCGCCGAAATCAAGAAGTAAGTGGATATCGCAAAACAGTCCCAGGCCAGCGGCGAGCGGAAGTTGATCCACAGTGGTCCCCGAAAATTCGGATATGGAAACAGCCAGTACGCCAGCCAGGGCCGGCCGGTGTGGATGATGGGAAAGATTCCCGCACACATCACCGCGAACAGCGTCATGGCTTCGGCCGAGCGGTTTACCGATGTCCGCCATTTCTGTCGAAACAGGAACAAAATGGCCGAAATCAAGGTACCCGCGTGGCCAATCCCAACCCAGAAAACGAAATTGGTGATATCGAAAGCCCAGCCGACCGTAGTATTCAGTCCCCAGGTTCCGACGCCCGTCGTGATTTGGTAGCTGATTGCCGCGACTCCCAGCAGAAGCAGGACAAAAGCAACACTGAACGCCGCCCACCAGAGCGCCGAAGGCGGCCGCAGCATCGGCCGGCACACGTCCTCGGTTACGGCGGCCAGGTGCTTGTGGCCCGTGATCAGCGGCAGCCGGAGCGGCGAACAGACCTCAGCCATTCCTCTTCTCTCCCTCTTCGCGGTCGCGAACGATCTTCAAATAATGAACCGACGGTCCCACATTCAGCTCTTCGAGAACGCGATAAGATCTTGGGTCCCGCGCCAGCCGCGCAATCCGGCTGTTGGCATCGTTCAAATCGCCAAAGACGATTGCACCCGCCGGGCAGGACTGCTGGCACGCCGTTCGAATGTCGCCATCCTGCACGGGAGCACCCGCCCGCTTGGCTTCGATCTTCGCTTCCTGAATGCGCTGCACACAAAATGTGCATTTTTCCATCACGCCCCGCGTCCGCACGGTGACATCCGGATTGAGCGCCAGGTTGGCCAGACGGTCCTCCCGCGGGTAATTGAACCAGTTGAAGCGCCGCGTTTTATACGGGCAGTTGTTGGCGCAATAGCGCGTACCGACACAGCGGTTGTAGATCTGCTGGTTGAGCCCTTCGTCGCTGTGTACCGTGGCAAGCGTGGGGCACACGGTCTCGCATGGAGCGTGGTCGCACTGCTGGCAGATCATGGGCTGATGCGCCACTTCGACGTCCTCCGGCGGCCCGGAATAGTAACGATCGATGCGAATCCAGTGCATCTCGCGGCGGCGGCGCACTTCGTCTTTCCCGACCACGGGAATGTTGTTCTCCACCTGGCAGGCGACGACGCACGCCGAGCACCCGGTGCACGCATTCAAATCGATCGCCATAGCCCATCGGTGGCCTGTGTACGGATGATCCGCCGGCCAAAGCTCTTCATGCTTTTCCGCCGGCTCGGGCGGATGGCCGAATTCCGCGCGCGAAATCTCCTGCACGATGGGCCGGATCTCGCCGCCTTTCGGCGAAAGTTGCGGAGGAGCCGCGAGCGTGTGATGCATCTGCGTGGCGGCTAGTTCTACGTGGCGTCCGGTCTTCGAAATCCGGATACCCTCGCGCTCATAATGCAAAACACCGTCTTTAAGCGACAAAAACCGCGAAGCACTTTCGCCGACGCGGCCGTTCGCATTGACCGTGGGACGCCGATCGATCCATCGCGGGCCGATCGAGGCAAAACGCTCAGATGCTTTCCGTCCGTACCCGAGCGCCACCGCGACCACACCGTCATGCTGGCCCGGCTGCACGACGGCGGGCAGATCGATGGACGTGGCGCCCTCGATTCGCACGATATCGCCGTCGTTCACTCCCAATGAGGCCGCGGCGGCCGGAGAGATGGCGGCGTAATTTTCCCAGGTAGTCTTCGTGATCGGGTCCGGAAGCTCATGCAGCCATGGGTTGTAAGCGTTTCGGCCATCCAGCATGGAGACGGATGGATAAAGCACCAGCGTGTAGCCGTGGAGCGCGACCGCGCCGGCTGCAAGGGCCTTCTGCGGCGCAACAGAGTTGAAAGCCTTCAACTTCGGCCGCTCGGCATTCCGTTCCGTAAAGCCAGCTTCTACCGTCTGCTCCCAATTTTCGGAATACCGGGCGCGCAGCAGGTCATAGGCTTTCGCCGGCTGACCGCTCCACACCGCCAGGCTCTCGGTCACCGCGCGAGTAGCGCCCAGCGGCCGGATCACCGGCTGGGTCAGACTGATCAATCCTGCCACGGGCTCGGCATCCGTCCAGCTCTCCAGATAATGATGGTCGGGGCAAACGTAATGTGCGCGCTCCGCCGTTTCGTCGAGCGATCCCGCAAAGCTCACCACCATGCCGGCGCGGTTGATGGCGGGGGGTTCCGGCAATTCCGCCGCCGGATTAACGCCGTCGATGAACAGGGCGCCGACCTGGCCGCGGTTGATCTCGTCAATGAGACCGGCGAGTTCGCGATCGTTTCCCTGGCGCTGGCGGGACGGTTTTTCGATATCCAGTGTCGCGCCGTAATTTTCCAGCAGGTGATTGATGTAGTTCACGATCACCTGCGCCGCGAAATCGTTCGCACCGCAAACCACCAGGCTCCGGCCTCGCGCGTCGAGCAGGCGCCGCGCAACTTCGTCATCCCCGCTTTCGTTCCGCGCGATGCGGCCGGCCAACTGCATGAGCCGCTCACGAATTTCCGCAGGCGCGATGCGCACCCGCCGGTCGGCCTTAGTGCCGGTGAGCGACATCCGGCCCTCGAACTGCACGTGCCAGCACATCGCCGGCGGCAGGCGCCGGGATGAATAATCCCGCGCGAATTCGACCGGCGAAATCCATGTGCCCAGAAAATCCGCATCGAAACTCGCGATCACATCGGCTCTGTCAAACCGGTAGCGCGGCAGAACGCGTGCGCCGTGGGTTTCGCGGTGGGCATCCAGAATGGCCGATGCCGAAAGCGCGTCGTACATGATGTGACGCGCGTTGCGAAATTGCGCGAGGAAACGGTCGATCATCCATTGTTTAGAAGGGCTGGTGATCGTCCCGCTCAGGTACCGTATCGCCGCTCCCGAACGGCGGAGCTCGCTCAATCGCGCCAGGATCGCCTGGTCGACCTCCGGCCAGGCGGCGGGCTTTCCCGCGGCCAGCGGCTGTTTCAGACGTAAGCTATCGTACAGGCCCAAGATCGAAGCCTGTCCCACAGCACAAGTCGCGCCGCGCGAAATGGCCTGGTCTGGATTGCCCTCCAGCTTGATCGGACGGCCGTCCCGTACCTTCACGAGCAGGCCGCAGGCTGCCGGACAGGCGGCGCAGGTGGATGCATAGTAACGCGCTCGCCCGGCCACCAGTTCCTCCGGCTGGACGAGATACGGCATGGCCTTCTCGGCCGGCGCTCTGGAGCATCCTGTGACTGCGGCTCCCGCGAAAACAAAACCGGCGGCCTTCAGGAAATTGCGGCGCGAGTGGTCCGGCTCGATCTGCAGCAGTGGATTTTCCGGAAACTCAATGCTTCCGTCCGCCGGTTCTTCCCGCTCCGCGAGGCTGCGCCAGTATTGCTTTTCCATTGCTTCCCCTAAAAATGGCAGGTCGAGCAGTTCGTCGACGCGTTCACGCGCCGGCCTGCAACGCCCGTGCGGTTGGATTCCCGATGGCAGTTCACGCACCATCCCATGCTGAGATCGGAAACCTGCCGCACCCGCTCCATGCTCTCGACCGGGCCGTGACATTGCTGGCAGGCCACGCCTGCATTGACATGCGGCCGGTGATCGAAATACGCGAAATCCGGCAGCGAATGAATCCGGTTCCATTCGATGGGATGGTTGTGATCGATGGCCTCGTAAAGCTTTCGCAGCTCGGCCGACACGACCGGCCGCGGTGAACGCTTCTCCTTTTCCGCCAGCTCGTCCTCGGCCCGCACGGCGCCAAGCGAAGCCGTCACAAACTTGTGGCAGTTCATGCAAACGCTCGCCGCGGGAATTCCCGCATGGCGGCTTTTATCCGCGCCGAAATGGCAATACTGGCACTGAATCTGCAGTTCACCGGCGTGCAAGCGGTGCGAATATGCAATGGGTTGGATCGGTTCATATCCTTGCTGATTGGCCGGCAAATGGAAGATGGCTGCGCGTGATCCCAGCAGCACGCCGCTGAATACGACCGCCACGGCAAGCACGATCGTCAGGATCCGGCTGTGCATCATGCCGGCACCTTCTCCCGATCTGGCACTGAGGCTTTCGGAACATCTGACGCGGGAATTTCGGAGTACTTCAAGATCCACGTCATAAAGAGCGAAAGCAGCGCCAGGAACAGGTACACGATGAATCCGATTGAGTAGCCGCTCCTTCCGAGGTCGCGCACGGCAAATGCCAGCATGGGCGGAATGGCAAACCCGCCGAAGGCGCCCAGCCCGCCAACCCATCCCGCCGCTCCCCCAACCGCTTTGGGCGCCGCTTGCGGCACCATCTTGAATACCGCCGCATTGCAAATACCCATGCCGAAGGCCAGAAGAATTTCACCCGGTATCGCTAGCTGGTAATCGCGCGAGCCGATCATGACCAGCGCGCCCATCAGCATGATGAATAGTGCCAGAATGGCGGTGTTCTCGCCGCCTTCGCGCAATTTGTCCGACACCACGCCGCCCAGGATCCGGATCAGCGAAGTCAGCACCGAGTAGAGCGCGGTCAGCATGCCTGCCTGGATGGCGGTCATGCCGAAATACGCGGTCCAGTAAGTCGGCAGCCAGGCCGTCAGAGCAATGAAGCCGCCGAATGTGGTGAAGTAAATGGTCACCAGCGCCCAGGTGCGCCACAGGCGCGCCGAGACAGCCAGGCTGTCTTTCAGGCTTCCCGCGGGAAATAACACCTGGCCGTGCGCCCCGGCCTGCCGGCGAGCTTCATCCGGATCGAGGCATTGCGCGCACAGTTGGAAATACGGCGCATTGCGCGCAATCAAAAAGTAAAGCACTGCGCCGGCCGCCAGCATCCCCAGCCAGATCAGATACGAGGTGCTCAGGCCCAGCGAGCTCAGCGCCATCGGAATCAGCATCGAGAAAATGCCCGGCGCAAGGTTGCCCACGCCGCCGAAAATCGCCAGTGCGCGCCCCTGCGCTTTTTTTGAGAACCAGTAGGAAACCTGGCTGATTCCCACCGAAAACGTCGCGATCCCGCAGCCGCACAGAATCGCCAGCCCGAGAAGCAGCGGATAGTACGACTCGGTGAGCCGGCTCGGATACAGAAACGCCACCACCGCCGAGAGGCCTGCCATGCCGATCACGGAAAGCGATAGCAGCACTAAGAAAGGTTTGCGTCCGCCCGTGGTATCCACCCACGCCGAAAACGGAATGCGCAGCAGGGAGCCGGATAGCGACGGCATCGCTACCAGAAATCCGACGGCCATCGGGCTGAGATGCATCAATTGCTGGAATTTCGCAGCCGTTGGGCCGAACAGCGCCACGGCGGCAAATCCGATGAAGAAGCCCAGCGTCGCGCCGGCAAGACCCTGGCCCGGACTGCCTTTAATCGGGTTCATGCCACCCTCCGGTACCACCGCACAACTTGCGGCTTGCGCCACAGATAAGGATTCGGAATCACCAGCACGTGCACGAGGCGCGTGAACGGAAAATAACCGATCACCAGATATGCGTTCACGATGTGGAACTTCGCCAGCAACGGCATCGCCGAAACGGCCGCCAGGTTAGGACTCAGCTTGAGAAGCGACCACAGATAGGGCGTTACGACTGCCGCGAACCATGACGATCCCCACGGATGAAATACCGCCACGCCGATGCCCGAAGCGATCTGCACCGCGAGCAGCACGAATAGCACCCAGTCGCGGCGCGTAGTCACCATGCGCACCTTGCTCGTGGTGAATCGCCGCACCAGAGCCGCGCATAAGCCCACCAGCGAGAGAACTGCAAAGATCAGCGCCGAAATTTCCAGGATGTACAGCCGCAGCGGCTGTGTGTTCCAGGCCAGCAGTTGTTTGGGCATCAGGAAAGCGACAAAGTGCCCGCCGACTACCGCCAGTATTCCGTAATGAAATGGAACCAGGCTCCAGAAGTGCTGCTGGTTTTCGAGAAATTGCGACGAGAGGCTCGAATACGTAAAGCCGCGCGCCCGGTACCGCTGGATCGTCACGGGCAAAAACGTGATCGCGACCATGTACGGCAGGATCGCGAACAGGAATTGATCGAAGTAGTGCACGCTATTCACAGGCGGCCTCCTGAAAGATGGGCAATACGGCCGGGCGGCGCGGCGCTTGGGGAAAATCGGCTTCGAGCCGGGCTTCGATGGCCGTAATCACCGCCGCGTACGGGTTGTCCTTCAGCCCTTCTTTGATCTTGGCGAGCGCGGGCAGCAGCGCTTCGCCGGCGAATACAGCAGCCTCGTCCGGTTGCATGCGCCCGACCATCGGCAGCAGGTGCGTCAGGTGATCCGGAAGCTCGATGGACTCCGCTATCCCGTAAAGCCTCAGTTGCTCGCGCATGCGCACCAGAAACTCGCCGCGCTCGTAATTCTCTCCATAGAGATGCCAGCCGATTTCTAGAGTGCAAGCCGGATTGAACTCGAAGGTCTGCACGTACAATTCCTGCATCGCCGGATCCTCCGGGTAACGGAGCCGATCCGCCAGTTCCTGGTAGCTCACATCCCCCTCCTCGGCCCGGTGATGAATCCGAACCCCACGCTCTGCTTGTGCGCCAGCGGATCTTCCATCATCTGGATGGCCTCCTCGCGGTGCATCGGGGGAATCACGAACCGCTCCTCGAACGTGCACAAGGAGGTCAGCCGGTAGATGGCTTCGGCCTCTTCCGGTGAAGAATCGGCTTCGCGCAGCATCCGCTCCGCCATGCTCATCTCCACGTCTCCCACGGTCAGCGCCCGCCGGTACCAGCGAACGGCCTTCTGCTTGCGCAGCGCGTACCGTACTTTGGATTCGTGCCCCGCGCCGAACAGGTTCGCCAAAAACTGCATCGGCACGCGCGATTGCTCGATATCGTGGAACAGATCGCCCGACACGCCGTTGACCACGTCGTTCGCGCGGTTGGACATCACCGGCGCCATGGGCGGCACATAGAACAACATGGGCATCGTGCGGTACTCGATGTGCGGCGGCAGCGCGATTTTCCAAATCTTGACGAACTTGTAAACCGGCGAGCGCTGCGCCGATTCGATCACCGAGTCGTGGACACCGTTGCGCCGCGCTTCGGCGATCACTTCAGGGTCGTTCGGATCGAGAATCAACGAGCGCTGCCCCTCGACCAGTTGATCGTCCGGCAGTTTGGCGACTTCCTCGATCCGCGAGGCGTCGTACAGCACGTTGCCCAGATAGCGGATGCGTCCCACGCAGGAGTGGAAGCATGCCGGCGCCTGCCCGGTCTCGAGACGCGGGAAGCACAAGATGCATTTTTCCGATTTTCCGGTGTTCCAGTTGTAGAACACTTTCTTGTAAGGGCAGGCAGCCACGCAGGCGCGCCATCCGCGGCAGCGGTTCTGATCCACCAGCACGATGCCGTCTTCTCCGCGCTTGTACAGCGCGCCCGAAGGACATGCCGCCACGCACGCGGCGTTCAGGCAATGGTTGCAGATGCGCGGAAAATAAAAGAACACCAGCCGCTCGACGGCGAATAATTGCTCCCGCTGATCGGGCGAAAGGCCTTTCAGGTTGGGATCGTTCTGCGCATAAACCGGCGATCCGCCCAGGTCGTCATCCCAGTTCGGCCCCGCTTGGATCTGAATCAGTTCACCGGTCACCATCGAGACCGGCCGCGCGGTCGGCTGGTCCGGGCCCTCGGGCGCATTGAACAGATGCTGGTAATCGTAGGTCCATGGCTCGTAGTAGTCGTCCATGGTGGGCATGTGCGGATTATGGAAGATGTTGAAAACCGTCTTTTCCTTGCTGGTGGACTTTAGCCGGAGCTTTCCGTCCTCGCACTCCCAGCCGCCCGAGTACTTTTCCTGGCTTTCCCATTGCGTGGGGTACCCCGTGCCGGGCTTGGTCTCGACGTTGTTCCACCACATGTATTCGGTGCCCTTGCGATCGGTCCAGATGTTCTTGCAGGCGATGCTGCAGGTGTGGCACCCGATGCACTTGTCCAGGTGAAACACCATCGCGACTTGCGAACGTACGTTCATCGGATTCTCTCCATCACCACTTCAAATCCGGCAGCTTGCGCACCAGGATGTGGGTGTCGCGGTTGCAGCCCGTCGGGCCCCAGTAGTTGAAATGGAACGTGAACTGGCCGTAGCCGCCCACCATTAGGTTCGGTTTCAGCCTCACGCGCGTGAGGCTGTTGTGGCCGCCCGCCCGCCGGTAATTCCGTAGCGGCGATTTCGGCACCGAATACGTGCGCTCCGGCGAGTGGTATTGAATCGAGATCCCGCGCGGAATGCGAGCGCTTACTGCCGCGCGCGTCACCACCACGCCGTTGTCGTTATATACCTCGACCCAGTCGTTGTCCTCGATCCCGATCTCGGCCGCATTTCGGTCGTTAATCCAGAAGGGCTCGACCCCGCGCGACAGCGTGGTCATTCTGTGGTTATCGCCGTAGGTTGAATGGATGTGCCACTTTCCGTGCGGTGTCAGGTAATTCAGCATCAAGGTCCGGCCCTCCGCCTTGCTCAGGCGGAGATCGGCATACTCGACCGGTGATGGTTTGGGCTTATAGGTCGGCAAATGTTCGCCGAACTGCAGGTAGCCGGGATGATCGAGATAGAAATGCTGGCGCCCGGTCAGCGTCCGCCACGGCACCAGGCATTCTTTGTTGTATGTGAATGCGGAATACGCGCGCCCGTTCTCCGTCAGCCCGGACCACATGGGGCTGTTCAGCAGCCGGTGCGGATGCGCCTGCAGGTCCTTGTAACCCAGCCGCACGCCCCGGTTCTTTTCCGCAAGCTGCGCCAGCGGCAGGCCGGTCTTCTCCTCCATGTTTTTGTAGGAACGGTACGCCAACTCTCCGTTGGTCACGCTCGCAAAGCGCAGGATCGTGTCGCAGACCTGTTCATCTTCAAACAGGGATGGGTATTGTTTCGAATCCCAAACGACCAGCGGGCGCGTTCGTAACGCCTCATCGTAAAGATCGTCGATCGCATACGATGTGCCGTGTGCGTTTAACCCGTTGGCGCGCACCTGCGGCCCGAATGAGATGAACTCGTTGTAAAGATTCTTGTAATCGCGGGTGACGACCTTCAGATTCGGCATTGTCTTGCCGGGAACCGCTTCCACTTCGCCGCGCATCCAGCTCTGCATCCGGGGCTGCGCGATCTCAGCCGGCGAATCGTGGGCCAGCGGCGAAGCCACCAGATCTTCGATGGGCTCCGGAAAATGCCGTGCCGCGAGTTCGCTGAATTTTTTCGCAATGGTTCGGAAGATCTGCCAGTCGCTTTTGGATTCCCAGCACGGAGGCACAGCCGCCGAAAGTGGATGAATGAAGCTGTGCATATCGGTCGTGTTGAGGTCCGCTTTTTCGTACCAGGAGGCGGCCGGCAGCACGATATCGGAGTACAGCGCCGAAGTGTCCATGCGGAAATTGAGATCGACCACCAGGTCCATCTTTCCCTGGGGCGCATGCTCGTGCCAGGCGACTTCCTTCACCGAGCCGCCCGCCAGATCCTCCGCGATGGCGTTCGTATGTGTTCCCAGGTAGTGCTTCAGGAAGAACTCGTGGCCCTTGGCGCTCGCCATCAGAGCATTGCCGCGCCAGATGAACCAGACTCGCGGCCAGTTTTCAGGGGCGTCGGGGTCTTCGACCGAAAACTTCAGCTTCTGCTGTTTCAGTTGTTCGACCGTGAAGGTCACCGGGTCCTGGCCAGCCGCCTTGGCTTCGCGCACGACATCGATCGAGCTCCGGTCGAACTGCGGATAGAAAGGCAGCCAGCCGTTGCGCACCGCTTCCACCTGCACATCGGCGGTATGGCCGTGCCCGATATCGATTCCCTGCGCTTCGATGCTGCCATTGACGGGCATCGCATGATATTCCCGGAATTCGCGCTCGTAGCGCCATTGATCGGTGTGCATGTAGTGCCAGCTCGGAGCGTTCTGCAGCCGCACCGCCGGCATCCAGTCGCGCGCAAACGCAATCGCCGCCCAGGATTCTCCCGGCGCCAGCTTTTCCTGGCCCACGTAGTGGTTCAGGCCGCCGCCATTCACTCCGATGCATCCGCAGAACATCAGCGCGTGAATGCCGGCGCGGTACATCAGGTTGTTGTGATACCAGTGGTTGATTCCGGCGCCGATAATGATGGAACACTTGCCGCCGGTATGCCGCGCCGTGTTGCCCCACTCGCGCGCAAAACGGATCAGCGTCTCGCGGCCCATGCCGGTATACTTCTCCGACCAGGCCGGCGTGTAGGGAGCGTCTTCATCGTCATAATTCGCCGGATACTCGCCCGGGAGACCGCGCGGCACCCCGTATTGCGCCATCAGCAGGTCGTACACCGTCGTCGCGGTGACTGTGGAGCCGTCGGCCGCTGCAATGCGCTTGATCGGAACGCCGCGGCTCGCCGTGCGCCCCATGCCGAAATCGTCCAGCTCGACCTCGACCGTCGCTTCACCGAGAAACGTCAATTGCGGATCGATCGCGCTTCCGTCGAGGCCGTCCTTGAGTTGGAGATTCCACTTCCCCTTCTGCTTCGCCCAGCGGAACCCGACCGTTCCTTGCGGCATTTTGGGCCGTTTCTCGCCCGCGTCCCACATCAAAAATTGCCATTCACCGTTCTCGACCGTCTGATACCCCGCAAGCCGGTTAGCCCGCAGCAATTGACCGGGACGCCACTTCCCACCTTCCTGGCGCAATTCCACCAGAAACGGCGCATCCGTGTAGCGCTTTGTGTAATCGAGAAAACCCGGCGCCGGATTATCGTGATGGAATTCTTTCAACAGCACATGGTTCACCGCCATCCACCACGCGCCGTCCTGTCCGGCGTTGATTGCAACCCATTCATCGGCGTACTTGGCCACCTGGTTGAAATCCGGCGCGAAGACCCACATCTTCGATCCGTTGTGCCGTGCTTCGGCGGCGAAGTGGCAATCCGGCGTGCGGGTCATGTTGAGGTTCGACCCCATCACGGCCAGCAGCTTGGAGTTGTACCAGTCGGCCGATTCCGCCACATCCGTCTGCTCGCCCCAGGTCTCGGGCGATGCCGGTGGCAGATCGCAATACCAGTCGTAGAAGGAGAGCGCTACGCCGCCCATCAGTTGCAGCATGCGGGCGCCGGAGGCATAGCTGATCATCGACATTGCCGGAATCGGAGAAAATCCGGCGATGCGGTCCGGGCCGTACTTTTTGATCGTGTGGATGTTGGCTGCGGCGATCAACTCGACCGCCGTATCCCAGTCGGCGCGGCGGAAGCCGCCCTTGCCCCGCGCGCGCTGCCAGCGCGTGCGCGCTTCCGGATTCTCGACCAGTGAACGCCAGGCCTCAACCGGATCTTCGTGCTTCGACCGCGCCTCTTTCCAGAGATCGATCAGCGCGCCCCGCATGTACGGATACCGCACGCGCAGCGGGCTATAGAGATACCAGGAGTACGAGATGCCGCGCTGGCAGCCGCGCGGCTCATACGGCGGAAGCCCGGCATCGAGCGTCGGATAATCGAGCCCCTGCATTTCCCAGGTCACGATGCCGTCTTTGACGTAGATCTGCCAGGTGCAGCCACCCGTGCAGTTGACGCCGTGCGTGCTACGGATAATTTTGTCGTGCTGCCAGCGGTTGCGGTAGAACTGCTCCCACGTCCGTAGTTCCGGGCGCGCCTCGTCTTTGATCCAGGGCAGCGCGCCATTGCTATTGCCGTTTCCGTTCGGCTTCATCGCTCGTGTCTCCTTGCGTTCTCCACCAGAGTTCGCCGGACGCTGCGGAAGCGCCGCTTCCAGGCCGCATCCATCGCTACCAGGCCTATGACCGCGCCACCGAGTCCCAGCAGAAAGAAATTGAGGCGCGCCGCAGAATCGTCCTGGCCGCCTCTGCGCGCGGCGTCTTCGAAAAATGCCACCAGCGGCAGAATCTCCTCCGGCTTGAGCGCGTGCTGCTTGAAAACCGAGGCCATAGTGGGGGTCGCCGGGGCGAACAGCCACGCCGCCATGTTCTTGCGGCCCTGCAGGCGTTCACAAACCCGTGTCAGATCCGGTCCCAGCCGTCCGCCGCCCAGCGCCCCAGCACTCTTTACCGTGTGGCAGGAGATGCAGGCTGGCCCGGCGTTCACCAGCCCCCGCTCGCCGAGAAAAATCGCGCGCCCTTGCGAAATGTCATAAGCCGTGAACGGGCGGTCGCTGATCTGCATCCCGGCAAACTGCGATTTCGCGAGCTTCGATTCGGCGTCCAGCATCGCGAGCAAAGCCCGCGCGCGGTCCTTCGATATCCCGCTGATGGTCGGCATCACCACCCCGCGCGCTTCCTGCTGCAACTTCAATGCGTAAGGATCGCCCTTGTCCATCATGGCTTGCGGGCTTTGCAAGAACTCGATGAGCCAGTCCCGCTCCTTGCGCCCGGTGACGTTCTTCAGATCGGGCCCTGTGAGTCTTCCCCCACCCACGGTGTGGCAACTGACGCAGTTTTCGCGAAAGAAATCGGCGGCTTCCTGCCCCCAGGCGCCCGTGGCGGCCATTATCCCCATCAGTAAACAAACAAGCCTGATGATCCGTTGGCGCTCAAAACAGAAGCACATATTAGCTTTCCGAGTCATTCGGTCTCCCGAGGCAGGAAATGTCTGCCACCGTGTTGGAGTGCAAAAAGTCGAGATAGGCGGCCCGCACGCTACGCCAAGCATGGTGGGCGGTGCATGGATGTTCCTCGTCGCAATTCTTGCCTTGTCCTAGAAAACAGGTAAGTTTGGTCCGGTCCCGGTCAAACAGATCAACGACTTCAAATAAGTGGATTTTGGCGGGGTCACGCTTCAGCCGGTAACCGCCACCATTGCCTCGTGTCGCATCGATAATTCCGGCATTCCCAAGCGTCCAGAGGATCTTAGATAAATAGTTTGCCGGGATGCCTGTCTTCTCAGCGAGATCCCGGCCCAGCATGCTCGATCCCTCCGGCAACAAAGCCAGATGAGTCAAAGCCCGAAGTGCATGTTCCGAAGTAATCGTGAGCATTGTTCACTTCTTCATGAACATATAAGCAACGTCCATTGCAGGTCGGTCGCCAAAGCTGCATGGGCTAGGCGAATCATTTTGTGTTATCGATTCAGCGGGACTCGATGGACCATTAACCTCCGCGGCACCGATTCCGGACACGCCCGCCGCTGTTACGTCGTGGCGTCCAAGCTGGCACCGTGGTCCTCGGGAATCAGGCGCCTCCTTGAAGTCCAGCCGGCAAAAGTCAATGGCTACGTCGATGAACGCCGCTGCCATTTCGCCCACGGAAATCCCGGCATCTTGCTTCGTCCGTTTGCTGAACACGCTGGGCCAGTACGCAGACTTCAATCTGGTACCCAAATTATTTTTCTGGCTCTCTGCTCAAAATTACGCCGCGGATATTCTTGCGGCTGCCGGTGTTGAGAGCCTGAAAACACCGCGGACCCGCGAGGTAATTATTTCGGCTCGGTCCTGGTGTTCACACCGAATCCAGATCCTACAGTGGATCCAGGTAAACGCTTTGGACAGGACGTCGCGGGCACTGCAGCGGACGGCAGCCCAGAGGTGAATGGCGGTACGGCCGTCTTATCCCCACCGATACTACCGGTTCGTGGGATGCCAGTATCGTTATCGCCAACGTTCCACAATCGGGAAAAGGTTCAGCTGGAAATGTTCAGGTGACCGGTGCAGCGGTACGTGCACCCGACCGCAGAGGACAAGCGGGCAGCGATGATTCGGTACGAAGAGTTGCTGCGCGCGCAGGAAATCCTACAATAGCTCGCTGACCGCCAAGCTCGGTTGACTCAGCAGGCCGCCCTTTTGAAAAGACCTCTTGGAACAGCGATTCGGCAAGATCGGAAGTCAAACCAGGCTGTGGCCCCTTTTGGGTCGCCTCCGTCCACAAAAACCCGCCATTTAATGCACACGAGTGCAACCGCAAGCAACGCTCATCAGACTGCAACCTGTTTGAATGCCGGAGGATAGCTTTTTTCTTGGAGGCGCGGGTCGGAATCGAACCGACGAATAAAGGTTTTGCAGATCTTTTGCTTTGCTTGGTAAAGACCTTCAAGATCTTGGAATTATGGTCCATCCATTCCACAAGTGAGGCCCTTTTGGGGCCCCCGGACTACACTGCTGTGCACAGCCTCTGTACATTCGATTGTTCGCGAAAGTGTTGCCGCAAACTGAATTACTAAGGCGGCCTTCTGTCCGGTGGTCTCGCGGTTCCGAGAACGGCAGCAAAGCACTCCCCAGACGCAGCCCCCACTCGGCTCCGGATGACCCCACAGATATTCGATGGCTGCGCGGAAATTATCGAGCTCACTATCACAGCGGCTCAGCCATAACTAGCGCTCGAACGGCGACATGTGGGTCACCCCTTCTTCCGCCAAAATCACGAAATAGGCGGCGTGAGCCTTGCCTCGCCGTCTCGAGTTCGCAGCTCTGTTCGAGCCGTTCCCTGCCGTATTCACGAATTATCTCCAGCATTGTGAAGGGCGGCTCCTCGTCACCCAGGCCCCGGTTTGGCTCAGAAGGCTTTTATCGACCAGGGAGCTTACCGCATCAAGTAGATCGACCCCCAAATCCTCAAAACACCGAAAGCCGCCGGAATAGCTTCTGCTCAGCGGGTGTCAACAGATCCTGGGTCCGGTCAATGCCGCGCCGGAGCGTGCGCTGGCCTTCAGGCAGGTCTTGAGCGCCGCCGGTCAGCAGTTCCGGCCTGCTGGCGATCCGAGCCAACACCCGGCAGGCGGCAGGACCTTGACCCGCGCGGCGGCGGTTATGTCCTGGCGCCGTTGCCTCCGTGGCGCAGTCATGTGTCTTCCCATCCAGTTCAGGTCACCGAACACGGCGTGACCTACTGGTATCTGTTCCCGCACCAGTGCATGCGTGACAATTGGAAGGCGCTCACCGACCCAAAGAGCTGGGTATCATACACCTGCCTCGAACCTGGCGCCACATTCGATGCAAAGAACCCAGGCCTCGAACCGCTAGACCTGACAAAGCGCGGGTGGGGTTGGAAGCCGGATACAGATCAAAGCCGATGAGGAGCGGGACTTGATCGCACGTGGTCTCATGAGCGATACGGAACCCTTCTTCGCACTGCGCGACGTAGAATCGGGCGAGGCAACCCAGGCCTCACCCAGTTCGGTTGCCTGGAATCGGTACCGGAAGAAATGGATTCTGCTCGCGGAGAGGATCGGATCGGTTTATAAGGCTGAGGCCGATCAACCTATCGGTTCCTGGGGCGGCGCCGTGAAGATCGTGGGCCACGACGGTTACAACTTTCACAACGTGGTGCAGCATTCCTTCTTCGACCAGCAGATCGTCTACTAATATCGTAGACTGGCTTCTATCGCTAAAGAACCCAATCGCCCAGACCAGGCGGGCTGGGTCCTGGTAAAGCAACGGGCGGAGCAAAACCGCATTCACGATGCTGAAAATGGCGGTCGTCGCGCGATACTGGCGGCCAGCGTTAGCATGGCGATTGCGGTGAAGCGGCGGCTACGGCGCATTGAACGCATCCCGTAAAGAATGTCGCCACACACCTGCTCCAGCACGGCTCACTCATCCGAAGCTTAGACTGTCGAAGCCCATTTCCGGTTAGGAGCAGCGGTCTCAGTCAGCACGTGGAATCCTCGACAAAGCTGCTCACCGCGCAACCGGGTGTATAATGCGACGGCTCAACCGTGAATTCTCGCTGGCTGGAATGACACCGCCTGAGATCAGTCCGCAGAACGAACGCTGGGCCAGCTGTAGGACGGAGCTGGTATGAACTGGCGCAGCGCTATTGTCGCGATCGCCGTCCTCGCCACATGTCTTAGAGGCGAACTGCTTCCCATCCGAGCCTACACGGCCGGGGACGGTCTCGCGGCGGACCAAGTCAACCGCATTGTTGCTGACTCCCGTGGCTTCGTTTGGTTTTGCACACCCGAAGGTCTGTCGCGATTTGATGGTTATCGTTTCGTCAACTTTGCGGCCCCGGAAGGCCTGCCTCACCGGGTCGTCGAGGACCTGCTGGAGACAGGTTCCGGTCAGTATCTGGTGGGAACGGCTCGCGGGCTTTGCCGGTTGCTTCCAAGTTCCGGGAAAAAGCTGAGCGCCTACTTGCCGGGAAGCAGCCGGAGCGAGAATTACATTACCACCCTTTGCAGGGCTCGCTCCGGGCGGATCTGGTGCGGAACAGCAGACGGACTGTTCGAATTACTGAAGAGTTTCAAATTTCGAAAGCTGCCCTTGCAGCCGATATGGGATCGGGTCACGGTAACGGACATCCTGGAGGGTCCCCAAGGCGGGCTGTGGGTCGGGACGCCTTCGGGAATGTATGTGATCGCTACCGATGGCGCCATACAGCACCTGGACAAGGCAGATGGCTTGCCGAGCGAGTGGGTAAACGTGCTGTTTCGGGATAGCAGCGGCAGAATATGGGCGGGAACGCGCGGCGGGTTGGCGCTAATGCGCGAAGGCGGCGCAGGCGGCCGTTGCGGCGTCCAGCGGATGTACGCAGACAAAGAGGGCTTGCCGAATGTCGCTGCGCTTGCGGAGGGACGGGATGGGAGCATCTGGATCGGAACGACGATTGGACTGAGCCGAATGCTGCCCGGGAGCGGCGATACGGCGATCCGGCATTACACGCGCGCCAACGGGCTCATCGACCGGCAGGTGGCTGCTCTGGATGCCGACACTGCCGGAAACATATGGGTGGCCACAGAGGGCGCGGGAGTGATGAGAATCCAGCCGGGCGGGTTCACCACCTTCCGCGAACAGGACGGTTTAGCGTCGGACCGAGTGTGGGCGGTTCTTGCCGATCGCCAGGGAGCAGTCTTGGCTGTAACAGCAGGGGACCGCGGTCAGCACCGGATCAATGTTTTCGACGGCGCCCGGTTCCACAACACGCTCCCCAAACTGCTGCGATCCTGGGGCACCCAACAGATCCTGCTCGAAAGCCGTACAGGCGACTGGTGGGCCGCCACAAATTCCGGGCTTTGCCGCTATGCCGCCAGGGAAGCCTCAGACCTGGGAGGGAAACAGCCTCAGGCCTGTTATGCCGAGGAACTGCAAGTCTACAAAGTATTCGAGGATTCCAGCGGCGGCATCTGGGCGTCGGCTCAATCGTCGAAGGGCGACAGACTCATACGGTGGGATCCGGTGGAGAAGAAGATCATCCGGTTCGCCGACGGTCCAAGCAAGAGTCCGTTGTTGGTCAACGCGTTTGCCGAGGACCATGACGGTAATGTCTGGATGGGAGTCATTGCCCGGAGTGACTTGTACCGTTTCGACGGCCAGCGGTTCATTCATTTCAGTCAGAGCGACGGCGTACCTGCGGGAGCGATCACCTCGCTTTACGTGGGCCGGGACGGACGATTGTGGATCGGTTCCACTGATGGACTCGGGCTCGTGGAGAACCCCGGCGGCCGCCAGATTCGCGTCCATACGTTCGACACGACGACCGGGCTCGCCAGCAATTCGATCGCGTCCATCGTGGAAGACAACGCCGGCCGTATTTACGCGGGAACTGAAAAAGGCGTGGATCGTTTGAATCCTCAGACGGGTCAGGTCAGGCATTTCTCAGCGGCCGACGGGCTGGCACGCGGGCGAATCACTTCGGCCCTGCGCGACGCTGCGGGAAACCTTTGGTTCTCGACGACGCAAGGTATGTCGAGGCTGCGGCCCGCGACGGATGATGCGGTGACGACTCCGACGGTGCTCATCACCGATCTGCAAATCGGGCGCGACCGTTATCCGATCTCGCAGGCCGGTGCAGGCCTCGTCGCGTGCGGGGACTTACCGCCTTCTCAAAACCAATTCAGAGTTGAGTTTGCCGGCTTCAACAATGAACCGGAAGAGAACTTGCGCTACACCTACAAGCTGGAACATGGGGACTCCGATTGGCGCCCGCCTGGTCGGGATCACGAAGCCAATTACCCAGGGCTTACTCCGGGAACATACCGGTTTCTGGTCAAGGCCGTGAATTCGGAAGGTCGCGAAAGCGCCGCCGCCAGGATTGATTTCGTCGTTTTGCCGCCGCTGTGGCGGCGCTGGTGGTTTGAAGGCCTGGGGCTAGCGGCTCTCGGCGGGCTCATCCTGACAGCGCACCGTTTCCGCGTTGCACACGCGGTCACTTTCGAGCGCATGCGGACAGCTATTGCCACGGATCTGCATGATGACATCGGCGCGAGCCTCTCGCAGATCGCCATTTTGACCGAAGTCGCGCGCCTGGATGAGACGAGGGAGCATTCCGAGCGGAGTGAGCGATTGGAGCGCGTGGCCACGCTGGCCCGCGAGTTGTCGGATTCAATGAGCGACATCGTGTGGTCGATCCGGGCCGAGCCCGAAGGCGTAAGTTCTCTGATCCGGCGCATGCGCGAGTTTGCCATCGATCTGCTGGAGTCCCAGGCGATCACTTTTGAATTGCGGGCGTCTGAGAAAGATGTGCATCTGCACTTGAGCATGCAGGCACGACGCCAGCTTTTTCTGATCTTTAAGGAGTGCATTCATAACGCGGCACGTCATTCCGGAGGCACGGCGGTCGTGGCCGAACTGGCTGTCGCGGATCAACAAGTGCTGCTGCGCGTTACGGACAACGGTCGCGGCGAGGCGGGGAAACCGCGCAGCAGTGGAGGCAACGGCATCCCGAATATGCGGTACCGAGCCGAAAGTCTGGGAGGCCGTTTGGAGTGGACTGCCAGCCCGGGGCAGGGCTGCACGGTAGTGGCTCGACTGCCGATTCGGCAGAAAACATTCGGCAAACCCGGCTTGTAACTATTCCCAGTTTGTCGGGCACCAACCGAAGCTCCGGCGAGACCCTGTGCGTTTATGCAGGTTTCTCGCCCTCCGCTTTGCGCTACACTGAACTGCCGTCTGACCCATAGGTTTATTGTGTCGCCACAATCGAAGACTGCCGTGACCAGCGTGGGCATTGTAGAGGACCAGAAAGAGACGCGGGAAGGCGTCGCTTTCGTGATCAACCGGTCCGACGGATTTGAATGCAAGCACATCTATGGATCGGTCGAGGCGGCGCTGAAGGGCATCAACGTCCGGCCGCCGCAGGTCGTTCTCGTCGACATCGGACTTCCCGGAATGAGCGGCATCGAGGGCGTTCGCCTGCTGCGGCAGCGGCATCCCTCGATGGCTTGCGTCATGTTTACGGTTTACAGAGACGACGAGCGCGTATTCCAGGCCGTGTGCGCCGGTGCTTGCGGATACCTCCTCAAGAACACCGCTCCGGCACGGCTGGTGGAGTCCCTCAGAGAAATCGCCGCGGGCGGCGCGGTGATGTCTCCCGAGGTTGCAATCCGGGTGATTGATCTGTTTCGAAAAACTCAGGCTCCCGGCCGGGCGCCGTCTCCGCTTACTTCGCAGGAGGTGCGCCTGCTGAAATTGCTCACTGACGGCCATCAGAATAAAACGGCGGCGGCCGAGCTGGGTGTCAGCGTTCATACTGTCGGTTTTCATCTTCGCTCCATTTATGAAAAGCTGCACGTGCACTCCCGGTCGGAAGCTGTCGCCCGCGCACTTCGCGAAGGCTTGATTCGATAGCAGGTTTCCTAACCAATTCGAAGTTCAAAGCTCCACAATGACCAGGCCGAGCTGGCCCTGCCGCGTGCGGCCACCACCCAGCGGCGGCGTGTTATAGGGCTTGCAGAGTTACCTACTCGAATGCGCAGTTGTTTTTCCGGCGTTGCCCCCCTAACATGAATCGCCTAAAAACAAATCGGAGATTTTCAAAATTGTTTCTGATGTGGTCGGAGGGCGTGCGGCAGAAATGTTCGAAGGTACTATCCCCTGGTAGCCGAAGCACGGCGCCTTCGAACGTCTCTGCCCGCGACAGAGTCGAATGCCGGGAGAACTTTGACCGGCTGCCGGTGGCCACCGCCTTCGCTACGAAGCGATTAAGCGACATTCACGAACGCGATCATCCTGGCCGCAGGAGCGTCTTCGAAATGACTTCGAATCCTAAAAATCTTTTCGCTGCGGTCTTGGTTGCGGCAGCCGTGATGGGGACGTCGTTTGCACAGGTGGCGTCTTACACGCCTCGGCGAGCGGCTCTCAATCAGTCTATGACAGCCCGATGGGACGTGAGCCGTTTGAGGACCTTGCTGAATCTGACCAAGAACCAGGAACAGCAAGCGATCAGGATCTATTCGAATGCGGCTATCGCGAATGCCCCGGTGCGCGCGAGCCTGAGGAACGCCCGTGCGAGCCTGGCCTCGGCCATGAAGGCCAACGATACCGTGGCCATTACTCAAGCTTCGAATACCATCGGCAACCTTAGATCGCGGCTCGGCGCCAACAACGCTCAAGCTCGAGCGGCATTCGTCAGGATACTCACGCCGGAGCAGGAGATCAAATACCGGCAACTGCTGAGCCGGACCCGCAATCGGCCCCGCGGCCGGCCATCGGCAGGGCGTTTCGCCACCGACCGCTCTGGCCCGGCTGCTTTGCAGCCCACGTCCGCGCTGCCCCAGGGCAGCTACACCATTACGGACTTAGGAGTGTTGACCGCTCAAGAGGCCACGGACAGCGCCGCCTTGGCCATCAATAATTCCGGCATCGTGGTCGGTTTTTCGGGTGTTTACGATGCCGACTTTGAGGGGTACCTGAATCAGGACGCCTTCATTTGGACGCCTAGTCCCACCGACCCAACGACCGGCACAATGAGTCATCTCAATGGACTACTTCCTGATAGCACTTGTATCCAACTGCCATTCCTGGATCCTTTCACCGGCGGGTTGCAGCCTGGCGGTCCCTCCAAAATGGACACTGTGGCTAGCGGCGTCAATAACTCCGGCCAGGTGGTGGGCTACTCCTGGGCCACGGCCGATGGCATCTGTAATCACGGAACAAATCACGGTTTTATTTATGATTCCACCACTGGCGGGTATACGGATCTGGGTCTTCCGCCGGGGTTCACGCTGATACCCCCAGCCACTACCCATATCAGCATTCCCAACGTCGAAAGTCAGGCCGCGGCGATCAATGACGCGGGACAGGTCGTCGGATTCGCAGCCGGCGACAGGGGCGCCAATGCCGTGTGGTTGTACGACGGGAACTATCACATCCTCGAGAGCCTTCCCGATGAGCTCGTCTTCCCAACGGCGATCAACAACCGGGAAACAACGGTCGGGGATGGGTTCACTCACACCGGTACCGGGCCGATAAACCCGCTCACCGACGGCTTAGGTACTCTGGGAGGCACAGAGAGTACGGCCTTCGGCATCAACGATTCTGGAATGATCGTTGGCTCGTCGGAAACCGGCTCGGGGTTTGTCCACGCCTTTCTGCGCGATCAGTTTGGGAACATGAAGGATTTGGGGGGACTCTCGACGGATATTTGGGACAGCAATGCCAACGGCATCAACAACTCCGGGCACGACGTTGTAGGCAGCGCGGAATTGGATCTCACCATAGTCCCCGACTACTTTGCGGAAACTAACCACGCGGTAATCTGGCCGAGCGGCGGCCCAGCCGCCGACCTCAATTTGCTCCTCGATCCATCCTTAGTCGTTTCCGAGTCTTGCCCCTCGTGCTGGGAGTTAACCGAGGCGAACGCCATCAATGACCGCGGTCAGATCGTCGGGACCGGATCGTTTGAGGGCCACTTCCATGCGTTTCTGCTGACTCCAAAGTGTATCAACGACGGCGGCGACACGGATGGCGACGGCATTTGCGACACGTGGGAGAAATACGGCTACACGGATCCGAATACCGGCAAGTTTGTGGACCTGCCGGCCATGGGCGCCGACCCCATGCACAAAGACATTTTTGTGCAGGCCGACTACATGGTGGTTCCCAGCACCAACACCTGCGGTTCCACTGGTTGCGTCTTTGGCCATACCCATAAGCCCAATGGGGCCGCCATGATCGGGGTGATGGGGACATTCGCGCACGCACCGGTAGCGAATCCGGATGGAACCACGGGCATCAATCTGCACATTGACTGCGGCTCGGATTGCATCATGAATCTGCAGACCGGTGCGACCTGGGGCGATCTATCCCAGGCGCAATCGATCGCTGAAATCCCTGTTCTGGGTGGGCCGGTGGGAGGCTGCGTGCCCGGACCCGATCCCACCGCGGGTTGCGATTACGACTTTTCGGCTTTCGACTTTCTTAAGCAGTCAAACTTCGCGGCCGAGCGCGCCCCCGTTTTCCACTACATGATTTTCGCTCACAATCTGGGTATTTATGACAACAAAGGAAACCTGACTTTTACCTCCGGCATATCCGACGACATCCCGACAGACAGTTTCATTGTGGCTTTGGGGCACTACGCCGGCCAGGTTGGGAACAGCTTTCAGCAGGCGAGCACCTTCATGCATGAGCTCGGCCACAATCTGGGACTGCACCATGGTGGACTGGACGACACTAATTACAAACCCAACTATCTGAGCGTGATGAACTACCTGTTCCAGATGAATGGGATCTACATTCAAACCCTCGGCGGAACCATAGACTACTCACGCTTCTCCTTCATCCCGCAACTGAATGAAAACGCGCTCAATGATGCCGTAGGCTTGCAGGGTGGCCCGCTCCTCGCCAATTACGGAACTTCCTATTTTTGCCCCGGCGGCGATCCAATCGCGAACACCGGCATGCAATTCGTGCCGAACGCGAATGGTCCCATTGATTGGAAATGTGACGGCAATCCGACGGAAACAAACGTTCAGGCGGACGTTAACGCGCAATTAGCCTATCCGCCGGGCGGAAGCCCCACTCCCGTCTATCAGAAACTGGTCAGCTTCGATGACTGGCCTCGCCTGATCTATAACGGTGGGGCCATCGGCGCCACTGGCGTTGGCGCTCCTCGGCGCAGTGGCCACTCTGACTTCGAATATCAAGTGCCCATAAATCCTTCCACGCCCTTCCAATTGCAGGTGGTTAGCCCTGGGCTCGCTCAGGTTCTTCCTGGCGCCACCCTGAACCTGACCTACACGCTGACCAACACCGGAGTTCAGCAGGACACCTATAGCCTCACTCCGGTGACGCAATATGCCTGGTGGAACACTGCGAGCGTGCCGGGCTCCGTGACTCTGGCGGGTGGCGCCAGCCAACAAATCACCATTCCTGTGACGGTCCCCTCCGGTTTCGGGTGCGGGGGCCCTGCCCAAATACGGGCCACATTCACGCTGCAGGCGGTGAGCCAGACGCTCCCGTCCTTGACGGACAGCGGCGTTGCCGAACTGGACCTGAACACATCCACGGGTGTGGTTGTGCCTGCAGTTACCGGGCTGGCGCAGGCCACCGCGCAGGCAGCAATCTTGAGCGCAGGATTCGTCGTCGGAACGGTGACCACGCAAGCCTCCGTCATCGTGCCTGCGGGCTCGGTCATCTCCCAGTCTCCCGCTTTCTGCGCAGCGACACAGGCCGGTTCGCCGGTTTCCATCACCGTGTCTACGGGCCCGCCGGAGACAGTCGTACCCAACGTTGTGGGACAAACCCAGGCCGCCGCGCTGGCTGCGCTCAATACAGCCGGACTCACCCCCGGCTCCGCGCCGGTCATCGTCTTTTCATCTACGATTCCGCCCGGCGTCGTGGTCACCCAGAACCCGCCGGCTGGAACCACGGTCACGGCGGGCTCATTTTTCAGCCTGACCGTTGCCGGCGCCACGTCCAATAATGTTCTCACACCCAATGTTTTGGGTGCCGACTACGCTCAAGCTTTAGCCACATTGACGGCGGCAGGGCTTAATCTCGGCTTGATTACTAACGAATTCTCGTTAACAGTCCCCGCCGGCAAGGTGATGTCGCAAGTCCCCGCGACGGGCTCACTAACCAGCTTTGGTTCCTACGTTAATGTGACCGTCTCGTTTGGAGATAAATCGTTGAAGTTTGCACCGAACATCCTGGGGGATACGCAGACTGGCGCCATTTCCGCCATTCTCTCCGCTGGGCTCAGCATCGGTTCGATCGGCGAGTCCAGCTCGAATACGGCGCCGAAAGGGACCGTAACCTTACAAAATCCGTTGGCGGGGATCACGGTCTCAGCGGATTCCCCGGTAAGTTTTTCCATTTCAGCCGGACCAGTTGGACCGCAGTCTTTCGTCGTTCCCAATGTTTACGGCCTCTCTCAAGCCGCAGCCTCTAGCGCCATTACCGCAGCGGGTCTTACAGTGGGCACGATAACGCCGTCTCAGCAATTGAGCGTGCCAGTGGGCAACGTTTTCTCGCAAACCCCTCTGCCCGGAGCGTATGTGGCGGGCGGCTCCGCCGTAAACCTGCAAGTCTCCGCGGCAGCCGCGCAGTACACCGTGCCGGACCTCGTCACGAATCCGACTCCCTATTCAACGGCTTACACGGAAATCATTGCAGCGGGCCTCACTCCCGGCACATTTACGACCCAGTTCTCCTCCACGGTGCCGTTCGCAAATGTGATATCGCAGAGCCCTGCTGCTGGTTCCGTCGTCGCGGGCGGTTCTGTGGTAAACGTGACGTATTCTGCCGGTATTGCCGTGGCTACAGTCCCAAGCGTAGTGGGTGAAAACCAAGTTTTTGCCACGAACAGCATTAATCCCGGTTTGTCTTTCTTCGTATCCGTCACGAGAGCACCTTCGACAACGGTTCCAGACAGCTTCGTCATCTCTCAAAATCCGCCGGCAAGCACCCAAGCCCCGCGATTCGTACCGATTAACTTAGTGGTTTCTTCGGGCGGGGCTGTCACTGCGGCTGTACCGAACGTGGTGGGTACCGCCATAACAGGGGGCACCAGCATAACAGGCGCCGAACCGACGCTCAACGCCGCCGGATTCGCTGTTGGATCGGTCACATACCAGCCCTCAGATTCCGTTCCGCGCGGAGTGGTTATTTCGCAAAACCCGCCGGCAGGCACGCTGGCTGCCTGGGACGCTTCAGTAAGTCTCGTTTATTCCTCGGGGCCCGCCGCTAGCATCACGGTGCCAAACATAATTGGCGAGACTGAGGCCATAGCTATCTCCACTCTCAGCGCGAATTCGCTGCAGTGGACTCTGACGACGCAATCCTCGCAGACGGTTACCGCCGGCGTAGTCATATCGCAAAATCCATCGGCAGGGACCGTTTTGCAAGGAGTAGTCCCGCCGGGACAATTCAATGCGCCGGTGACTTTCGTCGTTTCGGCTGGACCTAATACGGTGCCCACATATTCTCTCCTAAGCCAATTCGGCGACTACGGAGGCCCATTCTCAGGTGATGGGCAATTCTACAGTCCCACGAGTCTCGCGATCGACCCCAACACGGGCAACATTCTGGCCGGGGACCAAACCGGACGCATACAAATCTTTGATCGGAACGGCAATTTCAAAGGGTCCTTCGGTGGAACAGGCGTGCAGGGCATCACCGCGACGGTGCCCGGTTCCAATCAGGTGGCGACTATTTATCCCGCGGGAACGGGCGGAGGATTATTCGTATCGTACCCTATTGGCTTGGCTGTCGACCCGATTAACGGCAACGTTGTCGCCTTGGATGCGTTTGGCAGAGTCCTGATCTTCAATTCTGCCGGAGCGTTCCAAAGCACGTTTGGATCACCTGGAACGCTTGGATCACCGGCAAATGGCCCGGGACAATTCGCTTTCTATCCCCAGGGGGGCGGCGTGGCGATCGATCCGGTCACTGAGAATATTCTCGTGACGGATTGGGGAAACGACAGGGTTCAAATTTTTAGTTCCACCGGCGTGTATCAGGGGCAGTTTGGAACCCAGGGAGCAGGCAACGGACAGTTTGGCTTTGGGCCGATCGGCATTGCTATAGATCCCGCGACGCGCAACATTGTCGTCAAGGACCGTGGAAACAGTCGAGTCGAGATTTTCAATTCCTCGGGAACTTACCTGAGCCAGTTCGGGGCGCCCGTGCAGGCCGCCAACGCTACATGGGATCCATCGTCCTGCGCTTGTGAGGGCCTGGCAATCGACGCGGTAAGCCACAACATCATCGTGCAGGGCGCGATTGGTGGTTTCCCATCGAATTCCTCCGTTCAGATTTTCGACTCAAAGGGCAACTATCTCAGTCAATTCGGCGGGTTTGACACCAGCTTTTCGGCAGGCTTGGCTGTCGACCCGGTCAGCCACCACATAGTTACCTTCGGGCTGGCGGGGGCGTTTGTTGGCACTGTACAGATCTTTGGCGCTCCCGGCGCGCTGACGCCCACCACTACGGCTCTAACCTCATCGCTTAATCCGGCGGCTTTCGGCCAGTCTGTCACGTTCACTGCGACGGTCAGCGGAGCAAGTCCTACAGGAACAGTGCAATTCTATTTTGGCGCCACTCCTTTGGGCGCGCCCGTTACGCTGGTGGCCGGCACGGCGTCGTTCACCACTTCGTCCTTGCCAATCGGCACGGATTCCATCACAGCCATCTACAGCGGAGACGCCAACAACACAACCAGCACTTCGCCGCTCCTGAACGAAACGATCACCGGAGGCGCAAGCACCACTACGTTGGCCGCATCCGCCAGTACCGTAGTGGTAGGCCATCCCGTCACATTCACCGCTACCGTGACTGGCAGCAAGCCATCTGGAACCGTCGAGTTTCTCAACGGCGCAACCAGCCTGGGCGCTCCCGTTGTATTGGCGGCCGGCGTTGCGATGTTCACCGTCTCCAATTTGCCGGTTGGATCCGATTCCATCACGGCTGTTTATAGCGGCGATGCCGGTAACGCCCCCAGTACGTCCCCGGCGTTGATCGAAACCGTTTCCAAAGCGGGTACCGTCACCACGATTGTCACCTCAAGCGCGCAGGTGATTGTCGGCCAGACGGTCACCATTACCGCGCTGGTGAGCGGCTATAATCCCACCGGCACGGTCCAGTTCATGGATGGCGCCTCGAGTCTGGGCGCTCCGGTTGCCCTGACGGGGAACGTAGCTACTCTAACGCTCTCAACTTTGCCCGCCGGCACGCACTCGATTACGGCGGTTTACAGCGGAGACGGTTCCAATGCCGGCAGCACGTCCCCCGTTCTCAGTGAGGTGGTGAACCTGCATTCCACGACACCGACGATCGTTTCATCCCTCAATCCTGCGACCGCAGGCCAGAGCGTAACATTTACTTCCACTGTGCCGGGGAACAGCCCCACCGGCACAGTCCAGTTCATGGATGGCAACATCGGTTTGGGTGCCCCGGTGGCGCTAAGCAGCGGCACAGCGAGTATGCCGTTCTCCAAGCTGTCCGTCGGCACGCACCCGGTCACCGCGTTCTACAGCGGAGACAGTTCCAATTCTGCCGGCGCCTCCCCAATTCTGAACCAAGTGGTCTCGGCCGCGGCAACCGCACCGGTGGTGACCGCTCCGGCGCCCGTTACCATACCCGCGACGCAGGCTGCGGGCGCAACCAGCAGCGCTTCGCCGCCGCTCGCTCGCTTCCTGGCGGGCGCTACCGCAGTCGAAAGCATTTCTCCTCCACCGGCACAGCTACTTCCGGAAGTAGGTGGCGCGCCGGTCAGCAACACCACACTATTCCCGGTGGGCACTACCACCGTCACGTTTATCTTCAAGGATTCGAGCGGGAACGTGGGCCGCGCGACTTCCACGGTTACCGTTGTCATTGGAACCCCGCGCATCACCGGTTCCACGGTCGGAGCAGTCGGGACCGATCCTTCCGGCGCGATTTACGTGAATGTCGTGCTGACCAACACGGGAACGGGAAACGCGCGCAATTTGAACATCGGTACTCTGACGCTCCGCACTCTCTCTGGAACGGGAACGGTCACCTACAACACCAAGTTGTCTCCGGCCTTGCCGGTGCTCGTCATCAACAACCTCGATGTGGGCAATAAGGTGGCAGTGCGCTTCTATCTCAATGTCCCTAGCACGGTGACACGGATGTCCATTACCGAGAGCGGACCGGTGCAGGACGTTGTAGGCACGCATTACAATTATTCGACAGCGGAAGCGGTCATTCCATGATCCGAAGGCGAAAGAAGAATGAGAACAACGGAGAAATGATATGCGGTGTTATTTTTTCGGGGTCTGCGTGGCGCTCGGACTGCTGCTGATAACCTCTCCCAGCCGGGCTGATTCGTTAACCTTCAAGGTAATTCCTCCGGATGTCTCCGGCCCGGCCGGCACAACCGTGGGTTGGGGTTTTTCCATTACCAATGCGATTACGTCGGCGGATTTCCTGGACATCAGCGGGATCGACAGCAACTTGTTTTCGAGCGCAAACGGCACACCGGATGCCTCTATTTTCCCTTTCCCCAATCTGGCGCCGGGAGATACTGCGACCCAGCTCTACGATCCAGTTGGCCAACTGGGACTGTTTCAGTTCAAGTGGAATTCCGGCCTTTCGGTAGGGACGACAGAAAGTGGACAGTTCCGATTGCTGGGAGCGTTCTGCGATCCGGCAGTCGACCAATTCTGCGCGGAAGACAATACTGTCGCAAGCGCGGTGCTGGCCTCGGTGGGCTATTCGGCTACCGTGAGCCCTTCCGGCGTGGCTGCTGTTCCCGAGCCAAGCTCAGTGGGCCTTCTGCTCGCCGGAATTGGGTCACTTTTGGTGCTACGGAAACGTGTAGTTTCGAGCGCCGGCGGTTGAGTAACGTCTGAAGAATAGCCGGATTTCTCTCCTCGTGATGGCAGTCATGAACCTCCGAGAAGCCCCCGTATCTGAACGGGATCGGACAAAGCCCAGCAATTCTGCTGTTGACATTCGACAATATCCGGATTAGGTGTCGTAGATATTCGACACAATGAATGATCGGTCTCGGCTCGATCTTCTCCAGGGTACTCTCGACCTCCTGATACTCCGTACGCTGCAAGCCGATCCAAAACATGGTTGGGCGATCTCTGAGAGGATTCAGCAGATCTCGCAGGACGTTCTACGCGTAAACCAACGGCGCTACAGGCGACGCGGTCGAACGTGATGGAGGCGGCTCGCGGCGAATTCACCACCGATTTTCGGCCCGCACGGCTGCGCAATGCGCTGGTTGTCGGGCAGGTCGCGGTTTCCGTTCTGCTTTTGATTTGTGCCGCGGTGTTGCTACGCGCCAACTGGCGGCTGCAGAGTCTCGATGTTGGCCTTAAGACGGGCGGAGTGATCGAAATGGATATTCAGGACAAGTTTCGCCCGCAAGTGATGCAAGCACCGGCTACGGAACGGTTGGTCGAAAGTGTCTCAGCAGCAAGCAAAGTACCGTTTATGGGTTACCTTCCTTGGATGCCGGTTACACCGGACATCACTTCGGAACGAGGCTGGGCCCAGTACATGCATGCCACTCCGGAATACTTCCGGATGTTCCAGGTGCCAATCTTACGCGGCCGCAATTTCACGCGCGAAGAGGCCGAGGCGGGAGCGCCGGTCGTGGTGATCAGTGAGGCAACGGCACAACAGCTCTGGCCGACGCACGACGCCCTCGGGCGATCGATTCGAATTGAGGAGAACTGGGAACAGCGCCGGAGCTTGGCCGAGAACCCCAAGATCGGCATACCGTCTTCCACTGTTGTGCGCGTCATCGGGATTGCGCGAGATGTTGTGAATGGTTATATCGGGGATGCGACGGACAAAACCTGTGTCTACTTTCCCGGTACTGCGAAAGCGGCAGGCTACGTTCTCTTCCTGCGCGTCCACGGTAACGCAGAGGTTGCGCGGCGAAGGCTGGACACCGAACTCACGGCGTCGATTCCCGGCGCGGTCGACCAGATCCATGCGATGGACGAAATTCTCACCGCGCAACTATTGCCGTACCGTGTGGCGTCCTGGATCTCTTCGGCCATTGGCATACTTGCACTGCTGCTGACACTTTCAGGCATCTATGGCGTTCTATCGTATCTGGTGACGCAGCGCACGAAAGAGATCGGCATCCGAGTCGCGCTGGGGGCGAGTACGGGGTCTGTGGCGGGGCTGGTATTGAGGCAATCAATGAAGCTTGCGGGATTGGGAGCGGCTGTGGGTGCGATGGCGTCGCTGGGTGTATCCTATGTTCTCGCTTCGCAACTCGAAATGTTTATGTTTGACAAGTTTGACTGCATGGCGTACGCGGCGGTTGCGGCGTTGGTAATAACGGCTTCGGCGTGCGCTGCATATTTTCCTTGTCGACGAGCGGCTGAGATAGAACCCATCACAACACTGCGGCACGACTGAGGGTAGCCGACGAGGGCACGCCCAATGTGCCAAGAGTGAGAGAGAAGTCGCGTTGACTTGGCCGAACACACACATGAGCGAGAAGATGCGTGCCGGCTTCAAACTCTAGGGCGTCAATACTACCTCGCACGGGGATCGCGCCGTGAGCTCACCGCAGATGTTTTAGCTCTTTAGGAGCCGTGGGTGAATACGACTTCTGTCCAACCAATCGCTGGGGTACTCGGCTGAGGAAGCACAATTTCTCTCGCTCGTTGGCGGCTACAGCGGGCACTTCGTTCCGAGTTTACGTCGACACCGACCGCGCACAGTTCGGGGAAGCGGAGTCTCACTTTCGAGTACTTTCCCGACATGTCGGGAGACCGATGTCGGCATACGATATCGACCTCCTCGTTTATTTTCACGACCGAGACCTATTTGAGTGCGGTGAACCCAGAGTTCTTTCTCGGGAACGCATGGACCTTCTACGTGACGCCTGGGATGAGTTTGGCAGTCCGTTTCAGGGAGGGCTTTTCGGGCGTTGGAAACAGGAAGGGGAACTCGCCATTCGATCCGACCTGCAGGTCAAGATGACGTGCAAGGGCCGCTTTCTGCGATACTTACTTGAATGCCAGAGAATAGCTTTTTTTTTGGAGGCGCGGGTCGGAATCGAACCGACGAATAAAGGTTTTGCAGACCTTGGCCTTACCACTTGGCTACCGCGCCGGGTGAGGATCCGTCTGTTTCAAAACATAGCGTGCCGCGGCGCTCGAAGTCAATTCGGAATCACCGGCAGCAGCACGTGCGAGGGATGCGCGCGGTCGTGGTATATCGTCTGCTCGGCCTTGCGCAGCACGTTTTCATCCGCGATGGGACGGCCGGTATTCGGGTTGCGGTCGTATCGCGGAAAATTGCTGCTCGAAACCTCCACGCGCACGCGATGGCCTTTCAGAAACACGTTGCTGGTAACGCCGGCGTCGATGGTCAGTTTGTAAATTTCTCCGGGACGCGCAAGCTCCGGCTTCTCGAGCGAATTGCGGTAGCGTAGCCGCAGCACGCCATCGGTCAGATTGCGCGCCTCGCCATCCGGAAACACGTCGACCAGCTTGGCGGTAAAGTCTGTATCGGGCGCCGAAGTCGCAGCGTAAACCACGACGCTCACCGGGCCGGTGACCTCCAGATCCTGCTTCAGTGGAGGTGAGCTGAACACCAGGACATCCTGACGGCGCTCGACCGCGCGCTGGTCCATCGGCCCCCACGGAAAAACTTTTGGATTACAACAGTTTGCTCCGCCTGTAGTGGGAACCGGGTTTCGCGGATCGAATTCAAAGCGATCGGGCGCTGCCTGGCGAGGGGATCTCCCCAGGAGCATGCCGTCCCCGGCCAGAGTGTTCGCGCGTCCGCGGCCCGCAAAATAGAGCCGCGTCATTCGAGTCCGCGCCAGCGGCCATTCGTTTTCATCGCGCCAGCGGTTTATTCCCATGACAAACAAATGCACCGGGGGCTGCGACATCATTGCCGTGTCTTTCGATTTCAGCCATTGGTCAAACCATTCGATCTGCATGCGGCGGATAGGAGCGCCGGAATCCTTGCCGAAATCGACGCGGTCGAACTTTATGGCCATGTTGTGCGGCCATGGGCCGATCACAATGCGGTGCACTCCGGAATTACGCCGCAAAGCGCTGAATGCCGCGAAATCGCTTTCGACAAACGGATCGTACCAGCCGCCCACCGAAAACACCGGAACATGGATCGACGCGAGATGATCGCGCGTGCTGACTGAGCGCCAGAAGGCGTCGTCGCCCGGGTGGTTGAGGGCTTTCTGGAATATGTCGCAGTGCTGTCCTGTCGCGGCGAAATCGGCCTGGCGCAAAGGCAATGTGCGCACGTAGCGATCGAAAGCCGGCTCCTCGAATCCCGGTACCCGCAGGTTCTCCGCCATCCACAGCAGGCGGTGCCCGAGCTGAAATGCCCCGCCGGTCGAGTAATAGCGGTCGCGATACTCGTCATCGCCGGAGACGGCGGGCGAGATGGCTTTGAGATGCGGATTATTCACGAGCGCCGCCTTCCATTGGGCGATCCCGAGATACGACCCGCCGATCATGCCGATCTTGCCGTCCGACCAGGGCTGCCGGGCGATCCAGTTCAGCGTATCGTCCGGGTCTCCGGGTTCCTCCGAAAGCGGATCGAAGCTCCCGCCGGATTCGTAGCGGCCGCGAACGTCTTCGATCACCATGGCGTAACCGTGATTCAGGAACGGTCGGAATGTGGGAGCGAGATCCGCGCCTTTGCTATAAGGCGTGCGCACCAGAATGACCGGGAAGCGCATGGACTCGGAGGGCAGAAAGATGTTGGCCGCGAGCTCCACGCCGTCCCGCATGGGGATTCTGACGTGCAAACGCTTGACGATTTCGGCTGAAACCGGCCGGATAAAACCACACAACAGGACCGCGATCAGGACGCATGCGCGCACAACGTTTTCCAATATTCGTCCGCGACGCGATCCAGCGAGTGATAACGGTTAACGTGCTCGGCTCCCCGTCTGCCAATCTCCAGCGCGGTTTCGGGCGACGATGCTGCCAGGATAACATGTTCGATCAGGCTGGCCCGTTCGGTGGGGCCCGGCTCGATGCGGAAACATGCGGTTTCGGGATAACGCGACGTTTCTTCACTCGCCGTCAGCAGCACGGGTTTGCTCAGACCCATCATGCGCACCGCGATCCCCGAGGTTTCTCCCGCCGCCGGATCACGCAAGTTGATGCAGACGTCGACGGCCGAGGCAGCCAGCCAGAAGTCACGTTCGGCCAGATGCCGCAGGCGGATGACGCCGTCGCACGCGAGAAATGGTTCCGCGGCGAGCGCCAAATCCTGCGAGACAAATTCGCCGGTGACAAGCAGCGCGGCGCCAGGCACGCTCTGCCGCACGGCGACGAACCCGCGCAATACGTTCATAAGCCGCTTGGACTCGCGCAGGTAACCGAAAACGCCCGCCACAAACTGGCATGGAGCCAAACCCAGTTTCTGCCGGAATTCCAGAATTTCTCCAGCGGAAGGCGAGGGCGCTGGAGCAAGAAGATGCGGAATCTCGACTATATTGGCCGCCGGCGCGTGTTGCCGCAGCATGCGCGCTGCCGCGGGATTATGTACCACAACCGCTCGCGAAATCTCACCGATGCGGCGAAGCATCGGATAAGCGAAGTAGCGCGAATCAAGACTCGAGCTGGCTCGGCCGCGCCACAGTTCGCGCGCCAGTTCGCGATTCCATTCGCCGTAGTTGTATGCAAACTCCTCGATATACTCCTGCTCCTCGAGCGAGCCGAGAAAGAAATGCTGGAGCACGGCATCATGCAGCACGACTACTCCCGGCTGCTCGATTGCCCTTCGGTAAATCTCGCGGTGCAGTTGATTATTTCCCAGATGATAGAGCCGGACATCGGCTCGCGCCGGATTGATTTCCACCGAGCCCCGGCGGCGAAGCGCCCCGAGAAGCGCCGCTGCGTAATCGGCAACGCCCGTGCGCGTCGGCGGCAACGGCGCATCGAAGCCGACCGTCATGGCTTCGCGCGCTTTCCGAACAGCGCCGTTCCGACCCGGATGAACGTTGCGCCCTCTTCGATCGCGACTTCGAAATCGTGCGACATGCCCATGGAAAGATGTGGCAGCCCGAACTGCGCGGCCAGCTCGCGCAGCCGCCGAAAATAGGGACGCGACGGTTCGGCGTCATCCGTCCACGGCGGCATGGTCATCAGGCCGAGGAGCTTCAGGTTTTTCGCCGCGCGCAAGGCGTCAATGAGTGCCGTGAGCTCCGCCGGATCGGCGCCGCTTTTGGCCTGCTCGGGCGAGAGTTTCACTTCGATCATGACATCCAGCGGCCGTCCGGCTTCGTCCAAGCGCCGCCCGAGCTTGGCCGAATCCACGGTCTGGATCGCCTGGAACAACTCCGCGGCTTTTCTGGCCTTGTTCGATTGCAAATGCCCGATCAGATGAAATCGCGCGCCGGCAAGATCGCCAACCTCCGGAGCTTTGGCCTCGATTTCCTGCACGTAATTCTCGCCGAAATCGCGCAGGCCGTGAGCGTACGCTTCGCGAATCACGGACGCGGGAAAAACTTTGGAAACGGCGATGAGCGTGATTGAGGAAGGATCGCGTCCGGCCCCTCGAGCTGCGCGCTCGATGCGGCTTCGGACTTCCGCCAGTCGCTCGGCAAAACTCACAGGCCCGGCCTACTTCGCGGCGGCAGCTTTCCAATCCCCCTCGTCGACTGCCGAGCCATCGGCAAGCGCTTTGGTCTGATACTTGCCCTTCAGGGTGGATTCCTGGAGTTCACCGTGGATCGTGGATTGCAGGCGATTGCCGCCGAGATCGAAATCATACTGCGCCTCGATCTTGGGACCATCGATCTTGCACAGCGTCACGTTGGTCGCGACGTCTTCGCCGGCATAGGAGAAGCTCACGGTGCATTTCGGTTTGCCGCCGTCGTCGGCAACGGCGAGCCTGAAATTGCCACTGGCTCCAGAACTGCCGCTCCAGTCCCCCGTGTAATTACCTTTAATGGCGGCGTCTGCCGCAACCAGGCCTGCCGGCGCAAGCGCAAGCCCGATAATGAGCGCGATCCATCGCATGCCAGCCAAAATAGCAGCCCGCAAGAACGGGCGCAAGGCTAAGCGGCGTAAATTTTCACCCGTATTTACCTCTGAGCTAGAATACGAGTAGTGAACAAACCCGCCGTCCGGCGGGCTCCCGGCCGCAGCGCCGAGGAAGTCCAGGCTGCTGTTGAGCGTTTCCTCAAAGCCTCGCGCGAACCTGCATTGCTCGAACCCGGTGAAGAACTGATCCGCCTGGATGCGGGCCATTTCACGCTAGACACGCGCAATTCCCGATTGACGCTACAAGTTTGGAACGCGCAGCGCAACGTGGTGCGCAGGATCGTCGATGTCCGCGAGGAATCACGCGGCCGCCTGGAGCTCGTCGCCGAGCGGTTTGCAGGAAGACAGGGGGCGCTTTTCCTGATTGATCTCGCCCGTTCTTCGAACCGTGAATGGGAGCGCCGCGGCACACGCATGGTATTTCGCGAACGCTTCCGCTATTTTCTCGCCCGGGAGTTTCCTGATTGGAAGCTCACCGAACTCTCGACCGAGCAGAATCTGGAGCACAGCCTCTCGCCCGCCTATCCGCGCGCACTGCTAAAACGAGGCGCAACCGGGCTCGCCGCAATCGGCGCCGGTCCCGAAGCTCTCGATCCCTCGGGAGCGCTGAGCTTCGGTCTGATCTGGCTCGATTATCTGCGCCGCCGCGACAGCAGGCTGACCATCGAAGGCCTGATTCTGTTTTTGCCGGCTGGCGAAGAGCAGACCACCTGTCTGCGGCTGCAATTCCTGAATCCGAGTGCCGCCCGATTCCAGGTTTTCGCATACTCGGAGCGCGACTACGCCGCGCGGCTGGACCTCAGCGACTCCGGAAATCTGGACACGCGCCTCGACGTCTGCGCCACACCGGCGCTCGTGCACAACGAAACACTGGCGTCCCTTCTGTCGATTGAGGGTGTCGAGCGGGTCGACCTGGTCGATGGAGAGATCAGCCTGCGCGTGCGTGGTCTCGAATTTGCCCGCACACACGGCGCCGAATTCCTGTTCGGCCTCTCGGATCGCGTTCCGT
This sequence comes from Bryobacteraceae bacterium, assembly GCA_035280425.1. Taxonomy (GTDB): domain Bacteria; phylum Acidobacteriota; class Terriglobia; order Bryobacterales; family Bryobacteraceae; genus QHXW01. The sequence goes on along the minus strand of DATEFW010000029.1, from coordinate 24,187 downwards.
TGCGCGTCGGACACAACGCCGCAGTAGAGCAGTTGGCGCGCGCACTGGCCGGCATGCGCTCGCCCGAAGCATCGCATCGCAGCGAGCTCTACATGGAAAATCCGGAAGCGTGGCTCGAATCCGAGGTGCGCCGCAATATCGAAGCGATTGACGCCGCCTTGCTGCCGGCTCCGCTTTACGGCCAGGTGCCGGCTTTCGCGGCTTGCGACCGTGGAATCATCGACCTGCTGGCTGCTGACCGTTCCGGCCGGCTGGCGGTTTTGGAGCTCAAAGCCTCCGCCGACATTCATCTGCCTCTACAGGCGCTCGATTACTGGATGCGCGTGCGCTGGCACCTCGCGCAAAACGAGTTCACCGCGCGCGGTTATTTTCCCGGAATTGCGCTGCGCCAGGATTCGCCTCGGATTCTGTTGATCGCCCCGGCGCTTGAATTTCACCCGTCGACCGAGATGATCCTCCGTTATTTCGCTCCTGAGATCGAAATCGAGCGCATCGGGTTGGGAATCGGTTGGAGGCGCGAACTCCAAGTGATGTTTCGTATTCGCGGCGCCGGCAGCCCGGATTGAGAAATAAGCCACCAAACGAATTTTCTCAGCTTCTTCCGCCAGCCGCGCTAAAATTAGCTTATGTCCGTGCAGATTTTCAAGGAAATCCGTGCCGCGGTCGCCAATCTGGATCCCGGCGAGGTACAGAGTCTGGCGGAACGGCAGATTTCCATCGGTCTGGTCGCGTCAAACCCGGCGGGATTCGAAACCATGGAAGAATTTCTGCTGCCGGCCGAGAGAGTATCCGCGCGCAAGCGCATCGAGACCGTAAACATCCTGCACCGCTCGAGCGAGCCTCCATCCGCGGATCACTTCGACCTGGTCCTGTGCGAACCGGGTTTAGCCTGCCCGCGAAACGGTTTTACCTTTTATCCGGAACATCCCGGCCGTACGGTGCATGAAATTCTTAGCGAATGCAGCGAGCTGGAACTCGCGCTGGCGCGCAATTTCTATTCATTCCGCCAGCCCGTAGTGGACCGCATCATTCACAAGGTCTCGAAAGACAACGCGCTGTTCGCCCTGTTAACCGCCTTGCCGGATGTTTTGCCGAGCTTCATCGAGCTGCCCTGGACGGTCGGGGAATTCGCCAGCGATACGGCCTTTATCACGATCAATCAGATTCGCATGGCATTTCTGATTGCCGCCGCCAGCGACAAGCCGGTCGGCTATTCGCTCCAGAAAGGCGAGATCGCAACCATTGTCACCGGGGCTTTCGGATGGCGGGCGCTGGCCCGCGAGCTGGTCGGCAAGATTCCCTTCGGCGGCGGGCTGCTTCCGAAGGGCGCTATCGCATTTGCGGGAACCTATGTAGTTGGCCTGGGCCTCGATCGCTTTCACCGGCTGGGGTATGGCCTGACGCGCGCCGAGCGGCGTGAACACTATCAGGCGGCCTTCGAGCGCGGAAAGGGAGTCGTCGAATTCCTGTTGCGCGGCATCAAAAGCCGCAGCATCGCCTGAAAAACGCCGGTTTTCCGGTTGGTGAAACCAATCGTACAATGTAAGAGTCTACTCACGTGGAGGGGAGTACTTTATGCGTTTCCTGACTGTGACAGGCTGCGCCCTGCTGACGCTCGGCGTCATGGGCATGGCAATGGCCGATACCCTGACCCTCAAGGATGGCCGGACGATCAACGGCACTTATCTCGGAGGCAGCGCCCGGCAGATTCGCATGGAGGTCGGCGATAACATCCAGACCTTCGATATTGAACGCGTGTCAACTCTCCAGTTCGGATCAGGCTCGACAGCCGCGGCAGCTCCGGCTCCGCGCGCTACGGAAAGTGACCGCCCGCCGCGCGAGAACGTTTTCCGTCCTGACACTTCTAGCCCGAGCGCAGCAAGTGTACCCGCATCCGGAACTGAGCTGCCCGCCGGTACGGTATTGACTGTTCGGATGATCGATCCTGTAGATTCGCAGCTAAATCACGTCGGGGAGACCTTCCGCGCCAGTATCGACGAGCCTGTGGTGGTAGGGAGCGATCAGGTGATTCCTCGTGGTTCGGATGTCGTGGTCAAGCTGGTGGACGATAAGCAATCCGGTAAAATCAGCGGCCGCACTGAGCTGACGCTTGATCTGGTCTCGGTCGCGGTGAACGGCAAAGTAGTTGACGTAAACACCCAGTCCGTTTCGCGCGAAAGCTCCTCGCGTACCGGCCGTAGCGCCAAAGTCATCGGCGGAACTGCGGCGCTCGGCGCGATTATCGGCGCAATCGCGGGCGGCGGCAAAGGCGCCGCCATCGGCACGGTCGCCGGCGCCGGTGCGGGCACTGCGGCGGAAGTAGCCACCAAGGGCCAGCGCGTCCACATTCCTTCGGAAACGCGGCTCACCTTTACCCTCGAATATCCCGTCCGCATATGAGCGGGCGGTTCCTGCTGGCTCTTGCAGCATCTGCGGCAGGCTTGTCGGCACAGTCGCTCGTAGAAGGCCTGCCGGAGAGCCGCGTGCGCGTTCTCATTTACGAAGACCTTCAATGCCCCGATTGCGCGGCCTTTCGCCGCATGATGGATGAAAAGATTCTGCCCCGCTACGCCGGCCAGGTGGCCTTCGTCCATCGCGATTTTCCGCTTGCAAAACACGCGTGGGCGCGGAAAGCCGCCATCGCCGCGCGCTTTTTTTACGGCATCAAGCCGGAGATGTCGCTGGCCTACCGCCGGCACGTCATGGCTTCCATCAAGGAAACCACGCCCGAGAATTTCAACGAGAAGCTCGCACAATTCGCGCGCGACCAGGGAGTGGACGCACAGCGAGCGCTGGCCGCGCTCGACGACCCCAAGCTGGCGTCTCTAGTCGAGCGCGATTTTCAGGATGGCGTGGCGCGAGGTGTTTCGAAGACGCCCACTGTATTCGTAAACGGCAAGCCTTTTATCGAACAGTTCTCGTTTGAAGAAGTCAGCCAGGCTCTCGACGAAGCCCTCGCCGGCCGCTAAATGGCTCGACCCACTGCGATTGTCACCGGCGCCAGCCGCGGTATCGGCCGTTCCATCGCCATCGAGCTGGCCCGTACCCACCAGGTCATCGCCACGTACAAATCCCGGCGCGACGCCGCGGAAACGCTCGCCGCCGAAGCCGCCGTCGAGATCTTCCAGTGCGACGTCGCTTCGCGCGAGGACCGCATCGCGCTGGTCGCTTTCGCTCAAACCAAATTTCAGCACCTGGATCTGCTGGTTAACAACGCCGGCATGGCGCCACGCGAACGCCGCGACGTGCTGGAATCGAGCGAAGAGAGCATGGACGAGCTGATCGACACCAACCTGAAAGGTCCGCACTGGCTGACTCGCGATATCGCCCGCTGGATGATCGAATCTCGTGCGATCGAACGAAACCGCCAAAGCCGGATCGTCTTCATTACCTCGATCTCCGCCTATGCAGTGTCGGTCAATCGCGCTGAGTACTGCATCTCCAAGGCCGGGCTCAGTATGTCGGCCGCTGTCTGGTCCCAGCGCCTTGCATCGGAGAACATCGGCGTCTTCGAAATCCGCCCCGGCATCATCCGGACCGATATGATCGCGCGCGTGGAGAAAGATTACCAGGAGCGAATTCGCGGCGGCCTCCTGCCGCAGGGCCGGTTGGGTGAACCGGCCGACGTGGCTCAGGCGGTTCGGGTTATCGCGGACGGGTTACTGGATTATTCGGCAGGACAGGTTATTAATGTCGATGGAGGCTTTCACTTACGGAACTTGTGAATCAGTTGTTAACGGCGTCCATCGCCTGAGCCGCAGCCACAATCCGGTACTCGAAGTAATGCCGCACCAGGTCGCGCTTCAGATCTGTTACCGCCGTTTCCAGCGCCTTGGCGCAGGCAACGGCCTCACTCGGATCGCCGTGGCGCTTGGACATCGTCTGCACCGCTAGCTGAACCTGATCCTGCAAGGATGAGATCTCGGCAATCTGGCGCAGAAGGCCGGCATGCAGCTCAGTGGTGGAATGGACATTCACGCCACGATAATAAGCAATCCGGAGGCCACAACGGTCTGTAATCTAACTTGTTACAGATCACTACGTAAAAGACTTAACGAAACTCCGATCGCGATTAGTCGCTATCCTTTTGGATAGACAATATCGATTTTTGGATAGACAATATCGATTTCGTTAGTCCGCTCACCATCCGAACCGCTCTTCTTTCCACGGATCGCCGTGCATGTGATATCCGTTGCGTTCCCAAAAGCCGGCTTTATCGCTGGCCAGCAATTCCACGCCTGCAATCCACTTTGCGCTTTTCCAGGCATAAAGCCGCGGCACGATCACCCGTGCTGGGCCGCCGTGTTCGACGGAAATCGGCTCGCCGTCATGCAGCAGCGCAACCAGCGCATCTTCCGACAGAAAATCGTCGAGGGGCAGGTTCGCTGTCCAGCCCCCGTCATACCCGTGGGCGAGCACAAAACGCGCGTCGGGGAGTGTGCCGCCGGCACGCTCTACCAGTTCGCGCGTCGAAACACCTTCCCAAAGATTGCCAAGCCGCGACCAGCGCGTCACGCAATGAAAGTCGGCAAAAACCTTCACACGCGGCAGCTTCTGAAATTCCTCCCAATTCCATTCCGCAGGCCGCCCGACTTTTCCACCAATGCGAAAATTCCAGCGATCTAGCGCCATTTCGGGCGGCCCGGCGGCATCGAGCACCGGCCACTTGCGCGTCCTCGATTGTCCCGGCGGAATGCGGTCGATGCGCCGCGTATCCGGGCTGACGATCACATCCGGCGGAAGATCTTCCGGCTTTCGAACCGGTTCTTCCTGGGTCTTGGGATCTTTCAAGCCGAACATGTATTTCTCCTAATGAGCCTGCGCAATCTGCACCAGCCCGGCGTCCGGCGCCTGTCGGCTGAACGATAACACTTGCATCGGGCAGACCGTGACGCAAATGCCGCAGCCGATACACGAGCTGTTCGCATTGGTGATCGGCTCCTGTTTGAGCGCGTATTGCATCACGTCGATACCCACCTGGCAGTTGCGCGTGCATTCCATGCAGGCAATGCACTTTTCGTTGGCATGTATCCCAAAGCGGCTCACCCGGAAGCGCGTGAACGCGGCGCTGAAAATCTGCATCATCTTTGCCAGCGGGCACCAGTACCGGCACCACACTTTCCCGCCGAAGAACGGATAAAGCGTTACCGGCAGAATGCCGACTAACCATACATCCGCGAACAAGTGATAATATTCCAGCCCGGTTTGGGACGGACTCGCGAACATGTGGACCGCGTCCCGGCCAAGAACCAGCAGCGTGACCACCACCGCCGCGCCGAGCACGATCGAGTTCATGTACTCCCAGCGGACACTCGACCGGCCTTTGGGCGCCAGGTGCCGCCAGCGGTCGCCCAGCGTCTCAGCCAGCCCCCCACAGCCGCAAATCCAGGAGCAATAGCGCTTTCCATGAAAAAGCGCCAGCACCGGGATTAACCCGAAACTGAGCGCCGCGCCCCAGACAATCCAAATGCGGTTCGGGTCTCCTAGAAACGTGTAGAAAAACAACGGCCAGGCATATACCAGGCCATAAGCGCGCCAAGCCTGGCTGGTAAATGCGGGATCCTGCGCGAGTTTGGCTCCAATCCATTGATATTTCACCGCCCAATGGAACAGGAATTCCGGTATGAGAAAGAAAAATACCCATTGGAAACTGATCAGGCTCGCGTACCGCCAGATCTGGAAGCGGTCTCTTTTGTCAAAACCCCAGCGTTTCATGGCCTGGAGCCCGAAAACTGTCATCACGGCCGTGTAGAGCACCGTGTACCAGAACGACCACGGCCGGTTCCAGAAAGCCAGCGCCTGTGCACCCCAGCCGCGATAAGGCCAGAACTCGAAGCCCTGCGCCTGCTTGGCGCCGTAAATCGTGTAAGCGATAACAAAAGAAACTCCGAGCCATGCAAAGCGGCTGCCCCGTATCCCTAGAAACACCAGAGTGGCCAGCGCGGCCAGAGCAACGTAGCCGCCGGCAAGCGACTGCCCGGCCAGCGCCGGGATGTTCGTTTTTCCTCCGAACACCCAGATTCCTGCTAGCGCCGCTACGACTAAAGCAAGGGCGGCCAGCGGGTTCCCGGTCCAATCGTTCTCGAGGCGAATTCCCATCGAGCGCAGAAAATCAGTGGGAGCGTCCGCGCCGATCAGCACAAAGGCGTGCTGGTACGGCAATTCAACTGTGCTTCGCCTGCCGGCCTCCTTGACCTCCAGCGTGCAGGCGCCCTCGCCAAAGTGACGCACCTCGGAACGGTAGATCACCTTCAGGCTACCGGATTTCAGCGCGGCCTCGAGCCTTCGCCGGTTGTCTTTGAAAATCCGCGTAAACTGCGACTCCCGGTAGGAGAGCGTCACCCGGTTCTGTTCGGCAAGGGTCAAAGCGGCCTCAACGGCACTATTCCCGCCGCCGACCACGAGGATGTCCTCATCACGGTAATGCCTGGGGCTATAAAGGCGGTGGTAGACCTGCTCCTGCTCTTCACCAGGCACCCCTAACCGGCGAGGATTGCCACGCTGCCCGGTCGCTAGTACTACTCGCCGGGCCCGGTAAGTACTACCGGCGATCACCTCGAAATTGCCGTCCTTCTTCCGTAAGGATTCGACGCCTTCGCCGACACGCACCTCGAGGTGGTTCTCCCGAATGATCTGGTGCCACCGCCCAAGCAGCTCTTCCTTGCTGGTGCCATCCAGCCAGAGCTTGCCTTTCGGCGGGCGGGAGTCCGGCTCGGCATAGACCCACTTGCCCTCGGGGAAATCCTCGATGGTATTGGCGATTTTGTTCTTTTCAAGTACCAGAACGCGCAAGCCGCGGTCCTGCGCGCCGAGGGCCGCATTCAGCCCTGCGGCTCCGGCGCCGATCACAATCAGGTCGTAAATATTTGGGTCGCCCGATTTCGCATCTGGTTTCGATGCGATATACGCCGCTACGTCGCTTCCTTGCTCCATCGCGAGCTTTACGACCGGCGCCCCGGCCAGATCGCCGACGACGTATAACCCGGAAATGTTACTTTCGAAGTTAGCGCCGAGCACTGGCCGGCGGGTCGGCATGTTCGGACTATCCAGCAGTTTACGCGCGAAAGTAAGAGGAGTTAACATTCACCTCGGCCCCTGCCGGAAAGAGGCCGCACCGAGTCACAGGGGTGTGTCTTTTTTCAACGGAGAAAATGACCATCACGGCCAAACTATCTTGCCGGGCTGTACCAATTAGCGGCCAATTCCGCTCAGGTAATGTTTCGCTTGAAGTTTTTGAAAATTCGAAGATAATACCATTTTATACTGAAGGGGAAAAGCGGGCCGGGTGTTCCGCAGCTAACCCTGGTACCTCAGGTGCTCAGTCAGTGCTGATGAACAGAAGGAGGTTGTCGAGGCGCTTCTCCGCCTTAGTTCTGTTCAATACCCTTGCGCTCCCTGTTCCATTTCTTAAGGCCCAGACCGTGATGCAGGGCTCGGGTCCCGGCAACATGGTTCGCATCTTCAACACCGATTCCGCAATCCTCGAAGCGCAGGAACCGCGCCATGATCTGCCGTGCACGGTCACGCCGATCAAGCCCACGCTGGGTTTCGACCTACGCTTCCATGCAGGTTATGAGGTCACCATTCCGCTCAAAGATCTGGCCGGATCCGAAGATCTTTTAACTACGATTTTTCGCGTGACACCCGAGAATCATAAAGACGAGCCGGTGTATTTCTCGCAGCGTGTGAGCGTTCCGGCCATCGAACAAAATGCCAAGGGCAACGCCTACCTGCAGGGGGCATTCGATGTCGGAGAAGGCAACTACCACGTTGATTTCATGATGCGCGACCGCACCGAGCAGGTCTGTTCCTTCTACTGGGACTCGGAAGCGGAGCTGCCGCCCAAAGACAAACAGCTCGTGCTCATGATGGCCCCGAATACAGTGCAGGCGGCCGAGCAGGAGCCGTTTAAGGACGAGCCGCCGGTTGAACGCGAACCGAATTCCGGGCCATTAAACGTAAAGGTCATCATCAACTTCGCGCCGCAGAACGCTCGCTCGGCGACGCTCCAGCCGCTCGACACCAACGCGCTGATTTCGATTCTCAGAAGCATCGCGCGCGAGCCGCGCATCCGGAAATTCTCGATCGTGGCTTTCAACATGCAGGAACAGCGGGTCGTTTACCGCCAGGAGAATACCGACCAGATCGATTTTCCGGCGCTCGGCGAGGCTTTGAATTCCCTCAACCTGGGCACGGTCGATCTGAAGCGCCTAAGCCAGAAACACGGTGAGACCGAGTTCCTTACGGATCTGCTGACCAAAGAAATGAACAATCCGAAAGACCATCCGGACGCGGTGATCTTCGCCGGCCCCAAGGTGATGATTGACGACAGCGTGCCGCAGCAGTCGCTCGAACAGCTCAGCGGCGTCGATTACCCTGTCTTTTACATGAATTTCAACCTGAACCCGCAGGCCAATCCCTGGCGCGATGCGATCGGCAGCGCGGTCAAGCAGATGAAAGGCTACGAGTACACCATCAGCCGGCCCCGGGACCTCTGGTACGCGTGGAAAGAAATCATGTCGCGCATCGTGAAATTCCATCTGGGCAAACCCAGTCCGGCCGGCGCTTCCCAGTAGTCTCCGCCAGTCACTAAGGTCACCGATAACCCGCAGCCTGGATGCCGTACAACTCGGCGTATTGCCCCTGTTTCGCCATGAGTGCTTCGTGTGTGCCGGATTCAACCACGCGCGCGCCATGCAGCACCACGATGAAATCCGCCATGCGCACCGTGCTGAACCGGTGCGAAACCAGGATGGTAATACGGCCGGTCGAATCCTCGCCCGCGTTCCCACGCCGGCTGCGAACCGCGGCTGCGTAATGCTCGAACAGGGCGTGTTCGGTTTCCGCATCGAGAGCCGCGGTGGGCTCGTCGAGCACCAATACCAGCGGCCGCTCGCGCATGAATCCGCGGGCCAGCGCCAGCTTCTGCCATTGACCGAAACTGATCTCCACCCCTTCGGGCCAGGCGGCGCCCAACTGCGTTTCGAGGCCGCGGGCGAGCTGCGCAAGAACGTCGTTTGCCCCGGCGCGATTGACCGCAGCCGTCACCGCCGGCTGATCTTCCAGGCGCGGGACATCTCCCACGCCCACGCTGTGCCGCGCCCGGAACTCGAAGCGAAAGAAATCCTGAAAAGCGCCGGCCAGCCGCGAGCGCCAGTCATCCGGCTGCATACGCGCCAGCTCCACTCCGTCAATGAGAATCCGCCCCCTGGTCGGCTGATACAGCCGGCATAACAGCTTCACCAGAGTCGTTTTGCCTGCGCCGTTTTCTCCCACGATCGCCACCACCGAGCCCGGCGCGAGATCGAGGTTCACATCGTCCAGCACGATGCGATCCGTCCCCGGATAGGCGAACGACACGTGTTCGAAGCGGATGCCCTGCTTCAATTGTTGAGGCGCCGGGCGGTCTGCATTTTCGAGCGAGGACGCCGCATAATCTTCGAGCCAGGCGAGGCGCCGTGAGCCGTCCAGCCAGATCCCGCGCAGAAAACCGATCTCGCCCACCGTAGCCGCCACGTATGCCGAAAGGCGCGCGCCCGCCGCCAGCACCAGCAGCACGTTTCCTGGTGTCGTTTGGAGCACCGAGGTTGTGAATACGATCGCGGCTACATAGGCCGCACCGAACAGGCTCCAGCCCGCGGCGTGCCACCAGGCGCTCGACCAGCGCGCCGCCGCCACAGGCCCGTACCACCGCTCCCAGGCTTCCCGCCGCTCCGCAACCAGGCGGCCGCCGATGCGCGTCACCCGCACCTCTTTAGCGGGAGATGCGGTGGTCGACACATCGAACAGATGCCGCGCCAGCCGGGTGGCCGATGCGCCGCGCTCCTCGGCGACACGTTCCACGCCCGGCCGCCAGGTTGATGTCAGCACCGTCGGCAGCGCGAACACGGCAAGCAGCGCGAGCGCCGGATGAATCGATGCCAGCAGCGCGATCGTCACACCCAGCCGCAAAATCCACCCGCAGGTCGTGAACAGCGACCAATACATGTGATCGAGCACAAACACCTGATTGCGCAGCACAGACAAACGGTCAAGATAATCGGAGCGCTCGTGATGCTCGAGTGTGGCGACTGAGGCCTGCAGCTTCGCTACATGCGACTCGAGCGCGATCGTCAGCCTGTCGCGAAAACGGCGCTGCGTGCGATCGCTGGTCACGCGCAGAAACCAGGTCGCGGCCGCCGAAGCTCCCAATCCGGCGGCCGCCGCCAGTACCACAGCGTGCCGGCCGGACGTCAGACCGTCCGCCAGAAACTTGAGCCAGAGCGCCAGCAGAGCGTCCGGAAGGGCGGCGGCAAGCGACAGCCCGAACGCCACGACCAGCAGCGTCGGCTCGGCTTCGTAGCCGCGCTTGACGGCGCGCCACATGGAGGATAGCGCAGGCGGCAGATCTTTAGTCGAGGACATCGAGGCCCTTTTCCTCCTCGGCTTCGCCGAAACGCGACGCCTGCAAATCGAACATGGTCCGATAACGGCCGCCGCGCGCCATCAGCTCGTCGTGCGTGCCCGATTCCACCACTTTGCCGTGCTCGAGCACGCAAATGCGGTCGGCATGGCGAACGGTCGAAAAACGATGCGAAATGAGAATCGTCGTGGTTTCCCCCGTCCCCCGGAGAATGCGTTCGAAAATCTCGGCTTCCCCGCGGACATCGAGCTGCGCCGTCGGCTCATCGAGCAGCACCAGCCCGGCGCCCATCCGCACGGCGCACAGCGCGCGAGCCAAAGCCACGCGCTGCCACTGGCCTCCGGAAAGATCCGTTCCACCGGGATAGCCACGAGAGAGGATGGTGTCGAGATCCGCCAGATGCGCCGCGCCGGCATCCTCAAGAGCGTCCCGGATCACACCATCCGGCGCGCGGGATGGGGCCACGTTATCGCGCAGCGGCCACTCGAAACGGACGAAATCCTGGAACACGGCCGCCACGCGCGAGCGCCAACCGCCGATGTCGAGCGCACGCAGATCTACGCCGTCCACCTCGATCGAACCGGCTTGCGGATCGTAGAACCGGCAGAGGAGCTTGGCGATGGTGGTCTTGCCGGCGCCATTCTGGCCGACAATGGCAAGCGAAGAGCCGGCAGGTATGACTAGATCGAAATTCTTGAGCACCGGCTCGCCGCCCGTGGGGTAGGCGAACGTCACGTTGCGAAAGCGGATCTCACGCGCGGGCATCCGCACCGCCGGCTGATCGCCCTCGACCAGCGCTCCGGCAGGCGCCATCGCATCATTCAGCCGCATCACCGCGGCGGCCGGAGCAGCGGCCCCATCGAGCGCCCAGGAAAGCCCGCCGAACGCGATCATGCTGGTGCTGATCGCGGCGGTCGCAAATGTGACGAGACGGTCGAGCGGCAAGCGGCCTGCAATTGCGCTCGCCGCCAGTGCCCAGAACACCGCAATATTCGCGGCAAGCACCAGCAAAATGCTCCAAACGAGCGGGCGCTCCCGCAGGCGCGTGGCTTCCCACCGGAGCTCGAACAACCGGCGGCGTCGTGACCGGAACCGCTCCACCACCCAATCCGCCAATCCAAACAGCCGGAGCTCCTTGGCGGCCGGCGCGTCGACCGCCAGCCGGTAGGCATAATCGGCGTGTCGCTGGGCTTCGCGTACCTCGTCGGTATTCCGGTCCCGCCAGATCGCGCTTTCGCGCAGCAGCCAGTGCGTCGCCAGCCACGCTCCCGCCAGCACCAACGGCGCCCACCACGAATAGCCGGCGAGGATAACCGCCGAGGCTAGGCCGCCGATCATTTCCACCAGGCCGCCGGCGATGAAATCCATTGAGATGAATAGCGGCGGGCCGCTGATGCCGAGATCGAAATCCCGCGCCATGGTGAGATCGCCGGTGAGCTTGGAATTTTCGAGATGCCCGACGCCCGGCGGGTGGACGCAGGCTATGGTGAGCTGATCGTAGAGCCACGCCGCGGTCCGGCTGCCGAGATTCGTGCCGGTTGCATGGTGGATCGGCGGCAGCACCTGCAAGAGCACGAAGAGAGCTCCCACCCACGCAAGCGGCGCCGTCAGATCGCTGCGCTGTTGGACTGCTCCGACGAGCGCGCCCATGGCAATCGCGAAAAGCGCCGGCAGCAGCCCGCGCAAGCCCAGCAGAATCCACCACGCGACAGCGAGCTTCGGGCCGGCTTGCGGTAAAACACGCGCGAACATCCATTCGTTACGCGCTCGCAGACGCTCGATCACCGGTGTCAATCTCAACACTCCCGGCACTTGGCCACGATCAGCGTAATATCGTCATGCTGTTCGTGAGGGCTGAACTTGCGGACTTCATCAACCACGGCGGCAACCATCGCTTGCGGTGCGCGCGCGCGGCATGTCTGCAACGCTTCAACCAGCCGCTCGATTCCGAATTCTTCTCCATGCTGGTTGAATGATTCTGTGATGCCGTCGGTGTAGAACGCCAGCACATCGCCCGCATCCAGGCGGCGCTCATAGATCTGGCAGTCCCAATTTCTGAAGATGCCCACCACCGTGGCGGTCGAGCCGAGGCGCTCCACACTGCAGTCTCTCCGCATAATCAAGCCTGGCAGATGCCCGCAATTCGCGTACCGCAGCATGCGGGTTCGATCGTCGTATTGAGCGAACAGAAGTGTCGCGTATGCGCCATCGGCGGTATTCGCGCAAAAAAGCTCGTTTACGGAACGCAAAAGGCGCTGCTGCTGATCGCTGGCGATCGCGCACTGGCTTCGCAGATTGGCCTGCAGGTTCGCCATCAAAAGCGCTGCCGCAATTCCCTTCCCGGCGATATCGCCGATCACCAGTCCGAGCCGTTCCTGTCCCAGATCCAGGAAGTCGTAATAATCCCCGCCTACCTGCCGTGCCTGAATGCACACGCCTGCGTATTCGAGGGTGCGGAGCGAGGGCAAATTCTGCGGAAAGAGCCGGGCTTGCACCTGTGTGGCGATTTCGAGCTCCTGGGCAGTCCGGCGCTCGGCCTCCAGCTTCTCCGCAGCGGCCCGCCGCTGCGCTTCAACCGAGCGGCTCACCTCGTCGAAACTCACCAGCGCAAAGGAATTCCGGTCGATGTCTTCGAAGCGCGTAAATACTCCGCCCCAGATCGGCGCTTGTTCGCCCGGCGAGAGCGCCCGGGATTCGTACTTCACCCGCCTCAGCCGTGGCGCATGGCGAAATCGCACGCCGCGCCGGCTCCATTCACGAAACTTGGCGGTAACGTCTTCTGTCACAAAAACCACTTGCGTGGCCCGGCCGATGAGCTTGTATTCTTTAGATTCCGGGCTGGGAGCGATGAGGGCCAGTACCGCGCTGCCGTCCGGAGGGGCGACTGCTACCCAACGCTGGCCGTAGTGCAGGCTGGCGTCGAAGGCCAACTGGAACCCCAATTGATCCTGATAAAAACGCAGGCTGCGGTCCTGATCCCGAACGAAAACATTGACGGCGTGAATGCCGAGGTACGGGGTCGGGTGGTCCATGGGAGAATCCGATTGGCCCGGGGGAGATACTATCGAAGAGCCGCCCATCCGCGCCATTATAAGTCGCACCGGCTTTGGCCCGGTTCCCAGGCCACCGCGGCTCCGGCGAAAAAATCGTGTAATCTAGTGGCGTTCCGCGCCGTATACTATTCAGAGGGTTAGCGCGAATATCTATGCGAGGCGTCTGGACGCTAGGGTTGGCTGGTTTAGCCTGTTTGCTCGCGGCCCCTTCTGCGCTTCAGGCGCAGCGTTTCGGGAATCCCGACGTGCTCGCGCCGGACTTCCCCAGCCCTCAAGAAGTTGTAGAAAAAATGCTGGAAGCCGCGCACCTCAAGCCCGGCGAAACGTTGTACGACCTGGGCAGTGGCGACGGCCGGATCGTGATTACCGCAGCGCGCAAGTTCAAAGCCAAGGCTGTGGGCGTCGAACTGTCGGCCGATTTGTGCAAAATCGCGAATGCGCGTATTAAGGCGCTGGGTCTGGAAAACCAGGTCAGGATCATTCACGGAAACCTGCTGAAGGTGGATTTGCGTCCCGCCGACGTCGTAACGATTTATCTTTTGACCGCCTCCAACGACCTGCTGCGCCCCAATCTGGAACGCGACCTTCATCCGGGAGCGCGTGTCGTTTCACACGACTTTGAAATTCGCGGATGGAAACCGGCCTCCACCGAGAAAATCGAAGCCGAAGGCCGCGCGCGGACGATCTACGTTTACGAGATCGGCCCCAAGAAATAGAGCCCCCGCGCTATCTTCGCTTTAATTCCTCGGGAAAAACTGCATAGCCTTCCGGCGGCGGATAAAGCGAGTGCAGCAGCTCGAGACGCTTGCGCAAATGCCGGCTGGGCATCTGTCTTGGTCCGGTTTCCACGTCGATATCGCAGCAGATGCCGTGCAGGTAAAGGGTCAGGGTGTCTTCGAAGGACTGCGCGGCGTACTCGCGGAACAGCTTGGTCTCGCGCCGGATGTTGGTTTGCCGGCGAAGGAGTCCTTGTTTCAGATGCCAGCTTTTTTCGTCGACTTCTCCGTGTACCTCACCCGAAAGCTCCTCGCGCAAGAGACGAAAAAAACTTTCCTGCGTATCCGTCGGCCAGCGGCCCGCAACCAGCGAAGCGATGGCGTTGTAGAACACGTAGTGGTAATCGGAAACCTCTTCATCTTTGATGGCAAAGATCAGCGTTGCCGCGTCTTCGGCCACATAGCGTGAGGCCACCATGTGCCGGTTCTCGTGGGGTTTTTCGTAGCTGACGCTGTCTCCGCCTTTGCCGTTGCCTTTTTCAAGATAAGGGACCAGCAGAACGCCCACTCGCGGCAGAGAATCACAAATAGCCGGCGGCAGCGCCGAAATCGGGTCCTGCAGGTACTGTTTCAGATCCTCTTCAGGCACCGGCATGGCGGTGAAGTACGAAAACTTACTGCCGAGCGGGATCATCTCGCCGCGAAAGCGTGTGGCCAGATCCTCAACCGTGAGTTTGGAACGGTCGGTTTCCGTGGAGGGCATTCCTGAATTGATTGTAACAGAGGGGGTGCGGACGCCCTTGGAGGACCGCGCCCTACCAGCTTGTCCGACAGACCTTCCGCATGTTTAACGTTAGTTCGCCGAAAGAACCAACGGCAGTTTCGATACCAACTCGCGTTCGCTGCAAATGCCTCATGCGAAAACCTGGACGTATGGTTTACCGCGCTTGGTGATTACAATGGAACTCCGCTTGTGGCCGTGCACTTCGGCCATCAGCTCCAGGCATTTCGCTTTGAACTCGGTTGCCGCAACCGTGATTTTGCAAGCCGGCGCCGGCAGCGGTCAATCTCCCGGCTCCTGCTAGACTGCAAGTAAATGCCGCTCGACATTCTGGTTTCGGCGGGTGAAGTCTCGAGCGATCGCTATGCGGCGATGCTGGTTGAGGAACTGCGCCGCCGCTGGCCGGATGCCCGTTTCTTTGGCAGTGCGGGCCCGCGGATGCGCCAGGCGGGTGTTGAGCCGGTTATTCAAGCCGAGAGCCTGGCGGTGGTTGGAATCCTGGAAGTCGTCACGCACCTGCCCCGTATCCGGCGCGAGTTCCGGAAACTGGTCGACGCCGTACGGGCGCGGCGGCCCCATCTCGCCATCCTCACGGATTCGCCCGATTTTCACCTGCGGGTGGCCCGCAAGCTTAAGGCCGAGGGAATTCCGGTGGTCTATCTGGTGGCGCCGCAGGTCTGGGCGTGGCGAAAAGGGCGGATATCGTTGATGCGCCGGACGATCGACCGCCTGTTATGCATTTTCCCCTTCGAAGAAGCGTTTTTCAGGAAACACGGGTTACAGGCGTGGTATGTCGGGCATCCGCTTGCCGGGCGGGTGCAACCTACGCTCGAAAAAGCCGAGTTTTTTCGGAAACATAGATTAGTTCCGAGCCGTCAATTAGTTACGGTACTACCGGGCAGCCGGAAAGGCGAAGCCGCACGGCATCTGGGGCCGCTAATCGAAGCTGTGGAGCGAATTTACCGGGCGCAAGCCACTCATTTTATTCTGCCGGCTTCGGAAACCACGGGTGCGGCTTTTTTTCGGGAACGGATCGGTCCGGCGCCCATCCAAGTCATTGAAGGAGAAGCCTGGGACGCAATCGCACATGCCGATCTGGCGCTGGCGGCGAGCGGCACGGTCACGGTCGAGGCAGCGCTCGCCGGAACGCCCATGGTTACGTATTACAAAGTGAATCCGCTGAGCTGGCTGCTGGGCCGGTGCCTGGTACGGGTGCCATTCTATTCGATGGTCAACCTGGTGGCGGAACGGGCGATCGTTCCCGAGCTGATGCAATCGCAGATGACCGCTGAGCGGCTGGCGGCGAATGCGATCTGGCTGTTGGGCGACGAAACCGCTCGGAAAAAAATGCGTGCCGATCTTGCCGAGGTCGCGCGAAAGCTTTCGTGTGACAGGCCGGCAATGGAAAGAGCAGCCGCGCTGGTGGAAGAATTAATGGAAGGACAAGCAGCACATGTTTCGTAACCTCTGGATTGTAGGGGCGCTGGTGGCCGCGGCGGCGACCGCACCGGCTCAGGAGCGGCGTTCCCGGATCGATGTCGAGCATTACACCATCAACGCCGAAATCAACGAAAACACGCAAACCCTGGCGGCCAAGGTCGGGGTCCAGTTTGTGCCTCTCGATAACAACATAACCACCGCAACGTTCGAGCTGAACAACGCGCTCAACGTTTCGCGGGTGGTGGACGACAGCGGGCGGCAGGTGCCGGCGTCGCGCTCCCAGCAGGATTTCACAGTGCGGCTGAATTTCGAGCAGCCGCTCGTGAAAGGCAAGCCCACCGCGGTGACCTTTGAATACGAGGGCCGG
The DNA here is from genome assembly GCA_035280425.1 of Bryobacteraceae bacterium. GTDB lineage: Bacteria > Acidobacteriota > Terriglobia > Bryobacterales > Bryobacteraceae > QHXW01. The sequence continues at coordinate 7,428 of DATEFW010000029.1, read as the reverse complement.
TTTACCGGACAGGAGGACTCGCCGGTTTACGGCGTGCGCTTCGCCGCCATCCATCCCGATTACGCATTCCTGATGTATCCGGCGCGCTGGTTCCCGATCAGCGGCTACACGACCGACCGTTACACCGCAGACATGAACATCACGGTGGCTGCCGGCAACCGTGTGGTGGCGAGCGGCCTGGAAACATCACGCACAGAAGGCGACAAGGCCGTCTACAGTTTCCAGTTCAAGCAGCCGTCCTTCCCCGGCTCGATCGCGGTGGTGCGCGGCGACCCTACGCGGGTGAACTCGGAAGGCGTCACCACCAACCTGTATTTCCGCGGCGCACAGCAGCCCATGGCTAACGTCTACGGCCAGGAGATCGGGAAGGTCATGACCTACTTCACCGCGATTTTGGGGCTGCCGCCCTACGCCAACCTGGCGGTTGTGGAGACCGACGACGGCGCGCCTAACGGATTTTCAGCGCCCGGCGTGCTGTTCCTGAGTCCTCGCGGCATCGGGCGGGACGTAAACGCGAAGCTCCTCGCCAACCAGGTTTCGCGGCAATGGTGGCATGCGCTGATCTCGCCGGCAACGCGCAATCACTTGTGGCTGACTAACGGCTTTGCAGCGTATTCAGAGCTGCTCTACACCGAGCACACCAATGGTCCCGGCGCCATGGATACGCAGTTTCAGAACGTCGCGGTGAACGCCCTGACTGTGGATAACGTTCCCGTCATTCAAGCGTCGCGCCTCGAAGACTACTCGCCGGAATTGTGGGCGCTCACGGGTGACAAAGGCGCGGCCGTGCTGAATATGCTTCGCTCGGTTCTCGGCGATCAGAAGTTTTTCGAAGCGTTGAAGAAATATGTAAGCGACTACCCCTGGAAATCCACCACCACGGAAGATTTCCGAAAAGTTGTGGAGGCGGTGTCGCAGCAGAATCTCGGCTACTTTTTTATCGAGTGGATCGAATCGAGCGGCGCGCCCGAGTTCAAGCTGGACTACACGATTTTCCGCACGCAGAAGGGCTTCCGCGTGATGGGCAAGGTCTCGCAGGACCTGGACACCTTCCGCATGCCGGTGGACCTGAAGATCGAAACCGAAGGCAACCCCGAAGACAAGCGTGTCGAAGTGGTGGGCACTTCATCGGAGTTTTCGGTGGATACGTTCGGCAAGCCGAAGACCGTGGTGATCGATCCCAACAAACGGCTGTTGCGCTACTCGAACGCCATGCGGGTGGCGGTGGCGATCCGGCGCGGCGAGCAGTTCGCCGAGGTCAGCGAGTTCGGCGAAGCGCTGAAAGAATACCAGAAGGCGCTCGAAACCAACAAGAACAGCTCACTGGCGCATTACCGGATCGCGGAAGTGTTTTTCCTGCAGAACAATTATCAGTCGGCCGCGAACGAGTTCCGCGAAGCGCTCAACGGCGACCTGGATCCCAAGTGGACCGAGGTTTGGGCGCACATTAATTTGGGCAAAATTTTCGACATCACCGGCCAGCGCGACCGCGCGGTGAATGAGTACCAACTCGCCCAGCGCACCCGCGACAACACGCAGGGCGCCCAGGACGAAGCCGCGAAGTATTTGAAGAAGCCTTACGAGCGGCAGCGCAGCTCGGACGCGCTGGCGGAGAAATAGGCACTACAAGCGCCTCGGATCCTCAGCCCGCCCACGCCCGCGTCGGACGCCAATTGGCCCGGGCGCTCCCAAGTGCCGTTATATCGACGTCAATCACTTCCCCCCGCTAAGCCACTCATGCATCCCTTCGCGGCTTGCGATGTCGACGCCTGGAGCCAGGCCTCCGTCGGCAATCACCCAGCGGATGGCACGACGGGGATTTCCCCGTTTTTTGGGCGAGCGGGAACCTCCCAGCTCACGCCGTAAACCACGTTCAAAAATTTCGCGCAGGGTCGTCCGCGTCTCAGTGGCTTTTTTTTCTGGCAGCGATCATCAGGTCGTCAGGCAAATCGATCGTGATTTTCATAGGGAAACCGATAAACGCCGCACTACTCCATTGGCGGCGCTTCGTTTCCCGGATTCGCCGGCGCAGCTTTCGCGCGCCGTGCACCGCCCCCGCTTCTCCGGCGAGAGGGACGCCGATCACCGCTCGCCGCTGCGGCCTTGCTACGCCGGGGACGTCGCGGCTTGGTGGCGGGCACAATGGGCTGGCCCGCAATGGTCGGCGGAATCTCCTGGGTCGGCTGCTCGTCGCTCGGCAGCACAGGCTCGGCCTCAACGACCGCCGGCGGATGGAACTCGGCGCCCAGGTGCACCATCAGGCCCTTTTCCTCGTGCGGCTCAACGCGAACGACGGATTTATCCTGCGCGAAATTAAGCAATTCGCTGAACTCCTGGAATCCGTACTTTTTCCAGTCGAAATCGGGCTGCTCTTCCTTCACCCAATTGGCCAGATCCTCGGCAGCCGCGCCGTTGTCCATTTCGAGGCGGTGAGTTTCGAGCACATCGCGCAACATCGGCAGGGCTTGTTCCGGCTTGGCCGCGGCCGCCTCGGCAGCGCCTTTGCGCTTGATCATGTAGCGCCCCTCGCCGCCGGTCACGTGAACGAGGTCGGCTTTTTGCAACTTTTCGACAAAGTCGGTGAAAGACCCCGCGCCGTATGCTTTTTCACTAAATGTGGAATCGAGCTGCAGCATGGTGGATTTCAGCAGACCAAGCTGCGGACGGACTTCGCGGCGCTCGAGAACCTGCAGCGCCCGGTCGACCAGCGGCATGGCCAGCGAGAGTTCAAGGGGTGGCGGCCGCCTCTGCCCGCGCCGTTCCATTGGGGCATTCTGCACATGCTGCGCGCTCGGCGGGCCGCTGCGCGCGTGTTTTGGCGCCTCGTCCAGCAGCGATTCGTAACTGATGAATTCGTGGCAGTTTTTTTGCAGAATCGTCGACGTGAAGGCGCGCCCGCCGACCACGTAGACGCGCTTGTCGTACTGCTTCAGCTTGTTCACCAGTGCGATGAAATCGCTGTCGCCGCTGACTATGGCAAAAGCGTTGATGTGATCGTGGGTGAACGCCATTTCGAGCGCATCGAGCGCCAGGTTGATATCGGCGCCGTTCTTGTCGCCGCGAGGCGAAGGGTCGCGCTGTACCATCTGGATCGCATGCTCGGAGAGCTGGCGCGTAAATGTATCCTGGCGGCCCCAGTTGGCGTAGGCGATCTTGGTGACGAGCTCGCCGCGCTCTTTCAGTGCATCCAGCACCGCAGCTACGTCGAACTCGCGCTGTAAAGTTGATTTCACGCCGATCTCGATATTGTCGAAATCGATGAATACGGCGATTTTCTGTTTGTCGTCCATTTCGTGTCTTCTCATTTTTTCGACCGTTAAGTTCACGCCGGCACGCTCGAGCGAATAAATCCTACAATTTCCTCGAGCGACGCTCCCGGCTGGAAAACCGCCGCCACGCCCATTTTTTTGAGCGCTTCGGCGTCTTCATCCGGGATGATACCGCCGACGATCACCTTCACGTCGGTCATGTCCTTTTCATGCAATAGCTCCATCACGCGGGGCACAATGGCATTATGGGCCCCGGAAAGAATCGACAGGCCGATCACCTGCACGTCTTCCTGCAGCGCGGCGTTGACGATCATCTCGGGCGTCTGCCGCAACCCGGTATAGATCACTTCCATACCGGCGTCACGCAGAGCGCGGGCGATGACCTTGGCGCCGCGATCGTGGCCGTCCAGACCCGGCTTGGCCACAAGCACTCGTATGGGCGCTGACATGAATCAGACGAGACTCGTTTCCTGGTACGAGCCAAAGACCTCCCGCAGGGCGTTACAGATCTCGCCCAGCGTGGCATACGAGCGGACCGCATCCAGAATCAAAGGCATCGTATTTTCCGTGCCTTCGGCAGCCCGCCTGAGGGCATCCAATGAAGCCCTCACCCGTCCATTATCGCGCGCCGCGCGCAAACCTGCCAGTTTTTTCGCCTGGTGCTCCTGGGCCTTCCGGTCTATCTGCAGGATTTCGATCGGCTCCTCCTGGTCCGCCTGAAAGGCGTTGACACCCACGATCCGCTTCTCCCTGCGCTCGACCGCCCTTTGATACTCGTAGCTCGAATTCGCGATTTCTCTCTGCGGAAAGTTCTTTTCGATGGCCGAAATCATGCCGCCCATCTCGTCGATGCGCCGGATGTAGTCCTGGGCGGCCTTTTCGGTATCGAGCGTCAGCCGCTCGACGAAGTAGCTGCCGCCCAGCGGATCGGCCGCTGCCGTTACGCCGGATTCATACGCGATCACCTGCTGGGTGCGTAGGGCGATGGTGACGGCGTGCTCAGAGGGCAAGGCGTAGGCTTCGTCGAGCGAATTGGTGTGCAGGGACTGGCAGCCGCCCAGCACCGCCGCCAGCGCCTGCACGGTGGTCCGCACGATGTTGTTGTACGGCTGCTGCCAGGTAAGCGAGCAGCCGGCAGTCTGCGCGTGAAAGCGCAGCTTCAGGCTGCGCTCGTTTTTGGCGCCGAACCGGTCGCGCATGGTGTACGCCCAGATTTTGCGTGCTGCCCGGTATTTGGCGATCTCCTCGAAGAAATCATTATGCGCGTTGAAGAAGAAACTGAGCCGTGGCGCGAATTCGTCGACCGTCAGGCCGCGGGCGAGCGCCCAGTCGACGTACTCGATGCCGTCGCGCAATGTGAACGCCAGCTCCTGGACGGCCGTCGAGCCGGCTTCGCGGATGTGATAACCGGAAATCGAAATCGGGTTGAAGCGCGGCGTGCGCTGGGCGGCAAACTCGATGGTGTCCGTCACCAGGCGCATCGAGGGCCGCGGCGGATAAATGTACTCCTTCTGCGCGATGTATTCCTTGAGAATGTCGTTTTGAATCGTTCCCGAAAGCTTCGCCCAGTCCGCGCCCTGCTTCTCGGCGACCGCCAGGTACATGGCCCAAACCACCGCCGCCGGCGAGTTGATGGTCATCGACACCGTGACGTCCGCAAGGGGAATACCGCGGAACAGCGTTTCCATGTCCTCGAGCGAGCTGATGGCCACGCCGCACTTGCCGACTTCTCCCTCCGACAGCATGTGGTCGGAATCGTAGCCCATCAGGGTCGGCAGATCGAAGGCTACGGAGAGGCCGGTCTGGCCCTGCTCGAGCAGGTAGAGATAGCGGCGGTTGGTTTCCTCCGGGGTGGCGAAGCCCGAAAACTGACGCATCGTCCACAGGCGGCCGCGGTACATGCTTTCGTGAATGCCGCGTGTATAGGGGAACTGGCCGGGCGATCCCACGTCGCGGGCGGGATCGAGATCGCGGAGATGATCGGGTCCGTAAACGGACTCGATAGGCACACCGCTGATCGTGGTAAATGTGCGTTTTGCCGCGGGCGGCTCGGCTGTGGCGGGAGGCTTCATCCCACAACCAGTGTAGCGCGAGCGAAAACCCCAAAACTCCCGGCCCACGTTACAGTAGATACAGCCGCTATGAACTATTACGAGCAGAACCGCAAGGCATTTCTCGAAGGTCTTGAGGCTTTCTTACGAATTCCGAGCATCAGCACGCTTTCCGAGCACAAACCGGACATCCGCCGTGCGGCGGAATTTGTGCGTAATGACCTGGAAAAGGCTGGTTTGCAAAACGCCCAACTGATTGAGGGCGACGGGAATCCGCTGGTCTATGCCGAATGGACGGGCGCGGCGGGCAAGCCGACCCTGCTGCTCTACGGGCACTACGACGTGCAGCCGCCCGATCCGCTGGATGAGTGGAAATCGCCGCCGTTCGAGCCGGCTGTGCGGGGCGATGACCTTTTCGCGCGCGGGTCATCGGACGACAAGGGCCAGACGTACATTCTCATGAAGGCTGTCGAAGGGCTGCTGAAGAGCAAGGGCAAGCTTCCGGTCAACGTGAAATTTCTGATCGAGGGCGAAGAGGAAACTGGCGGCGAGCACATCGAGGCGTACGTGAAGAGCAAACCCGCGCGCATCAAGTCAGATGCCGCGGTGATCTGCGACACCGAAATGTTCGCGCCGGAGCTACCGACCCTGTGCGTGGGCCTGCGCGGCATCGTCTACACTGAGCTGCACGTTGAAGGCGCCAATCACGACCTGCACTCCGGAGTTTACGGCGGCGCAGCGCCCAATCCGATTCAAGCCACGGCCGAGATTCTCACTGCGCTCAAGGATCGTGAAGGTCACATCCGGATTCCGGGCTTTTACGATCGCGTGGTTCCGCCCAGCCCGAAAGAGCGCGAAGCATGGGCGCGGCTGCCGTTCAATGAAGCCGAGTACACACGCAAAGAGATGGGCGCGAAGGAGCTAGTCGGCGAGCCGGAGATTCCGCTTTTCGAAAGGCTCTGGGCGCGGCCGACGCTCGAAGTACACGGCATCCGCGGCGGCTTTACCGGCGAAGGCGCGAAGACCGTGATCCCGGCGCGGGCGGTCGCCAAGATCAGCACGCGCCTGGTGGCGGATCAGCGTCCGGACGAGGCGTTCAAGCAGTTGCAGGACGCCGTCCGCAAGGCGTGCCCCAAGGGTGTGACGGCCGAGTTAAAGCTGGTTCACTCGGCCGCGCCGTCGCTGGTGAATCCGGAAAACAAGTTCATCCGCGCCGCTGCCGACGCGATGCGCGAGTCATTCGGGAAAGAGACGGTTTACATTCGCTCCGGCGGATCGATTCCGATTGTCGGCCTGTTCGACGAATTTCTCGGAATTCCAAGCGTCATGATGGGTTTCGGGCTGCCAGACGATAATCTGCACGCGCCCAACGAAAAATTCCACCTGCCGAATTTCTATCGCGGCATTGAGGCCGTGGCCCACTATCTCGAAACGCTGGGGCGCTAGGCGGCTGCGGCTCTCGCGGCTTTGGCGCGATATACCAGGGCGGCGGTGACGCCCATCAGGATCATCACGCCCGTGCCGTACAGGAACCACTGGAGCGCCAGGTAATACGGGATCGGAATGCTCATGTAGGTTCCATAGGCCATGGGGATCGAGACCAACAATCCGACGAGCAGGCCGAAGCGCACTCCTTCCATAACGCCTTTGCCTTCGTAGCCCTTGGTGAAAATGTAGGTGAACAGCACGGCCGTGGTCAGTCCGTACACCCACTCGATCCACATTTTGGACTGCATGTCGGGACGCCAGATGCTCTTCGTGGCCTCATAAACGGGCGCCAGAAGCACCCCGTGAACCAGGTATCCGAGCGCCTGAGACACGATATACACCGCGAGACTGGCGGTGATGAAACGTTTGACATTCATGGTTTCTCCCTTCCGAGCCTTCAGGCTTCGCGTCAGGTTTTCTTGAGGCTTTTGCTGATTTTGGTGCTCAGCTCTTTGGTCTGCTTGGTTTCCGGCACGGACTTCAAAGCGTCGAGCGCACGATTGCAGAAGATTTTGAGTTTTTCCGGGTCGTCCAGCTTACGCATGCTATAAAGCTGCGATTCATCGAACAGCGTGCCCGCCATGGAAAGAATGAATTCCGAGCGGGGCACCGTCAAGTTG
>DATEFW010000028.1:0-70682 GCA_035280425.1 Bryobacteraceae bacterium | reverse complement strand
GGAAACAGTTCTTTTACACTTGTGGCGCGCATGCGATCACGTGCCTGTTCAGAACAGCACACACCTTCGGCTAACGGCATCAGGCGTTCACCGCTTTCCGCCAAAGCGAGGAGTTTCGCAACGGGTTCTCCATAATCCACTGGATTCCAATGCATGCAACTTGGTTTCGCCCGGCATTACTCAACAGGCGGGCACGTGCCGCGCGTACCGGCCATTTTTCAGTCTACCGGCCGGCGCGGCGCGAAGGCTAACAGCTATTGTCTAACATGAGGATAGAGTTTTACAGAGCGATGGCCGAAAAAACCGCACTCGTACTTTCGGCTGGAGGCCTGTTCGGGGCCTACCAGGCGGGCGCATGGATCGAGCTGGCAGGGCGTTTCCAGCCCGATATGATCGTGGCCGCGTCGGTCGGCGCGCTCAACGGGTGGGCCATCGCGGGCGGGTGCAAGCCTGACGAATTGACCGAGCACTGGCGCGGTTCCGCAGCGGGCGGATTCCTGAAGTGGCGGGAAAAATCGAACATGTGGCGCGGGTTTTTCGATGCGGCAAGCTTTCGCGCGGAAGTCGGGCGGCTGACAGCGGCATACAAGCCGCAGATACGGCTGGGAATCGTGCTGGCGGACATATTGCGGCGGCGGTCGCGGATCGTGGAAACGCCGGCGATCACGGCTACACACTTGACGGCGGCGTGCGCGATTCCGTTCGGATTTCCTCCGGTGCGCATTGACGGGCGATGGTATGTTGACGGCGGTCTGCTGGGGGCGCTGCCGCTCTGGGCCGCAGCCGAAATGGGGGCGACGCGAGCGATCGCCATCAACGCTTTGCCGCAGTTGCCGTCGCGCGTGTTACGCGGGCTGGTTCACGTAGTGCAATGGTGCAGCCCAGAGCGTCATGGATTCGGCACGATGGAAGTTGCGACGATTGCGCCGAGCGAACCGCTGGGAAGCCTCGCGGATTCAACCCGCTGGGAACGAAGCCGGATCGAGCGGTGGATCGAACTTGGCGCGAAGGACGCGCGGTCCATTACAATAAGCTCTTTATGCCCGTCTATCGGATCTACCGAATGAAGGAGGCGCCGCGCCAACATTTCCGCTGGGCGCCGCACGTCTCCGGAGCAGCCAGCGTAAAACGGAAGGATTACGAAGAAGGCGGGCAGGTCGAGGCGCTCAACCAATACGCCGCATGGGACCGGATGCGCGCCTCTGAGCGGCCGCTCGAAGTGGGGGATCTGCTGGAAAGCGAAACCGGGGAACTGCAGATCTGCAAGTACATCGGTTTTGAGGGAGCGGTGTGGTGGCTGGCTCCGGCTGAACCTGCGGCCGCACCTGAACAGCAGGCGCCGGCCACCAGCGGACCTGAGGTTGGATATACTGATCGGCCGGCTGGAGAGTAGTATGCCTGAAGTGCGCTTAGGGGACGTCATCGACGATTATTGCGTGAAGTGCAAGCGCGTCATGAACCACTCGGTGGTGTCATTGATGAACCGGGAGCCGGCCAAAGTCCGATGCCGTACTTGCTATAGCGATCACGATTACCGGCACGAGCAAGCTCCCCCGCCGAAAGTCGATACGCGAAAATCGGCGCTATTCAGCGAGGTACTTTCCAAACTTCAGCCGCAACCCGACCCGGCTGCCGCCGCTGCTGATCCTCCCGCGGCGAAAAAAACGAAAATGAAGGCCAAGAGGAAATAGCTCGTGGATGAAGTTCGCGGGCGGCCTTTGCTCTCGGTTCTGATTCCTCTCTATAACGAAGAAGAATTCATCGCACCGCTGTTGGAACGGGTGCTGGCGGCGCCGCTGCCGGAGGGTCTGGGGCGGGAGATCGTTGTGGTGGACGACGGGTCGACCGACGGATCGGCGGAGATCGTCGCCGAAATGGCCGCGCGCCATCCGGAGATTCGCCTGGTGAAGCAGGACCGAAATCGGGGCAAAGGCGCCGCGATTCGCACGGCCATTGAGCACGCTACGGGCGACTTTTCGATCATCCAGGACGCCGACCTCGAATACGATCCGCGCGAATATGGAAGCCTGCTGCGGCCGCTGCTCGAAGGAAAAGCTGACGTGGTATACGGCTCGCGGTTCATGATTGTGGGTGAGCGGCGGGTTCTCTACTTCTGGCACTCGGTAGCCAACCGGATATTGACCGAGCTCTGCAATCTGGTGGCGGACCTGAACCTGACCGACATGGAGACCTGCTATAAGGCTTTCCGCACGTCATTTTTGAAAAGCATTCCGATTCGCAGCGAGCGGTTTGGCGTGGAGCCCGAGCTGACCATCAAAGTGGCGCGCCGCCAGGTGCGCGTGTATGAAACGCCGGTCAGTTATCACGGGCGCACTTATGAGGAAGGCAAGAAGATCGGGTTCTGGGACGCGATTGAAGCGGTTTTCGTGATTCTGCGGTACGCGTTCTCAAACGATATCTACAAAGACTCCGGGCCGGACATTCTGCACGCGCTCTCCAAAGCGCCGCGTTTCAACAGGTGGATGGGCGAAACCATCCGGCCATTTATCGGCGAGCGCGTGCTCGAAATCGGCGCGGGCATCGGCAATCTGACGCGCGTGCTGATCCCGCGGGTGAAATGCTACGTGGCGGCGGATATCGATGCGGAGCACATGGCGCGGCTCACGACTCGCTTTCAGCACCGGCACAACCTGCACGTATGCCACTGCGATCTGGCGAACCCGGCGGATTTTGCCGAGCTTGCCGGGAGCATGGACACGGTCGTGTGTCTGAACGTGCTCGAACATATTGAAGACGATATCCAGGGCCTGCGGAATATCCACACGGCGTTACAGAAGGATGGGCGGGCGATTGTCCTCGTACCGCACGGGCAGGAAATTTACGGCACGCTCGACAAGGCTCTAGGCCATTACCGGAGGTATTCGCACCAGGAGCTGCAACAGAAGATGGAGCAGGTGGGCTTCCGGGTGGAAAGAATTTTGAATTTCAATCGCATCTCGCGGCCCGGATGGTACGTGAGCGGGCGGATACTGAAGCGAACCACGCTGGGCGCGATGCAAATGAAACTTTTCGATCAGTTGGTGTGGTTGTGGAGGCGCATCGACCAGTCCCTGCCGTGGCCGCCGACTTCAATTATTGCTATCGCCGTGAAAGTTTAGCGGGCGGCGCCATTTCCTGGGCCAAGACGCGCTCGAATTCGTCGGTCTCGAGAGATCCGTTGAAGCGTTTGCCGTTCACGAAAATGGTGGGCGTGCCGGCAACACCGGCCTGCTCGCCTTCGGTGATGTCTTTTTCGACCGCCTTCTTGTACTTGCCCGAGTTCAAATCCGCCGTGAACCGGACGAGATCCAAGCCGATTTCCTGAGCCCACTTGAAGATGTTCTCGTGCGAGATCTGGCGGAAGTTGGCGTACAGCTTGTCGTGCATGGGCCAGAACTTGCCTTGCGCGTGTGCTGCTAGTGCGGCCTCTGCCGCGAGTTCAGCGGTCGAGTGGATATCCAGCGGAAATTCTTTGAACACCAGGCGGACGTCATTCGGGTGCCGGGCGAGCACTGCATTGAGGCGGCCGACGGCCGCCGCGCAGTACGGTCACTGGAAGTCCGAAAACTCGACCAGTGTTATCTTGGCGTTGGCAGGGCCTTTCACCGGCGCCCCGGCGATCGGAATCGGCACGGCTTCTTCAAGAAGTGGCGGCGCTTCGTTCATGCGCTTGGCGAGGTCCTCGCGAATCGCATCGGCCGATTTACCTTCGCGCAATTCGCGCACAACCAAGGCAGCCAGGCTCCGGCTGCGGCCGCAGCGCGGATCTTTTACGCGGCATTCCGCCACTTTCATGGTGCAGCCGCAATTGCAGGTTCCCGTCCGGAGAACGCTCAGCAGTGCGGTCTTTTGCGCGGGTGAGAGCCCATTCTGATCGAGGCCCTCGAACTGCGTTTCCTTCTGCCAGGCCGATGCATCGGTTTGGGCGGCACCGGGCAGGCAGACCGTCAGCGCCACGCAAACGAATAAGACCGGAAACGCTCGTTTCAGCATCGCCAATTACCAGTTTAGTCGAAAGCGGGACGGTTTCGCGAGGTTTGACACCAACGCGCGCGGACGGATATTCTCATCGGGTGCATCTTCGAATTGCCCTCGTTTTGCTTGCGTGTTCGGTGCTTGGCGCGCAGGAGCTGAAAAACCCGTATTCCGGCGATTCGGCCGCGGCCCAAAGCGGGTATCTGGTGTTCCGCATCTACTGCTCGCCCTGCCACGGAATTCACGCGCAGGGAGGCCGCGGGCCGGATCTCACGCGCGGTGTTTACGCCCACGGTGATCGTGACGAAGACCTGTACCGCACAATCGGCAACGGCGTGCCCGGAACCGAAATGGCCGGCCTCGGCGGCGAACTCGGCGACGACAACGTCTGGCGCGTTGTGACCTACCTGCGCTCGATCGTGCACCGCGAAAATGCCGCAGTTCCCGGCAATCCCGCCGCCGGAGAGAAGCTGTTCTGGACCAAAGGCGCCTGCGGCCAGTGCCACGTGGTTAACGCAAAAGGCGGGCATCTGGGGCCGGAGCTTTCGCTAATCGGGCGGGAACGGAGCCTCGAGTACCTGAAGGAATCGGTCGTCGAACCGGATAAAGATGTCTCGCCGGGTTTTGCCACAATCACGATCGTGAAGCGCGATGGCACAAAGCTCGTGGGTGTAGAGCGCGGATACGACAATTTTTCGGTGCAGATCATGGATGCGGGCGAGAACTATTTTTCCTTTTTACGCAGCGACGTGACTTCGGTGAAGCGCGAGTTTCGCTCTCTGATGCCCGCTAATTACGGGAAGCTCTTCAAGGCCGCCGAGCTGGACGACCTTCTGGCGTACCTGACGACTCTGCGCGGCGCGGAGGCAAAACAGTGAAACGATTTGTCCTGATATTCGGTGTCGCGCTGACGGCTTGGGCCGCTACGATCGTCACCGAGCAGCAGTTGCGGGATGCGCAGAGCGATCCGGCGACATGGCTGACCTACGGGAAGAACTATCGCGGGTGGCGCTATAGCGATTTGAGTGAGATCAATACCATAACGGTCTCGCGCCTCGCCACGCAGTGGATTTCCCAGACCGGTTTCGATGGCTCGCACGAAACCACGCCGCTGGTTTTCGGCGGGATGATGTTCATCACCGGGCCGTCAAATCACGCCAGCGCGCTCGATCTGCTCACCGGAAAACAGATCTGGGAGTACCACAAGACGCCTCCCACGAAACTGAACCTGTGCTGTGGGCAGCCCAATCGCGGGTTTGCCGCGCTCGGCGGCAAGCTTTTCAAAGTGAATATCGAAGCGACGCTGGTGGCGCTGGATGCGCGGACCGGCGCCGTGCTCTGGGAAAAAGAGATCGCCGATTATAAAAAAGGTTTTTCGGCGACCGCAGCACCGCTGGCGGTGAAAGGGAAAGTGCTGGTCGGGATCGCCGGAGCGGAATTCGGCACGCGCGGATTCGTCGATGCCTACGATGCCAATACGGGCGAGCGGCTCTGGCGTTTTTACACCGTGGCGGAAGAAGGCGAGCCGGGCGGCGATACCTGGAGCGGGGATTCGTGGAAGCGCGGCGGCGGGTCGACGTGGATCACCGGCACTTACGATCCCGATCTCAACCTGACATATTGGGGAACCGGCAATCCCGGTCCCGGCCTGGATGGCGACGTGCGCCGCGGCGACAACCTATACACATGCAGCCTGGTGGCGCTCGACGCCGACACCGGAAAACTCAAGTGGTATTACCAGTTCACGCCGCACGACACGCATGATTGGGATGCGGTCGCCGACCCGGTGCTTATCGATCTGAACGTGAAAGGCCGTAAAGTAAAGGCCGTGGTGCAGGCGGACCGCAACGGATTTTTCTATGCGATCGACCGCACCAACGGCAAGTTGCTGCACGCGCGGCCGTATACGAAGGTCGACTGGGCTACGGGCATCGACGCGAACGGCCGCCCGATCATGGTACCCGGAAAAGAACCAAGCGCCGAGGGCGCAAGGGCCTGTCCGGGATTGGGCGGCGGGCATAACTGGTCGGCCACCGCCTACAGCCCGCAGACGCAGCTTTTTTACTTTCACTCAACGGACGGCTGCGCGCTTTTTTATAAGCAGAGCCAGGAGTATCACGAGGGACAGTGGTACCAGGCGAGCACCGATGGCGCGCTTCCGAACGAGCCGCCGGTGGGCAGCACTGTGGCAGTGGATCCAGCAACGGGCCAAATCAAGTGGCGATGGGAAATGGTTTCCCCGGCCGGCGCCGGAGTGCTGGCTACGGCAGGCGGGCTGGTGTTCACCGGGGACGGCCAGGGTTATTTCGTGGCGCTCGATGCACGAACCGGAAAGCCGCTGTGGCATTTCCAAACCGGCGCCGGCATTATCGCGCCGCCCATCAGTTACACGGTCAACGGAAAACAGCAGATCGCGCTGGCGGCCGGGTCGTCGATCATGACCTTCGCGCTGGTGAAATAGCAGGCTGGTTCATGGACGAGCTGCTCGCGTGGCGCAAAGAATTTCCGATTCTCGAAACCACCGTCCACATGATCAGCCATTCGCTAGGCGCGATGCCGCGGCGCGCCTACGAGCGCATCGAGGAGTACGCCGAAACATGGTCGAAGCGCGGCATCCGTGCCTGGGAAGAAGGCTGGTGGGAGATGCCGGTCAGGGTCGGGGATCTAGTGGGTCGCATCATCGGCGCCGGTCCGGGCGAAGTGGTGATGCAGCAAAATGTTTCGTCGGCCGTAGCAACCGTGCTTTCGTGCTTCGTCTGGTCCGGCCGCCGCCACAAGATCGTTTCCGAGGCATTCAATTTTCCGTCGAATCTGTACCAGTGCCATGCGCTCGAAAAACTGGGCGCGCGAGTAGAAACGGTTGCGTCGGAGGATGGCATCGGCGTGCCGCTCGAGAGAATGCTCGCCGCGATCGACGGCGAGACGCAACTGGTGTTCGTTTCGCATGTCCTGTTCCGCAGCTCGTTCATTCAGAATCTTGCGGCGATCACGCGCCGTGCGCACGAAATGGGCGCGATGGTGCTGGCGGACATTTATCAATCGGCGGGAACGATTCCGATTGACGTGCGCGCGCTGGGATTGGATTTTGCCACCGGCGGCTCGGTGAAATGGCTGTGCGGCGGGCCGGGCGCGGGTTATCTTTACGTGCGCCGAGATCTATGGCCGAAGCTGGAACCTCGCGTCACCGGCTGGATGGCACACAAACGGCCATTCGCTTTCGAAGCCGGGCCGATCGACTATGCCGATGATGCATTCCGGTTCCTGAATGGCACGCCGGGAATTCCCGCGTTGTACGCTGCGCGGTCGGGCTACGAGATCATCGCGGAGGTCGGGGTCGATCGCATCCGGCAAAAATCAGTGCGGCAGACGGCGCGGCTTGTGGAACTGGCCGAGGCCGCCGGATTTCGAGTGAACTCGCCACGAGATCCAGCCCAGCGTGGCGGCACCGTGGTGATCGATGTTCCCAACGGCGCTGAAGTCACGCGAGAGCTGCTGCGACGGAATTTCCTGGTCGATCACCGGCCGGACGCGGGCATACGAGTGGCGCCGCATTTCTATTCGACCGACGAGGAACTGGAACTGACGATTCGCGAGATGCAGGCAATCGTGCAGAAAATGCCCGCGGCGACCGGCGCGGATTGACTCAAACCACCGTGGGCACGCCGAGGCTTTTGGCCTTGAGCGGTGACATGGCCGCCTCCGGGCAATAACGCGCAATGATCTCGCGCGCCATTTCGGCCCGCCGCACACGCTCACGCGACAGCGCAATCACTGTAGTCTCCAGATGCGTGCCGCTGGGATAGACGTCCGGCGCATTGCGCAAACCGAATTTCAGATAAATGGGCGCGGCCACGCGAATCAGCTCGGGAATTTCGTAGTAGCGTACGAAGCCGCCGATGTTATCCGGCGCTTCAACATAGAAATCGATGGGCGCGTCTATGGCGGCGCGAATAGCTGCGATTTGCGGGATGGTGAGGTCCGATGGAATGTTGATCGTGTTGGCGCCCAGCAGCTCGAGGACGCGCGCGGAAGCCGGATTGGTCGGCGCCATCATCACCGAAGTTTTGATAATCAAATCCACCGGCAACTCGCCCGCCGCGCGCATATTGGCCACGATTTGCAGAATGCCGATATCGGACACGAGCACGCTGCGGAGACCCAGACGCACCGCGCGCTTGACATCTTCCATGGCGAACACCAGTTGATCCGCCCCGCGCAGGCTCAGCCCCAGGGCTTTACCGGCGGCGGAGAACGCCTGCGCCCCGATATCGAAGGTGGCGCGCGGCCCGATGAACAGATTCACTTCGATACCCGCTTTGTTGCCCAGATCGAGCATCTCGGAAATCTCGTCGTCGGTCATGAGCATGATCCCGCTGCCCTGGCTGACGCGATGGACCGGCACCTTGCGGTCGCCGGCTTCTTTCAGCACCGCGGCCAGCACCCGCGGCCCCTCGGTTGACGGAATTTCGATGCGGTACTGGCCGCCGTCGGGGAAACGCTTGATGGAAGCCGGGCATTCGACCAAATCGCGGCCCGGCAAACCGCGGCGCTCAAGAAATTCGCGTGAGCTCTTCATTTTTCAATTCCTTCCTCACATACAAATCCGCAGTCGGCGACGGCGGTGCGGAGCACTTCGGACGCATGTCCGTGAAGCGCAAACACCTGCCGCACCAGATCGCAAACCTGCTGGTAACCGCGCTCGTAGAAGACCAGGATCGAAGGCCCGGCGCCGCTCAGCGTGCAGCCAAGCAGCCCCGGCGCGCGCAATCTCAAAATATCGTCAAGCCCCGGAACGAGCGCGGCCCGATATGGTTGATGATACCTGTCTTCCAGCGCCGTGGGAAAGGCGGTGGTATTTCCGGCGGCCAGCGCAGCCATGAGCAGCGCGGCGCGCTGTACGTTGAAAATCGCATCGGCGCGCGAATAGCAATCGGGCAATACGGAACGCGCCTGCGTGGTGGGCAAGGTGAAATCCGGCACGACCACACCGATTTCAAACCGCGCCGGCATGTCCAGCCTCACGGTGCGTGCTACGCCGCCGGCGTCAATGGCGCTGGCGACAATCGATCCCAGCACGCAAGCCGCGACGTTGTCGGGATGCCCTTCGAGACGTGCGGCTTCGTCCAGAATCCGCAGCGGTTTCCAATGCAGGCCGAGCATGCGGTCTGCGATCACCACCCCGGCGGTGAGGGCGGCAGCGCTCGAACCGAGGCCTTTGCCGATCGGAATATCGTTGTGGATGCGCAGTTCGATGGGCGGCATGGCCAGGCGTGTGTCGGCCGCTACCGCGAGCGCAGTTCGCCAAATCAGATTATCTTCGCCCGTGGAAATCGTCTCGCTGTCGCGGCCTTCAACTTCGATTAGGAGCCTGTCGCTCTCGCAAAAACGGCATTCAAGGTAAATGCCCAATGCCAGGCCCAGTGCGTCAAAACCGGGTCCGAGATTGGCGCTCGATCCGGGCACGCGCAGCGAGGTCCAGGGCATAAGCCAGCCATTATAGCGAGGCCGTGTGCTCAGGCCGCGACTGTTGCGGATTCTTCGATAATCAAATCACCTTTATCCGCGTCAAGTGTGGTCATCAACCCCAGCGGCAGCGTAAGCTGGTCGTCGGTGTGGCCGATGGTCAGTCCGGAAAGGACCGGAACCGGAAGCGGCGCGAGAATTTCGTCCACCACTTCCCCCAGCGACAGTGTGGATTCATACGACGGCTTGTAATCGCGCGGCCGGCAATCCTCGCATTCGCCGAAAATCACACCGGCAGCGGATGAGAGCTTTCCTGCCAGGCGCAACTGCGTCAGCATGCGATCAATACTGTAGGGTTGCTCGTCCACATCCTCCAGAAACACGATGCGGCCCCGCGTTTCGATCTCGTAAGGCGTGCCCATGGTGGTCGAGACCAGCGTCAGATTTCCCCCGATCAGGGCGCCGCGCGCTTTGCCGTGACGAACGGTACGCAGCGTGTGTTCGGGGCGGAGCGGGTCCGAGTCCGGCGGGTTGCTCACACGGCCCAGCGGCTCGGTCTCGAAAAGCGCCCTGCGAAAGCAGGCCTGGGTGAACTGAGTGAATCGAGACAGCGTAATAGGGCCGTGAAAGGTCACGAGGCCTGTTTGTTTCTGGATCGCCAGATGCAGCGCCGTAATGTCGCTGTACCCCAGGAAGATCTTCGGATGCGAGCGGATCAGGTCGTAATCGATGCGATCCAGCAATTGCGACGCGCCGTAACCGCCGCGGATCGCGAACACGGCTTTCACTTCGGCATCGCGAAAAGCGTCGTGCAGATCCTCCAAGCGCTCTTCGACCGTGCCGCCAAGGTAGCCCTCGCGCTTGCGGACGTTCTTCCCGAATTTCGGCACCAGGCCGAAGTAGCGGACGGTGCGCTCGGCAAGCGCCAGGCGATCGGGGTCGGAGACGTAACTCGAGGGCGTGATGAGGCCCACCGTATCGCCGGTATGCAGCACCCGCGGCCGGATCAGCTTGCGTTCAGGAGGCCCCGCGGCGCCCAAGGCTCCCGATGCCCCGGCTGCTCCCATCCCCGCCATAAATTGTCTGCGCGTTCGTCCTTTCTGCATTCTAAGATTGTAGTTTACGTATGCGTCTGGCAATCTGCTTCACGCTCGCCCTATGGGCGGCTCTCGCTCAAAACGCTTCGGACGCCTGGCGCTCCGAAGGCGTCATCAACACTAATCATTCTCCGTACGCCAAGCTGCACACCGTTCCGGTGCGCGCCGTGCGAATCAGCGACGGCTTCTGGTCGGCGCGCATGCGCATTAACGTCGAACGCAGCATCCCCACGATGCTCGACGAGCTTGAGCAGCACGGCGTGGTCGATAACTTCCGCCGCCTCTCGGGCCGCAAGCAGGCGACTCGCCGCGGCCCCGTGTACACCGATTCCGACATTTACAAATGGATGGAAGCGGTGGCGTTCGTTTTGCAGTCGGATTACCGGCCCGGCCTGCGCGCGACCTTCGACCGGCTCACCGATGAGATCCTGGCGGCGCAGGAGCCGAGCGGTTATCTCAATACCTATTACGTCGACGACCACAGAGAAAAACGTTTCGCCGAAATGTATCGCTCGCACGAACTGTATTGCCTTGGGCATCTGTTGCAAGCCGCCATTGCGTACTACCGCGCGACGGGAAACCGCAAGCTGCTCGATGGTGCGATGCGCTACGCGGACTACATGGTCGAGAACTTCGGTCCTACCAAGCGGCCCGCGCTGGCGGGGCATCCGGAAGTCGAGATGGCTCTGGTTGAGCTGTATCGCACGGTCGGCGAGCGGAAATATCTCGATTTTGCCGGCTATCTGCTGAGCGGTGTGGAACGTGAGCGGCTGCACCTCACCGACGGCCAGGTGTCCTACCTGTTCAGCGGCATTCCCTTCACTTCGCGCACCCATTTTGAGGGCCACGCTGTGCGCTGCATGTACGCGTCATCCGGCGCGACCGATTATTACGGGGAAACCGGCGACCGCGCGTATGCGGAAACGCTGGCTCGCTTGTGGACGGACATGACCAGCCACAAGATGTACATCACCGGCGGCGTGGGCTCGCGTGATTCGGGCGAAGCGTTCGGCGAATCCTACGAGCTGCCCAACGCGCAGGCTTACGGGGAAAGCTGCGCCGCCATCGGCAACATGATGTGGAATTTCAGGATGCTTGCGGTCTCGGGAGAATCGCGCTTTGCCGATGTGATCGAGCGCGCGCTCTACAACGGCATCAACTCCGGTATGTCGCTTTCCGGAACGCTTTACTGCTATCGCAACCCGCTCGAATCGACCGGCGAAAAAATTCGCAACCCTTGGTACGAGACTACCTGCTGCCCTCCGAACCTCGAGCGGACTCTGGCGTCGCTGCCCGGCTATTTCTACGGCACGAGTCCCAAAGGCGTTTACGTGAATCTCTACGACAACTCGCATCTGGACTGGCATCTGGAGGACGGCACCGGTTTGAAAGTCGATCAGAAGACCGAATATCCGTGGGGCGATGCCGTCGAGATCGCAGTTGCTCCGGCTACGCCGCGCGAGTTCAGCATGTTCGTGCGGATTCCGGGCTGGTCGCATTCAGCCGATGTGAAAGTGAACGGCGGCGCCGCTCCGGGCGCTCCCAAACCCGGCCAGTATTTCGAGATTCGCCGCACCTGGAAGCCCGGCGATCGCATCACCGTGAAATTCGATATGACGCCGCAACTGATCCGCGCCAATCCACTCGTCCGGGAAGACGCCGGACGCGTTGCCGTCCAGCGCGGGCCCGTTGTCTATTGCATCGAATCGCCGGATCAGCCCGTGGGAGAGTCTTTGTTCGACATAGAACTCGCGCACGCTTCCCAGCCGTTCCAGACAGAATTTCGTCGCGATCTGCTGGACGGCGTCATGGTGCTGCGGCACGAAGGCGTCGCTGCCGAAAAGCCGTTTGAGGATGGACCGCTCTACCAGCCCGTTTCCAATGTCACGCGCACGCCGGTAAAGCCCGTCGAGCTGAAGTTCATTCCATATTATGCTTGGGCCAACCGGGGATTGACGTCAATGGAAGTCTGGATACCGCTCGATCAGGCAGGCAGCGGCACGCGGTAAACTTCGCCGGTCTCCGCTACCGAAAACCAGAATTCCCGGTTCCAGATACTCATGCCGTGCGGCACCTGCATGATGCCATCCACCACCGGCGCGTCCGGCGGGAGCATCACCTGGCGCAAAATTCTGCCACTCGCCGGATCCATTTTGAAAAATGACCGGTAGATGCTTTCGGTGCACCAGAGCGAACCGTCCGGATCCCAGCCGATGCCGTGCGGCCGCACACCCGGGGCGGGGAAGGAGCGGCGCACGCTGCCGTCTTCCGGATTCACGACGAAAATCTTCACAGCCGGCGGCACCGCCACCCACAATTCGCCGCGCCGCCATTCGAGCCCGTGCGCGCCCGTAGCATGCGGATGCGTGTCGCGAGGCCCCCATTTGACCAGGCCCGACCCCGGGCTATCGAACTTTTTCAGCGTCTTGCCGTTTTGTGCGTCCACCCGAACCAGGAGCCGGTTATAGGTCGATGCAATCCAAAGCGCCGATCCGTCGAAGGTAATCCCGGAGCCGCGGTCCGTCTCGGTATCAAATTGCCGGAGGATTTTCCCGTCTTCGTAGCGGACCAGCGCAACCCGGTTGGTCGCCTGATCGAGCACCCACAAGCCTTCGCTTGTGGCTTGCAGTCCGTTTGGCGCTTTACCGGGAGTGTGAAAGGCACGCTCGACGCGTGTCGCGATGCTGGCAGGAAAACTCGCCTCGACGGGCCGCGCGGCCGCCGCCATCCTGCCGGCAGGCAACGCAAGCGACACGAGTTTAAAACAATCCCGCCGGTTAAGCATGGCTGATCGCTATTGGGTTTCGAGCTGAACCAGTTCCGGTGTGTCCGCGCGTTCGCCGGGGCTCATGATGGTTTGCGGCCCGCGCCAGGAGTCCATGTAAGACACGTAGTGCGAGCAGGCCACGGTGCAGCGCGGCGCGCAGCCTTTCACCGTCAGATACTCGCGGCGAATATCTTCGACGGTGTACTGTTCCAAAGGCTTGGCCGGATACCCGCGCTGCTGCGAGCAGTAATGTACCAGGCCGTCTTCGCAGATATACAGATACCGCGCGCCGGAGCGGCACCGCCAGTCATTTTGCCGGCCATGCGCAATGTTGTCCTGGAAGAAATTCAATTGCGCGTAGCTGCGCTTGGCCATGCTCTTCATCCGCAGGTAGACTTCGCGCTCTTCCGGTTTGAGCGGCCGCAATTGGCCGGTCGAGTCGTGAATAATACCGATGGTAGAAGTGAACCCGAGCGCTACCGCGCGCCGCCCTACTTCCAGCGCATCTTTCGGATTGTGAATTCCGCCGCCTACCACCGAATTGATGTTCACGTGAAACTCGGCATGCTCGGCCAGCAGCTCCAGCTTTTTATCCAGTACCTTCAGGCTCTTCTTCGATACCTCATCCGGCATCACGTTGTCGATCGAAATCTGCATGTGCTCGAGGCCCGCACGATTTAAACGCCGGATGCGGTCCGCGGTAAGCAGATATCCGTTGGTGATCATCCCGGCCATGATCTTATGGCTGCGGATGTGCGCGATAATCTCGTCTGCCTCGGGATGCAATAGCGGCTCGCCGCCGCTCAGTGTAATGATCGTAGTGCCGAGATCCGCGAGCCGGTCCAGCCGACGATTCATCACATCCAGCGGCACCGGTTTGGAATAATCGTCGTACTCGTTGCAATACGCGCAGGCGAGGTTGCAGCGCCGGATGGGAATAATGTGAGCGAGCACCGGATGGTCGGTCGAAAGAATTCCCTTGACCACCATCATCAACTCGCGCGAGCGTCTGTGTGTGGCTTTCCAACCGCGCCGGAGCCGAAAGCCCAAATCTGCCATAGTGGAGAAGTTTTAATTAAACCACAACAACCGGCGAGGGTGAGAGCAACTTAAATTCAGTGGCGTTTTTTAAAGACTCGGAATGGTAATTTTACCCACTAAATGAACAAGATAGGACAAATCCGGCCCGCTGGCGGCAATCATACGCACGTTTCAGTTGTGGTCGATGCCATGCCATTGCTGCTGAGGAGCGCCGGAGTCAAAACGTACGTTTATCACTGGACGCGAAGCCTGGCCGCGGCAGCAGGAGCCCGCCGGCTTTCTTTATTTCCATTTCTGGATAAGCTCCGGGCCTTTACGCATGAGTTCTCAGTTCTGCCGCCGGCCGAAACCTGGATGCGCCTGGGCCTTCTGCACACCGCGAATCTTTGTCCGTATCCGATTCTCGACTGGATCGTTCCGGAGTGCGATGTTTTCCATGTTTCCCACCAGGTGCAGCACCCTCCGCGAAAAGTGCGCTTGACCTCGACAATCTACGACATGACCTGCTGGCTGATGCCGGAACTGCATTCGGCTGGTAATGTGAAGGCCTCGGGCCACGTTGGCGAGCGCACCTTTCGCGCTGCCGACGGGCTGATAGCCATCTCCGAATGCACCCGCTCCGATGCGGTCCGGCTGCTGGGGATCCGGCCGGAAAAGATCGAGGTCATTTATCCCGGAATCGCACCGGAATTTTTCACCGCCGAGCGAGCGGCTTCGCTCGAGGTCCGCCGGTATGGCCTTACTAAACCGTACGTCTTATTCGTGGGTACGCTTGAGCCGCGAAAGAACCTCGGAATGCTCGTGGAGGCGTGGGAGGGGCTGAGCCGGGAGATGCGAGACGAATTTGACCTCGCCATTGCCGGTTCCTGGGGTTGGGGGGACCGGGCGATTTACGAGCGGCTCCGCGCCGGCGTTCCTGGCGTCCGCTACCTCGGATACGTCCCGGAGCGCGATTTGCCTGCGCTGACCGGCGCCGCGACGGCATTCGTTTATGTGTCTCTCTATGAAGGCTTCGGGCTGCCCGTCGGGCAGGCGATGGCGGCTGGGGCGCCGGTAGTGGCTTCGGGCGTTTCATCCATTCCAGAAGTTACGGGGGATTCGGCGCTGCTGGTCGATCCGCATAGCGCCGGCGACATTCGCAGCGCGATGGCGCGGCTGCTCGGGTCGCAATCATTGCAGGATGAGCTGTCGAAGCGGGGGCGCCTACGAGCCCGCGAATTCACCTGGGAGACTTGCGCGAAAAAATCCTGGGATTTTTTCGAGCGTGTAGCAAGTTAAGTTTCACGCCTGCCAGGGGAGCCGCGCGCGAGCATTAAATTTCCGGTTCAAGTGCGCGACCATCGCTTCCAGCTTGTCGCGGCCTTCCATGGCGTTGAGCGGCGGCGAGACAAAACCCCTGCGCTTTGACCAGTGCAGCCAGCTCTCGATGCGTTTCCCATGCGCGCCCGTCGCGCCGTGGAACTGTTCACCGTAAACCAAGCCGCGCTTTTCGAGTTCGGATATTGCTTTGGAATTTTCCCGATCGCTCTCGACCGCGCTGTTGTCCACCTCAAGGAGGAGCTTGCGCGCGGCCGGCGAAAGAGGCTCGAGCTCCTCGGGTGTGCGTAATTGGCCTGCGGCAATGACGGCGGGCCAGAGCGAGCGATGAACAAAAGTAACCTTTCCCGATATCAGCTTGGTTACGAGGACGTCCATGTGATCCGCCAGCGCGCAGTTGACGCGAAAAATATCATGGCTCCGCGGATGCGCCCACCACGAGCCGCGCACGGTCTCTCCGGTGACCAGAGCACAAACGTTCGGCAGTTGCCGGTCCGTTTCGAGCAGCAGGCCGTGCTCGCTCAGTTCCGCCAAGACGCGAGCGACGATTTTTTCGTCCGGAGGTCGGCGAGAAGCAGCTCGAACAGCGGGATCAACATTTCTGTTATCCATGAAAACGCCTGAGGCCGCATTTTACAGCGCTAGCCGTTTTGAGAACAGGTTCACAGCGGTTAACGGCAAAACGCCCGCTTTTGCCACACAAAATTCCCACAAACGAACAGCTAACACTTTTCGAAAACCTGCGTCTTACCTGCTGATCATTGGTGGCTCAGCCTGAAGTTCGGCTGACGGGTCCGGCACAACGCGTGCTGGTAAATTCCGCGAACCTGGGGACTGAAGATTTCGTAATCGGGGATGTTGATCGCGTGCAGCGCTCGAAGCGCTATGCGCGTGGAGAATCGAGATGCATCGCCGATTGCGGTCAGTACTCTACGTGTGTTTTGTCGCCTTTGCAACACTCGCCGCCGGAGCGGATCAGAAGCTCTGGGAGAAGTACATGGACCAGGTGCGCCAGCTTCGGCAAAAAGGAGCGTACGCTGAAGCCTTGGCGCCCGCCCTCGCCGCGGTTCGAGAGGCGGAGAAATCCGGGAACCAGGATAACGACCTCGCCAAAAGCTGGAACAACCTCGGCACGGTGTATTACGATCTTGGCCGGTACTCCGACGCAGAGAAGCAATATCGGCGTTCGGTGGACCTTTGGGAGAAGCTCCTCGGGCCCGAAGATCTGGTGACAGGACAAGGCCTCAACAATCTCGGCGTGCTGTACTTAAAGGCCGGCCGCTACCAGGAAGCCGAATCCATAGAGCGCCGCGTGCTTGCCATGCGCGAAAAGAAACTCTCGCCCGACGATCGAGCCGTCGCGGAGATTCTGAATAATCTGGCCGAGATCAATCGTGCGCAGGGGCACTATGGGGAGGCAGAACCGCAATATCAACGTGCTGTCGCTATTTGGGAAAAGGCGCTCGGGCCGGAGCATCCGCAGACCGCTCTCGGTTTGAATAACCTGGCGGCGCTCTACAGTGCCGAGGGAAAGTACGCTCAAGCGGAATCGCTCTTCAAGCGTGCGCTCGCGATTCGGGAAAAAGCTCTGGGGCCGCAACATCCCAGCATCGGCTCCACCCTCAACAACCTGGCGCAAATCTACCATGTGCAAGGCCGGTACAGCGAAGCTGAGGCCTCTTACCGCCGTGCCTTGGAGATCAAGGAAAAGGCGTTGGGCCTGGAGCACCCGGATGTCGCCACGACGCTCAATAACCTTTCGGCAGTGCTGCGCGTAAGGCATGAATATGCCGACGCGGAAGACCTGCTCCGCCGTGCATTGGCCATTCGCGAGAAGAGCCTCGGTCCCAATCACCCGGACACCGCGTCAAGCTTGAATAATCTGGCGGACATCTACCGGCTCGAAAACCGGAATGTCGAGGCCGAGGCCTTATACCGGCGCGCGCTTTCGGTTTGGGAACAGGCCTTGGGACCGGAGCATCCGGATGTCGCCACCAGCCTGAACAATATCGCTGGCTTTCTCCGGGATGAAGGACGGCCTGAAGAGGCTGCCGCCATGTACCGCCGGGCCATCGCGATCTGGGAGAAGGCTCTGGGGCCGGATCATCCATCCGTGGCCACGGGTCTGAACAACCTGGCTGCCATATACGTCAACATGAAGAAATATAGCGACGCGGAAACGCTGCTTCAGCGCTCCTTCGAGATCTCCGAAAAAACTCTGGGTTCGGATAATCCGGATCTGATCACACCGCTCAAGAACCTGGCGTCGGTATATCACATCCAGGGCCGTTTCACGGCGGCTGAGCCGCTTTACAAGCGGGGACTGGCACTTGCCGAAAAGACTGTCGGGCCCGAAGACAGCCAGACACTCGAAATCCTGAGCGACCTGGCCGAACTTTATCGCGCTCAGGGACGCAACACGGAAGCCGAGGCCGGCTATGAACGCGTCATCGCCGTTCGGGAAAAGACCAGCGGCTCGGAACAGGAGTTGGCTTCGAACCTGTACGGTCTGGCGGAACTCTATCGCGAGGATGGACGTTTTGAGAAGGCCGAGCCGCTTTACCGGCGGTCGCTGGCCCTCATGGAAAAAGCGCGGCCCACCGAGAACGCGACACTGGCACGCAGCCTGCGCACGTTCGCCAATATGCTGCGGCACATGAAACGCAAGTCGGAAGCCGTAGCGCTCGAAGCACAGGCCAAAGCGCTCTCTCAAGGACAAGCTTTCATTGGGGCTTCCGCGCACTAAAGCCCGCTTCTCAGGCCGCGGCGGGGCCGTTGCCCGGCGATAACATGGAGGCATGGCCGCCTACAAACTCCAGCTCAAAGACCGCAAACAGGTTGCCGACTCTACGGCCGCCTTTCTTTTCAACAAGCCCGCCGATTTCACGTTCCGTGCAGGCCAGTTTATCGAGTTAACTGCGCTCAACCCGAACGACACCGATGCCGAAGGAAACACCCGCGCGTTTTCGCTTGCCAGCGCGCCGGCGGAAGATTTCCTGATGGTGGCCACCCGGCTGCGCGATACCGCGTTCAAACGGTATGCCAAAACGTGCGCCATCGGCACTGAATTCCAGTTGGAAGGACCTTTCGGCAACCTGGTGCTCCACCGCAACAGCTCCAGAGCGGGCGTCCTGCTGGCGGGAGGCATCGGCATCACGCCGTTTCGCGGCATGGCGGTTGATGCGGCAAAACAGAAGCTCCCCCACCGGCTGTTTTTGTTCTATTCCAATCGCCGCCCGGCGGACGCCCCGTTTTTGGACGAGTTACAGGCGCTTGGCAAAACAAACCCAAACTACACTTTTGTGGCAACAATGACCGCGAAGGAAGCGGCTGCCGGCTGGCGAGGTGAGACCGGATATATCGATAGCGCTATGCTGCGAAAGCACATAGGCGATCTGAACGGTCCGATTTACTACGTCGCGGGGCCTCCCGGAATGGTCGCCGCCATGCAGAAAATGCTGGGAGCGGCCGGGGTGAGCGAGGATGACGTCCGCGCCGAGGAGTTTGCCGGCTACTAGCCTTCGCCGGTATCCAGGCCGCCGGACGGCCGTCCAGCGTTACACTAAGTGAAAGTCGTGCAGACTTTTTGCGCTCATCGAGCGTCATTCCACAAGGAGCCTGTGCATTGATTTTTCGGGCGGTCGAGGATGCCGACCTGATACGCAGGGCGCGCCAGGGAGACGTGGAGGGTTACAACCTGCTGATCTCCCGATGGGAAAAGCGCGTCTACAATTACCTGCTGCGCATCAGCGGCGATCGCGAAGAAGCCCTGGATCTCAGCCAGGACGTTTTCTTGAAGGCCTATCAGAATCTGCGGAAGCTGGACGATCCGGCGCGGTTTGCTTCGTGGCTGTTTCGCATCGCGCACAACGAGGCTTTTTCGAGCCTGCGGCGGCGCCGGCCGGAGGTGCAGACGCCCTCCGATGCGGAATCCGGCATCGACGAAGGTTCCATCGGGGCGCCGCCCGCATTTCCCATCGAGCTTTCGATCGCGGTGACCACGGCGCTCGGCAAGCTCTCCGACGACCAGCGGGAAGCCGTGATTCTGAAGATCTACCAGGGATTCAAGTTCGAAGAGATGGCGGAGATTTTGTCGTGTCCCGTGTCGACGGTGAAATCCCGCCTCTACGCTGCGCTGGACACACTCAAAATGCAACTGGCTCCGGTAAAGACGAGAGGTGTCATATGAGTTGCTCGCCATTCGATTTGCGCGACTACCTTTTCGGGGAACTGGCGAATCCCGAACGCCGCCAGGTGGAACAGCATGTACGCAACTGCAACGGCTGCCACGAGGATCTGGAACGGTTGCGCGTGACGCATGCTGCTTTGCTGTCGCTGCGCGAAGAGGAATTGCCGCAGCGGATCGGGTTCGTTTCCGATAAGGTTTTCGAGCCGTCTCCGCTGCGCCGCGCGTGGCAGACTTTCTGGGGGTCTTCGGCGCGGCTGGGGTTTGCTTCGGCCGCCATGCTTTCGGCGGCGCTCGTCGTCTTTGCGTACCGGCCAATGACTGTGCCCGCGGTTTCTCCGGCCCAGCCCGATACGGCAAAGATCGAAGCCGTGGTCGCACAGCGGGTTTCTGCGGCTGTCGAGAAGGCCGTTGCGGAAAGCGAAGCGCGGCAGGGTCAAAAGAGCCGCGATCTGCTTGCGGCGGCGGAACGTAATTATCAGGAGCAGCGCGCAGCGGATATGGAACGCGTCAAGGAAGCGTTCACATATCTGGAAAAGCGTTATAACACGGAACTCGTGGCGGACAATCGCCGCGGAGCCATGCAATGAAACTCACGCGCCTTCCGGCCATGCTGGCGGCCACCGCCGTCGTCGCGCTGGCGGCGGCTCCGCGCTTGACCCGGGCCGCGCTCGAGGCCATGGAGATCAGCTTCGACAAGCGCATCCGGACCATCAGTGTGGATGCGCCCTTCGAGCTGTTGGGCAATACGCGAGGTGTTTATCTGGAGGGCTACGGCGCGGTGTTTACTGCGGAGGTGAATCTGGCGCAGAGCACCAATCTCAGCCCGTTTCAGTTGACCATCCCGAAGGACTACGTTGCGAAGCTGCACGCGCGCAAGATGGAGCGCGTGCCCGTGCTGAGGAAGCAGATGAAAGACGCGATGCTCGCCATGGCCGCATCGCTCGATGCCGTGCCGCCCAATGAAAAAATCGTCCTGGGAGTCACGCTGTTTTATTACACGAAATGGGAAGATACGGCCGGGCTGCCTTCCCAGATCGTGATGCAGGCGGAGCGCCAGAAACTCCTGGACGTGCAACTTGGCCGAACGAGCCGTTCAGAGCTCGATTCGATTATCCGCGTTAAAGAACTATAGATGAGCGTCTCTTCCGCGCCCGTTCTGGTCGATGAGCCACGCCGCCCCGCCCGGCTGGGCGAGATGCTGATCGATCGCGGGCAGATCGCGCGCGAAGATCTGGACCGCGCGCTGGAAATCCAAAAAGAGCGAGGCGATAAGCTCGGCAAGATTTTAGTCGACTTGGGCTTCATCGCCATGCGCGATGTGCTGGCCGCGCTTGCCGAACAGCTCGGCCTGCCGCTGGTCTCGCTCGATGAACCTCCGCCGGCTTCGCCCGAGATTGAGGGCCTATCGCCGCGCTTTATGCGCCAGTGCCGGTTTATTCCGGTGGCGGTCGACGATTCCACGGTCACGATCGCCATGGCGGATCCGCTGGATTTTGAGACCATCGCAGCGGTCCGCGGATTTTGCGGCTTGCGCGTAAAGACGGCGCTCGCGGGCGAGCAGGAAATTCTCGACGCGATCGATAAGTATTTCGGAGAAGCCGAAGCGCCGGGCGGACTCGAAGCGGAACTCGAATCCGGGGAAGCCGGCGAAAACCTCGAGCAACTGCGCGATATGGCCAGCGAGGCTCCCGTGATCCGCCTGGTCAACGCCATGATCGCGCAAGCTCTTGAAAAGCGCGCGAGCGACATACATATCGAGCCGTTCGAAAAAGAATTTCGCGTCCGCTACCGAGTAGACGGCGTATTGTTCAACCAGGAAGCGCCGCCGCGTGAGCTGAAAGCCGCGATCGTCTCGCGCCTGAAGCTGATGGCCAAGTTGAATATTGCCGAGCGCCGGCTTCCGCAGGACGGACGCATCAAGCTCAAAATTCTGGGCCGCGAAGTGGATCTGCGCGTCTCGACTCTGCCGACGCTCTATGGCGAAAGCGTGGTCATGCGCCTGCTGGATCGTTCCGCCGGCGATTTCTACGACCTCCGCCGCCTCGGCTTTGACGACCGCATGCTCGAGCGCATGGAACATTACACGCAGCTCCCGCACGGCATTTTTCTGGTGACCGGTCCTACGGGCAGCGGCAAATCGACCACGCTTTACTCGGCGCTGAAGCGCATCAACATTCCGGATAGAAAGATCATCACCATCGAAGACCCGGTCGAATACCAGATGGACGGGATCAACCAGATCCATGTGAATCCGGCGATCGGGCTGACGTTTGCGGCCGGGCTGCGGCACATTGTGCGGCAGGACCCGGACGTAATCATGGTCGGCGAAATTCGCGACCGGGAGACCGCCGACATCGCCATCCGTGCGGCGCTCACCGGACACTTCGTTTTTTCGACGCTGCACACCAATGACGCGCCGAGCGCCATCACGCGACTGACCGATATGGGTGTGGAGAATTACCTGATCACATCGTCGCTCGTCTCCGTGCTGGCACAGCGCCTGGTGCGCGTGATCTGCCGCCATTGCCGGGTTTCAGCGGGGACGGCTATGACGCCGGACGGCCAGACTGTGGAAACGTTTCGCGGCGCCGGCTGCGAGCATTGCTCCGGCGCAGGCTATCAGGGGCGCGTCGGCATCTTTGAGCTGATGGAGCTCGATGACGAAATTCGCAGGCTCATCATGGCTAACGAAGACGCCTCGCAGATCACTGCCGCGGCGCGCCGTCACGGCATGCGCAACCTCCGTGAAGACGGGTGGCTCAAAGTGCGCACCGGCGTGACCACCGCTGAAGAAGTCATGCGCGTGACCCAGGAATTCTGATGTCCACGTTTTTCTTTCGCGCTGTGGCGAGCGACGGCCGGGTGCGCACCGGCAGCCTCACCGCGGAAACCGATAAGGTCGTTGCGCGCGAGCTGCGCAAGCAGGGGCTCACGCCGATCTATGTGGGCGTTGAACAGAAGAAGCCTTTCGAGTTGAAGCTGCCGAATTTCGCCAGCGGGCGGCGCCGCGATGTACTTTTCTTTACCCAGGAGCTTTCAACGCTGCTGAACGCCGGTGTCCCGGTGGATCGCGCCCTCACCATCACAAGCGATCTTACCGAGCGCCCGCATTTCCGTTTCATCGTGCTCGACATTCTGCGGCTTCTGAAAGGCGGCAAACCGCTGGCCGACTGCCTGGGGGCGCACCCGGACTATTTTTCCGATCTCTTCGTCAATATGGTACGCGCCGGAGAAGCGAGCGGCAGCCTGGCATCCGTATTCGAGCGGCTGGCGGAGTTCGAACGCTCGCGCGACGACCTGCGCAACTACATCATTTCGTCCATGATTTATCCTGCGCTGCTGGCGCTGGTCGGGATGGGCTCGATATTTGTGCTGATGAATTACGTGGTGCCGCGCTTCGCCTCGGTGTTTTCGGAATCGCGTATGAAAATTCCGCTGCCCACGATGCTGATGCTCGAAGCGAGTAAGATCGTGCAGGCGTACTGGTGGATGGCGGCGGCCGCGGTAGTGGTCACAGCCGTAATCCTTCGGACTTATGTCCACACGGCAGCCGGGCGTCTCTGGTGGGACACGCTGCGCCTCAAGATTCCGCTCCTGGGCGACGCCCTGCGGAAGGCCGAAACGGCGCGCTTTGCGCGCTCCATGGCGACTCTGGTGGCCAACAGCGTGCCGCTCGTACAATCTATCGGTATCGCCGCAGCGATTCTGAATAACCGGCGGATTTCCGGCAGGCTGGGCGAAGTGGCGCAGGGTGTGAAGCGCGGCGAGGGCATTGCGGCGCCGATCCGCAAGGCCGCGGTGTTTCCGCCGCTGGCGGCGCATCTGCTCACGGTGGGAGAAGAGACCGGCCGGCTCGATCAAATGTTTGCGCGCATGGCCGAGATCTACGAGATTGACACGCGCGCGGCCGTCAAGCGCTTCACGGCGCTGTTCGAGCCGCTGGTGATCCTGGTGATGGGCGTGATGGTTGGGGCGTTGATTCTGAGCATGCTGCTCGCGATAACGAGCATCAACGACGTGGCGGTGTAACGATGATGAAACGAAAGAGAAAACAAGAGGCCGGCGTCACGCTGATCGAGATGCTGGTGGTGGTTGTGATCATCGCACTGTTTGCGGCGATCGTGGCGCCGCGAATGTTCAAGCAGAGCGACAAAGCGCGCGTGGTGGCAGCGCATGCGCAGATCAATTCGTTTATGACCGCGCTGGGCGCATACAAGCTGGATACGGGCATTTTTCCGTCGACAGACGAGGGCCTGCAAGCGCTGCGCGTCCGGCCCAACAATCTTGCTCAGTGGCAGGGCCCATATCTCCCGCAGGAAATTCCAGTCGATCCATGGGGACATCCGTACGTTTACAAGTATCCCGGCGAGCATGGCGACGAGCCGGACGTCATCTGTTACGGCGCGGACGGGCAGCCGGGCGGTGACGGCATCAACGCCGACGTCGTGAGCTGGAAGAGCCAGTAGCCAAGCTGGCTTGTGCAGAATTTTGGGATAGATGATTATGTCGCAGCGCGGCGTCACGCTGGTTGAACTTCTCATCGTCGTCGCGATCGTCGGTCTGATGGCCGGCATCTCTTTTCCCGCGATTTCGTCCGGCATCGACAGCCTGCGGCTTGCCTCGGCATCGGATGCGCTGGTCAGCTTCCTGAATGGTGCGCTGAACCGCGCGGAACGGCGGCAGGAAGTGGTGGAGATCGCGATTTCCACCAAAGATAATGCCGCCTACATGACCTCGATCGAGCCCGGGTTTTCGCGCAAACTCGAAATGCCCTCCGGCGTGACGATCCAAGGCGTCCTGCCGAAGCTGCCCGACGAGATCGAAGGCCCGCGGCGTTTTCTCTTGCTTCCCGGCTCGACGGTGCCGCGCATCGGCATCGAGCTGCAGAACAGGAGAGGGATGCGGCGCATCGTGCGCGTGAACCCGATGACGGGCGTGCCGGAAATCGAGCGGCTGGGCCCCAAGGAAGCCGCCGAATGAGGCAGAAAGGATTCACGCTGCTTGAAGTGCTGGTCGCCACCGCGATTATGGGAATCGCTGTGGCGGGCCTGCTCTCGGCCATTTCGACCTCCATGCGTAATGCGGCCAAGCTGACGGATTACGACCGGGTCACACTAGTGGCGCGCGCGCAAATGGATACATTGCTGGCGGACCGGCGCTTGCCGGAGTTTTCGATTTTTGAAGGCGCTTTCGATCCGTCGCTCATGGGAGGCGTAGAGGCCGGCTGGCGGGCGCGTGTCACACCTTTCGAGATGCCGGTAGGGCGGCGGCCCGGCACGCCGATCCTCGAGCGCGTCGAGCTCGAAGTCTGGTGGATGGCCGGGGAAAACCGCCGGAAATTTACGCTGGATGCGTTCCGCCGCAAGCTGCTTACACCGGGCGATCTTGCAGTGCTCGGCCAGGGGACGCCATGAAACCCGGCAGAGCGGGCGTCACCTTGATGGAAGTTCTGATCGCCGTTTCGCTGGTCGGTATCCTGAGCGTCGGCATTCTTGTTGCGCTGCGCGTGGGGTTGAACGCGCTGGACAAGGCCAATAACCGGCTGATGGCCAATCGCCGCGTGGCCGGCGCCGAGCGCATCCTGCAGCAGGAGCTTGCTGGATTCATGCCGGTGATCGCCATCCACGCGCCTTCACCCGATGCTCCAGGCATCCGCATCCCGTTTTTCGAAGGACGCGCGCAATCCATGCGGCTGGTTTCCAGTTATTCGCTCGAGCAGGCGGCGCGCGGACTGCCGCAAATTCTTGAGTTCCAGGTGATTCCTGCGGAAGAAAATCGCGGCGTGCGTCTGGTGGTGAATGAGACGGTCTATAGCGGGCCGCGCTCGGCCGGCGCATTTTGTCTGGGTCCGGGACCCGATCCGGAATTGGGTGTGGTTGCCCAGCGATTTCTGCCGATCGTCGCCGGGCCCAGTTCGTTCGTGCTTGCGGATCATCTGGCTTTCTGCCGCTTTTCTTATCTGGAGCCGGTCCTGGGGCCTCAGATCGAGCAGTGGCGGCCCAACTGGATCGCCGTGAAGTGGCCGCTTGCCATTCGAATTGAGATGGGATCGCTCGACCCGGATCTTGCGCGCCTGAAACCCGTTACGGTTACGGCTGCGGTGCACGTGGATCGCGACCCGGAGCGCGAATATGCGGATCGGTAACCGCGAAACGGCAAAACGCGGCGCGGCTCTCCTCGCGGTGCTTTGGCTTACCGCGGCGCTCTCCGCCATCGCGTTTTCGCTGGCCAACACCGTTCGCGGCGAAGTGGAGCGCACCTCGACTGCTGTGGATGGACTGCGCAGCCGGTATCTCGCGGAGGCCGGGGTCGAGCGCGGCATTCTATATCTGCTGTGGGGGCTGCGGAACCAGATGCCGCCGTCCGCACCGTTTCGCTACAGCCCGGCTACTCCCCTTCTGCCGTTTACCTTTCCGAGCGGCCAGGCGATGGTTGAAGTGATTCCGGAAACGGCGAAGCTCAACATCAATACTTCGCCTCCCAACGACCTGCTGGGCCTGCTGGTGGCCCTCGGTGTCGAGCCGGAGCGCGCGCAACAGATGGTTGCGCTGATTCTGGCCTGGCGCCGGCCGGGCGGGGCCGTACCGCCGGGCCTGATTTCTCCGGCCGCCGGTCCGTCTTTTCAGCCGCGCCACGCGTCTTTTGAAGAGACCGAGGATTTAATGCTGGTTCCCGGAATCACGCCCGATCTGTATTACGGAGGTTACAATCACGACGCGCAGGGGCGCCTGGTCCCGCGCGCCGGACTCAAGGATTGCGTCTCCGTTTTCGGCGCGACCGACCGCTTCGATGTCAACACGGCTTCGCCGGCCGTGCTCACAGCGATTGGCGTTCCGCCGGAGGCAGCCGCTGCAATCGTGGCCCGCCGGCGGGTGCAGCCCTTCCTGAATGTCGGGCAGGTGGCGGCTTTTGCGCCGGGCGGTGGGCCGGGATTCGGACGGCTCCAGGTCGGCGGCAACTCGATTTTTACCCTCCGATCGACGGCGCGGATCACGCTTCCCAGTGGCCAGCTTTCCGACATGCGGCGCACGGTTTCCGCGACCGTGAAGATCCTGCCCGCCGAGTCGGAGATCCCGGTCCAAGTTCTGCGCTGGTACGACAATGACTGGACCCCGTAGCCTCGCGGATCTGAAGAAATTTATCGCCTTCGGCTCGGGCGTCGGCATCGAGATCGGCGAGCGCCATCTCGCGGTCGCTGTCGTTCGCGTGCGTCCGGCCGGGGTGGATCTGCTCGGCACATACACCATTTCCGACTTCGCCACGAGGCCTGCGGCGGAGTGGGGCGGAGAATACGCGCGGTTTCTGCGAGAGCTCGGGGGCAGCCATTTGTCCGCCACCGTCATGCTGCCGCGCCGCGAGACTATCGTCCGGCAGATTGCGCTGCCGGGTGTTGCCGCGGGCGATCTTGCATCCGCCATCGCACTGCAGATGGACACACTGCATCCCTATGGTGAGGATGAGGTCGTCTCGGCTTGGTCGCCGGTGGGCAATGGCGGTGTCCTCGTCGGCATTCTGCGGCGCGATGTACTCGATCGCTACATCGCGCTTTTCGCTGAAGCGGGTGTCGCGGTTGCCTCCTTCACGTTTTCCGCAGCGGCGATCTACGCTGCCCACCGTGTTCCGGTGGCACAGTCTGAAGCAGACGCGGGCGGCTTTGTGGCGCTCACGGCGGGCGAGAACGGATCGGTTGAAGTTTACGGCGAAAGCCCGGCGCGCGCAGTTTTCTCAGCCGAATTCGATTTGCCCCGGGATCGCGCAGCGGCTCTTGCCATTTCCGAGCTGCGCCTTCCACCCGACGCGCAACCGGTTGCGCTCGACCGCATCCTGCCCGTTCCGAGGAAAAACCCGGCCACGAACGACCTTTGTCAGCACACGCTGCCTTACGCCACTGCTTTGGCTGGTGCGTGCCCGTGGCTGGCGCAAGCCGCCAACCTGTTGCCACTCGAACATCGCCGCTCGAATTCGCGCGCCATGTACGTTCCGACAGTGGTTCTGGCCGCCATCCTGTTGCTGCTCTGCGGCGCACTGGCGGCGCATTCGGCGATCGAAGACCGGCGATACCTGGAGGAACTGGAAGCCCAGATCGCTTCGCTCGAGCCCCAGGCCCGGCGCGCCGCAACGCTGGATCATGAGATCCAACGCGCGCAAAACCGCACGCGGCTGCTGGATCAGTTTCGCGGCCGCACCAAGTCAGATCTGGACGGGTTGAATGAGCTGACTTCCTTGCTCGCGCCCCCCACCTGGACCAGTATGATCGACCTGACTCCCGACGCGGCTACCATCAACGGCGAAACCGAGCAGGCAGCGCCGCTGCTCAAGGTGCTGGATGGTTCGCATCATTTCCATAATTCCACTTTCATCGGATCGATCGCCAAGACCGGGTCGGTCGAACAATTTCAAATCCGCACGGCGCGCGAGGCGCAGCCATGACGCTTTCGACACGCGATCGCCGCGCTCTAGTGCTTTTGGGCATTGGCCTGGTGACGGTGGCCGTTTTGCGCTTCGGCGTTTATAACGACCGCCAGCCCGATGTGGTGGCTGCCAAGGATTCCATCCCGCTGGCCGAAAAACGCCTCACGCATCTTCGCCAATCGGTGGCGGCTGCGCCGGGCAAACAGATTCTCTTGAAGTCGCTGGCGGCCCAAACGGCCGAGCGCGAAAAAGGAATGATCCAGGCGCCTACCGCCCAGCAGGCGCAGGCGCAACTGCTCGAAACCATCCGCCGCGTCGGCAAGATCGAAGGTATCGATGTGCGCGGAGGCGAATTTCCGGAACTTCGCCCCCTCGGCGAGGAATACGGCGAAGCCGCGGTTTCGGTGAATTTCGATTGCCGTATCGAACAGATCGTGAATTTCCTGGCGTCGCTGACGAAGGAAACCGAACTGCTGGCCACCAACGAGATTCGCATCGCCTCCGCGAATCCCAAAGACAAAACGGTTTCGGTAAGGCTGACGTTAGCCGGCGTCGTTCCGCGCAATCTGGTGCCAGTAAAAAGAGGCGTGGTGGCGTTTTGAAACAGAAGCTCATGATCCTGAATCTGGTGCTGCTGGCCGCGATCATCTTCGCAGCCTGGCAGTTGCGCCAGAACTGGGTCAACGCGCGCTTGCGTGAAGAAGCCGTGCTCGGAAGACGCGTGCAGCCCCTCGCGACGCCTCCCATTCCGCATCGCCAGCCGCCCCAGCCGGTGACGGCCGCCAGTTATCTGGATGTCGTCGAAAAGATGCTGTTTTCTAAAGAGCGCAATCCCACCGTGGTGATCGAACCGCCGCCGGTGCCTCCGCCCAAACCCATGCCGCCGCTTCCCGTGCTGTATGGAGTCATGAACCTCGGGGATGGAGCCACCGCGGTCATGGGCGAAAAATCCGGTGCCCAGCACCAGGGTGTTCGGCCGGGCGACAAGGTCGGTGAGTTCACCCTGGTCGAAGTGAATAACGCCGAGATCACGCTCGAGTGGGAAGGCAAAACAGTCACCAAAGCGGTCGATGAAATGATTGACCGCAGCGCTCCGCTGCCTGCGGATTCCAATACTTCGCGCCCGACGCCGAAAACCGCGACGCCCGCCGCTCGGACAGTAAAGAAAGGCGAACCTGAACCGGGGCAAGACGTGGGTAACAATGTTCGCGCTTGCCAGCCTGGTGATACCTCACCTGCCGGCACGGTGTCGAACGGATTCAAAAAAGTGGTGACCCCGAGTCCGTTCGGGGAGATGTGCCGCTGGGTGCCGATGTAAAAATTGCGAAAGGAACAACCATGAAGCCAGTCCTTCTTTTTCTCACGCTGATATCCGTTGCGGCTTTTGCCGCCGATAAAAAGCCCGCGCAGAAGAACACGACTACGCCGCCTGCCAAAAAAATCCAGGAAATCACGATTCCGGCCGGTGCGGTCGAAACTGAACCGTTCACTTACCACTACACCGATCCGCAGGGCAAGAAATGGATCTACCGCAAGACGCCTTTCGGGGTCTCACGCGTGGAGGACAAACCCATTCCCGCAGCCGATGCCGAGAAGGCTCAGAAAGAAAGAGAACGGCTGATCCAGGCAACCACCGCGGTCGAAGACGGTGGCACGATCCGGTTCGAGCGCACCACGCCGTTCGGCCCGATGAAGTGGCAGCGCAAAAAGTCGGAATTGAATGAAGTGGAGCGCGCCGTCTGGGATCGCGAATCGACGAAACGCGCCGCTCGCGAGAGTGCGAGCAAGGATTAGCTGGAATGATTCCAGTAGGCATCATTCGTACGGGAGCCATCCTGGCTTTCGCGGCCGTATTGGCATGGGGGCAGCAAAGACCGCCTATCCTCGTCATACCGAAACCCCCCGCGCCTCAGCCGGCCAAAGCGCCGGCGACGCAGCAGGCCAAGCCGGCCGCCGGTCAGCAGCCTAACGCTCCTGCCGGCGAGCAGCAGACATCCCCGGCTAGAGCGCCGGTTGCCGCGGTGCCGCCCGGTGTCACTCCCACCGGCCTGAATCTCCAGAACGCCTCGCTCATCGAGGTGATCGATATCCTCGCGCGGGCGCTCAAGATCAACTACATTCTTGATCCGCGTGTCAAAGGCTCCGTCACCATCAACACTTATGGCGAAATCAAGCCGGTTGATGTCCGCCCGCTGCTCGAAACCATTCTCCGCATCAATGGCGAGGCCATGGTGCAAGTGGGGGACATCTACCGCATCGTGCCTCTGGCCGACGTTTCCCGGCTGCCGATTTCTCCGCAGGTGAATGCCAAGGACATTCCAGATGATGAGCGCATGCTGCTCAATCTGATTTTCCTCAAATACGCCACGGTTGCTGAAATGTCGAAGCTGCTCGAACCGTTCCTCGGCGAGAGCGCGAAAATGACCACTTATGAGCCCGCCAATCTGCTCATGATCCTCGATAACAGCCGGAACATGAAGCGTACACTCGAACTGATTTCGATGTTTGATAGCGATGCCCTGGCCGGCCAGCGCGTGCGCCTGTTCGACGTCACCAACGGCCGCCCATCGGATATCGCCAAAGAACTGGAATCGGTTTTCAAGGCCTTCGCGCTCTCCGAGAAGAATTCCTCGGTCAAGTTCATGCCTCTGGACCGCATCAACACCATCATCGCGGTCGCGCCCAATCCCGGAATTTTCGCCGAGGTTGAAAAATGGCTGAAAAAGCTGGATGTTCCGGTCAAAATCACGGCGGGCTCGATTGACAATTACGTCTACCGGCTCAAGTACGGACGCGCGGAGATCGTCGGCATGGCGATTATGCAGCTTTACGGCAGCTTCAGCGGCTACGGCGGGTATGGAATGGGGTACGGCTTTGGCTATGGCGGTTTCGGAACCGGGTTGGGTGGCGTCGGAGTAGGCGGTCTTGGAGGCGCGATGCCTGGCATGGGCGGGTATGGTGGGGCTTACGGCGGTGGTATGTACCCCGGTGGCTACGGCGGCGGCATGTATCCAGGCGCTTACGGTGGCGGCATGTACTCGGGTGGCTACGGTGGCGGTATGTATCCGGGCGCTTATGGTGGTGGATTCACACCCGGCGGCGTGTCGCTTGGGCCGGGCGGACCCACCAGTATGCAACGTGGAGCGGCCAGCGTGCCCGGCGCATCTGAAAGCGCTTCCAACGAGGCGACCGCTTCCTATCTCGGCATGAATTACGGATATGGCGGATACCAGATGCACCCGCGAATCA
This sequence comes from Bryobacteraceae bacterium, assembly GCA_035280425.1. Classification (GTDB taxonomy): domain Bacteria; phylum Acidobacteriota; class Terriglobia; order Bryobacterales; family Bryobacteraceae; genus QHXW01. The sequence continues at coordinate 39,172 of DATEFW010000028.1, read as the reverse complement.
TTCCCAATCCGTTCGATAACACTCTGCTCATCCAGGGCACTCCGCAAGAATGGGAACAGATCTCGAATTTGATACGCCAGATCGATATCCCGCCGCGGCAGGTGCTGATCGAAGCTAAGGTTTACGAAGTCGACTTGACTGGCGAATGGTCGGCTGGCGTGCAGGCCTATCTACAGAAGCGCGGACCGGCAAGCGACCGGGCCTGGAGCGGCAACAGCAACCTGAACGGCATTCCCGGCCTGGGTCTGACCGCCGGCCTGCTGGTCGGCCACGCGCGGGAGCTGCTGGCGTTTCTCAATACTCAGGAAGCGACCACGCATTCCCGTGTCATCTCCGCGCCCAGCGTCATTGCGACCGATAGCATCCCGGCTTCCATCGATGTCGGGCAAACCGTGCCCACACTAAGCTCGCAAGCCGTCAGCGGCGTCTCCGTTGGAGGCACCAGCCAGTTCGCCAATACCATCACCAACGTGGATTCCGGCGTTCAGTTGAAGATTCTGGCGCGTGTGAATTCGAGCGGCGTCGTCACCATGGTGATTGACCAGCAAGTCAGCGCGCCGGGGCCGCCGCCCTCAGGCGTCAGCATCAACTCGCCCACGTTTTCCAAGCGCGACGTATCGACGCAGGTGACCGTTCAGGATGGAGATACGATTTCGATCGGCGGGATCATCCAGGAAACCGAGACAGCGACTTCCGCCGGGATTCCGCTGTTGCACCGCATCCCCATTCTGGGTGCGGCATTCGGCAACAAGTCGACCAATCACGCACGCACGGAGCTGATTGTCTTTCTCACGCCGCGCGTCATCTACGATACCAACCAGATCGCCGAAGCCACTGAAGAAGTGAAATCCAAGCTGAAGAAGCTCGAGAGGCTGATTCAGGAGTAGCGCGGTTACCGGAGCACAACTTTCGCCAGGCCGGCATTATTTGCGCTGTCGACGGCTCGGACGACAAGGACGTGCTCGCCGGGAGCGAGATTGCCCAGCCGGACGATGAATTTCTCGCGCAGTGAGTCGATCACGCCGTCCACCGCTTCAAGTGGCGTCCAGGTTCCGGCGTCGATCGAATATTCGCAATGCCGCAGCGGGGAGGCCGAATCTACGGCCTCGAAATCCACTTCAACGCCGTGAGCCGTCTTGCGCGGCTGGCCGGCGGTCACTACGGGGGGCGTGTTATCGATCAGCACCGGTGAACTCACAAGCTCGGTCTCCCGCGCCGCGGGCGGCGGGTTCACCTCGCGATCGGACGCGATCACGCGGAAGAAATAGCGGCCATCAGCGAGAGCGTCCCCATCCAGTAAGAAGCTGTTCTCGTGCATGTTGGCTTTGAGCAGCTTCCATTCCCGCTCGCCTTCACCGCGGAACCACAGCGAATACACCAGGCGATCGCCGTCCGGGTCTTCCGCCTGCCAGCTGATGTTGATCTGCTGCAGCGCCGCGCGCGACGGCGTTTGTGTCGGCGTGCCCGTCGACATCGCAGGAGCAGTGTCGCCCGTGTCGGTGACGGTGATGCTATAGACCGGCGAACTGGAGGACGGCTGCGCCGCTTTTGACGCTCCGGCTGCCGCCACTTGCGTGACCACCGCGATGCTCTTGAGCATCGGCGCCGTGTTCTGCGGCAAGTAAGCGACACTGACGCCTTCAAGAACCGGCGTTTTGCCCTGCCGTCCGCTGAACTCCGCTTTCCACTGGATGTAACGCGCGTTCGGGCTCGGGATCTTCGCGCCATTGGCATCAGATAGCGGCGCCGACCAGTCGCTCCACGTCCTGTCCGGCCGCATCGAGTTTCCGCTCCGCGTGCGCAGCACGATCGATCCTGCGCTATCGTCCGTCAAGCGCCACGCGATCCGTCCCCACTGCGCCACCGTGCTCGCATCGTGCACCGGCGATTCGTAAACGCCCGAGCCATTCAACGCATCCTCCAGCCGGTAAATGCGGCCCATGTTGCCCGTGGCCGCCAGAACGGTTCCGCCCTGCGGGATCAGTCGCGTGGCTTCCGACTCATTGGTCTCGACAACCAGAGTCAGCTTGCGATCCGGCGACAGCCGGTAGACACGCCCGTTGGCATCGGTTGCGAATAGAAGCTGGCCCTTCCACGGAAGCAGATCGTAGACGTTCTCCTCTTTCGAACTCCACAGCGTTTCGACTGTATTATCGGGATTGATCCGGTAAACCGCCGATTTCTCCACACCCGAAATGTCAATGGACGGAGCAAAAGACGTCGTGACCGGGGGCGCTGGAACCGGCGCAGCCGGTTTTGCCTGCTCGGCTTGCGGCTTGATCTCCGGCCCCGATTGCGCGCTCTCCGCGGTCACGCTGATCGAAGTTCCGACGGTCGCCACCACCGGGCCGCCGGCCCCAGATTGCCCGGGCTGCGGAGCCGGTTGCAGCCGTTTGGCTAACGATCCGCCCATCGCCACTGCGTAAATGGATCCATCCGCCGCCGTGGAGATCGCGCGAATTTCCGGTAGGCTGGCGTCATACAGCACGAAGGCTTTGTCTCTGGCCAAGACCCGGTACAGAATGCCGTTGGGTTCCGTGCCGGCCAGCAGCCGGCCCTCCCGGTCGAGAGCCAGGTCGGTTACGTGGGCCTGGCCGGTCGCATAATACACCTCACCCTTGCCCGCGGACGCAACGCGAAAGATTTTGCCCTGGTCGCCTGTGCCGATATAGAGGGCGCCGTCCGGTGCGAACGCCAGCGACCAGATATATTTCGCTTGCGGCGCAAAGAATTCCGATGCCTTCCCGTGATCGATGCGATAAACCTTGCCGTCCGGCGACGTAGCCGCATACACCGCGCCTTTCGCGTCTACCGCAACTGCAAAAATCTCCGGCTGTTCCGCCGTCCAGACAAGCGCGGACTTTCCCGTTTTATCGATCTGAAAAAGGCGCCCGCGATGCCCTGTACCCGCATAAAGCGACCCATCCGGCGCTTCCGCCACACTCCACACCACCGGCTGATCGGAGGAAAAGATGGTGTCGACCTTGGGCGCCAGCATTAACCGCCCATCCCGGCCTAGCGAAATGCCCTGGAAGCGGCCATGGATGAAATCCTGGTACGAATTCATTTCCCAGGCTGTCGTGGTGGAGGCTCCGGCGCTGGGAACGAACAGCACCAAAAGCGTGAACAACAGCAGGACACATCCTTGTGCCAGTCCCCGGATCTTCCCTCTTCCCAATCCCGGCCTCATTCCTTCACTTCCACCTGAACGGTTTTGACTCCGCTGATCACCGCGTCGCCGGCGCTGATCTCCAGTTCCGCTTCCTTGGAATTGCGCGTCTGTAAAGCGGTGGTTTGGGTCGACCCCAAGATGAGCGCGAGCGATGGAGGCGGGTCGGGAAATTCGTCGCCTTCGAGCTGGAAATTCGGCTCCATTCGCCACACGCGTACGTATGCCTTGGTGTTGGTCCGCAGCTTGTTCACGCTGGCCACCAGTTGTTCGGCCGAGTGCGGCGTCGATCCGATGATCTGCCGGAATTCCGATAAGTTTGTCATGTTGCCGTCGGCCACGGTGAAGTACAGCGGCCCCGGCGTTGCACCTATGGGCACGGCGTAATCCACGCGGCGCGTGACTTCCGCACCGTTTTCGCCCAACAGCACCGCCGTCAACTGCACCTTTTCACCCGGCCGCACCTCGTGCGGTGACGCCGTCACCTGGTCGATCTGCAACTGTTTCTTTTCATCGAAAGATTCGATGTTCAGCGAAACCTGCTTGATCTCAAGCGGCGAAAACCCGCTTTGCAGCACGTATGCCAAAGGGATCGCCGCCGAGAGCGACACCTGCATAGCGGTATTGGCGTCCCCGGCATACATGTTATTCAACTTGATGGGCGGCGCATTGCCCTGAAACTCAATTTCTCCGCGCACCGCATAGCTTGCGGCGCCGATGGCGCGTTCCGTCGAATCGATCGCCGAATATACCGCGATCTGCGTCAGAAACGGCGCGAGAAACCGGTCGTTGGCCATGTGCATCCGGTAGGACTCAATGACATGGCCCGCTCGCGCTACCGAGATCCCCACCGGCGCCAGCCGCGCGCGCCTGCCGAGTTCGCCTGTAATGGCCGTGTTGCGGTCCTGGGAGATCGTCCCCATCCATTGGGTTGGCGACGAAATCTTGAACGAGCTGGCGAGATTGGGCAGCAGCGTCATCACTTCAGAACGCGCGAACGGCAGTTCCGTTGGCCCGAGCGAGAGAAAGCGGTGCCCGAACGCATAGACCTGATTGCCATCAATATAGGTCACCGTGCCGTCTGCCCCGATGCTCAAATCGCCCGTCATGAGCTCGACGCTGATCATTGAGCCTGGCCGCAGCGTCGCACGATCGCCCAGATGTGGGTCCAGCCGGCCGCCGGATGAGACACCCTGCCTTGGTTCAAGTCCAAGCGCCCGCAGTTGAGACGCAAACCGCTCGATCGTGCCGCGCGTGAACCCGCCGAACGAAACCGGTGTGGCGATATCCACCATCCGCATGTCTCCGGCCAGCGTGTCCTCGGGTTTCGACAGCGCCCTTGTGAGATCCGAATCTCGAAGCGAAATCGAAGCTTTCCGAACCGGTTCACGGCCGGCCTCCGCGGCGCGCAGCATTTCCTGGATAGGCCGTATACCTGCGATCGGCTCTTTGGCGAATGGAAACGCCGATGCAACCGCGCCCAGCAGCTTGCCGTCGATATATACCGGGCTGCCGCTCATTCCCTGCAGCACGCCCGTCGACGCGAGCGGCCCTCCGGAAAGCCGCGCCAGAATCAACGACTGTTTCGGGCCCACGTTCTCCAGCACACCGAGAATCTCCACTTGAAAATCTTCGATGCGCTCGCCCGAGAACACCGTTTTACCGATGCCGTGCATTCCGGGTTTCAGATCCTTCAAAGGGAAAAAGCTGTTCTCGGCGGATAGGGCCGCGGCTAGCGCGAGCGCCGCGGGTACTGCCATGCGATGCACAATCCTATTGTAGCCTTGAACCTTACAAAACTCACCGCGAAACCGGCTGGACACTTGAGCCGCTCCCGCCCGTTTGGCGCGTCTATAATATCAGCGGCATGACCACGGACCTGGTCCGGCAAATCGCGCGCAAATGCGGCTTCGAGCTGGCCGGAGTCGCTCCGGCCGTGCCGCTCGAAGAGGCGGGCTATTATCACGAGTGGGTCGAGCGCGGTTATGCGGGCGAAATGCGGTACCTCACGGACCGTCGCGCGGATGTGCGTGACGACCCGCGCAACCTGCTGCCCTCGGCCCGCTCTATTATCTGCGTCGGCAAGCTCTACAACGGCCCGGAACCTTATTCCAACCGCCTGCCGCCCGATGACCTCGCCTGGATTTCACGTTATGCCTGGGGCGAAGACTACCACGACGTGCTGCGCTGCGGCCTGGAGCGCATGGCCGCGAAATTACGGGAACACGCCGGCGAAGATTTCGAATGGAAGATTTGCGTCGACACGGCGCCCTTGCTCGAGCGCGCTTACGCCAGGCGCGCGGGACTCGGATGGATCGGCAAAAATACGTGCCTGATTCACGAAGGAATGGGATCGTGGTTTTTCCTGGGCGAGCTGCTGGTCTCGCTGCCGCTCGAGCCCGGCGTGCCTCCGCCCGACCGCTGCGGCACGTGCATGCGCTGTATCGACGCCTGCCCGACCAGCGCGATCGTGCCGACCTGGCTTCCCCAAGGCCCGGAGTGGGCTATCGATTCGCGGCTCTGCATAGCCTACTTCACCATCGAACTGCGCGGCTCGATTCCCGCCGAGACACGCGAACAAATGGGCAACCACGTGTTCGGCTGCGATATCTGCCAGGACGTTTGCCCGTGGAACCAGCGGGCACCCATCACCAGCGAGGCGGCGTTTGCTCCCGAGCACTTTGCGCCCGATCTGGAAAGGCTCGCCGGAATATCCGAGCAGGAGTTCGCGGAGATCTTTCGTGCGAGCCCGGTAAAGCGCGCTCGCTATACGGGTTTTTTGCGCAATGTCGCCGTCGCCATGGGGAATCAGCGCTCTGAACGGTTCCGTGAGCCGCTCGAAAAGATGGCGCAATCGCCGGATCCGCTGGTAGCCGAGCACGCGCGCTGGGCGCTTGGGCAGTTAGAATCAAAGTAGTGGTTGTTGTCCGCCGAATACGAAACCGGAGCGTCATCCTGAGCCTGTGCCTCCCGGCAATGCTTGCCGCTCTGCCCGCCATTGCCCAGCAAAATCCATCCGCCAGCGGCTTTAATCATTTTTATAATCTGGAATACGATCAGGCTCTGGCGGATTTCGAGCAGGCGGCAAAGCAAAATCCGCAGGCCATCGGCCCGCACAATCACCTCGCGCAGACATTGCTCTATCGCGAGATGTACCGCAACGGCGCGCTCGAAAGTGAACTGGTGTCAGGCAACAATCCTTTTCTGCGGCGCAAAAAACTGAACGTGAGCCCCGAAATCCAGAAGGAATTTACAGACGAGATTAACCAGGCGCTCGGTCTGGCCGACGCGCGCCTCGCTAAAAACCCGAATGATACGGATGCTCTCTATGCGCGGGCCGTCGCCTATGGACTGCGCGGTAACTACAATTTTTTGGTCCAGAAGGCCTGGCGCGACGCTCTGCATGACGCCACCCAGGCGCGCAAGGACTCCAACCGCGTAACCGAGCTCGACCCGAAGAATTACGATGCCCGGCTCATTCAGGGCGTGCATGATTACGTCGTCGGCAGCCTGCCGTGGGGCTGGCGCATGCTCGGGTTCCTGGTCGGATTTCACGGCGATAAGGAACGCGGCATCCACACCCTCGAAGAAGTCGCGCAGCACGGCAACATAAACCGTGTCGACGCCCAGGTGCTGCTCTGCGCGCTCTACCGCCGCGACCACCAGCCCACCAAGGCGATTCCGCTGCTCGAAGACCTGCTGCGCCGCTTTCCGCGCAATCACCTGCTGCTTTTCGAAGAGGCGCAGATGTACAGTGACCTGGGCAATAAAGACAGGGCGATCGCCGCCGTCGATAAGGTCGTCAAAATGAAGCAGAGCGGCCTTCCGGGCTATGCCGGCGTTCCCTGGGACAAGATTTATTTCCAGCTTGGCAATATCGAGTTCTGGTATAACGATCTCGATCGCGCGCTCGAAAATATGAAGAAAGTTACCGCGTCGGGCGATGACCTGGACCTCAATACCGGTGTGCTCGCCTGGATGCGCATCGGCCAGATTTATGATTTGACCAATCGCCGCACCCAAGCCATCGAAGCCTACAAACACGCCATCGCCTTCGCGCCGCAGGCCGAAGCAGCCAAAGAATCGCGCGGCTACATGTCGTCGCCTTACCGCCGCGAGAAATCGTCCTGATGCCCAGCTTCTTCGTGCAGAATTTTGGTTGCCGTGCAACCCAGGCCGATGGCGCCGCGCTCGAAGCGCAGCTTACCGCGCGGGGGCTAGAGGGCACGGAAGACCGGCGCCAGGCCGATTTCGTCATCCTCAACACCTGCACCGTTACTTCTTCGGCCGATGAAGATGTCCGCCAGGCCGTCCGGCGCGTGCACCGCGAAAATCCCGCCAGCCGCATTCTCGTCACCGGCTGTTATGCGCAGCGCGCTCCTGAAGAACTGGCCGTGCTGCCCGGCGTCGAATGGGTGGTGGGCAATTCGCACAAGACCGAGATCGCCGCCCTGCTGGCGGGCGCTCCGTACCATGGGCAGATTCTGGTCGGCGATATCTTCGCGCGCCCGGATTTCCTGACCGCTCCGGTCATGGACGCTGCTCACGACCGCACTCGTCCCAACCTGAAAATTCAGGATGGCTGCAATAATCGCTGCTCGTTCTGCATCATTCCATTCGTGCGTGGCCGCTCCCGCAGCTCATCGCCCGATCTCGTCGTCGAGCAGGTTCGCCAACTGGCCGCGCGCTATCGCGAAGTCGTATTGAGCGGCATCAATCTGGGCCGCTGGGGCAGGGAACCGGGCAGCACCATGCGCCTCGCGGACCTCATTCGCCGCCTGCTCGAAGAGACCGCAATCGAGCGCCTGCGATTGAGCTCGGTCGAGCCGATGGATTTCTCCGATGACCTGCTCGGCCTGATGGCTGCGTCTCCGCGCATCGCGAAACACGTCCACGCGCCGCTGCAATCAGGTTCCGACCGCATCCTCCGGCGCATGCATCGCAAGTACCGGCCGCGGCATTATGCCGGCCGCGTCCTCAAAGCCCGCCGCCTGATGCCCGATGCCGCCATCGGCGCCGATGTGATGGTGGGTTTTCCCGGCGAAACCGACGCCGAATTCGAACAGAGCCGCGCGTTCATCGAATCGCTGCCGTTCACTTATCTGCACGTCTTCACTTACTCGGAACGCCCGGGAACGCCTGCCGCGGCAATGCCCGTCCAGGTGCCGATGCCAGTGCGCAAAGCGCGCAACCGCATTCTGCGTGAGCTCGCCGCCGCTAAGAATCTCGCTTTCCGCCGCACGATGATTGGAAGAAAACTTTCGGCTGTCACACTCGAGGAACCTTATGCAGCGCTGACGGACAACTACCTCAAGGTGCAACTCAGCGCTCTGCGCCCCGCGAATCAATTGATCGAAATCGAAATCGGCGGTGCCGGCGACGGGGGTTTATGCGAAGCCGCCGCGGCCCGCCCGCTGTTTTCGATCCTCTAGTTCCGGGATGACAAGCGCTCCCGACCCATTCACAGGAATTTGGATCTTCGATACCGTTCGATCCAATCTGAGCACGCCCGCGCCGCGCAGTTGGACGCAGACAATCGAAATTCATGGCGACGACATTCAGGTCCGCGAAGAAATCGCGCGGCATGATGGTTCGCAAACCATCGTCGCGGTTCGCGCCCGATTCGACGGCGCCGATTACCCCGTGACCGGCTCGCCCGCAGCCGACGCCATTGCTTACAGGCGGATTGGCACCCATCAAATCGCCGGTGCAGGAAAGAAAGGCGGGATTGTCTCTCTACGAGAAACCGTCGAGATTGCGGGCGGCAGGCTTCGCCTTACGTATTCGCTATATTCCGCCGGGCGCGAAGTGGCCTCGGGCGTCGCGGTCTTCGTGAAGAAAAACGAGTAGGCCGTCCTATTCCCCCAGATCGAACGCAAAGATCGAGCTTCCCCCCGCGATCGCCACCACCTGTTTGCCCTTGCTCAGATAACTGATCCCGTTCGACCGGATCAGCCCGCCGGTATTCATGCGCCAGACTTCCTTCCCCGTTTCGGCGTCGAGTGCGAAGTAGTGTCCCTCGTCGCTGCCGCCGAACACCAGCTTGCCCGCCGTCGAAAGCACGCCCGCCCAAGGCTTGGTGTGCAGCTTGTATTCCCAGACGCGATCGCCTGTCCTGGGATTGAGCGCGCGAATCGCGCCGTGTCCCGGATCGCCCGGAAGATCGATCAGCGGCACGCTGCCGATGAAGCGATTCCCCGGGCTGTAATCCTGTTCGCCCTTGTGATACAGACTGCGATTCTCCCAGACGGCCAGATAGAACAGCTTCGTTCCGGGATGATAGCTGGGCGAATACCAGTTCGTCGCGCCCTGCACACCGGGCCATAGAATCGTGCCCTGCGGTGTCGGATCGATGTCCGGCAGCCGGATCGGCCGCCCGCCCTCGTCGAGGCCCTTCGCCCAGGTTTGTGTCGCGAACGGTTTTCCCAACAGGAATTTTCCCGTCTCGCGATCCAGCACATAGTAGAATCCGCAGCGGTGCGCCCAATAAATCAGCTTGTGCGCCTTGCCCTGCCACTCATCGTCTACCAGCACGGGAACCTGGACGGCGTCCCAATCATGCACGTCGTGCGGCACGAACTGGTAATACCATTTGAGCTTTCCGGTGTCGGCGTCGAGCGCGATGGCGCTATCGGTGTACAAATTATCGCCGGGCCGCGAATCGCCATTCCAATCGGGTGACGGATTCCCGGTTCCCCAGATGATCAGGTTCTGCTCCACATCGAACGATCCCGTTACCCACGTTGGCCCGCCGCCCGTTTTCCACGCGCTGCCTTGCCACGTTTCACTCCCCGGCTGGCCTGGCTCGGGAATAGTCCAGAAGCGCCAGCGACGCCGTCCGCTTTTCGCATCATAGGCGTCAAGGAATCCGCGAATGCCGTATTCGCCGCCGCTGATTCCGCAGATCACCATGTCTTTGACCACCAGCGGCGCCACGGTAATCGCGTAACCCGTCCGCGAATCCGCCACCTGCACGTCCCACAGCACGTCGCCGGTCTTGGCATCGAGCGCCACCAGATGCGCATCCACCGTTCCCACGAAAACCCGGTCGCCCAGAATCGCCACGCCGCGGTTCACGCGCCCGCAGCAGACGTTAATCTTCGATGGCAGAACCCGCCGGTAGCGCCAGAACTGCCGGCCCGTTTCCGCGTCGAGCGCCACCACGTTGCTCGGCGGCTCGGAAATATACATGACACCGTCGGCCACCAGCGGGGTCGTCTCGACGTAGTCCGTCACCGGCATTTGGTACACCCACTTCACCTTCAGCCGTTGCGCATTATCGCGATTGATCTGGTCGAGCGGGCTATAACGCCAGCTCCGGTATCCGCCCGAGTACGTCAGCCAGTTGCCCGGCTCGCGTTGTGCGTTAAGCAGCCGTTCGTACGTGACCTGCGCCGGAAGACTCGCCGCCAGCGCTGCGGCGACGAGTGCCAAACGATGAGTCATCGCGCACCTCCTTCGAGCCGCAACGACGATAGCCAGGCGACGAGGTCGTCCACCTCCTGATCGCTCAAAACGCTCTTGTAGCTCGGCATCTTGGATGTCTTCACCACCTGATAATCCTTCAACCCGGCTTTCTCGAACGATTGAAGCTGCTCGTTGAAATCCAGAAACTGCACCGAGTAAGTATCTTCGTTCATCACAAATCCGTTATGGCTCTTGCCTGACGGATCGTTGAAGCTGACCACCCAGTAACGTTCGCCGACATCCGCACTCGGATCGAGAATGCTTTCGCGCAGGTACGCAGCCGCGCGTCTCTGGCCGATGTCCGTCAAATCCGGCCCCAGCCGCCCTCCTTCGCCGTTCACGCGGTGGCATTGCATGCAACCCTTGGCGAGAAAGATTTCGCGCCCTCGCCCGGGATCTCCCGATCCCTTAGCGCTCGACGCCGCGCTCAGCGACCGGATGTACGCCACCACCTGCCACAGCCGGTCCTCTTCGTAAAACATACTGGGCATCTCCGTGCCCGGAATACCATTCGAAATATTGTTTAGAATCTCCTGATCCGAGTTGCCGTGATAAAACACGCCCGACGCCAGCCGCGGCCCTCGCCCGCCTTCCCCGTTCGGCCCGTGGCACACCGCGCAATGCGATCGAAATGTCTTGGCGCCCGCGGCGATGTCCCCGGGCGAGGTTCGCGGATTGCGCATGACGCTCCCCTGCGCCAGCAGCCCAACTACGCCCATTACTACCACGAAATCGCCCATTTGCACCCCCTGATAGATTGCGGGTAGGCATTGTATCGCGTTCGACGGATTCGAGTGAAGCCTGCGCGCTGCCGTTCGTTATAGACTGGATGGATTAAAATCGGAGGAAGAGTGCCTCAAAAAAGCAGACGGAAATCAAAAATAGCCGGCCTCACGTTCAATCACGCCATGGTGTATGTCCGGGAACTGGAGCCCGCGCTGCACTTTTACCGCGACCTGCTCGGTTTCAAAATGATCGAGCAATACGCCACGGCCTACGCCCGGTTGCGATCTCCCCGCGGCAACGGAACGCTTGCCTTGCACCGGCTCGAGCCCGGACACACCGTGCCTCCCGATGAGGGCGTGCGCCTCTACTTTGAAACCGCGGCTCTCGACGGGTTATGCAAGGATTTGGAAGCCGCCGGCGTCACGTTCTCCGCGCCGCCCAAACTCATGCCCTGGGGCTGGAAGCACGCCTACTTGAATGATCCCGACGGCCACGAAGTGAGTCTCTACACGGCCGGCGCCAGGCGCTTTCGAAAAAGCCAGATGCGCCCTTCTGCTCGGTAGAGAAAGGAAAGCGAGGCGCCCGCCGAAAAATTTAGCAGGCGCCGCACGAATCCCTTTCTGAGGGCTGCGGTCTTGAAAAACCGCTTCAGACCGTCACTCTTACGCCATTCTGCGTCTGATTGCTCCCAGCCCCACCAGCACAGTACCCAGCAGGAAGATGGCACTCGGCTCGGGAACTGTAGGATTGGGCGTCGGTCCGATGCCGATCTCGCCGAAAACAATCAATCCCGCAAGATCAACGGTCGGGCTCGGAAAAATAGTCTGCTCCAGTGCGCCGCTAGCGATATTGAACTGGAAGATTTCTCCAGTGGAATCGATGTTCCCGGTGACAAAAGACTTGCCGTCCGGCAGGATGTTCAATGCGAACAGACGGTCTGCGCCTGGCGCAGTGTAGGTTTTGATGACGTTTCCGCCTGTGTCCAGCAGAACTACTTCGCTGGTATTGGCAACTAGGACGTCGCCGTTCGGCAGCAGCCGCAGTGCATAAGACGGTTCCGTCGGTAGCGTGGCAAAGTCCGGAAGCTGGGTGTTCGTGGAAATGTCAAACCGTTTGACCAGGTTTCCTTCCGATGTGTAGTACAGCGTCTTGCCGTCCGGAGCCAGATCGATCCAGTCCGTGCCGCGGTCCTGTGTGGCGGGAGAAAAAGTGTTCAACAGATTTCCTGCGGAATCGAATTCCAACACGTGTCGGAGGCCGTCCGCCTGCCCTATGTATATATGGCCGGCCGCGTCAATTGTAACTGACTCTGGATGGGAATTATAAGGGCCTCCGAAGTTGGCCGTTAGCAGATTTCCGTTAATATCGAACTTCGACACGCTATTGGCCGTGAAGTTTGTGACGTAGAGATTACCGCTGGCGTCAAACGCTCCGCCCGTATCTTCTGATGAACCTGTCGTCGTGTCGAGTGTCGTGAGAAAATTCCCGCTCGAATCAAATACCTTGTAGTGACCCGTACCGGTGCCGGCTACGATATCGCCCAACTGGAAAGTAAAAGGACCGGCAAACAGTGCGCCACTTAGCGCAAGCAGAATGCCGCCAAATACCGCAATCCGCAGTGCCGATCGCAAGATCGATATACGATTTCCCATTTTTTGACCTCCGTTTTGAAGATGGCTTAAACTCATCGAGGCTCGCCTTGGCGGAATACCGATCCGGACAGAACTTCGAGTTCAACCGCCGGATGGGACTTTTGCCCTCAGGCTATTCCGATAGAAAACGAGGCCGCAATTTACCGGCCAGTTCTCGAGCTTTCGCGGCGGCAAACGTATCGGCTTGAAAACAAAATTGTTACCGCTATTAGGGTATTGAGATCAGATTGTCCTGAAGCCTAAGTTTTTATACATTTTACGAAACCTGGGGATAAAGTGATGTCGCTGATGAGCTGCTGTTGGCCGCGGAGCGCCCTTATTTCGTCGACGCGCCCGTTATCCTTACGTTCTTAAATACCGTGGTCTCCAGAACCGCGGCATCATGCGAGCACATCCCGATACCCACGTAAACCGGATCCCGGAGCTTCACGGTGACCGGCCCCGCCGCCTTCCATTCTTCGCCGGATTTCGCGGCGTACATCGTGAACTCGTCGTCGCGCCGTTCGATCCGGATTCTCCCCGGCGCACTCACTTCCGACCGCACTTCCTGCGTGATCGCCCCACTCGCCGTCCGGTATTGCAGCGACGTGAGCCCGTCGCCATGCAGCGCCACATCGGCATATGCCGCGTCCGGTTCGAGCCCCTGCCGAATCATCAGCACCGCCTTTCGATGATTCACCGCGCCCGCGCCGATAAAACGCACGTCGGCCGTAAACGTCAGATCGCCCGAAAGCTTTTTCCAAACAAACTGAAATGCATCGACTGTCGCCCAGATATTCGCGCCGCCGCCGGTGACGCGATACTCTCCGGATTCCCCGCCGTACTCGACCGCGCCCTTCTTCGGCGTTTCCCCCACATCGCCATGATTTTCAAAAATCCCCAGCGCGCCCGTCTGCGCGCCGCCAGTCATGACGATGGCGATAAGGGCTAAAACCACTCCCGTCGGTCGCGCAAGCCGCTTCACATCTCCCTCCGCCCCTCCATCGCTTTCCAGATCGTCACTTCATCGGCGAATTCCAGATCGCTGCCCACCGGAATCCCCATCGCAATCCGCGTCACTTTGATGCCCAGCGGCTTGATCAGCTTCGAAAGATAAACCGCCGTCGCTTCGCCTTCCGCCGTCGGATTGGTCGCCAGAATCACTTCCTCGATCTGCCCCGCGCCGATCCGCTCGATCAGATTCTTGATCTTGAGCTGCTCCGGGCCAATACCGCGCAATGGCGACAGCGCCCCATGCAGCACGTGATAAAGCCCGCTGAATTGCCGCGTGGTCTCAATTCCCACAATGTTGTGCGGCTCTTCCACCACGCACAGTACCCTTTGGTCGCGCTGTGGATCGCGGCAAAACACGCAAAGTTCGCCTTCGCTGATGTTGTTGCACACCGGGCACAGCCCCAGCTTGTCTTTGACGTCGAGAATCGCTTGCGCCAGCCGCTCCGCGTCTTCGCGGCCGGCGCGCATCAGGTGAAACGCCAGCCGTTGCGCGGACTTCTGCCCGATTCCCGGCAGATGCTTGAATTCCTGGATCAGCCGCGCAAGCGGTTCGGCGAAATCCGGCATGGAAAAACTAGATGAGGCCCGGCGGCAGGCCGAGTCCACCCAGCAATCCGCCCATCTTTTGCTTGGCCTCGTCCTCGACCTTCTTTACCGCTTCGTTGCACGCCGCCACTACCATGTCCTGCAGCATCTCCACATCGCCCGCCACTTCCGGATCGATCTTGACGCTCAGCAGGTTCTTGTTGCCGTCCATCTTCACCGAAACCATGCCGCCGCCCGCCGACGCTTCCACGCGGATCAGCGCAATTTCTTGCTGCATGCGCTCCTGCATCTGCTGCGCCTGCTTCATCATCGCCTGCATGTTTCCCGGCAGCTTCATCTCGTGCGACTCCTTCGTGGCGAGGCCATCCTGCTACTCTACCCTTTTTAGATCGCGAACGGTGCGCACTTCGCCGCCAAAAACTTCGCGAAACCGTTGCACCTCGGGATTCTCCAGCGCCCGCCGCGCAGTTTCCTCTTCTTTTTGTCCGGCTCCCGCACCGGCCGCCTCCGCCGGGGCCGCTGCCCCTTCCGTCACCTTAATCTTGAACCGCCGCGGCCCGATGCGCTCGAGCGCTTTCGTAATCTCCTCCGCCCGCAATGCCAAAAGGAATTCCTTCGGCGCGACGAACTCCAGCGTGTTCCCGGCTTCACTGATCTGCGCATGCTCCACGGCATCCGCCGTAAACTGCATCCCCAGTTCGATCAGCGCAGCGTGCAGTTTTTCCCGCCAGTCCACGGCTCCTTCAGGCACAGGCGCAGGCTCCGGCGCGAGCGCCGTCGCTCCGATCGACTGCGGCTCCGTCCGCGCTCCGGCTTTTTTCGCCCGGTCCAGCTCGAATGGCGAAGGCCCCGTGCGCACCGGCGGCGCCGCTGGTTTTTTCGCCGCTTCTCCGCCGGGTGGCCGTGCTTCGCTCGGGCGTCCCCGGTCCGCTCCCGGCTCTCGCGTGTTCAGCGACGCCAGCGCTTCCTCGATCGCCACCAGCCGCCCCGCCTGCACCAGCTTGACGAGCCCGATCTCCAGATGAAACCGCGGCTGCAACGAGGCCTGCAAATCTTTGAACAAATCGAGCGAAAGCTGCAAGTAGCGCGTCAAATCTTCTTCCGAAAACGCCGCCGCCAGCTCCGCCAGCCGCGCTCTCTCATCCGCCGATGCCGCAATCACCCGCGTGTCGCTTCCCGCAATCTTCGCTACCAGCAGGTTCCGGAAATAGCGTGCCAGCTCCCGGCTGAAGTGTTGCAGGTTGTGCCCGTTGCGTTCCAGCTCATCCACCAGCCCGAGCATCCGCTTGCTGTCCGCCGCCGCCAGCGCCTCGGTCACTTCCGCCAGCGCATCCAGCGAAAACACGCCCAGCAGCGCCCGCACCTCCGCCGCATTGAGCTTGGTCCCGCAGCACGCAATCGCCTGGTCGAGCGCCGAAAGCGAATCCCGTATGCTCCCCTCGCCCGCCTGCGCCAGCACCGCCAGCACCTCGGCCGGCGCTTCGATGCCTTCCTGCCGGCAGATCCAGTCCATCCGCGCCACCACTTCGTCGAAATCCACCGAGCGAAAACTGAAGTGCTGGCAGCGCGACGCAATGGTCGCCGGAATCTTGTGCGCTTCGGTCGTGCACAGCACGAAAATCACCCACGCCGGCGGCTCTTCGATGGTCTTCAGCAGCGCATTGAAGGCTTCGCTCGTGATCTGGTGCGCCTCGTCGATGATGAAAATCTTGTAGCGGTCGCGCGCCGGCCGGTACCGCACGTTTTCCCGCAGCTCGCGCATTTCGTTGATGCCCCGGTTCGACGCCGCGTCGATCTCGATCACGTCCACCGCATTTCCCTGCGCGATCTCCCGGCAGCTCGCGCATTCTCCGCACGGTGTGACCGTCGGCCCCTGGATGCAGTTCAAACACCGCGCCAGAATCCGCGCAACCGTCGTCTTGCCCGTCCCGCGCTGCCCTGAAAAAATGTAGCCGTGCGCAATGCGTTGCTGCGCGATGGCATTCTCGAGCGTCGTCTTGACGTGTTCCTGGTTGACCACGTCGGCGAACGTTTGCGGCCGGTATTTACGCGCGATGACCTGATACATGCGGCGGGAAATGCCAGGCCCCGGGTGATCCGCGGCACACAGGTTAAGCCGCTACCGTTGCTTCTTTCCAGATCTGGCGGGGTTTGCAGCCGCCCGTTGCACGGAGCCCGGAACCTGACAACTCATCATCGTAACATGGCAAGGTCGTCGGCTCAGGACAGTCTGATTTGGCACAACGTTTGCTTATGACGAATCGGAGACAAAAAACGATGTCCACCGAAAAGATCGGCCCGGCGAGTGAAAAAGGCATTAGGATCCGCACCGGATTGCGCGCCGGCCTCACGCCCGCCGCACCGAGCCCGCTGCCTATACCGTATCCGAACGTCTAGCCTTCACGAGCCCCGCGAAAGCTCGCGCTATCCGAATGGTTTCTCATGCTATCCGTTCGGATAGTTCCTTTTCTCTTTCCTCCGCACGCCGCCGAACAACAATCCGTCAGAATCCACGCTCCCAACCAAGCCGCCGCGCCGGTCACCATCCCCGCAAGCACCAGAATCACCCACGCCGGTGCAAGCGCTGTCGTCGACAGAAGATCGACCAAACGCGCGTGATCGCCCCAGTACCAGCGCACCAGGGCAGCCGGCACCGCGCGGCCTTTCGCGAAGCCGCCATACAGCGGAATGAGCTTCACAAAATAGGTCGCCGCCGCGACCCACGTCCAAAGCGCCATCATCGCGCCGCACAGCCATCGTCCCGCATGGCCGGCGCTCGCGATCCCGCATAAGAGCAGCGCCAGGCACGGCGCCAGAATCGGCTGCGCGTACCACCCGTTCGCCGCAATCGCATGCTGAAACGCGTAATTCGACGCGGTCGTGTACGCGAGCGCCGCAAGAAACAGCAAGCACGCCGCAAGCACCGCTCGCTCCCGTGACGGCGGCCATCTGATCGCGTAAAGCACCGCCGCAAGACCGAGCGCAACCAGCATCGCATCGATGGTCAGCCGCGAAAACGAAGTGAACGAATTGTTCCCCGTCCACAGCGCGTAATGGGACATCACGCGCGCCGCCCGCAGCCACGGCACATGGCGAGCTGTCTCGAAGGTCCGCTGCATGCCTACGCCCGCCAGCGCTTCCTGCGTGGCGATCAGATGCCCGTACAGCCGCTCGTTCCGGACGTACCACGGCGCCGCCGCGAGAAGCCCCGCGAGCGCCGCCGCTATTCCCGGGCGTCTTTGTCTCCATGCCGCCCACACCAGCGCAACCACCGCCACCGGCACAAACGCAACAAAGTAAGCTTTCGCGAGCAGCCCCAGCGAAACCAGCAGCGTCACCGCCCACGATCTTTTGATCTCCGGCCGCGCACTGAACCCCGCCAGCGCCGCGAACCACCACGCCGCGAGCGAAACGGCCAGCCAGTCGTTCGCGATGTGCGCCGCCGTCGCGTAAAACATCTGCGTCGAAAAAATCAGAAACAGCAGTACATCCCGATAAAGCCCCGCAAGCTCGAGATGACCCGCCAAGCTCGCCACCGCGAACGTCATGAGCAGGCATGCGCTCCATGCCGCCACGATTCGCAGCACGAACACGCGCCGCGGGATCGGCCAGTCCTGAATCGCCCAATCCACCGGCGCAAGCGCCAGATACGCCAGCGGCGCCTGATGCGCCTCGTAGTTCGGCGGACCGGCCGGCGCATCTGCCGGTACGGCATTTAACCGCGCGCGCAGTTCCGTGCGCTCCGCGTGCCCCAAGCGGAAATATTCATCGAACGTCATCACCCCCGGAATATTCCGCCGCACCACCGCGCTCGCCGGAACCAGCTTCACCGTCTCCCAGATCTCGCCCCGCACCTTCGTCCGCCCCATCGCCGGAAGCCCGCCGCCGTGCAAAATCGTCTCGACGTATCCGTAATGAAACGGCTCGTCGAATCCTTCCCACAACGGAAGAAGCGCTGTATAAAGCACCGCCTGCACCATGCCGTATAGCGCAATCCAGAAATATCTTTTCTTAATCAGTCCGCGCACGAGATCGTGCTAGAAGTCTACTGCACTCTTGCGGGTTCGCCGTGCCGCCGCCCACTCTGTCGCAAATCTTCGACAAAAGCCCAAAGCGCTTTCACCCCAGGCGGCCGGACGGCAAAGGAAGAAGTTCAATGGTCGCGCTTCGCGACTTCGCACTCACCAGATCTTTCCCGTATTTCAACTCCCTCAAGCTGCGGGATGGATTCGGGAACGGGTGTAGTGCTCTTGTGATTCAGCGACAGCCGCCCCTCGGCAACTGAATGAACAGGGCATACTGTGGCGGGCAAGTCGTTTTCAGCCCTCTCTAACGCCCGACATTAGTTTCCCGTGTTGTAGTCTCTGAGGTAGAGATACCAGTGCCCTTGCAGCGACTTGACTAAATAGTCGCAGTTTCCACCGCTTAGCCCATCCAATACGGGTTCGAGTCGCTTTGGCTTATCTTCAGTATAAAGATAACCCTTGTAGGCTCCCTTTAATAGAAGACCATAGGCGCCGGCCGGGAATACACTGTCGTTACCGAGTCTCATCACACCCTTCAAGTGTAGACGTCGCAAAAGTTGATGATACTTTTCTAACCGGTCGGCAGTGAACCCTTTGCGACAGGTTTCTTCGAAACTCGGGGCGGTATAATCTTGAAACACCATTTCAACAGTCCCCACAGAGCTATCTTCCGTAATTAGCGCTCGCAATTGCTCGAAGTCTTTCTGATTCTCACGGAATGTGTGCTCCATCGCCGCATCCGACGGCAGCGGAAGGAACCAAGAACACGAAGCGTACGCCAGCGCAGCTACCGATAGAACCATCCGCAATCGTATTTGCCTGGTGTTCAAACCTACCTCCTAGGGGCAATCGCCTTGAAGGAATCTCATGCTATCCATTCGGATACCCCAATCCCTTTTTCATTTCCTTCTCAACATCGCCCACTCTGTCGCAAATCTTCGATAAAAGCCCAAAGCGCTTTCACTCCAGGCGGCCGGACGGCAATGGAACAAGTTCAATGGTGGCGCTTCGCGACTTCGCACTCACCAGATCTTCCGCGTATTTCAACTCCCAACCCGTGCCGTACTTTTTCAAGTACGCGCGATCCACCGCGCTCTTCATCCGCTCGCTTCTGGTGCGAATCGCGCGCACCGGAATCTCGCATTTGCCCACCTGAATTCGCCCGCTCGGCTTCTCCACAAACGTCCGGTACCAGCCGCCCGGCTTCAAGCTCCAGGACCGCACGAACACTCGGTCGCCAACCACAACCATCCAGATCCCGACGAATCGGTGTTTTCCGTCGCCCGCCCGAACGCGCAAGCTCTTACCGTTGCGAACAACATCCAGGACATCTGGTGAGAACCGCCGCTCGGCCATGGAGCATTATTGTCGCACCTGGCCGGGAGGCCTTTTCGTGTGAGGGGGAGGGAGCTTGGGACCTTCGAGAAACCCGCTGCACGCGGGAAATCTTCGGGCTAAGTTGAGTGGGGAGTGGCGCGAACCGCGAAGGATTTTAATGCTGAACCAAAAAACGAAAATCTCGTAAATTGAGTTTCTTTTCCGCAGCGACCAAAGACGTGTCCGGAACGCTGTCGGTCATGGAGTGATAAAACGCCAGCAGCGCGGACTCATCAAACTCGATCGCCCGCGCATACTGCCGGATATAACTCGTGTTGTAAATACCGCCTGGAAGCTTTTTGAATTCGCCCTGCTCTATCGCCCGCAGCGCCCGTAGACTGATTTTAGTCGTCTCTGCGATCTGCTCGAGGGAAAGCCCTCGGTTGCGACGGATGGAAGCTAGCCCAAGCACGCTGTTGTCATCGTGATCCATCGTCGTATTCCTCCTCACGGAGCTCTGTGTTCAAAATCGGATCCGGCTCGGAAAAACTTTAGCCCGGTGTACGATGAGCTCCGGAGCGGCCGTTAAAAACAGTACGAGTGTAGCACAAGTACTTTGTCTGTTACACTCTTATCGAATGTTAGTATCGCGGAGACGCTTCGCTCTTGCCACCGCCACCACGCTCGGGGGGATGGCAACCGCCGCACTCGCCGCCCGCACTCATCCAAAACTTGTAGTGCTTTTAATTGCCGAACAATTTCGGTCAGATTATCTGGATTTATTAGGTAATTTCTTAGGCAATGGAGGCTTCCGCCGCCTCACCGACGAGGGCGCCTATTTCCCCGACTGCCGCATGGCCGCCGCCAGCTTCACTTCCGGCGGGCTCGCGACCCTCGCCACTGGCGCCTACCCGCAATTGCACGGCATAGTGGCGGATTCCTGGTACGACCGGCCGGCCAAAAGGCCCGTCCAGGCCTCAGTTGATGCGTTGGAAGCGACCACTTTGGCTGCTCAGCTTGCCGGCGACTCGGCCAACCGTATCTACTCAGTTTCCCTCGACTTACGGGAGGCTGCCCTGGTTGCCGGGACCCACGCCGAGCTCTTTTCCATGGATTCCCTAGGCCGGTTCACCGCCACCGGCCGGCTGGCCGACTCGGCTTGGCTGGCTGCCCTTAACCAGTCCAACTCTGCCGAAAAGCAGCGAAACTCCAGCTGGTACGCATTGGGGGCAAAAAAGGGCGCACCGCCGCTGCGCAAGCTGACCTACGATCCGCTGCAACCGCAGGATTTTCTTGCTCTTTACCGCAGCTCGCCCTTCGCCCAAGCCGCTCAAATGGCTCTTGCCAGGGAGCTGATCGTTCAGGAACGGCTCGGACAGGGCTCGGGTACCGACCTGTTGGTGGTGTCGCTGGGGCCGATGGCACTTCTGGGCTACGAAGTCGGCGGCGAATCGCCGCTGATGAACGAGATGGTTTTGCACCTCGACCGCCAGGTCGAAGCACTTTTGACATTGCTGGAAAAGAACTTAGCGCAGCGGAACTTTGCCGTTATTTTTACTTCCGCCCACGGCGCCGCGCCGGATCCGGACGGCCGGCGGGTAAAGCTGGCAATTCCCGGAGAAACAGTGGCGCGGACAATCAATGCGGCGCTTTCCGTCCATTACGACGTCACGGCACGCAAAAACGTGTATGTCGAGCGTTATCTCTACCCGTTTCTTTACTTGCGCTTGGACGTGCTCCGGAAGTCCTACATCAACCTCCGGGAGGCCAGAGCATTGGCCGGGCGGGCGGCGCTGACTATCCCTGGCGTGGTTGGGTACTATACGGCGGACGGGGATTCGTCGCATTCCGGCGACTGGCTGCGGCGTTTTCGCAACAGTTTCCATGCGGTAAGGTCGGGCGACGTGATGCTGGCCTACGGGCCGGATTATGTCGAGGATTACGGGGCGGCGCGCGGAATTTCCTACGGGTCTTTCTACAATTACGATACGCGCGTGCCGTTAATACTCTACGGCGCGCCGTTCGAGGCGCAGACGTTTGAGACGACGGTCGAGTCGGTGGATGTGGCGCCGACGCTTGCGCGGGTGGCCGGCACGGCGTGGCCTTCTTCGGCGACGGGCCGTGTTTTAGGCGAAGCCCTGGCGGCCGAGGGATGAACCTCGCCACATCGCTCTGCGGCATCGCGTTAAAAAATCCTGTCATCGCTGCTTCGGGAACGTTCGGTTACGGCGTGGAGTTTGCGTCGCAGGTGGATCTCAACGCCCTGGGCGGGATCGTGGTGAAGGGACTGAGCCGCGAACCGATGGAGGGGAATCCGGAGCCGCGGCTTTTTGAGACGCGCTGCGGGATGATCAATTCGGTCGGGCTGCAGAATATCGGGGTGCGGGCGTTCATCGCGGAAAAACTACCTCAGCTTGCGCAGCTCAAGACTGCGGTATTCGCGAATATTTTTGGTTATGCGACCGAGGATTATGTGGAAGTGGTGCGCGCGCTCGATGGGGCGGAGGGGCTGGCGGGTTACGAGCTGAATGTTTCGTGCCCGAATACGAAGCACGGAGGGATTTATTTTTCAAACGATCCGGCGCTGCTTGCGGAAGTAGTGGGCGCGGTGCGGCGCGTGGCGCGGCGGCCGCTCGTGGTGAAACTTTCGCCGAACGTGGCGCAGATTGAACCGCTGGCGCGGGCGGCGGCAGAGGCGGGCGCGGATGCGATTTCGCTGGTGAACACGTTCGTGGCGCTGGCGATTGATGCGCGCACGCGGCGGCCGAGGATCGGCGCGGGATTCGGCGGGCTATCGGGGCCGGCGATCAAACCCATCGCGCTGCGCATGGTTTACCAGGCGGCGCAGGCGGTGAAGATTCCGGTGGTGGGGATCGGCGGGATTGCGACGGGTGAAGATGCGGCGGAATTTCTGATCGCGGGGGCGACGGCGGTGGAAGTGGGGACGGCGACGTTCTGGGATCCTGGGGCGACGGAGCGGATCGCGCGGGAGTTGGGAGAGTTTTTGAAAGAGCAGAAGGTGGCGAAAGTCGGGGATCTGGTGGGGACGTTGAATCTTGGGTCAGGCCGGTAGGATGTGGTGACGGGCAAGTCCGTAGACGAGCTGACTGCGCGCGCAAGAGAGGCCATTCGCATCTGTTGGGAGAGCGTCTCGATCGATCGCTCTGCGACTTCCACGCCTCGCGAGATTGAAGTGGAGTTTCCGACTTGAGGGGCGTGAGGAGGGAACGCCGTTAATTCACGCTCCGACGACGGCTAGTGTACAGGATTGGCTTGCCAGCGCTCGGGCGGCATACCGAGAGCGGGCCGCACGGCGATATCGTTTCACATCGCGTTTTGACTCCGGAGTGTGCCGGCAGGTTTCCACGTTGGCGATAGGCGCTGATGTAACATCGACTGATACATGACCGGAACGACGCCGCTGCTGTTCAACGAGCTCAAGGAAAATCCTGCATCGTACACCACGGGGATTCTGCCCTCGCAAACGATCGAGGAGCTGATTGCGGCGGGGCATGTGACGGCGAATCCGGCGATTGCGGCGGACCAGATCCAGCCGTCGAGTCTGGATTTGCGGATTGGCCCCGTGGCGTACCGGGTGCGCGCGAGTTTTCTTTCGAGCCGGAACGCGCGGGTGATCGACAAGCTCGAGGAATTTCACCTTTACAAACTGGATTTGGCGAAGCCGGCGGTGCTGGAGCGCGGGTGCGCGTACGTCGTGCCGCTCATGGAAGAGCTGAACCTGCCGGCGGACATTTCGGGGAAGGCGAATCCCAAGAGCACGACGGGGCGCCTGGATGTATTCACGCGGCTGATCACGGATTTCGGGAGCGAATTCGAGCGCGTGCCCGAGGGTTACAAGGGGAAGCTTTACACCGAGATTGTGCCGCGCACGTTCAGCATCACGGTGGAGCAAGGGGCGCGGCTGAACCAGTTGCGGCTGCGGCGCGGGAATCCGCCGCCGTCGGATATCGAGCTCGAGCGCCTGCACGAGCAGGAGACCCTGGTTTATAGCGAGCACGAATCGCCGCTGGACGCGATGATTTCGAATAAGAGCCTGTGGCTTTCGGTGGATTTGAGCGGGGACGGGAATTCGGAAATCATCGGCTACAAGGCGCGGCACAACACGCCGCTGATTACGCTGAGCCGCGTGAACTTTTACGATCCGCTCGAATATTGGGAGCCGATTGTGCGGACGAAATCGCGGACCCTGGTGCTCGACCCGAACGATTTTTACATTCTGGCGTCGAAGGAACGGGTGCGGATACCGCACACGTTCGCGGCGGAGATGGTGCCGTACGATCCTTCGGTAGGCGAGTTCCGGATTCACTACGCGGGATTTTTCGATCCGGGTTTCGGCTACGGCGCGGACGATATCAAGGGGACGCACGCGGTGCTGGAGGTGCGGTCGCACGAGGTGCCGTTTCTGCTGGAGGACGGGCAGGTGGTGGGGCGGCTGGTGTTCGAGCGGCTGCTGAGCGCGCCGGCGAAAATTTACGGGCAGGGGATCGGGTCGAGTTACCAGCATCAGAGGCTGGCGTTGGGGAAGCAGTTTAGAAGAGGGTAGCCGACTTTTTAATTGACGAGTTGACAACCGGAACGGCTTCGGAGCCGTTTTGGTCTAGCAGGTCTTTGATCTTCTCCGTAATCAGGTCGTTCGCGGCCGCTGGTCCTCTGATCACCCTCTTAAGCGAGTGAGGTTCGAAGGCAACGCTTACTCGGGGTTTGTCGGCTGCGTTAAAAGGTGTTACTCCGGGCCCCTCGGCTATGAAAATTCGTAGCTCATTTTCCTGGCGCCATTTCGCATCTTTGAATCGAATGGCGCAGGTGAACAAGGCAACTAAAACTTCGAGCCAGTATCGCATGCGGGCGCTGCGGCCGGAGGTACCCAGCTCGCGTTCCAAGTGAATGGCGTGATCCAGTGTTTGCTCAACCTGCCTGACCTGCTTGTCCGGGTCGTACATCACTCTTAAGAATCCGTAACGTTTGCCGCCCTCTGATGCTGAGATGAGTGCGGCGTGATCAAAAACGAGTGCGCATCCAGTTCCGGCGGCTGCGTAGTCTCGCCACATGTATTCCTGTTCTCCAGCCGAGCAAAAACAACAGATGTACGCTGTGAAATTAATCTTCATTCCGAAGAGACTCTCTGCCGCGAGCACAGAATCTTTGAAGGGCTTGTAGATCGATTTGCGCTGCATAACAGATCTTATTACCGACATACCGTGGTCGCCTTCGCGAGAGTCATTGACGTACCTGATGTCTGTACACCAGAGCTGGCGCTTCTCAGTGATACCGCGAAATCCGCATGGTGTAGTGAAGTGGAACAATTCAGGAGTCGGGTAAGAGTCGTACTCGTCCCAAATTTCGCTCTGCTTTTGTTTCAGTCGTTGCTTGACGAGTTGAATCCGCCTGTCATCCATGCGGTCAGCCGGTTGCGTTGGGCGTTGCATTCTTCAGCAGGTCGAGGTCTCCAGGAGAAAGATAAAGTTCAACTGCCTCGCGGATGTTGGTCCGGGCTTCCTCCTCGGTGGCGCCGGCGGGAGGCGCAGCCGGGAAGTTCGGGGGAAACGGCAGAGTAACTGGCGGTCTCAGGATCAAACTCGAGGACAACACGGAACGTCATACTCACAGTATAGAGCGGCGGGTGCATGCCGCGACGGTAAGCAGACGACGCTACTGTGAACTTTCAAATAGGGCGCTAAGAGGGATCTCGATCTCCGGATTAGTCGTCCGCAGAACGTCAGTTAGGGAGCCGGTGGGGTTCTGCTGCGAGTAAGTGATGGCCTTTTGTTCATCGGGATCTATCAGCCAGATGCACTCGACGCCGATGGAGAGATAGTCCTGAATTTTGGGCTGCATGCGCGTGATGCGATCTTCGGGCGAGAGGATTTCGATGGCGAGAAACGGGGGCACGGTGGGGATGCGGTCGCCGATATTGCCTGCGCGCCAGACGGCGATGTCGGCGACGCGGCAGCGGCGGGCGCTGATCTGAATGCGAATCTCCGGAAGAACCTGAATGCCGAGGTTGGGAGCCATGCTTCGGAGCAGAAACGCCAGCTCCATTTGAAGCCGGCTATGCGGCTTCTCGGCGCTGTTCCGCGCTACCACCTCGCCGTCAAGATATTCGCAATCGGGACCGTCGAAGCTCGAGTGCAGATACTCTTGGACGTCCATCAAGACTCTTGCAGGCATAACAGCACGTATTTATTATGGGCCGGAACTGGGCATCACTTCTTCAGGCGCGCGCGCAACTCTTTTTCCGGCAGGTGTTCGGTGCGGAGGTAGAGTTCACACCGGAAGCCAGCGGCGCCGAATTTTCTCGCGATCGACAACGACGATGGAGCGGCCCAGTTGATCCCCGGGGACGGACGCGAGGACACGACGGATGCACTCTAAACTCTCCGCCTCGCTGTAGTTCCCACCCCGGAGCAAGATGAGGCCGGGCCCGGATGCACCGAACATCGCGAGAAGCCGAGGAAAGTCCAGGTCGGCGGTGATAATAACGCGGTTTTCGCGGGTCGCAATGCGCATGATCTCTGCGTCAGGGCTCTGTTGCAGAGAGAGGTCGCTCGCATGGACGGCGTCGTAACCTTCCGCTTGCAGCCAATGCGCCAGTTGCGGTGACAGCGGCATATCGATGAGAAATCTCATCGACTAAGCTCGATGGTTTCATCCTCGGAAAGATAGGCTGCGTAGCGGAGGGCTTCGTCGATATCGCCGGCTTCAAGATAAGGGTAGGACTTCAGGATGGATTCCCTGGTCTCGCCCGATGCAAGCAGGCCGAGAAGGCGCGAGACCGGAAAGCGCAGATTGCGGATGCAAGGCTTGCCGGTGGCGACGGCTGGGTCGATCGTAATTCGCTCAAACCGCATGTGTCTCTTTTAAATCATAGCAGCGGGCCATTGCTTAATTCAGAGATGGCCGTTTCACTTTTTCAGCCGCGCCTGCAAATCTTTTTCCGGCAAGTGTTCGGTGCGCAAGTCGCCCCAGCAGACCCAGACGCGGCCCAACTTGTTGAACAGGCCGCCGGCGTGATAGGCGATGAGCGTGCCGGCGTTGTCTTTCGGGTCGGGCTTCAGGTTTTGCGGCCAGAGGAAAACCATGGGCGCGGCGCTCTGCCGCCAGACGCGACTCTTCAGGGGGAGCGATGTGTGGGCGAGATCGTCGAGGGCAGACGGCCAGCGTCCGGTCGAGGCGTGGTACTCGTAGATGGCGGCGCCGAACAGTTTTAACTGGATCTGCATGGATTGGTGGGCGATGCTGGTGGGATCGAAGTAGTCCCAGGCAAGGCGGGCGAACCAGAGCAGGACAAGGGCGGCGAGCGCAGTAAGTACCTTCGACTTAGTCGACACGGTTGTGATTTTCGCACGGGGCGGCGCGAAACCGCCGCAATTACAAGGGATTTTCATACTGCCGTTTGTTATCGTGCCGCGGTTAACCAGATCCAATCTTGTCAATAATCCATAAGACGGATAGGTTCGAATAAGTCCAATGAGCCGCCGTTCCTTATTAAGTATGTTTTCTTCAGACCTGGCCGTCGATCTGGGTACCGCGAATACGCTGGTATACGCATCGGGCAAAGGCATTGTGGTGGACGAGCCGTCCATCGTGGCGTTGAACCGGAAGACCGGGCAGGTGGAAGGCGTCGGCAAAGACGCCAAAGACATGCTGGGGCGGACGCCGGGCCACATGGTGGCGATCCAGCCGCTGCGCGACGGCGTGATTGCGGATTTCGATGCCGCTGAAGAAATGCTGCAGAGCTTTCTGCAGAAGGCGCACAAGCGGAAACGGCTGGTACATCCGCGGATTATCATTGGCGTGCCGAGCGAGACGACGGATGTCGAGAAGCGGGCAGTGCTGGATGCGGCGTACCGCGCGAAGGCGAGCGAAGTGCATCTGGTGGACCAGGCGATGGTGGCGGCGATCGGCGCGGGGTTGCCGGTGACCGAAGCCACGGGCAACATGGTTGTCGATATTGGCGGCGGGACGACGGACATCGCGGTGATTTCGCTCGCGGGGATTGTTTACTCGCGGTCGGTGCGGGCGGCAGGCAATCTGATGGACGCGCAGATTACCGAGCACATGAAGCGGCGGCACGACCTGGTGATCGGGGAGCGGACGGCGGAAGCGATCAAGCTGGAAGTCGGGTCGGCGTATCCGCTGGATAAGCCGCTGAGCATGGACGTCAAAGGGCGGGACGCGATCGCGGGAATTCCCAAGACGGTGACGGTGGTGGACAGCGAAATCCGGCAGGCGCTCTCGGGCTGCCTGTCGACGATCATCCAGGCGATTCGCGTGGCGCTCGAAAGCACGCCGCCGGAGCTGAGCGCAGACATCAGCGAGCGGGGGATTGTGCTGACGGGCGGCGGATCGCTATTGAAGAATCTCGATAAACGCATTCAGACGGAAACCAATCTACCGGTGTCGCTGGCGGAAGACCCGCTGACTTCGGTGGTCATGGGGACTGCGAAGATGCTGGAAGATTTCAGCCTGCTGCGCAAGATTGCGATAAACGGGCACAACTAGAAGCTCCTTCCTTCTTCATTTACCAGACGCATTTCCCATCGCGTGCGGGCGGAAGCACGTCTGCCGGCGTCCGTGGTATTCTCGCTTCGGACAATTTGCTCCGGAGGATGTATGCCGATCGGCGAGATGCTTTTATCGGAATTCGATCAGGAGATGGCCAATACGCGCAAGCTGCTGGAATGCGTTCCGGACGGCAAGATGGATTACAAGCCGCACGCGAAGTCGATGACGCTCGGCCGGCTGGCGGGGCATGTGGCGGAACTGCCGATGTGGGCGACAACGACGCTGACGAGCGAAGGCCTGGACATTCAGCCAGGGCAGCAGGGATACGCGGCGAAATCGCGCACGGAGCTGCTGGCGGCGTTCGATAAGAACGTGGCGGAGGCGCGGCCGCGGATTGCTTCAGTCACCGAGAAGGATCTGGGCGTGATGTGGAAGCTGAGCTTTGGAGGTAAGCAGGTATTTTCGATGCCGCGAGGCGCGGTGCTGCGGAGTTCGTGCTTCAACCACATCATTCACCATCGCGCGCAGTTGGGCGTATACCTGCGGCTGAACGATGTCGCGATTCCGGGAATGTACGGGCCGTCGGCGGACGAGGCGCAGTTCTGGCGGGCGCAGACGAGCTGACCATGTCACTGACGCGACGGACGCTGATCGGCGGCGCTGCGGCAGGCGGCGCGGCTTTGGCGCAGACCAAGCCGCTGGTGATCGACGCCCACTGCCACGCGGGACACGGGCAGGCGATGTCGGCGCCGTGGACGACGCGCGCCGATCCGGAAATCACGCTGCGGCACATGGCGGAGGCGGGGATCGACCGCACGGTGATTTTTCCGATCGAGAATCCGGATTACGAGAAGCCCAACCAGGAGATCGCGGAGATTTGCGGGCGCTATCCGGGAAAATTTATCGGCTTCGCGAAGCACGATCCGCAGGCGGAGGCGGGCCGGATTCCGCGGATGCTGCGGCATGAGGTCGAGAGCCTGGGCCTCAAGGGCCTCAAGCTGCACAAGCTGCCGACGCGCGACATGCTGGATGCTGTCGCGGAGCTGGGGATTCCGATTATTTATCATCCGGAACGCGTGGCGAATTTTCACATGATCGCGGCGGAGTATCCGCAGATTCCGTTCCTGATGGCGCATCTGGGCAATTTCGCTTCGGAGAAATGGACGGAGCATCTGGAAGCGATCAGCGTGGCGCGGCGGTATCCGAACGTGTATCTGGAGACGTCGTCGGTGGTGTTCTACAAGTTTATCGAGATGGCGGCGCGCGAATTGGGCGCAGGCAAGCTGATATTCGGCAGCGACGGGCCGGAGCTGGACTCGCGTGTGGAGCTCTACAAAATCAAGCTGCTGAAGCTGGCGCCGGCGGATGAAGCGATGGTGACGGGCGGAAATATCGCGCGGCTGCTGCCGAAGGGGACGGTGTAGGGACGAAATCGTCACTCAGCCCGCAGCGCGGCCGCAGGATCGATGCGGGTAGATTTGCGCGCCGGTAGATAGCAGGCCGCGAGAGCAACGGCGGCCAATAGTATCGGCGCGCCGATGAACAAGACGGGATCGGAACTCTGGACGCTGGCAACCGAGAAGAATATCGCCGACACGGCGCGAATGCCGGCCCAGGCGAACGCCAGGCCGATGACGGCGCCAATCGTTACAAGTGCCGCGCCCTCGCGCATCACCAAAGCAAGCACATGGCGCTTTTGCGCGCCGAGCGCCATGCGGATGCCGATCTCGCGGCCGCGCTGCGAGACCGAGTACGCGGTCACGCCGGCAAGACCGACCGAGGCCAGAACCAGGCCGAAGATTCCAATCACGGCATAGGTCCACGACGCTGCCCGGAGCGCGGACATGAACTGGGCGATCTGTTCGCTCATGCTGCGCGCGTTGAACGGTTTGAGATTGGGGTCCATGGCCGATATTTCGCGGCGCACATCGCGGATCGCATCTGCGCCCGGTGCCGCACGTACCAGCAAGGTGACGCCGCGCAGAGAGGGTTGCGCGTAATCGGAAGGGTGCAAGGGAAAATAAATGGCCGGATGTTTCTTGCTGGCGACGAGGTCCTCGGAGACGTCGCGCGCGACGCCGACGATTTCGAAAGTGCCCCAGCCGGGCGCCAATACGGAGGAACGATTGTCAAAGGTTCCGGGCAGGGCGCCGAGACCACCGGACGCTTCGTCGTTGCGGATGTCGATGCGGCGCCCGAGCGGATCGGCGTCCTTCCAGAATTTGCGGACCAGTTCTTCGCTGACGATCACCGCGGTGGCGCGGGGCCGCTCGTCTTCTTTGCGGAAGCTGCGTCCGGCGAGAATGGGAATGCCTGCGGTTTCAAAATAGTTCCGGCCCACCATGTGGCGGCGCGCCCACTCAATCTGGCGGCTGGAGCCGTTCTCGGAAGTAGCGAACCGGACGCCGGCGTTGCCGTCCATCGCGACGGGCAAAGTGTCGGTCAGGCAGGCGGCGGTGACGGAGGGGAGCAGCTTTACGCGATCCAGGAATTTCTCAAAAAACGCCGTGGCACGCTCTGTGGAATATCCATCACGAACGGGATCGAGCGAGATCAAGTAAAGATTTTTCGGATTGAAGCCTTGCTGTACTCCCAGCGAGCTTTGAATGCCGAGGCCCATGTAGCCGGTGAGCAGCAACAATGCGAGTGACGCGGCCATCTGGCAGAGCACCAGCGCATTGCGCAGGCTGAAGCGGCGGAATTTCGGGAGCCGGATGTTGCCGCCTTCCTTGAGCGCCGGCGTGAGATCGGTGCGCGTGGCCTGTATGGCCGGAGCGAGGCCGAAGCCGAGGCCGGTAAAAATTGTCACGGCCAGAGTGAAGAGCAGGGCGCGCCAGTCGGGATTCAGTTCGAAGGCAACGGGAATGGGGAGCGGCATTCGCAACCCGGACATCAGATGCATGAGCCAGACACAAAGCAGAAACGCCGGAATAGACGCGCCCAGAGCAACCAGCAGGCTTTCGGTGAGCAACTGGCGAAGGAGGCGGGCGCGGCTTGCGCCTAACGCAAGGCGCACGGCGATTTCTTTGCGGCGCTCTGCTGCGCGCGCCAGCATCATGTTGGCGACATTGGCGCAGGCGATCAAAAGTACCAAGCCGCCCAGCACCAGCAAAAATTCTTTGAAGAACGGCATATCGCGCTTGCGGATGGGCAGGATTTTTCCGCCGCTAAGCAGCTCGATACGGCGGCCCTTGCGGTCTTTGTCCGCGTCGCCATAGGACTCAGCGATTTGCTGCGCAACGGCATCGAGCGCCGCTTCGGCGCGCGCCTCGGTGACACCAGGTTTCAATCGGCCGACCACCTGGAAAATCGTGAGATCGCGGCGCGTGAGCGCGTGATCCGCAAGTTCCGGCGCGAGACTTGGATCGACCGAAAGCGGCAGCCACAAGTCCGCCACAAAGAGCGAAGGCGACGCGCCCAGAAACTGCGGGGGACCGACACCGATGATCGTTGTGGGATGCCCGTTGACCCGAAGTGATTTTCCGATGACGAACGGGTCGCCCGCCAGGTGTTCCTGCCAGAAGCGGTAGCTGAAGACGGCCTCGGGTGCGCGGCCGGGCTGATCGTTTTCTGAGTCAAAAAAGCGGCCACGCGAGGGGCGCACGCCGAGCGTGGAAAAGTACGAGGGAGTGACGAGGTGCCCCCAGATCCGCTCGGTGGCTCCGCCGGCTGACACGCCGAACGGGACCGGAGCGATATAGGCGAAGGTGGCGGAGAACAGATCGGTACGCTCGCTGTAGCGCTGGTAACTGGGGTACGACGACGGCGCGTGCAGCGCGACCAGTTGCTCTGGGCCGGGAACGCCGGGCAGGTCGCGCAGCAGACCGTTCATTTCGCTATAGGCGCAGGTGGCGATGGCGATTCCCAGGCAGAGCGATACTAATGCGACCGCGGTGAACCCGGGAGAAGCGGCCAGCATGCGCAGGCCGTATCGGACATCCTGGCGCATCTCGGCCAGGTGCTCGATGGGAACGCGCAGGGCGATATCCGCGAGCAGGCGCAGGAGGCCGGCGAAGCCGTGACGGCGCCATATGTATTCGATGGCTTCTTCGGTGACCTGGAGCAGTTCATCCCCATAGGCGTTTTTGAATTCGTAGGGAAAGGCGCGGGCGAGTGAACGGTAGAGGCGCAGGGTCAGAGCCACGGGACGGCCGCAAGACTGTCTCATGACTGCGCCCGGCGCCGGGCTACGCCGCGCTTTGCGTGGACGGCCCGCACCAGGTCTTCCAGGCGCTCGCTTTCGGCGGCCAGAACGCGGCGGCCGAGGCGGGTGAGCCGGTAGTAGCGGCGGCGGGCGTCATCCAGCTCGGGCGTGGGGCGCTCGCCGGATTCTTCGATCAGCTCTTCGTCGATCAGCCGCTTGAGCGTGCCGTAAAGAGTCGCAGGCCAGAGATGCACTTTGCCGCCGGTGCGCGCGAGAACTTCCTGCATGATGCCGTAACCATGCTGCTCTTCGTCCGCAAGTGCGAGCAGGACGTGAAACCAGTTGGGCTTGAGCGGGAGGAAACTTTCAGCGGACGCCGGCTTGGGCATGGCAGTCTATATATGAATCGATATATATACTGAACAAGATGAAAAGTCAACGGGGTCTTGAGCGCGCGATCCATTCTCACCACGTGTAGTGCGCTTCGTAAGTAATTTTCTTTTCCTCGTCCGGCTGGAGCGGCACGCGGAATTCGATGGTCTGGGCATCGGTCTTGTTATAGGGCATCGAGTTCACGGTGATCTCCCAGGTGGACCAGCGGTACAGGTGCTCGACCACGCGCACTTCGACCGGTTCTTTCTTGTGGTTGCGCACCTTGATTTCGAAAGCTTCGTCCATCATCTGGCGGCCCATGTCGATGCGGAAGACGGTGCGCTTGCGCTCGCCGGTCAGATCGAATGCGGCGCCGGTGAACACGCGGATCTTTTCGTCTTTCGGTGTGTGATCGATGCTGTCTTCGCCGGTGAACTCGAGGCGCGCATCGGTATCACGGCAATAAAAACGGACCCGGCCTTTGGGCAGCGGCATGCCGAGGTGGTTCGAGTCGGAATTCATGAATTCGCGCATCACCCAGACTTTGGGGTTAGAGATGGTGCCGTACATCGGGTCCTGGCGGATCATCTCGGGCTGCCAGCCGGCGTAGCGGTTCGAATCGATCTTGGCGCCGTCGTAAACGTAAATCACTTCCGATTTCACGCCGGATGCGCGGACGAATTCCACCTGCTTCGATTCTTTATCGTGAATGGTCAACGGGCGCTCGAGCGTGTAGAGATGATATTCGTCGAAGGTTTTTTCAGTGACCTGCGGGCCGCCGGGAACTCCACCAGCCACACCGCCCGCCATCATCATTCCGGCGCTAGGTCCTGAAAACGGCGGCTGGATCTTGTGTACATCGCCGGCCATCAACTTCACATGCGCGTTCTGAAACTCCTTGCCGCTGTTGTTTGCGAGCGTGACCCAGCCGATGATGTCGAGCGCGTTCGACTGGTTCTGGATGATGTTGTAATCGGCGTTCCAGTTGAAGCCGCCCGAAACGTAGGCCAGCTCGGCATCGAGCGGCCCGGCGCGGTCGGTTTCGATGATCCAGTTAAGCGTCGGCTTGAGAATCATGTCGGCGCCCAGGCCGGGGAAGAGCGGCACGCCGGGAAGATCGAAGCGCAGCTTGCCGGCAACTTCGATGATGGCCTGCGAAACAGGCGGCTGCGGTTGCGGCTGGCCGTAGTAAGGAGTAAACGCCACGCGATCGTACCACGGGGAGATGGTAGCGCCGCCGGCGCGAATGATTTTGCCGCTTACCGTTTCGATGCGGTCGCCATTGCGCACCTGGAAGTCGATGGTCTGGCCTTCGTAGCGCCGCAAGAGCGCCTCGAGCGACACAGGGTCGGCGCGGTAGTTCTGCTCGAGGATGCGCACGACGCGGGCGCCGGTAGGATCGCGCAGCATGACCGACTGGGGCTCGAGCTGCGCGGTGGTTCCGGTGAATTCCACCTGATTCGCGCCCTGTTTGAGATTCAGCGGGATGGTTTCGCGAACCACGGCGAATTGCTGGTTGTAAATGGTGAGCGCCGGGCCGGCGGAAAAGCAGGCCGGCGCAGCAAGGCTGAGAAGAATCGCAAGGTGAAGGCGCATAGATTTAGGCTCGTCTTGTT
This sequence comes from Bryobacteraceae bacterium, assembly GCA_035280425.1. Lineage (GTDB taxonomy): Bacteria > Acidobacteriota > Terriglobia > Bryobacterales > Bryobacteraceae > QHXW01. The sequence goes on along the minus strand of DATEFW010000028.1, from coordinate 4,619 downwards.
CGACACCGCGCAAGGCGTTCCTGTTCCGGCGGCGCGCGGCGCTCTGGCTTAGCGCAATCTGTTGTGGCACGCGGGTTTCCACAGGTCAAATGACGGTGATTGGCGGGGAAACCGCCGGCCCGTCTGTGACGCCAGGGCATCATCGTGTGGTTTCGGGCACAGCCAGCATTCGCTATAATTCCTTACGGGATGGACATTTACGACGAGATCGTGCGGCTGCGCCGTCTCGGCCAAAAAGCGGCCATGGCGACCATCGTGCAGGTGCGCGGCTCCATTCCCAGCTACGAGAGCGCCAAGCTGCTGGTTCGCGAAGACGGCTCGATGATCGGCACGATCGGCGGCGGGTGCGTCGAAGCCGAAGTTTGGAACGCGGCGCGCGAGGTGATCGAGACTGAAAAACCCAAGCACCTGAGTTTCAATCTCGGCCAGGAAGCGGCGTACGATAACGGTCTGATCTGCGGAGGGCAACTGGACGTGTTTGTCGAGCCGGTAATTCCGCCGCCGCGCGCGTTTATTTTCGGCGCGGGCCATATTTCGAAGAGCCTTTCCAAGATCGCCGCGCTGGCCGGGTTTGCCACCACCATCATCGACAATCGCGACACGTTCGCCAACCGCGACCGCTTCCCGGAAGCCGATGAGATCTTCGCCGAAGAATACGAAGCGGTTTTTCCCAAGCTTCCCATCAACGAGACGAGCTACGTCATCATCGTGACGCGCGGGCATCGCGACGACATGCGCGTCTTGCGCTGGGCCGTGGACACGCAGGCGCGCTATGTGGCCATGATCGGCAGCAAGCGCAAAGTGATCGGCGTGGTGAAGGAGCTCGAAAAAGAAGGCGTTTCGCGCCAGCAACTGGAGAAGATTTTCGCGCCCATGGGTCTGGAGATCGGAGCCGTTTCGCCGGAAGAGATCGCGATTTCGGTGGCGGCCGAGATGATCGCGGTGCGGCGCATCGCGGAATCGGACTGGCGCGCGCTGTCGAAATCCATTTTCGCTGACGAATCGCTGCGGAAACTACTGAAGTGAGCCCGGCCGGGGTGATTCTGGCGGCCGGTGAGTCGAGCCGCATGGGTTCGCCCAAAGCACTGCTGGATTTCCACGGAGAAACCTTTCTTGACCGGCTGATCCGCTGCTTTTCCTCGCGCTGCTCGCCGGTGATCGTCGTGCTGGGCCATGAGCCGGAAGTGATCCGCGCGGGTGTGCGCTCGCCCGGCAAAGCGGTGTTCGTTTTGAATCCGGACTACGAGCTCGGCCAGCTCAGTTCCCTACAGTGCGGGCTGAAGGCCGTTCCTGCCGATGCCGGCGGCGTGCTGTTCACGCCGGTGGATCATCCGAACATCGAGCCCGAGACCGTCGCCCGGCTTGTTGAGTCGCGCGCGGCGATTGCCATTCCACAGTATCTCGGCCGGCACGGCCACCCGGTTTGGATTTCGCGGCGGATCATTCCCGAAATTTTGGCGCTGCAGCCGGAGTCGCAGGCGCGCGTCGTGATTCACCGGCATGCGGAAGAGATCGAATACATCGATATGGCCGATCCGGGAATTCTGGATGATGTGGACGATCCGGACGCATACCGGCGGCTGCTGGAGTCGGCATGAGCGGGAACGCCCGGCGGGTGGTAAAGTCCGCAGGAATCGCCGGCGCAGTGGTGCTGGCGCTCGGAATTATTGCGCCGTTTTGCAGCGTTAACGGCCTTGCCGGGCCGATCCGCGCCAGTCTCGAAGCCGCCCTGGGCCGCCGGGTCGAAATCGGTAGCGTGCATTTCACGCTGCTTACCGGACCGGGTTTTTCGATCAGCAAAGTGATTATCGGGGAAGACCCGGCTTTCGGGCGCGAGCCGTTCGCTTATGTGGACTCGCTTGAAGCGCACCCGCGTATTTTGCCTCTGCTCAGCGGCCGGCTGGTTTTTGCATCGCTGCGCCTCCAGGACACCAGCGTGAATCTGACGCGTGTCGAAACGCACGATGGCGCTCGATGGAATTTTGCAGCGTTGCTGCATCGGACCAATCTCGCCGCACTTCCGGCGGTCCACGTGCGTTCCGGGCGGATCAATTTCAAGTTTGGCAATACGAAATCGATTTTTTACATTACGGAAGCCGATCTCGACGCTGCGCCTCCTTCGGGCGCCGGCGGCGCCTGGGAAGCGCGTTTTTCCGGGCAACCGGCCCGCACCGACCGCCCGGCGCGCGGCTTCGGCAGCCTGACCGCGTCTGGACGGTGGCAGCCAGAGCATTCGGTTCCCGGGCAATTGGCAGCCGATTTCGAACTGCAAGAGAGCGGCGTGAACGAGATGATCGGCTTGATTTACGGGCGCGACATCGGAGTCCATGGCCTGGTCTCGGCGCGCGCACACCTTGCGGGGTCTCTTGAAAACCTGCACCTCAACGGCGCGCTCAATATCCAGGACGTACACCGCTGGGACCTGCTTCCCCAGGGCGGAACAAGCTGGCCGTTTGAGTTCGAAGGCCGTCTGAATGTGCCTGCTGAAAGGCTGGAAATCGCTTCGCATTCCGCGGCGGAACACGCGCCTCCGCTGGCGGTACGATTCCGTGTGGCGGATTATCTTTCCAAAACGCACTGGGGCGTCGCGCTCAATTGGAATCAATTCCGGCTACAGCCGCTGCTCCAGCTTGCGCGCCATTTGGGTGCCCCGCTGCCCGCGGGCCTGACGATGGAAGGAACGATCGATGGCGCGATTGGCTACGCGGGGCAGGGAAGCTGGCAGGGACAAGTAGCCTTTCAAGATGCGTCCGTCACGATTCCGGACTCAACGCCGGTCCGCTTCGAGCAAGCCAAGCTGCTGTTTGACGGCGGCCGCGTCCACCTTCCCACCGCCGTCGCACGTACCTCGGCCGACGATCTGGCCCGCATCGAGGGCGATTACGATTGGAACACCGGCGCGCTTGATCTTTCTATTGCCACCGATTCGATGGCCGCGACCTCATTGCGTTCGCAGGTGTCGCTTGCCTCGGTTCCGTTGCTCGATCAGGTGCAGTCCGGGACCTGGAGCGGCAAGCTGCGGTACGAGCGGCAGGGCGGCTTGGCGGGCGAATGGTCAGGCATCTTCCATTTGCAGAACGCCGAGATGCCGGTTCCCGGTTTAGCCGGACCTTTGGTCGTCGAATCGGCTCGCGCACAACTGGAGGGAACGCGAGTCGTGCTCGACCGGATTCATGCGAACTTCGGCGGAGTTTCGGCTACTGGCGAGTACCGCTTTGATGCTGACTCGGCGCGCCCGCACCGTTTTCATCTGACCGTCGCGAGCCTGGACGCGAGCGAAGTGGAAAACCTGTTCCAGCCAACACTGCGGCGCAATCGCGGCCTGATCGCCCGCGCATTCGGATTCAGGCGCGCGCCGGTTCCAGCCTGGCTCGAGGGCCGGCATCTGGACGGCCAATTCGAGATCGGGTCGATGAAACTCGCTGCGGTTGAGTTGAACGACATCCGCGGCCGGCTGGTTTGGCGCGGCACAACCGCTACTCTGGCCGACATCACCGGGGATTTTCAGAACGGTTCGATAACCGGCAGATTAACGGTAGATTTTCGCGGCAACGAACCGGCGTACCGCCTGGCGTCGCGTTGGAAATCGGTCGATTGGGCCGGCGGTAAATTCGATGGAGAAGCAGTGCTGGATACTCACGGAACGGGCCCGGCGCTGCTGGCGAATTTGAGTTCAGAAGGCTCTTTCAGCGCTCAGGATTTTGACGCCGCGCCGCTCGATCAGTTCCAGTCCGTCTCCGGCTGCTACGTGTTTGAATGGGCGAAGCCGGTCCCGAAGTTGCGCTTCACCGAGCTGGAAATGTCCACCGGATCGGAACTGTATCTGGGTCGCGGCGCACTAAACGACGAGGGCCGGCTGCTCATTCGCGTTTCGAACGGCTCGCGCGAGCTGAACGTTACCGGCACGCTGGCGCAGATGCAGATGGACGAAGGAGCGAGCCAGTAGGGCTGCGTTAGGACCCGCCGCCGAGAAAGTCGAGAAGGGCGGCATTGAAAGGGGCGGCGCATTCCATTTGCGGCACGTGGCCGCATTGATCCAGTATTACGGTCTTTGAACCGGCGATATCCTCGCCCAGCGCTTTCGCCGCCGGCAGCCGGATCAGCGCATCTTCCCGCCCCCAAACGATCAGCGCCGGCACTTTAATGCCGCCCAGCTTGCCGTCCACAACGTCATCACCGCGCACAATGGAATCGATGAAACGATCCACCGTGTAACTGTCGTTTTTCTGCATTTTGGCGGCGAAAAACTGGCGGACCGACTCATCGGTGATCGACTGCTGGTGGTAAAAAATCAGCTTCAGCAACTGGCGGCAACCTTCGAGAGTCGAGGGCTCCAGAGCCAGCAGCGCATCGCGGCTGAATTTTTCACCGCCCAGCCGCGCGTACGAGTATCCCGCGCTATCCACCAAAACGAGCCGGCTGACGCGCTCGGGATGCGCCAGCGTGAACGCCATGGCCGTCCACCCGCCGAGCGAGTTGCCGACTAGAACGAAGCCGCTGGCGCGGCGGACGCTTCGCGTCGATGAACTCAGAGGCAATGGGCTGACAGGAGCAGTATTGTACGGGTCACAAGGAGGTTCTTGTGACCCGATTACGCAAAGTCATGCTGGAGGAACTCC